>JAIRPW010000002.1 GCA_031256795.1 Zoogloeaceae bacterium | reverse complement strand
AAGACACAAGCGCAGAAATACGAGACCGAAACCCTAAAAGGCAGACTAATCTATATCCTCAACGCCATGACCCGACGCGACCGATGGACATGGCTAGAAAACAAAACAAAAATAGACCGGAGACACTGGACAGGAATAGTGACCGGAACATCAAAGGGATACGCCGAAGACATCGAAGGGATTCTAAAAGCATTCCCCGAATACGCCGAATGGATAATCTTCGGAACGGGAGAACCACCGCCGGAGCGGATTTAACGCCCCTTGGACTTCAACAGCCCCAGAACAAGAAAACCAACGCCGCCAAAACATGTTAGACTGGACAACACAACACGGAGACCGGCCACATGGACATGAGTATTACCATTCTGGAAGCCTTTCAAAGCGCGGGAATTGAGCAGGAAAAGGCCAAAGCCGTAGCGGAATCCATCAACCAAGCCATTGACAACCGCTACTCCATCCACTCGCGCACACTAGCCACACAAGGCGATATAGAAAAAGTACGCGCAGACGTGGAAAAACTGGCAACCAAAATAGCGGAAACCGAAACGCGACTACTCAAATGGCTTGTAGGAGTAGGCGTAGCCATCGTTATAACGCTTTACTCAATCCTAAACCCCATCTTGACCGCACTCGCCAAAGGCATGTAACGGCCAGCATCGCAAGAACCCAACAAAAACCGGAAAAATTCTCCGGTTTTTTTATGCCTACGCATAACCACTTACACCCCGCTAGACACAAAAGTAACAATATGCAAAAATGAGAATCATTCTCAAACGCACAAGCGCATCATGACGACCATCACAAAACGCATAGCAGAAACTGCATACATACGAAAAAAACGCAAGGCAAAAAAACGCATTAAGATAGAAAAACTACAAAAAATTATCAACGCATTTCCAGAAAATGCGATATGGATATGTACCCCCCCCTATAAACATATCAGCCAAGCCGCAAGGCAATATCTTCCGGCTTGGCATTGTAATAAACCATCAAAATACGCAAATTGCGTATTCCTACCATCCGCGCCAAATCCAACACGTCGAGCCGCCGCGCCAAGCGGGTAATCGCCTCATGCCTCGTATCGTGAAAATGCAAATCTTCTATCAAAGCCCGCTTCTTTATCTTGCGAAACAAAGCGTCAACCTGTGAAGCAGCAAGACGAAAAACCCTATCATCATCAGGAACAACAGGAAGAGACGAAAGAATCTTTAACGCCTGACTGGACAAAGGCACCTGACGAGGGAATCCATTTTTGGTAATCGCCAGCTTTGCCACATTACCGGAAACCATCGGCCAACGAAGAGAGCAAATCTCTCCCGCTCTCATAGCCGTTTCAATCGCAAATAAAAACGCCGCTCCGACCCTTGCCGTTATCGTATCCACACAGTCAGGAGCATAGCCAGAAGCAAGAATAACGCGCTCTATCTCGTCAGCGGAAATCAATCTATCCCGTGAAGGCAACGACCTAGGACGCGAGACAGAAAGCAAGGGATTTTCTTTCAAAATCCGCCATTCCTTGACCGCCACAGAAAAGACATGACCAAGAAGCGACCAATCACGCAGAACAGAAGAAGACTTCACATATTCCAAACGCCTGTCACGCCACAAAGCCAAATCCGCAGACGAAAGACGACACAAAGACACATCCGCCAGCGCATCACGAGAAAGACGAGCAAGCCGTATCAACTCGGCAGCGACGCCCCTCTTCTTACTGGACACTTCCGAGCCATACCGATCCAAAAGATAGCGAACAGGCAAATCAGGAACGCCGCCAGCGGAAACCGCCTTTATCCGCGTAACCTCTTCCGAAGCCCACGCCTTGGCGTCCCGCATCGTTGAGAACGTACTAGACTTGCGAACGCCATCAACGCAAATTTCAGCCCGCCAGTGCTTACCACGCCGCCGAATAGAAGCCATATCACCTACCTCACTTGGCGTAAAGTATGGCGTAAAAATGGCGAAAAGAAAACAGCACGACGAAACACCGCGCAACACGGCGAAAATTCACGCCCCCCGTCAACCCCTTGCTACGCCTAGATTTATGTCCAACTATGAAAAATTGAACAATTTCGCTAACCCGTTGATTTTCAATGGCTGGTGCCGAGAGAGGGACTCGAACCCTCACACCTTTCGGCGGCGGATTTTGAGTCCGCTGCGTCTACCAATTCCGCCACCTCGGCCTACGCATGAAAGAAGCGATTATAGCCGTATTTTCCCCGGAATGAAATGCCCCGGCACGATTATGACGGCAGGCAACCATGGGCGACGTCCGCCGCCTTACCAAGCGCTTCCCTTAGTCTAGCTTCGTCCAGAACATAATGGCAAATTTCCTCGTCATCCAGCAAAAGTACGGGAACCAGTTCATCATAGCGTTCCAGCGTTGGATCCGCGTCCGCGTCTTTGACGAGAAGCGTTGCGCCGTATTCTGTCAGAATAGGTTTTACCGCCGCTTCCATCTCATGGCAAAGATGACACCAGGCGCGGGAAATGAGAACAAGCTCCTTGGCAACGTTCATTCCCGCGCCTCGTTCATTCGCCCAAACTGCGGATGGCGATAAAACTCTGCATGCCGTCACGCCACACCTGCAAAGTCACGCTGCTATTTTTTTCCAGGGGAGCGAGAAGTTTGTTGACTTGCGCCAGATTTTTCACTTCCTGCATCACGCCCTTGTATACCAGCGCCGTGATGATGTCGCCGACACGCAGATCAACGCGCGCGGCGTTACTCTTAATCTCCTCAATGAGAAGCCCGCCAGATAATCCCGTCTGCTTTTTCTGTCCGGCGGAAAGCTCGCTGACCACAAGCCCCAAGCGCGTCGCCTCGCGTCCGGCGGACGCGGAGCGTTCCTTGCGCGGCGCGCTGACCGTTTCTTCCTGAATTTCGCCAACCGTCAGCCAAATTTCGCGCATCGCTCCTTTGCGCCAGAGATGCACCTTGACCTTGCTGCCCGGATGCGTCGCTCCGACAACGCGCGGCAACTCTTCGGAACGAACAATCGCCTTGTTGTCAAAGCGCAGAATGACGTCGCCTTCTTCAATTCCGGCATGCGCGGCGGGTCCGTCTTTCTCCACAGAACTGACAAGCGCGCCCGCCGCTTTTTCCAAACCAAAAGACTCCGCCAATTCACGGGTGATTTCCTGAATCGCAACCCCTAAACGCCCCCGGACGACTTTCCCCGACGCACGCAGCTGGCCTTGCACATCCATCGCCACATCAATGGGAATAGCAAAAGACAATCCCATAAAACCACCGCTGCGGCTGTAAATCTGCGAATTGATGCCGATGACTTCTCCCGCGAGATTGAAAAGGGGACCGCCAGAATTTCCGGGATTGACCGCGACGTCGGTCTGAATGAACGGCACGTAATTTTCCTGCGGCAGCGAACGCCCCTTGGCGGAAACGATCCCAGCCGTCACCGAATTTTCAAAGCCGAAAGGCGAACCAATCGCGATGACCCATTCGCCGACGCGCAGCTTGTCAGGATTGCCCATTTTGGCAAAGGGCAGATTGGTGGCGTCAATTTTCAAAAGCGCGACGTCCGTACGCTTGTCCGCGCCAATCGCGCGGGCGCGGAATTCGCGCCGGTCATTCAGGCGCACATTGATTTCTTCCGCCGAATCCACCACATGGGCGTTGGTCAAAATATAGCCGTCCGCCGAAATAAGGAAGCCGGAACCCAGCGAATGACTTTCCATTTCGCGCGGCGCATTCGGCACTCCGGGCAAGCGCGGCATAAAGCGACGGAAAAATTCATTCATTGGGTCGTTTTCGTCCAGCGAAAAACCCGGTAACGATCCAGAGCGCCGAACAATCTGCGTCGTACTGATATTGACGACCACCTGCCCCTGCCGCTCCGCCAAATCGGCAAAATCCGGCAAAGCGCGCGCGGGCGCTCCAGACATTTGCGCGGGCGCAGAAACAGAAAAACACAAAAAGACGCCCAGCGCCGCAGCGCGGGCAAACAGAATAGGCGAAGAAAATGGCCAAAAACGCCGCATTATGATTCTCCCTGAAAAACGCCCTGACCACTTTGAGAGGGCAGACGGATAATATAGGGACGCGCCTTGGCTTTTCCAAGGCGCTTTCCCTGCCAAAGCAGAAAAAGCCAGGCGAAAGCAAGCCCCGTCGCGCAGCCCAGCAGAGCGCCAGATTCGCCGCCGACAGCATGTCCAGCCAGCGCGCCGAAAAGCAGCGCGAGAAGCGGCCAGAGATAGGCCGCATTGGCCTGCTGGCGCAGAATTTCAGCGGAAAACGCAACGATTACTTCCTCGCCGGGTTTCGCTCCGGCAAGATTCTCTACGGAAATTTCGCGCGGACACGCATGAAAAAGCCGGGAAAAACTTATCTCGCCGCAGCCCCCGGCCTCATGACACCGCCCGCATCCTCCCCCGGCAATTGTTACGCGCGCCCTTCCCTCCGCTTCCAGGGCGAGAACGCGCGCGATTCGCTCTATTGGCGGAGCGGAAGAAGAATTCACACGCCGCGCGAACACGCCGCATGTGAGGAGAGAAAAAAACCGCGCCATGCAATTACCCCTTTCCTTGAATCGTGCCGCTGCATCAGGGAGAACGAACCGTTAACGCGCCAAACAGCGCATTCCTTCCAGCACCAGGCGGGGCGCGCGGTAAAGCGGAAGGGGGGCAAGACGCGAGGCTAGCGCCTCCGCGTCCCCTCCGGAAAGAAAACATATCGCGTCCGCCGCCTTGCCTTGATCGCGGGTCAGGCGCGCGGAAAAACGGGAAAAGGCGCGCTCTATCGCGCCAGACGCCGCTTCTAGCGCCCCATAGAGGATGGCGCTCCCGGTATCTGCGGGAAAAGCGTCCGGCGGCAGATTGTCCTCGCTTGCGGGAATGAGCGGCAGACGCGCCGCGCCCGCCGCCAGCGCCTGCCGCATCATGAAAAGTCCCGGCAAAATAAAGCCGCCCAAAAACCGCCCTTGCGCGTCCAGCGCGTCCAGGGTAATCGCCGTTCCCGCCATCACAACAAGCGCGGGCGCTCCGCTTTGCGCGCGCGCGCCGATCAAGGCGCACCAGCGGTCAATGCCCAGAGTTTCCGGGCGCGCGTATCCGTTAAAAACCCCCGCCGCCGCAGCTTCGCTCGTCAAACGGGAAAAAGACGGCAGCGCGCGTTCCGAAAGCAGACGCGCCAAAGCGGCCTCACGTTCTGAAGTAGTTACGCTCGCCAGCAAAACACGCGATAGGCGCGATACGGCAAGCGCGCCCAGAAGCGCTTGAATCCCCGCGCCGTCCGCACGGGACCGCTCCAGTTCACGCCATTCCAGCGCGCCTTCCGCGCGCCAGGGCGAAGTCGCCGCGCCCTCCCTTCCGTCCTGGGCGATCCCCCATTTGAGGCGGCTGTTGCCCGCGTCCAGATAGAGCGTATCTGCCGGAATCAGCATGACAAGCTCCCTGCTTCTGCCGCGCGCAGACTCAAATCACCCGCGAGAAAGCGGCGAATTTCCGCCGCGCCGCCGGAGTGGGCAGGCCGCGCTTCCAACAAGAGCGCGCCTTCGTCGTCTACACCCCGGCAAATGCCTTCCGCGCAGATTGTTTCCGCGTCGCGCAAGATGACGGCCTGATTTTCCCAGAGATGCCGCGCCCGCCAATCTTCGCGCAGAGCGGCAAAACCCGCCTTCTCCCAAACCTCCAGCGTTCGCGCGATTTCGCCCAGAATCCCGGCAAGCAGAATTTCAGGGCGCGGCGGCAGGTTTTCGGCGGGGAACGCTTCGGCAAGCCCCGCCGCGGTTTCCGTTGCGGGCGCGACAAGATTGAGGCCGACGCCGATTACCGCCGCCCAACCCATATTCGGGGTTTTACAAAGTTCCGCCAGAATTCCCGCAAGTTTGCGCGGCGGGCGGGCGGACGAAGATTGCGACGCGGCAAGAAAAAGGTCATTGGGCCATTTCAGCGCCAAAGAGCGCGCGCCCAGGTTTTCCAGAGCGCGGCACAAAGCAAGGCCCGCCGCGAGACTCAAACCGCCGCGCGCGGGATCGGCGCTCCAAAGAAAGGAAAACGTCAGACTGTTTTCCGGGGAAGAAATCCAGGCTCGCCCGCACCGTCCGCGTCCCGCAGTTTGCCGAAGCGCAAGCGCGACCGTTCCCAACGCCGCGCCGCGCGCGGCTTTCTCCAGCAAAACCGTGTTGCTGGATTCGCACTCCTCCAGAATTTCTACGGCAAAACGCGACACCGCCGCGTCTGCCGCGCGCGTAAACAAAGAGAGGTCAAACCGGGACATTTTTGCCGCTTCTGTTGAAAATTCGCATTATGCCTTGCCGCGCCTGTTTTGAAAGAGGCAAGACAGCGCGCGAAGTTCACGTCTGCAAAACCAAAAACAACCGCTTGTCATGCTGCCGCGAAAAAACTTTTTGCTTTTTTAAGCGCAAAACCGCGCGCATATACTATGTGGCATTGTTATTTTCAGACGCGGTTTTCGCGGAATCCTTCGGAGTTCTCATCATAACTTTCCCGCTCTCTGTTACCCTCTCTCCTTCATAGGCATTCGGGACTCCCGGCCTGTCCGCTGACAGGCCGCCCGGAAAAAAGACCGCGTACAGATTTGACTGTTTACGTGGCGGAATAGCAGCGACGGCGGTCTTTCTCGGCGTTTTTCAACGGTTTTGCCAGATACATATCTGTCCGGCGACGATGATCCTAAACGCAATTCGCAGTTTCTCGTAGGTGATACCGTGCGTGAGCGTCGGGGACGGTTGCGACAGAGCATCCAGACGGAAAATCCGCTAGTTACGTTCTCAATGCCTGACGGTAAAACACAGTGTCTGGTCAAATCTGCGTTCTGGGCGCAAACGCTCTATGTAACTGTAACCCGGCTCTATAATCTCATTCAATACGTCTTTGCTCAGTATCGGACGCTGAATGCGTTCTGAAGAAACATATCGCGTCCAAAGCTGACCGTCTATCGCGAACTCCTTATTTGTCTGCGTGTCGAACGCCATTTGACGGTATATCGCTCCAAGCCTGATTTTTCCCGACTTAGACAACTCCCAAAGGCGCCGCGCAAGTTTCGCAGTCGCTCTCATTGGGCGGATCATCTTACCCTTATCCAGCGTGTTGTTAATAAGCCGGACGAGGATTGCGATTTATCTTTCTGCCGTTTAGGCATTTTAACGCGCCGTCTTTAGTTTTCGACGTCAAATGCTTGACGCCTTTTTTGATTCTATATCACACTGTATAAATTTTTCATTTGAAAAGTCAAGGGAGGCAGCCAAGTATGAAAAGTATTGTAGATTTGTTTGCCGGGTGCGGCGGCCTGTCGCGCGGATTTCAGGACGCGGGTTTTGATATAGTCGGAGCGTTTGAGTATTGGGGAACTGCGGCTGCTTGCTACGAGGCGAATTTCGATCACCCCGTATTCAGGGATGATTTATCCGACGTTCAAGCTGCGGTTTCAGGCATAAAAAAGTTAAGCCCGGAAATCATAATCGGCGGTCCGCCGTGCCAGGATTTTTCGCACGCAGGTAAGCGCATAGAGGACAAGAGAGCCGCTCTGACCGAAGCCTATGCCGAGATCATCTTCTCAATCCGTCCACGCTGGTTCGTAATGGAGAACGTAGACCGCGCCCAGAAAAGCGGTGCGTATGCGGCGGCGCGTGAGATTTTCAAAGGCGCGGGCTACGGCTTAACTGAAACCGTGCT
This sequence comes from Zoogloeaceae bacterium, assembly GCA_031256795.1. Classification (GTDB taxonomy): domain Bacteria; phylum Pseudomonadota; class Gammaproteobacteria; order Burkholderiales; family Rhodocyclaceae; genus Azovibrio. The sequence goes on along the minus strand of JAIRPW010000002.1, from coordinate 12,165 downwards.
TGACGCAAGCCTTTGCGGAGTTCCACAGAAACGCAAACGCTTCTTCTGCATCGGTTCGCTTGGCGCGGAGGACGGTTTCTTGGAGAGCTACATAGCTTCGCACTTGAGCAAGAAGGAGACGACACTCCGAGATTACTTTGGAGATTCGCTCGACTTTGAGTATTACTACCGTCACCCGCGCAATTACAGCCGCCGCGCCGTGTACTCGATAGACGAGCCGTCGCCTACCGTCAGGGGCATGAATCGTCCCGTGCCGCCCGGTTACCCCGGACACCCAAACGACGCTAGCGAATTAGACAATACAATACGCGCCCTAACAACGCTTGAGCGCGCCCTGATTCAGACTTTCCCGCCTAACTTCAGGTGGGCGGGAAATAAGACAGAAATAGAGCAGATGATTGGAAACGCCGTTCCCGTGAAACTTGCGGAGTTTGTCGCGAAAGCGTTAGCGCACCACATCGGCCAATGTGAACGGCAAGTAGACTATTCCGCGTTCTCCGACTGGCTGACGCAATCGCAGCCGTTATGCGAACGCTCCCGCCGAGATACGGTATCGCGCCTAAAACGCGCCGACGCAATATGCGCCTTGCCTCCCGCGCCCGACGCTTATTACTTATTTACGCTTGAACAAAACGGGGATTACCAAGCTCTTTCGTCCTCCGTTCGTTCTCAGCTAAGGCGCGCCGTTACGCTCTATTCGGATTATCGAACGACGGCGAGCGCAAATGGCTGACGTATTCGACGCGCAAACGCGCTCGGCGGTGATGAGCAAAGTGCGCTCGAAAGGCAACAAATCAACCGAACTTCGCCTGATCGAACTTTTCAACGCTGCTGGGCTGACCGGGTGGCGGCGTAATTATCCCGTTAAGGGCAAGCCCGATTTTGTGTTCATCAAACAGCGCGTTGCCGTGTTCGCCGACGGTTGTTTCTGGCACGGTCACGACTGCCGCAACACCCGCCCCTCCGCGAACGCTGAATACTGGGCGAGGAAACGCGAACGCAATATGCGCCGCGATATGGAGGTCACGGCGGCGTTTGAGGCTCGCGGTTGGCGTATCCTCCGCATTTGGGAGTGCGAGCTTAAGAAGAAAAACGAAGCCGCCATTCTTGCTCGGTTGTCAAATGAAATTACGAAACCCCTCGAATAACAAACCATTCGGTTTTTTAAAGATTACAGACTCAAGCTCACGATAATGAAAAAACTCGCCCTCCGCAGACTCTTCGCGTTTGCGGTAAGATTCAGGCAAACATCGGCGCTACGAACGTTCACGCCCCACCAAAACCCAATCCCCCCAAAAAGCCATGCGTCTTGATACGGATTTTTTCTCGCTATTTCAGCTACCGCCGCGCTTCGCACTGGATCCGGAACAACTGTCCGCGCGCTATCTCGATTTACGGCGCGAGGCGCATCCCGACCGTCTGGCCGCGACAAATAACGCCCCGCAAAAACGACTCGCCCTGCAATGGTCGGCGCGAATCAACGAAGGCTTTGAGACCCTGAAGCAGCCGATTAAACGAGCGCTTTATCTGCTGGAACTGCACGGCGTCGCCGCAGGGATAAAAGACAACGCCGCAATGCCGCCAGAATTTTTAATGGAACACATGGAATGGCGCGAAACCGTCATGGCCGCGCGGCACGAAAAAAATATGACCAAGCTGGAACAAACGCGAACGCGCGTCAACGAGCAACTCGCAAAACATCTGCATACGCTCGCGCAGCTATTGGATGAGGCCCAGGATTTTCCCGCCGCCGCCGAACTGACCCGCCGCCTTCTCTTTCTGGAAAAACTCCAGCGAGACATTGACGACGCCCTGTTCGCCCTGGAAGAGGACGCCTGACAAATTCCCCCCATCGCGGTGGCGCGAAAATATTCATCCCACCCATTTGCGCGCGTTTCGGAAAAGCCGCATCCAGGGGCTGTCTTCCCCCCATTCCTCAGGACGCCAGGAAAGCTGCACAGAGCGAAATACCCGTTCCGGGTGCGGCATCATGATCGTAAACCGTCCATCCGGCGTAGTCAGAGCCGTCACGCCTTCCGGCGACCCGTTGGGATTATCGGGATAACGCGTCGCCGGCGCGCCATGTTTATCCGCGTAATACAGCGCTACCAGCGCCTCTTCCCGCGCGCTCGCGTCTTTCCATTCCGCGCGCCCTTCGCCATGCGAGACCACGATGGGCAATATCGAGCCTTCCATTCCCGCGAAAAAGAGCGAAGGAGAAGCGGCCACCCTGACTTGCGCCAGACGCGCCTCAAACTGCTCCGAACGGTTACGGCGAAACACCGGCCAGCCACTCGCCCCCGGAATTATGTCCTTAAGCAGGCTCATCATTTGACAGCCATTGCAAACGCCTAGCGCAAAACTGTCCGCACGCGCGAAAAAGGCGGAAAACTCGTCAAGGCAGCGCGCATTCATCAGAATCGTCTTTGCCCATCCTTGCCCCGCGCCCAGCACATCCCCGTAAGAAAAACCGCCGCATGCCGCCAAGCCCTGAAAAGAGGCCAGATGTACCCGCCCCGCAAGCAAATCGCTCATATGCGTATCTATGGCCGCAAAACCCGCGCGATCAAACGCCGCCGCCATTTCATACTGACTATTGACGCCCTGCTCGCGCAAAATCGCCACGCGCGGACGCGCGCCCCTATTAAGATAAACCCGCGCCACATCTTCCTCAGGATCAAAAGTCAGGAACGGCGACAAGCCCTCTTCCCCCGCGTCCAGCAGCCGGTCAAAAGCCTCGCGCGCGCAATCCGGATGATCGCGTAACGACTGCATATGAAAACTCGTCTCCGACCAGGCGCGGCGCAGGTCCGCGCGCCGTTCCGCAAACAGGCGCTCCCCGCCGCGCGTTATTAGAATTTCCTCTCGCGCGTTGGGAAAACCGACAAATGCCCAGGACAAAGCGTGTTGCCGCAAAATTTCCTCAACCCGATCCCGGTCATGGCGGCGAATTTGCAGTAAAGCGCCCGCCTCCTCATTAAATAAGGCACGAATCAGCCGTTCACGCCCATCATTGACGTCCGGAATTTTTTCGGCGGCGCAAAGGGCGTCCATCTCCAACGTTACGCCGCAGCGCGCGGCAAACGCCATTTCCGCCGCCGTGACAAAAAGCCCGCCATCCGAACGATCATGATAGGCCAGCAACAAACCCGCCCGCCGCAAGACTTGCACCGCCTCAAAGAACATCTTTAACGCTTCCGGAGAATCCACGTCCGGAGTATCTGCCGCCCAACCCGTTTGTCCGAACACTTCCGCCAAAATTGATCCCGCCAGCCGGTTTTTCCCCAAGTCAACAAGCAAAAGCTCCGTTTCGCCCTGATCCAGGCGCAATTCAGGAGTCAGCGTGCGGCGAATATCCTCCACCGGCGCAAAAGCCGTCACAATCAGCGATACAGGCGATCGCACCTCCATTTCCCGCCGCTCGCCATCCGGCGCGGCATCCTGCCATACCGCGCGCATGGACAGCGAATCCTTGCCCACCGGAATGGCCACTCCCAGCGCCTGACAAAACTCCGATACTGCCGCGACCGTATCGAACAAAGCCGCGTCTTCCCCTGGCGCGCCACATGCCGCCATCCAGTTGGCAGACAATTTAACGCTCGCAAGTGACCGCGCGTCCGCAGCCGCCAGGTTGGTCAACGCCTCCGCGACCGCCATCCGGCCAGAAGCGGGCGCGTTTAGCGCGGCAACCGGCGTCCTCTCTCCCAGAGCAAAAGATTCCCCCTGAAACCCCTCAAAATCCAGCGCGGTCACGGCCACATCCGCCACCGGAACCTGCCATGCCCCCACCATCTGATCCCGTGCCGTCATACCGCCCACGGAACGATCCCCAATCGTGATGAGAAACGTCTTGTCCGCAACCGCCGGATGACGCAACACCCGATATGCCGCCTCCCGCACGTCCAGCGTTCCCGCCGCAAACGCCGCGCCCGATACCAAAAGCCGCCTCGCTTCACGGCGCATCCGCGGCGGACGACCCAGCAAGGCCTCCATTGACATATCCACCGGCGTCTCGCCAAAGAACCGGTCGCGCACCAGCAAACGCCCGTCCGACGTCGTCTCGCCCACTACCGCGAAAGGGCAACGCTCCCGCGCGCAAAACGCGGCAAACTCCGCCATTCTTTCCGGCGCAATTGCCAGCACATAACGCTCCTGCGCCTCATTGGACCAAATCTCCGCAGGACTCATCCCGGAATCTTCACTCGGAGCGTCACGCAACTCAAACCGCGCCCCCGCGCCGCCTGAATGCGCCAACTCTGGAAAAGCATTGGAAAGCCCGCCCGCACCCACATCATGAATGGATAAAATTGGATTTTCCGCGCCCGCCTGCCAGCAACGGTCAATCACCTCCTGCGCTCGCCGCTGAATCTCCGGATTCCCGCGCTGCACCGAAGCGAAATCCAAATCCTCCGCGTTCGCGCCCGCGCTCATTGAAGAGGCCGCGCCGCCGCCCAAACCAATCAGCATTCCAGGCCCGCCCAGCTGCACCAGGCGCGTCCCCGCCGGAAACGCCTCCGCCTTCACGGATTGCGCCGCCTGAATGTTTCCCACGCCGCCCGCCAGCATGATCGGCTTGACATAGCCGCGCGTCACGCCTGAAATCCGCGCCTCATACGTCCGAAAATATCCGGCCAGATTGGGACGCCCGAACTCATTATTGAACGCCGCCGCGCCAATCGGCCCTTCCAGCATGATAGAAAGCGCCGACGCCATCCGGCCAGGACGGCCAATGCCGCGCTCCCACGGCCTCTTCGCGCCCGGAAGCATCAACGGCGCTACAGAAAAGCCGCATAACCCCGCTTTGGGTTTCGCGCCGCGCCCGGTCGCCCCCTCATCCCGAATTTCCCCGCCCGCGCCCGTCGCCGCGCCCGGAAAAGGCGAAATGGCCGTCGGATGATTGTGCGTCTCCACCTTGACCAAAAGATGCGTCTGTTCCTTCTGCCCCTGATAACGCGCCTCCCCGCCTTTCTCCGCGTCTGGAACCGGGTAAAAACGCACCGCCTCCGCGCCTTCCAGAATGGCTGCGTTGTCCGCATACGCCACAACCGTCCCCTCAGGCTGACTTTTATGCGTCGCGCGAATCATGTCAAACAGGGTTCGCTCCTGCCGAACCCCGTCAATCACCCATTCAGCGTTGAAAATTTTGTGTCGGCAGTGCTCAGAATTGGCCTGCGCAAACATAATCAGTTCCACGTCCGTGGGATTGCGCCCCGCCCTGTCGAAAATCTGGTAAAGATAGTCAATCTCTTCCCCAGACAGCGCTAACCCCAGGGACTCATTGGCCGCTTTCAACGCCGCCCGCCCGCCCGCCCTCATATCTACCATCGCCAGAGGACGCGGCTTTACATCCGCAAACAGCAGCTCCGCCTCCGCGCGCGTCATAAATACAGATTCAGTCATCCTGTCATGCAAAAGCGCGGACAACGCCTGGCGCGCCGCAGCCGGTATTTCCCTCCCCGCAAAACGGGAAAAAGAAAAAAGAATGCCGCGCTCCACGCGCCGTAAAGCCGAAAAGCCGCAATTGCGCGCGATCTCCGTCGCCTTGGACGACCAGGGCGAAATACACCCCACGCGCGGCGCGACAAAAAACCGCTCCGCCCCAAATTCTTCCGGTAAAAAATCCTCCGGAACTGCGGCATTTTCCGCAAACAACGCGCCCAACCGCCTCCGCTCCGCTATTTCCAACGGTGCATTCAGTGCCGCGATATGCCAAAACTCCGCCTTGAGCGTTCCGATCCCGCCCCCCAAAGGCCAGACTGCCGACAACGCCGCGTTTAACCGCGCGGCAAGATTTTGCAAACGAAAAGGCGAAAAAGCGTTTTCGCCGCGCAGAAAAAGGAATTCCAACATAACGAACCGCCAGCAATCCTAAAAATTCATTTCACCGCCAAAAGCGCCGCGCGCAAGCGAGCGACAACCGAATCATAATGATGCGCGTCCGCAGTCGCCCGCGCGCCAAAAATTGCCGATCCCGCCACAAACACGTCCGCGCCCGCCTCCGCCACAGCGGCAATATTCTCCGCCTTGACGCCGCCATCCACCTCCAGCAAAACGCGCCGCCCGGAAACCGAAGCGTACGCGTCCAAAAGCGCCCGCGCGGCAGCAATTTTAGGCAGCAGAAACGGCAAAAAAGACTGCCCGCCAAAACCAGGATTCACACTCATCAGCAGCACCATGTCCAAACGATCCAGCACATGATCCAACCACGAAAGCGGCGTCGCGGGATTAAGCGCCAAACCCGCCAGACAGCCCTCCTCCCGGATCAATGTCAGCGTCCGGTCCACATGCCTTGACGCCTCCGGATGAAAAGTAATCATCCGCGCGCCCGCGCGGGCAAAGGAAGAAACCAGGGCGTCTACCGGCTCCGCCATTAAGTGCGCATCAATCCACGCCGCGCCCGCATAAGGACGAACCGCCTCGCACACCATCGGCCCTACCGTCAAATTCGGCGCGTAATGATTGTCCATCACGTCAAAATGAATCCAGTCCGCGCCAGACGCCAGCACGTCAGAAACTTCCGCGCCTAAAGAGGCGAAATCCGCTGACAAAATGCTGGCTGCCAGTAAAAATTTACGAGAACCTCCGGGAGAATCCGTATCCATGCCCAAACTCCACAAAATCAAACCCCGGATTTCACCGCCTCCTCTGCGATAAAAACCGGGGTAAAAGCCAACATTGCGTCAGTCCTGCAACGAAAGGAATCACTTCCTCAAACGCGCACCGCCTTCTCCAAAAGGCGCGTTACACGCCAGGACTTGGTGCGGGAAATCGGACGGCTTTCCTCAATTTCCACCAGGTCCCCTTCACTCATCTCATTGTTCTCGTCATGCGCGTGATACTTCCGGGAACGAGTAATGATCTTGCCGTAGACTGGATGCTTGACCCGGCGCTCCACCAAAACCGTCACGGTTTTATCCATTTTGTCGCTGACAACGCGTCCGGAAAGCGTGCGCCGGATTCCCGCTGTGGATTTGCTTTCTTCTGTCATCTCACACCGCCTTTTCACCAAGAAGCGTACGCACCCGCGCAATATCACGGCGTACCTTGCCTATCTGACTGGTATTGGCAAGCTGCTGCGTCGCATGTTGCATACGCAAACTAAACTGCGCTTTCAAAAGCGAAACCAGTTCCGCCTTCAGCTCATCCACACTCTTTTTCCTCAGTTCAATCGCTTTCATTTGTCACACCACATGTCGAGTTACAAAGGTGGTCGCCAAGGGCAATTTGGCCGCCGCAAGACTAAACGCCTCGCGCGCCAAATCTTCACTCACGCCATCCATTTCATAAAGCACTTTGCCCGGCTGAATTTCGGCAACCCAATATTCAGGATTGCCTTTCCCGCCCCCCTGACGCACCCCCAAAGGCTTGGTAGAAATAGGCTTGTCCGGGAAAACGCGAATCCAGATGCGCCCGCCCCGCTTGATATGACGAGTCATGGCACGACGCGCGGCTTCAATCTGGCGAGCCGTCAAACGCCCGCGCACAGTCGCCTTCAATCCCCATTCCCCAAAAGAAACCTTGGCGCCGCGCGTAGCCAAACCCACGTTGCGCCCCTTCTGTTCTTTGCGATATTTACGACGATTCGGCTGCAACATTTCAGACACCTGCCTTTCTTACACGTTTGCCCGGAACTCTCGCCGGAGCATCCCCCGCGGCAGACTTATTCTCTACATGCGCGCGGGGAGACTTATCCCCCTCTGAGCGCTCGGAACGAGAACGCCGCAAGCGGCGCGTATCCTCATGCGCGGGATCTGGAACGGACGTATCCGCATGTTCGCCGCGCGCCTGCCGCTCGCCCCGATATACCCAAACTTTAATGCCGATCGCGCCATAGGTCGTTTCCGCCGTGGAAGTCCCATAGTCAATATCCGCGCGCAAGGTATGCAACGGAACACGGCCTTCACGATACCATTCGGTACGCGCGATTTCCGCGCCATTCAGACGCCCCGAACTCATAATCTTGATGCCTTGCGCGCCTAAGCGCATAGCATTTTGCATCGCCCGTTTCATGGCGCGGCGAAACATGATTCGTTTTTCCAACTGCTGCGCAATGGAATCCGCGATCAGCTGCGCATGGGTCTCCGGTTTCCTGATTTCCTCAATCAGTACATGCACCGGCACGCCCATGATCTGCTCCAGATCCTTTTTCAGCACTTCAATATCTTCGCCCTTGCGGCCAATTACAACGCCAGGCCGCGCGGAAAACACTGTAATGCGCGCATTTTTGGCCGGACGCTCAATCAAAATACGCCCCACAGAGGCATTTTTCAGCCTTCTGCTTAAATACTCGCGCACCATCACATCCTGCGCCAACATACCCGCGAAATTCTTGCTGTTGGCAAACCAGCACGAATTCCAGTCGCGGGTAACGCACAGGCGAAAACCAGTCGGATGAATTTTTTGTCCCATGACGTTTCCTTCAAATGCCCAAGGTCACATAAATATGGCAGGTCGGCTTGATAATCCGATTGCCACGTCCCTTGGCGCGCGCGGTAAAGCGCTTCAGCACCATGCCCTTTTCCACAAAGATGGTTTTCACTTTCAACTCGTCAATATCCGCGCCGTCGTTGTGCTCGGCATTCGCCACCGCAGACAAAAGAACCTTTTTTACAATCCCCGCGCCCTTCTGAGGCGAGAAAGAAAGAATATCCAGCGCGCGCGCAATCGGCTTGCCCCGCACCAAATCAGCAATCAATCGCCCCTTCTGGGCAGAAAGGCGCACACCGCGCAAAGTTGCAGTCGTTTCCATATCCTCCCCTTATTTCTTCGCCTTCTTGCCAGCGGTATGTCCCTTGAACGTGCGCGTCAGGGAAAACTCCCCCAGCTTATGCCCCACCATGTTCTCCGTGATATACACCGGAATGTGCTGTCTGCCGTTATGCACAGCAATCGTCAAACCAACAAAATCCGGAAGAATGGTAGAACGACGCGACCAAGTCTTAATCGGGCGTTTGTCCTTGCCAGACTGCGCGGTTTCCACCTTCTTCATCAAATGGGCATCAACAAACGGACCCTTTTTAATGGAACGTCCCATATCTCTTACCTCTTAACGCTTATGACGACGCTGCACGATCATACTGTCCGTGCGCTTGTTCTTGCGGGTACGATACCCCTTGGTCGGCTGCCCCCAGGGATTCACCGGCACTCGCCCTTCACCCGTGCGCCCCTCGCCGCCACCATGCGGGTGATCAATCGGGTTCATGACCACGCCGCGCACCGTCGGGCGAATTCCGCGCCAACGGTTGGCGCCCGCCTTGCCAATTTTCCTCAGGCTGTTCTCTTCATTGCCCACTTCGCCAATGGTAGCGCGGCATTCAACATGCACCCGGCGAATTTCACCAGAGCGCAAACGCACCTGTGCGTAAATCCCTTCGCGCGCCAGCAACTGCACCGACGCTCCGGCAGAACGCGCCAGCTGCGCGCCCTTACCTGGAAACATCTCCACACAGTGCAAAGTCGCGCCCACAGGAATGTTGCGCAACGGCAACGCATTTCCCGGCTTGATCGGCGCCTCAGATCCGCTCACGACCTGCTGCCCCACTTCCAGCCCTTTGCAGGCAATAATGTAACGACGCTCGCCATCGGCATAACACAACAGCGCAATGTGCGCGGAACGATTCGGGTCATACTCAATGCACTCCACGCGCGCGAGAATGCCGTCTTTATCCCGCTTAAAATCGACTACACGATAATGTTGCTTGTGTCCGCCGCCCTGGTGACGCACCGTAATGCGCCCCTTGTGATTGCGCCCCGCCTTGCTTTTCTTCGTAGCCAACAACCCGGCAAAAGGCTTGCCTTTATGCAGGTTTTCGCTGACCACCTTGACTACTGCCCGACGCCCCGGCGAGGTCGGCTTAACTTTTACGAGGGCCATTATGCATTCCCCCCTTCCACAAAATTAATTTCCTGCCCCGCCCTTAAGCTGACAAAAGCTTTCTTCCAGCCCTGGCGCAACCCCTTTATCTGGCGAAAGCGCTTCTCCTTGCCCTTCACATTGGCAACCTGCACAGCTTCCACATTCACCTTGAAAAGCAATTCAACCGCCGCCTTAATCTCCGATTTTGTCGCATCCGGAGTAACGCGAAAGATAACCTGGGAATGCTTGTCGGCCACATAGGTCGCCTTTTCCGAGACCTGAGGCGCCAAAAGCACTTGCAGCAGACGCTCTTCCGACGGTTTGCCCGACACATGCTGACGAATCCCGCCATTCTTGCGTCGCGCCAGCTTCAGCAAACGTTGTTGTAGCATATTCATGCCCACATCTCCTCGAACTTGGCCACAGCCTCACGAGTCACCAGCACGCGATTAAAGCGAATCAGTGAAACGGGATCGGCTTCCTGCGCCTCCAATACCAGCACATTCGCCAGATTGCGTGACGAAAGATACAGATTCTCATCCAGGCGATCCGTGATCACCAAAAGACGCTCTTCCGCCAAACCCAAATCTTTCAGCTTCTTCGCAAAAAACTTGGTCTTTGGCGTATCCAGAGATAGAGAATCCAACACTAGGAGTCTCCCCTGCCGCACCAGCTCTGACAAAATAGCCGCCACGCCCGCGCGAAACATCTTTTTATTCACCTTCTGCGTGAAATTTTCGTCCGGCGTATTCGGAAAAGCACGTCCGCCTCCGCGCCAAATCGTTGAAGAGGACATCCCCGCCCGTGCGCGCCCCGTTCCTTTCTGGCGCCACGGCTTGTGTGTAGTGTGCGTTACTTCCGCGCGGGTTTTCTGCTGGCGATTTCCCAGCCGCGCGTTGGCTTGGTATGCGACCACCAGCTGGTGAATCAGCGCTTCGTTATAATCGCGGGCAAACAGCGTGTCTGAAACAGACAGCTTTGCGGATTCCTGGCCTTGTTCGTTAATAACTTTCAGTTCCATGAGCGTTCCCCTTATGCCTTCACCGCAGGACGCACAACGACATCCGCGCCCTTGGAACCTGGAATCGCGCCTTTGATCAACAAAAGCTGCCGCTCAGTATCCACACGAATCACGGTCAACCCCTGCTGCGTCACAATTTCTGCGCCTAAATGCCCCGCCATGCGCTTGCCCGGAAAGACCCGCCCCGGGTCCTGCGCCATGCCAATGGAACCCGGCGCGTTGTGCGACACGGAATTCCCGTGCGTGGCACGATTGGAACTGAAGTTGTGGCGTTTTATCCCGCCCTGAAAACCCTTGCCAATGGAAACGCCCGACACATCGACTTTCTGTCCCGCGCTGAAAATCGTAACCGCAACCTTATCGCCCAATTTGAATCCAGAGAGAGTATCCGGATCAACACGAAATTCTTTCAGGACGTGACCGGCTTCTACTCCCGCTTTGGCTACGTGCCCCGCGAGAGGCTTTGTAACACGAGAAGCGCGGCGCGCGCCAAAAGCGACCTGAACGGCGGCATACCCGTCATTGTCCACAGTTTTCACCTGGGTCACACGATTATTGGAAACATCCAACACCGTGACGGGAATGGACGTACCATCCTCCGCAAAGACGCGAGTCATGCCCACCTTGCGACCAACAAGGCCAAGACTCATAATTATTCTCCTGATCGCTCGCTACGATTGGCCAGCGAATGAGACAAACAACGAATAACGTCTTTTGGACGCTATTCCCGGAAAAGCTCGGATTATAGCCATAAAAAAATAAATGCGCAAACAACTTCCCCGCATTCTGATTATTTTATGACAGAATCATTGCAGCTTGATTTCTACATCCACGCCAGCAGGCAAATCCAGTTTCATCAAGGCGTCAACTGTTTTATCTGTAGGATCAACAATATCCATAAGGCGCAAGTGCGTGCGAATCTCAAGCTGATCGCGCGAGGTTTTATTCACATGCGGCGAGCGCAAAATATCAAAGCGCTGTTTGCGTGTAGGCAACGGCACCGGGCCGCGCACCACCGCGCCTGTGCGCTTGGCGGTTTCCACAATCTCTTGCGCGGACTGATCAATCAGACAATAGTCAAAGGCCTTGAGGCGGATACGAATTTTTTGATTCTGCATGAAAAGCTCCAAAGAACAGGAGGCGGGAAACTATTTCCCGCCTCAGAACAATCCTCACTCGATGATTTTGGTGACAACGCCGGCGCCGACCGTGCGACCGCCCTCGCGAATGGCAAAGCGCAAACCCTCCTCCATCGCAATCGGACAAATCAGCTTCACCGTAATCCGCA
>JAIRPW010000031.1 GCA_031256795.1 Zoogloeaceae bacterium | reverse complement strand
CGCGGATGTTCGCGCGCCCATTCACGAAGCAGTTCATAGGTACGACGATACCCGGATTCTTTTTCTTTGTCTGGCCCAACGCCCAAAATCAACAAAGTTCGCGCCGCCGGATTTGCGGGGGGGAGGTTGAAACTCCGATCAACCATATGCGATCCAGTCAGAACCGCAATGGACGACCCAAAACGCAATTTGCGCTTCCGCAAGGCTTCTAGAGAACTGACGCCAAACAGCAGATAGTAGTCATAATCATTCATACTCAAACGCTGTGAACTTTCCACAGTCGTAGCATGCGCCAGATGCACGAGCAAACGCTGTTCATCGTTGAGTGACAAGCGCAAAAATGGCGAGTAAAGACTTCCGTTACGGTCATTCAGCAATATGCCCGGTTGGTATCGTTTGACAATCCAGGCGGCGTGAGCGGCGTAACCGAAATAGCGCAATGGCACAAATTGGCGCGGCGATACAAGCCAGCGGTTAGCGCAGACGTCGCGCTTTTCCGGGAGAGCCGTTTCAATCAGGCGGTAGCCGCGCTGACGCAAGGCGTCCATAAACAACCTTTTGCGCCGTAAGCCGATAACCTTGGGCGCGGATTGCAACAACAGAAAATCGCAAGATTCCGCGTCAATGCTTGCAGCCAAACAAAACTTGGCGCGCAAGCCAAACCATCCATCGGCAATGGCGTCACGGATAAAGCGCAACGCGCTGCCGAGCATACCGTGACGCTCGCGCAACAGCGCCCAGCGGAAACGGTCTAGCGCCAAAGCCTTTCTTTCCCAAAGACTATCGGTATTCATCCTGAATAATCCTGAAGAACATGGATTCAAATCCCAACAACACTGTGGAGGCGTCGTCTGCCCAGTTAAATTCCACACGACTATCGGAGCGGCAAGGTTTTATGCAGGTTCTTGATTATCGGCGAAGGGAGAAGCCAACCGGCAGCGGGGGCTTTGATTCCGCTGAAAAAGCGGACATTCTGTCCTATTCCTTCGTTACCAGAACGTCCTGCATGATCAGGCAGCGTAAATCCGAGCCGAAAAACATGTTAAGCGCGTCTGCGGGCGAACAGATCATCGGCTCGCCCCGGCGGTTCAGAGAAGTATTCAGCACTACGCCGTTGCCCGTTAATTTTTCCAGTTCCCGCATCAAATCATAGTAGCGCGGATTAAATTCGCGCTTCAAAACCTGGGCACGGGACGTCCCGTCTTCATGCACCACCTCAGGAACACGCCGCCGCCACTCCTCATTCACCGCAAAAGTAAACGTCATGAACGGCGCGGGATGGGAAGTCCCGAACATCTTTTCCCCCACCGTATCCAGCATTGATGGACAAAAAGGCCGCCAGCGCTCCCGAAACTTAATTTGCGCGTTGATTCTATCCGCAATGCCCGGCACGGAAGGACAACCCAAAATGGAACGCCCCCCAAGCGCGCGCGGGCCAAATTCCATGCGCCCCTGAAACCAGGCCACAGGATGCCCGTCAGCCAGCAGACGGGCAATCTCCCCTGGCACGCTGGCGGCGTCCAGCGTCTCGCGCCGAATCGCAATCCCGTTTTGCCGTTCATGCCGCGCAATCGCGGCTTCCACATCCTCATTCGTGTATTCCGGCCCCAAATACGCATGTTCCATCTTTTCGACCGGAACCCCCATCTCCTGCGAAACATACGCCGCCGCGCCCACCGCCGTCCCCGCGTCCGAAGCGGCGGGCTGCACATAAAGCTCCGCGACCTCCGGCTGGGCGATAATTTTCTGATTCAGTTTCACATTGAGCGCGCTGCCGCCCGCAAAAGCGATTTTCCCGGTCTCGCGGAGAATATCTCCCAGGTAATACCGCATCATTTCCAGCGACAGCTTCTCAAACAGCGCCTGCACACTCGCGGCGTAATGCACATACGGCTCGTCCGCCACGTCGCCCTGGCGTTTCGGGCCTAGCCACTCCACGAGTTTGGGCGAAAAGTAATAGCCCTTGCCGTTTTCCTTATAACGCTTGAGACCGATGACGTTGGCGTAGTCGGTGTTAATGACAAGCTCGCCTTTCTCAAATTTTGCCAGCCGGGAAAAATCGTATTTCGCCGGGTCGCCGTAAGGAGCCATCCCCATGACTTTGAACTCGCCGTCCAGCATATCGAAACCCAGATATTCGGTAAGCGCCCCATACAGCCCGCCCAAGGAGTCCGGATCATAAAACTCCTTGATTTTGTGAATCTTTCCGTTCTCACCCCAGCCGAAAAACGTAGTGGCATATTCACCTTTGCCGTCAATGCCGAGAATGGCGGTTTTTTCTTTGAATCCAGAACATAAATAGGCGCTGGCGGCATGCGCGAGATGATGTTCCACCGGAACAATTTTCGTTTTCCCTATCGTGAAGCCCAACTGCGCGAGACACCATTCGATACGTTTTTTATAGCGGTAAAAACGGCGGTTGCCATTAAAAATGGCGTCCAGCGCGCGGTCTGGCGCGTAAAGGTAGCGGCGGGCGTAGTGCCAGCGCGCGGAAGCGAAAATGGAGATGGGCGCGTAAGGAATCGCGACGGCGTCAACGTCGGCGGGTTTGAGATTTGCCTCTGCTAAACAAAATTTGGCCGCTTCGTAAGGCATACGGTTTTTGGCGTGCTTGTCCCGCACAAACCGCTCTTCTTCCGCGGCGGCGACGAGTTTGCCGTCAATATAAAGCGCGGCGGAAGGATCATGCCCCACCGCGCCGGATAACCCCAGAATCGTGAGCGACATAAGAAAATGACCGTCAAAAAAGGAAAAAACCGCACGAGGCACAGAATATCATTCTACCCAAGCGCGCGCGCTTGCGGGAAAAACAACGCCGCAAAGAAAAATATCCGGGAAGGTTTGTCGTGCTATGATGTTTATCGGCGGGTCTCCCCGCATTGCAGAATGGTGAATCTGGTCAGGTTCGGAAGAAAGCAGCCACAGCCGTTTTATGCAAGTGCCGGGGGTTTGGCTCGCCACTTCCCTTTTTGCCTCGGTTTTCTTTGCTGACATGAGCTACCAGGTTTTGGCCAGGGCATGGCGTCCGCGCAGTTTTTCCTCGCTTGTGGGTCAAGAGCATGTCGTGCGCGCGCTTACCCACGCACTCAATGAAAACCGGTTACACCACGCCTATCTTTTTACGGGAACGCGCGGCGTGGGCAAAACTACTCTCGCGCGCATCCTGGCCAAGGCGCTCAACTGCGAAGCGGGGATTTCCGCCGCTCCTTGCGGTCACTGCTCGGCTTGCGAGGAAATTGACTCCGGACGCTTCGTCGACCTGATCGAAGTTGACGCGGCCACCAACACCAAAGCCGACGAAATGCGGCAGCTGCTGGAAAACGCGATCTACGCGCCCACGCGCGGACGGTTCAAGGTCTATGTCATTGACGAAGTTCACATGCTCTCCAACCATGCCTTTAACGCCATGTTAAAAACGCTGGAAGAGCCGCCGGAACACGTCAAATTCGTACTGGCGACCACCGACCCGCAAAAATTGCCCGTCACGGTGCTCTCCCGTTGTCTGCAATTCAACTTGAAGCAAATGCCGCACGACGCCATCTCGACGCATCTGACGCGCATTTTACAAACGGAAAATATTGCGTTTGAAGCGGAAGCGTTGCACGCTCTGTCCCGCGCCGCATCGGGCAGTATGCGCGACGCCCTGTCGCTTTTGGATCAGGCTATCGCGCACGGCGCGGGCAAGGTAATGGCGGCGGATGTGCGCGCCATGCTGGGCACAGTGGACAGCGCCGCGCTGCTGGAAATTCTGAAGGCGCTCCATGAGCGGAACGCCGAGCGTATGCTCGCCATTTCCCGCGATCTGGAAATGAAAAGTCTCTCGGCCAGTCACGCGCTCACGGAACTCGCGCTGCTGCTGACCCGGATACAGATTGCGCAGCTTGTTCCCGCGCCAGAGGACGCGGAAGACGAGGAAAGCAGAGCGCTAAACAGCCTCGCGGAACAATTTGAGCCAGAGTACGTGCAGCTGGCCTATCAGATCGTCACCCAGGGACGCGCGGAGCTAACGCTTGCGCCGGACGAGCATAGCGGTTTCCTGATGGTGCTGTTACGTTTACTGGCCTTTTCGCCGACGAAGGAAGGCGCGCGCCTCGATATTTCCCGCGCGCGCCCGCCCGCTTCTACGTCGCGCGAACCGAATCCCTCCGCCCTGAACGCAGCTCCTGCCGTGCCGCCGCGTCTGGCGGAAAATCACGCGCCGAAAAAAGACAGCGTATCTTCCGTATCCCTCTCGGACGCGGTCATTGGCGGAAAACCGGCAGAAAAGGAAGAGCCGCCCTCAGAATGGCAAACGATTCTCTCCGCCCTGAATCTTACCGCGCTCACCCGGCAACTCGCGCAGAACTGCGAACTTGTCAGCCATACGGATACTGAATATATCCTGCGCCTTGACCCCGCGAAAAAAGCGGGACTCTTGCGCGAAACCACACAGGAAAATCTGCGTCTGGCGCTTGCGGCGCATTTTGGCGTCCCGATCCAGCTCAAGATTGAGTTTGATACGCCAAAACACCTTACGCCAGCCGAGTGCGCCGCGCAGGAAAAAAGCCGTCTGCGTGACGAAGCGCGCGCGGCCATTGAAAATGATCCCTTCACCCGCACTATGCTGGAAGAATTCGGCGCCGAGATTAACGAAGCGTCTATCACCCCCCTCTGAAAGGAGTATCCCCATGATGAAAGGCGGACTCGCCAACCTGATGAAACAGGCCCAGGCCATGCAGGCCAATATGATGAAAGCGCAGGAAGATCTGGCGCGGCAGGAAGTAGAAGGACAGTCCGGCGGCGGCATGGTCAAAATCACGATGACCTGCGGGCATGACGCGCGGCGGGTCTGCATTGATCCTTCTCTCCTGGACGACCGGGAAATGCTGGAGGACCTGGTCGCCGCCGCCATCAATGACGCGGAGCGGCATATAGAGAAGAAAAACTCGGAAGCCATGTCCGGCTTTACGGCGGGTCTGCCGCTGCCGCCCGGCATGAAAATGCCCTTCGGGCTGTAAACGCCCTCATCCCCGCAAAACGCTGAATGACGCCGCAACCCCTGGCCGACCTGATTGAGGCGCTGCGTTGCTTGCCGGGCATCGGCCCCAAATCGGCGCAGCGGATGGCGTATCACCTTATGCAATACGATCGCCCCGCGGCGGCGCGTCTGGCTCTGTCGTTACAGGACGCGCTGGAGCGCGTGCGCCGCTGTCAGCGCTGTAACGCATTTTCTGAGACCGAAATCTGCGCGCGCTGCGCTTCCACAAAACGCAATCCCGCTCTGCTGTGCGTCGTGGAGACGCCGGTTGATATGAATCGTTTGGAAGAGACGCAGGCCTACCAGGGGTTCTATTACGTCCTGATGGGGCGGGTTTCCCCGCTGGACGGAATGGGGCCGGAACGCATGGAAATGGACAAATTTCTCGCGCGTCTCCGAGACGGATCGATACGGGAAGTCATCCTGGCGACCAACTACACCAACGAAGGCGAAGCGACCGCGCACTACATCGCCACGCTCATTGCCTCGGCGAACGACCTGCCGCCGCTTTCCGTCAGCCGTTTGGCGCGCGGCGTGCCGATTGGCGGCGAGCTGGAATTTGTGGATTCTGGAACGCTGGCGCAAGCGCTGCGCGAACGCCGCCCGATAGAAGACTGACGCAAAAAACAGAATACCGCCATTTCTCGCGCGAACGTGGCATACTCTTTGTCATCACACCCTCACTTTTCCTGCCATGACTGCCAATAACCTGCATTTCAAAATTCTGGAAGACATCGCGCGCGATCTGTCTGGAGACACCAACTTTCCGGTTTATCTTGACGCCAGTTTGTCTGTGCGCGACACGTTGCGCGATCCGCTGGTTCTGCTTGAGAAAGTCGCGCGCCTCGTCAGTGTTGAGCCGCTCATCAGCGCGCGGCTTCTGCGTCTGGCCAATTCCATCGCCTACAATCCCATGGGGCAGGAAATCACAGACATCGCCAAAGCCATTCAGCGCGTCGGCTTTGAAACGGTGCGCGTCACAGCGCTTGCCGTTGCGGTAGAGCAAATGCTGCATTCTCGCCATACGGGGCATTTTGAAGATATTGCGCGGCAAACCTGGGAGCATTCCCTGCACGTCGCGGCAGTCGGGCGCGTACTCGCGCGGCGGATTGGGCATATCAACGCCGAAGACGCCATGTTGACGGGGATGGTACGCAATATGGGAGTTTTTTATTTGCTCTATCGCTCGGCGGATTATCCAGAATATGAGAAGCGCGAAAACGTTCTGGAACTGATCTATGGCTGGCACGACAGCATTGGGGAAAGTCTCTTGACCGCGCTGGGCATTCCCGCGCACATCCTCACCGCCCTGCATGAGCATAGTTGCAAAAAATACAATACTGATCCCAGCTCCCTGGCAGATGTTTTGTATTTCGCCTGCCTTCTGGCAGAGAACAACTGCCCGTGGCTTTCCTATAGCGCCGCCGCCAATCAGCAAAACGCGCTGGTTGACCGTGAACGGTACGCCGATTTGATGGAAGAAGCCAAAAAAGACATTCAGGATATTCGCTACGCCTTAAGCGCGTCGTAAACGCGGACTCGCCCCTTTCCGAAACGCGCCGGGGCTATGCGCTTTGCGGACGCGGTTTTTCCGCCTTTACCGCCCGTCATGAATGCCCGCAGAACATTCGCGCAGAAAATCGCTGACGTCCGCGAAGACATTCTCAAAACTTTCTTTGGATAAACGACCGGTGCGCCAGTTATAACCGCTGCAATGGTAGCTGGTGAAAAGCGCGGGAAATGGCGGCGGCAAATTGTAACGGCAGGCATGTCCAAAAGGATATTCCGCCCGTTTCAGAGAAAAAGCGCGCAGAACGGCTTGATGCGCAATCGCGCCCAACACGAGAATCGCGGCAAGATTCGGCATGGCGGCGATTTCCTGGCGCAGCCAAATGTTGCAGGCGTGAATTTCTATGGGGAGCGGCTTGTTTCCTGGAGGCAAACAGCGCACAGCATTGCTGATTCGCGCGTCCAGGAGACGCTGTTTTGGGTGCGCCTGACCTTTGTCGTCGAGCGGCGCGGGTACGGCGGCAAAGCCAAATCGGTGCAGCGCGGGATAAAGCAGTTCTCCCGCGACGTCTCCGGAAAACGGGCGTCCAGTGCGATTCGCCCCCCGCTCGCCCGGCGCGAGTCCGACAATCAAGAACCGCGCGGAAAGCTCCCCAAAAGAAGGGACTGGCCGATTATGCCAATTTGGATCGCGCGCGCGCAGACCAGAAAGATGCGCCGCCAGACGCGGACATGCCGCGCAATCCAGCGGATCAGAAAATCGCATGGCTTCCATTCAACGCTATCCCTTTTGCGCAAGGTCAAAATTGGCCGGACGTCTGAGCGCGGAAAAATTGCCATTCCCCGATTCCCCGCGTCAACCTTGACCCGGCGCAAATGTTTCTCTGCGTTTCTGGTTACACTGGACACAAGGCTCAATTGAGGCTTACATTGAGCGCAGAAAAGCGCGGGAAACAAAATGAAAACAGAAATTTTTTTCGCTGAAGCTGTTTTTTCATGCGCAACCGTAAAAGCGACAGCCGCGCGTATGCTTCTGGCGGAGAGAGGGGGATTCGAACCCCCGTGCCGGTGTTACCCGACCATCCGATTTCGAGTCGGCGCCGTTATGACCGCTTCGGTATCTCTCCGGAGAGCGCGATGGTAGCACGTTCCGCGGAATTTTCCGCATCCCCTCCCGCAAGAGTTTTCCCTGTCCGCGCCTTGCCTCGTTTTTTTTCACTGGCGGCGCTAGCGACGGTATTTCTTTTGCTGTCCTCCTGCGGAAAACCTTTGCCTTTTCCAGAAAACGGAGAAGAGCTGATTATCCTGGTCAGCGAAGGGCCTTTGAGCTACGACCCGGATCAGGCGAAAAAAAACGACGCCGCGCGCGGCGAAGAACGCGCCTTTCGCGCGCCGGCAGGACTGGAGCACGACTTGGCGTTGATGTTCGCGGAAGAATCCGGTGTTTCCGCGCGCTTTGTAGTAACCCCCCGCCAGGAAATTCGTCGCCGTCTGGCCAAGAATGAAGGTCACCTGGCGATGGGCTGGCTATCGCCCACGCCAAACAGCCAAAGCTTATCTTTCAGCAAGCCGCTTTTCGAGACGCGGGATACTCTGGTGCGGCATGAAGCCTCGCTCCCCATACGGAGTCTGGATCAGATAGCCGGACAAAAGGTGTATGCCACGCGGGACAGCCGCCAATATCAGCGCTTGCGGGAACTGAAGAAAACGCATGCGCCGAATTTGCAGATCGCGGTCTATCCCTCAGAGTCGCCTTTGGACTTACTGGCCGCCGTCGCGCGCCGCGAGGTGGAGTTCGCGCTGGTGGACGAAGCCATGTTGTCCATTGGCCTGAATTTTTATCCAATGCTTGAGGCCAATTTGCCGATAGACGTAGCCGAGCCTATCGTCTGGCTGTTTCCCGCAGACGGGGACTTGAAGGTACGGGATCGCGTCAATGCGTTTTTGGCGCGCTCCGGAAAAAGCAAGACGATGACCATGCTGCGCGACCGCTATCTGGGGCATCTGGAGCGGCTGACGCAAGTAGACATCACGGTTTTTCTCACCCGCATAGAAACGCTGTTGCCGCGCTATCAGGAATTTTTTCAGGCGGCGGCGCGGGAAACAGCGATTGACTGGCGTCTGCTTGCCGCCCTGTCGTATCAGGAATCGCACTGGAATCCTCTCAATACGAGCTATACCGGCGTGCGCGGCATCATGATGCTCACCGGAGAGACGGCGGATCGTCTGGGCGTAAGCAATCGCCTTGATCCGGAAGAAAGCATCCGCGCGGGCGCGCGCTATCTCAATTTACTGAAGAGCAATATCCCCGCCAGCACCCCCGAACCGGATCGCACCTGGCAAACGCTGGCCGCCTACAACATCGGGCCGGGTCACTTCAACGCGGCGCGCAAACTGGCGGGGCGGCTGGGCGCGGATGGCGATTCCTGGTATGAGATGAAGCGGATTTTGCCGCTCATGGCGCGCCCGGAATACTACGGCAACCTGAAATCCGGACGCGCGCGCGGCGGCGAGGCGGTCATCATGGTGGAAAACATCCGGCTTTTTTATGACATTTTGCAGCGCCATTTATCCGCTGCTCCGCCCGGATTACATGCCCGCAGCGAGCACAACGCTCCGCAAGGATAGCGATGACCGAGCAAAAGCATTCAGCCGCGCATTCGTCTATCTGAAAAGCCAGACGCCTTTGCCCCAATTCGGCCAGTGCAGAGGAAACTGCGGAAGTCTTTAGCGTGTCTGTCCGTTCAATAACTCCCGGTTGGCCCTTTTGGCATTGACGCAGTTTTGCGTTTTGCCCAGCTTATCGGGATTCGCCTTGCATTCGCGGATTGTTTCCATGCGCTCGGCGTCATGCGCTTTGTACCAATCCAGGCTCTGCGTTTCTTTTTCGCAGGCGCTCAGCGCGGCCAGCGCGGCAAAAAACAGGGGAATATGATTTTTTTTCATGCGGACTCTCCTTGAGTGGAAGCGGATAAACAACGGGGTTTGACAAAACGGCGCGCGGAAAACCAAAGCGCTGGCAACAAAAGCAACAGAGCCTGCGCGCCCAGACTTTGCGCGCTGGGCGCGATACCCAGCCAATTCACGCTGGGAAAACCGGTGAGAACGATGCTGGCGATCCATCCTGCGGCCTGAAGCTCAATAATGGCCTGCCCCAGAAAAATGACTGCCAAAATGTAAAGAAGCGCGGAGGTCGTGCCGAAAAAGAATTTGAACGGCAGTTTCAAGGCCGCGTGACGCAGCAAAAAATAGGCCGCGAAAAGCAGCGCGACAGAAACCGCGAGGCCAGACCAAAACGCGATCTGCCGCTCCGGAACGTTTTCGCGTATGGTCAGCGCCAGCGCCTGATAAAAAAGAACAGTTTCCGCTCCTTCCCGATATACGGAGAAACAGGCCGTGCCGAAAAGCGCCAGCAGCGAACCTTTGTTTAGGGCGCTATCCATTTGTTTGGCAATCCACTCTTCCCAGCGCTTCGCTTCGCGCCGTGAAAAGAACCAACAGCTCACGTAAAGAAGCATGGCGCTGGCCATAAAGAGAACCACGCCTTCTACCGCCGCGCGCGGCGCGCCCATCCCTTGCAGAGACCGGGAAAGCGCCCAGCCAGTCAGCACAGAGAGCGGGATTGCCAGCGCCGCCCCGGCGTAAATCACCCAAACCTTATCCGCCGCCCCGGAACGGCGCAGCCACGCGGCCAAAGCGCCGATGACCAGAATGGCTTCCACGCCCTCGCGCAGCAAAATCATCAAGGATTTGAAAAAAATCGCGCCCGCGCCGTCTTCGCGTCCATACAGCGCGCGCGCGCGCGTCAAACCGTCGCGCAGCGTTTCCCAGGAAGCGGCTACGCGCTCTTTTGGCGCGCCGCGCATCGCGTTGCCATTCAAAGCGCCGAAAGCAATTTCCAGCTCGCTTTTCAAACTGGCGGAACGAACGCCCAAATCCAGCTCCAGCTGCTCAAATTTCTCGAAATACAACGCGGAAAATTCGCTGGCAAAAGACAATGCCCGCGCCGGATCGTAGTCTGCCGCCAGCGCGTCGCCGCGCCGAATCACTTCGTCCAGCACCGCGCCGCCGTCCAAAGCGGCATGACTGGAGGCGGTAAAAAACAGAAAAACCAGCAAGGCGGCGCGCAAGCGCTTCAAATGGGAAAACATAACAGTCTCATGGTTTGGGTTGCATTGTTTTTTTAGAACCTCCGCGCGGAAAATCCGTATCCGCCATTACGAGGTTGTACAGTTTCCCCGCCGCCGCTTTCACGCGTCCAGGAGCATCCTCCTGCGCTTTGGCGTAGCGCCATTGGCTATAGGCCAAAGCCAGCGCGGAAAGGCTTTCCGCAAAAATCGGCTTTGCCGCGCCGACACGGCGGGAGAAGTGAAGCGGACATTCCCAGCTTTCGCGCGCGAACCCGCGCCGCGCCAGCAAACGAAGCGTTTTCTGCCATATTCGCTCAGGCGCGGGAATGCGGCGATAGGCGCGAAAACGCTCCAGCGCGCCGCAAAAAAGCGCTGCGCATACCGCAGAAAAGGCCGTCGCGGCCAATAGCCAAACCCAGGCCAGTTTTCCGTTCAGCGCGCGCCCCGAACTTTTGCCGCCCCATTCATTCAAAAAGTTTTGCTGCGTCTTCCCGTCCAGGCGAAAGACCCAGCGCGAAAAAAAATCTTTCATGTCCGGCAGACGCGGCATGAAGTTGTTCGTTGCGCGCGAAGCCGTCTTGGTACGAACCGGCGCGTTCGCGCGGCTTTTTGCCTCCGTCCCCGATTCTGCCCGAAGAGCGTCTATATTCTGTTTGGGCGCGGCGGTTTTGGCGGTCTGCCCATCGGCAAAACGCTCCGGAGCGACAATGTCGGCGGGGTCTATTCGCCGCCATCCTTTGCTTTCCTGCCAAATTTCCGCCCAGGCATAGGCGTGTTCTTTTTTGACGATTACATACTCCGTAAGCGCCATGAGCTTGCCGCCGCGAAATCCGGCCGCCAGCCTCGCCGGAACGCCCGCGGCACGCATCAGAAATACGAAAGCTCCGGCATACAGGTCCGCATTGCCTTCACGCTGATCAAACCAAAAGGAATCCAGAGAATCCGTCTCATCCAAGGCAAAGCGCTCGCGCACTTTGTAGCCTCCCTGAGACAGCGCGGCCAGCGCCGCGCGGGGACGCTCCTCTGGCGGCATGACGGAAAGATTCTTCCCGAACGCGCGCAAACGGGGATTGCCCTCTTTTGGCAGCGACAGCGCGCGGCGGCGCAGCCCGTCTTCCAGCGCGCCGCCCGCTTCCCAATCCAACGCCGACTTCAGCCGATAGCTTGTTTCTTCCTTGACGGGGCGGTGCGCCAGAACCTGCCAGTCCGCGCTGATGAAAGACTCCGCAGTCAGCGCGGTGGGCATATCCAGACCGTAGAGCCACAATCGGTCATGCGCTGTCAGACGCACGGAATAGGCGATTTCATGCTCTTTTTTTGCCAGCGTGGCGGCAAACGCCGCTCCCTTTGTCCAGCCCCGGCGCATGAGCGCGCGACCCTGATTCCCTTCGTATTCCGCGTCCAATGACCATTGATTTCCATCGAAGTCATAATAGACCGGCCCGCGCCAATACAATAGCGCGGTCGGCGGCACCCAGTTTTCAAATTCAGCGACCAGTACCGGCTCATTGTCGCCGCCGCGCCGCGCCGTTCCCTGTCCGGGTTTGAGCCGGGTCGCCACGCCCAGCCCCTGCCGGGAGCGCTCCGCGCCCATCGGCAAAGGCAGCCCAAGAGTCAAGCCAATGTCCAGCAATGGCCCCGGAATGCGCGGAAAGAAGAAAAACAGCGCCGCCGCAAGCGGCAAGGCCGCTACGGCGCGCTTTGTCTGTCTGCCGAGCGTTCTCCGCACCCGGCGCGCGCGCGCAGATCCTGAAGAGAATTCCTCAGCCAGTTTCAGCCGCGCGCGCGACGCCTCTTCCAGAACCCAGAGCGAAAGACACAAGAAAAGACACGCCAGCGACAGCGCGCCCCATTCTCCCCAGTTTGGCAAGCCGGACGCTCCCGCAACCACGAGCGCGGGCGACAGAAAAAGAAATTCACCGGGACGCCGGGCTTCCGC
Source organism: Zoogloeaceae bacterium (assembly GCA_031256795.1). GTDB lineage: Bacteria > Pseudomonadota > Gammaproteobacteria > Burkholderiales > Rhodocyclaceae > Azovibrio. The sequence goes on along the minus strand of JAIRPW010000031.1, from coordinate 29,359 downwards.
CCATTTCAGAATCAGCGCCAGCGTCAGCGCGAAATAAATGGTATGCCCGGAAAGCCAGCCGTATCCCCATCCCGCGCCTCCAACCGCGCCGGAAAGCCACAGAAGGCGCAACATTGCGCTCCATTTTCTCTGCGGCAGCAGGCGGGAACAAAGCGCGGGCAGAAACGCCAAAGCATCCAGCGGCGAAAACGCCGGCGAAACGGCCAAAAGCGCCGACGACAAAAGCGCCAAAGAAGAAAAAAACAAGCCGTTCATCGTCCGCCGTACAAGTTCCAGGCGATTACGTCGTCGCCGCTTTCCACTCCGTCCGCGCCAAGCGAGAAAAGCTCGTAGGCATAGGCCTTGCCGGGATTGCGGTACTGATAAGGACGCCCCCAGGGATCCTTGGGCAGAAAAGGAATATCGCCCCGCAGCACCAGCGCTTCCAGACCCGCTTTTGTATCCGGCATTTTTCCGCCCAGGAGCAAAACGCTGCGCAAGGCGCGGAGGTCGTCGCGCGCGCGGCGGACGCGGGTATCTTCTTCCGAAGGCAAACCAGAAATGAGATACGCCAAAAACCAAAACGCCGTGACGGCGGGAAGCAAAACCGCCAGCAACACCGGCAGGGAGGGCAGACGCGGCTTCATGAGGTCTCCTTGGCGGACGACGGGCGATAGCGGGTTTCCCGCAACAGCAACGGCGGAATGATCGCGTCTATTTTTCCCAGGTTCTGGCTTTCGATATTTTTCAAAATATCCTGTACGGCAAGCCGGTACCATAGACGAACTTCTACCGTCAGATCGCGCGCCTTGACGCCTTTTGCGAGCGGAATCTCCACTCGTACCGTATCGGTCGCTTTGGGCGGAATGGGTTTTCGCGTATAGCGAAGCCTTGCGGCGTCAAAAAGCAGATGACGCAAATCCGGCTTGCCCTCCATGTCCAGCACTTCCTTCATCCAGAGCGCGGCGGGCGAATGCGTGACGCCGGTTTTGTCGTCAAATCTACCCCGGTGGAACACGGTCTTCCCAGAGGCGTCCTTTCCCTCGATTTCCAGCCATATATGGCGCTGATCCAGCGGGCCTGTCGGCAGGGCGTGTCCAGCGCCCGCATTGGTAATCCCAATATCCAGCGTGAGCGTCTCTCCGTCCGGCGCGCCGACAGCGCGCTCTACCCGAAGTTCAGCGGCTTCGCGCAAGAGCGCCGCGACCGCTTCATGCGTTTGCGACAATTCCTTCATAAAAGCCGCGCGGTCATACAGACGGTTGATTCCCGGCGGAGAGCCGCCGCGCAACGCCATCAAAAGACTTCCCGGAAGCGCGGTAGCCGATAAAAGATAATTGTTTCCCGGCATCCGGTGCGACACTGTTTTTTTCGGGCGCTCCCCGCGTTTCAGCGCCGCGACGAATCCCGCCGGGTCAGAGGCCATGTGGCAGTCCTGACACTGTATTCCAGCTTGCGCGTAGGGAGAATGCCGCCATTCGTCATAGGTATCCTGAAAATTCATCGGCGGCGTTTCTCCGTTCACCCACGCGGGGCGGATTTCCGTATGACAGGCTCCGCACAGCTCGCTCTGCCCCATCAGCGGTTTACCGCGCCGCGCGCGCATGTCGCGGGCGTGACGCTTGGGCGCGGCGGCAATCAGCGCCGGATGCGCGTAACGAAAAACGCCGTTGATGTCGACCTCCAGCGCGCCATTGCCCGCCATCGGCTCGGACTTGTTGACGGCATGGCAGACAACACAGCTCGTACCCTCTTCCAGCGCCGCGAGTTCCTGTACGCTGTTGGCCTGCGTCACCGCGCCGGTCAGCACGCCCAGCGGGTTATGGCAAGATTCGCACCAGCGTCCCTTTTCCATCCCATGCGATTGCGCGGCTTTGGCGCTGTCCGTGTTTTCGCGCACCGTGCCGTCGTAAATCAGGTCAAGATCAGAAATGGCGTGCATGGAAGTCGCCCATTCCAGCGTTTCCTTGAGATGGCACTGTCCGCAGCTTTGCGCGCCAGGTATCGCGCGCCAGTTCGCCAGCTTGCCATCCGGGGTAGAAAGCATTCCCGGAGAAAAAGGCGTATGTCCCGCGCCAAAGGGCTGCGAAAAAAGCGGCAGGTCTTTTTCCGCGTCCACCGCCAAATCGAAGGGCGGCGGCATCCACCAGTTCACGGCCAGCAACAAAAAGAGGGTGACGGCAAAAGCGCAAAAAAAGTGGCGCAGCGGCAGAGTCAAACCGCGCGCGAAACGCAGGGACAGTTTCATGGCCGCGCCTTTCTGGGGGAATGCAGAAGCAAAAACACAAAGAGCGGAACGGACAGCCCAAGATGCGCCAGAACCAGCGGCGCGTTCGCGCCCAAAGGCCATATCACGGAATGCCCGGACAAATAGAGGACTCCGGGCAAAGCGATTCCCAGTCCGCTGATTAACGTCAGTCCGGCGCACCAGGCGGAAAGACGTCCGAGCAGACGATGATGGAGACGAACGCTGTTTACCCCGCGCCGAATTTCAGGGCGATCTCCCTCGCGCAAATGCAGCCATAAAAACGGCGCGAAAAAAATCAGCGCCAGCGCCCCGGAAACCAGGTGCGCTACCAGCGCCGTCAGCGTCGCGTGGGCATTGGAGAGCGGCAGCATGAGCAAAAGGCCGCTGGCGCTGGCAATCCCAAGACTGTAGATAAAAGCCAGCAGCAACCGGCGTGTCGCTTGCCGCATGGCGGATTCATTCTCACGCATTTTTCTTTCCCTCCCCATAGCACGCCAAAGCATTCAGACATTCCTGCTGATGGGCGCGCCCCGATCCAGAGGCGATGGTTTTTTCGTCCAGACGCAGTCCATACTCGCGCCCTTGCCGCTCAGCCTCCCGCACCCACTGACAAAGCTGTGACAAACGGCTTTCGCTATCCCCCGCACACGCCGTTATATCCAGCCAGAGCGCCGCGCCGCCGCCCGCGTCGCCGTCAAACCGGTTCACCGCGAGTTCTCCCCGGCGGCCATACACGCGCCAGTTGATCCGGCGAAAGGAATCGCCCGGTACGTAGGCGCGGACGTCCTGAAAATCTCCCGCCGCGATTTTTTTACGTTCCGGCGTAGGCGCGTCCGGGGGCAGCGGCAAAATTCCTTCCGGTCGCGGCCATACCAAAGTGTCCGCGTTGGGCAAACCGCGCGCCGCGCGCCACATTCCCAGCGGATGAAAGACGACGAGGCAAATTTCCCTGAATGTCTGCCGTCCGCGCCGCGCCAAAGGCAAAAACATCTCCAGCGTCACGCTTGATTCCAGCGGATGGTCTGGTCTCGCGCCCAGCACGCAAACCGCTCCTTCCACTCGGCGCTTTCCCCGCCCCGCGCGCAAAGCCAAAGGCATGGGAAAAGGAGTCTGACCGCGCGCCGTTCCAAAATAGCGCGCGCGCTCGCCCGCATACGCAGAAGACATTGGCGCGGGCAGCCATTCCAGGCGCGAGAGCCAGGAGAAGCATTCCCGCGCCGCCAAAAGCCAAACGGACAACATGAAAAAGGCCAGGGCAAAGCACAGGTTACTGGCGTAATGGATGGCAAAGCCCAAAATCGCCATTGAGGCCAGCGCCCAACAGCAGCCGGACACGGTCGGGAAAAGCCGCGTTTTCATGGCAGCGACGCCTCCGCGAGCAAAGCGGCGGCGGCGGATTCCGCCCGCAGAGCATCGCCCATCCCCAGACGATGGATCGCTACGGCGGGAAAAACTGTCCGCACATCCTCTGGCAAAACATGATCCCTCCCTTCCAGAAACGCCCAGGCTTTCGCGGCGGCCAGCAGGGACTGCGCCCCGCGCGGGGACAGACCATAGGAAAGCCCCGCGCCGCCGCGCGTATGCTCGGCCAGCGCGCGAATGTACGCCAGCAACGCCGCAGAGGCATGAACCGCGCGCGCTTTTCGCCGCGCCTCCAGCAAGGCGTCCGCGTCTGCCGCCGGAACAATTTTTTCCAGCAGCGCGCGGCGATCTTCCCCGCGCAAAATTTCCAGTTCCGCGTCCTCTTCCGGGTAGCCGATGGACAGACGCATCATGAAGCGGTCCAGCTGGGCTTCCGGCAGCGGATTGGTAGAAAGACGGTCGACCGGATTCTGGGTCGCGATTACAAAAAACGGCTCCGGGAGTTTCCGGCTCCCCCCTTCTCCGGAAACCTGTCTTTCTTCCATCGCCTCCAAAAGCGCCGATTGCGTTTTGGGCGAAGCGCGATTGATTTCATCGGCCAAAAGCGCCTGGGTGAATATCGGTCCGGGATGAAAGACAAATTTCTGACTATCGCGGTCAAAAATCGCCGCGCCCGTTAAATCTCCCGGAAGCATGTCGTTGGTAAATTGCGCGCGGTTGAAGGAAAGCCCCATAGATTTGGCCAGCGCGTGTGCCAGAACTGTCTTGCCCATGCCCGGCAAATCTTCCAAAAGCAAGTGACCGCCCGCGACAAGGCAAGTCAGAGAAAGCCGGACAATCTTGGTTTTCCCCAGCAAAATGCCGCTGACGCTCTCCAGAGCGCGCTCAAAGTCTGGCGTATCCGCGATAAGACTCATGCGATTCCTTTCAAAAATTTCCGTATTTCGGGATTCATGGCTGGCTTTCCGTTTCTTGCGGCGCGGAAACGTCCGGGTTTTTTTCCTCTTGCGCGGTCTCCGAATTCTTGCGCGCCGAGAAAGGAGAAGCCGCCAAACCGTATTCCATGTTGAACATGGAGGCGCGCGAAGCGTTCAGGCGCATGCGGAGCGCGGAGTTATTGCCGCCGTCCAGTTTTTTGATCGCGGCTTCTTTTTCCCGCGCCAGCGCCTCTGATTCTTCCGGGGTTTCCAGAATATGCGGCGTAATCAGCAGCACGAGCTGTTTGCGCGCATTGGCGCGCGCGGTCTTTTTGAACAGCATCCCCAGCACGGGAATGTTCCCCAGGAGCGGAACCTTGTCCTCCGCGTCGGAAACACGCTGGCTAATCATGCCGCCCACCGCCACGGTCAAACCGTCGCGCGCGTGCGCGGTGACCTGCAAATTGGCGGTATTGACCGTGTCAATGGGGAGGTGGTAAATCTGCCCATTGGGCATAGGCAGCGGCAGAGTGCCGCCGCCGACATTGACGTGGGAATTGTCCTGATCAATGGTGAGCGTTACCGTGCGATCCGCGTTGATGCGCGGCAGAATGGCCAGGGTTTGTCCGACATTGCGCTGTTCGGTATCCACGGTAAATGTGTTGTAGACAGACCCCATAACGCCGGAATAGACATTGTTGCTGGCGCCCACCACCAAGACTTGCTCATCGCCGATGAAAAGCCGCGCCTCTTGATTATTGGCGGCGACCAGCATGGGCGTAGCCAGCACATTTACCCGGTTTTCGCTTTCCAGCAATTGAAGCCGCGCGCGCAATGTGTCATTCATGTATTGCCAGACGGCGGTCGCGCCCGACAGTTCCGAAAAATTTCCCAGCAGCCCGGATTGTCTGGGATAAAAATTGCGGCCAATGGCGTCGTCCGGAAGATTCGCGTTGACGCCGCTATCCTTGAACCACGGCTTGTCGCCCGCGTGCTGCCCGACCGGGGCGTTTGTATAAGCGGAAGAAGTTTTCCCGACGTCGAATATGGAACGAAAGTCGTTTCCCAGCTCCACTTCCAGAATGCGCATTTCCAGAAAAACCTGGCTCGGCGGCTTGTCCATCTCTGTTACCAGCGCTTCAATCTCCCGCAGCGCGGCGTCGTCGCTGCTTCGCGCCAGCAAAAGATTGTGCTGTTTGTTATAGGTCACATTGATCGCCGCGCCCTGCTTCGCGGCGCTTTGCAGCAGCTCCGCGCCGTCCAGACTGGCCGCGCTTTTGCTATCTACATCCAAAGCGGCTTCCAGCGCGCTCTGGGAGACGCTGCCAATCGCTTTGCGCGCGTCCTCTGCTTTCCCGGAAACATTGCCGCGCCGCGCGGACAGTCCCCCGGAATAGTGCGTAACGCCGCCGCCCTCCTGGTTGACGAAGGCCCTGCCGCCATACGCGCTGACGCGCCCGCCGCTCGCGGCGCTATCGGAATTTCCATAAGCGTTCGTACCGTTCGCGCCGCTCGCCGCCTGTGTCTGGCCGCGCCTGCTTCCACCCAGATCAATCGGCGGCTTTTCCTCCACTGGCTCAACAAGATTGACCCTGTCGCCAAAGAGCGCCGCGACCGCGTTGGCGATACTGACGACATTGTGATGACGCAAGACAAAGCTCTTCGTGCTCTCATCCCGGGTGATCGCGATGTCCTGCTGATATTCCTGCGCGTTCATCAAAATATACACGCCGTTTTGCGCGTCAAAGCGATACCAAACTCCGGCGGCGCGGCAAAGGTTTTTCACCATGCCCTCCACGGTCACGTCGCGCAAATAGAGCGAAACCACCTTGCCGGCCACCGAGGAAGTCACCACGATGCTGGTTTTGCCGATTTTGGCGATAAACTGCGCCGCCTCGTCCAGCGTAATTTGCCGAAAATACAGATCGCCCGGAAGGGCTGGCGCGGCGGACTGAACAGCGTCGCGCCCGGATTTTTCTCCGCCGCGATCTCCTCTCGCCGCCGCTTTTGCAACGCGACGCCCCTCAGAAGAGGGCGCTTTCCCCGTCCGGGAAGCGACAATCTCCGAAGCGCCGGACGCGCTTTCCGCTGAACCGCCAGGCGCGGAACGCTCCGCCCAAAGCGCGGAAGGCGCAAGAAAACAGGCCAGCGCAAACGCGGATACCCAACTATGCCATGTGTTTTGAACGGGTCGCATCATCGTATCAACATCTTGTATTGCGGCGCGCCTGCGCCAGAAAGGGTCAATCCGTCCGCTTCCACTTTCACGATGTAGCGAACGCCGTCCAGCTCCAGCTCGTCGCCGTCCTGGACGATAAAGGTTTCCTTGCCGGTTACTCCGGACTCTATTTTGGCGATCGCTCCGCCCGGTCCGCGCACTACGGCTTTCAGGCGCAAGTGCTTGCTCAGCACCGTACCTTCCCGCTGTCCAGAGCGGCCAACGGTGACTTTGCTCTCGCGCAAACGCGCCGAAACTTCAAAAGGATCGCGCGCGATCTCCATGCTGGCCGCGCCGCGAGACGGCTCGGCAGACAGCGCTGCCGGCGGCAAATCAGAAGGCGCGGATCGCGCCGGATTCGGCAGCGCCGCCAGCAAAAAGAAAAGAAAATTTCCCGCGCGCATAAGCTCTAGGCTCCCGTAGAAATGGTCAGCATCGCCTGGAAAAAGGCGAAATAGACGAAACCCGCGACGCCCGCGACCATGAGAACCAAAACCGGCCCGATCATCTCGGCGATGATCTTCACGCGGGCGTCCAGCATCTTTTGATAGAACGCGCCCAGCGATTCCATCGCCTCGTCAATCTGCCCGCTTTTTTCGCCAATCGCGGCCATATGCAGCGCCAGCGGCGGCAAAGCGGAACCTTCCAGGGCGGCGGTCAAACTTTTTCCGGTCAGCACGCGATCCGCCGCGTTGGAGAACGCACTGGCGTAGGCGAAATTTCCCGACGACCGGGCGCAAGCGCGCAAGGCTTCCAGCACTGTCAGGCGGCTTTGGATCAACATGCCAAAAATCCAGGCCGCCTGCGCCATTGCCGCCGCCGCAAACGCGCCGCCAAAAACGGGAAGAGAAAGCGCGCCGCGATCAATCCCCCAGCGCAAAGAATCAACCTTGCGCATCAGCGGAATGCCGATCACCGCCCCCGCAATTCCCAGCAGAATCAGCCCGCCATAGCTCGACAGCCAGTCTGAAACGTCCATCATGGTCCGCGCCGCCCAGGGAAGCGCTTTTCCGCGCCCGGAGAGAAAATTGACGAGCTTGGGCATAACGCCCGTCACCAGATAAGTCACTACGCCGACGCCGACCAAAAAAACGAACCCCGGATAAATCATCGCGATAACGATTTGCCGCCGCAACGCCACGCTGCGCTCGGTCAAAATCGCCAGACGATCAAACACCGCGCCCAGTTCCCCGGAAAGCTCTCCCGCCTCCACCATCTGCACGGCAAGGCGGCTAAACAGTTCCTTTTCGCCGCTGACCGCCGCCGAAAAGCTGCTGCCGCGGCGAATGCGCTCGGCGCTGCGCTCGGCGATACGGTGCAGCCGCGCGCCCGCGCTCAATTTTCCACAGGCGGAAAGCGATTCCAAAAGGGTATATCCCGCCCCCAACATCAGGCTCATCTGCTGGAAAAAGAGCATCCGTTCACTGTTTTTAATGGAACGCTGGGCAGCCAGCGCCCGTTTCGCGCGCCACAGCGCCTCTCTCCATCCCTGCTGCCCCGATAGCGCGCTGACGTCGCCTTCCGCAAGGCTCAGCACTTTCATTCCCTGCTCTCTGAGTTTTCTTCGGGCGCTGATCTCGTCCGGCGCTTCCAGCGCGCCGCGCAGCTCGGCGCCGCCCGCGTTCAGACAGAAATACACATAGCGGCTCACAGAAACGCCTCCGCTTCTTCAAAGCTGGTTATTCCCGCCAGCACTTTTTCCCGCGCGTCATCCGCAAGCCGCCAGTAATCCCGCGCGGCAGCCGCAATGGCGCGTTCGTCCGCGCCCGACACGATGGCCTGGGCAACGGCCTCGTCAATCCACAAAGCCTCATACAAACCGATGCGCCCGCAATACCCGGAATCCAGACAGCGCGGACAACCAGAGGGCGCATAGAGCATGAGCGGCGCGCCGTTTTTCTGCGCGCCCAACCGCTCTTTTTCTTCCGCGTTGGCCTCGCGCGGGCGGCGGCAATGCGGGCAAAGCATCCGCACAAGCCGCTGCGCGAGAATGCCGCGCAGAGTCGCGCCCAGCATGAAACGCTCGCAGCCGATGTCGGTCAGCCTCGTCACCGCGCCGGGCGCGCTGTTGGTATGCAAGGTAGAGAGCACCATATGCCCGGTAGCGGCCGCCTTGAGCGCCGTATCGGCGGTATCCAGATCACGGATTTCACCGACCAGAATCACATCCGGGTCATGCCGCAAGAAAGAGCGCAGCGCGGCGGAAAAACTGACTTTGGAACTCACCTGCACCTGAGAGACGCCGGGAATCATCTGCTCCACCGGGTCCTCCACCGTCAGAATATTGAGGCGGCTGGCGTCCAGCTCACGCAGGGCGCAGTACAAAGTCGTGCTTTTGCCGCCGCCGGTCGGCCCCGTAACCAGCACAATGCCGTGCGGATGAGAAAGCGCCTTGCGCAACCGCGCGGTTATGTCGGGCCTCAACCCCAGGCTGTCCAGTTTTTGCCGCCCCGGATCGCTTTTCATCACTCGCAAAGTAAGCCGCTCGCCGAATTTCACCGGCGCGGAAGCCGCGCGGATCTCAATGGGCTCGCCTTCCCCGGCGGGATACGCCAAACCGCCGTCCTGCGGCGCGCGAGTCTCCGAAATATCCATTCCAGAAAGTACCTTGACGCGGGAAATCAGGGCTTCGCCCAATTCGCGCGCCAGCGGCGCGCCAAACACTTCCAGACGCCCGTCGACCCGCAGACGCACCCGCGCGCCCTCCTTGCCCGCCTCAATATGAATATCGGAGGCGCGGCGCAGAAGCGCCTCACGAGCAATGCGCTCGAAAAGCCGTACCGGGTCCAGGCTTTCCGCCCCTTCCACCGCCTCCTTCCCGCACAAACGCATCAGCAGAATCGAAAGGCCTTCCGGCTCAATCAGCGCGAGCGGCATAATCCCAAGCAGGCGGCGCGCCGATTCAGCGCCCAGCGAATCATCCGGGTTGGAAAGCGCCAGATGCGGCACGCCCTCCGGGCTGCGCAGCACCGCCATAGGACAACGCTTCAGCAGCGTAAGCGGAAGTTTTGCGGACAAAGCCTCCTCCAAAGGCCAGCGCGCCGGATGCGCGTAAGGCAGACCGCGCGTTTCCGCCAAAGCCAAATAAAAAGCCGTCTGCGGCAGGGCGCACTCGGCGGCCAAAGTCTCCAGAAGCCCCGCGCGGCGCGAACGCGCCAGCGGGCGGGACTTTGCCAGCGTCTCGCCGTCAAACAATCCGGCCTGTAGTCCGGCCTGAATCAGAGCGGCTTCGCGCGCCTCGTTCATGCCCTTCCTCCCGCGCCTGGCCGGGCATTCTCGCCGTCGCGCCTCACGATCCAGTCAAAACCCTCCGGGCTGCGCGCCAAAGGCCGCGCCAGATCAGGGTCAAGCAGCCCCCTTTTCACCAAATCCGCCAAAGATTGATCATAGGTCTGCATTCCAAGGAACGAGCCCGATTCCATCGCGGAATAAACCTGCGGCGTGCGCCCGGAGGCAATCAGATTCAGAACGGCGGGCGTGCTGCGCAGCACTTCCACCGCCGGAACGCGCCCCCGGCAGTCCGCGCGCGGCAAGAGCTGCTGCGCCACTACGGCGCGCATGACCATGGAAAAACGCCGCCGCGCCAATTCCTGCTCCTCTCCGGGAAAAGCGCCGATAAACCGCTCGGTAGCGCCCGAAGCGTCGGCGGTATGCAGGGTAGAAAAGACCAAATGCCCCGTCTCGGCGGCGGTAAGCGCGGCGCGCATGGTTTCGGTATCGCGCAATTCGCCCACGAGAATCACGTCCGGGTCTTCGCGCATGGCAGCGCGCACCGCCAGCGCGAAATCGGGCGTATCCACCCCCAATTCCCGGTGGCTGATAATGCTTTTCAAGGGGCGATGCACAAACTCCACCGGGTCCTCGATCGTCAAAATATGCCGCGCCATATGCGCGTTGATTTCATGAATCAGGGTTGCGAGCGTCGTGCTTTTGCCGCTGCCGGTAATGCCCGTGACCAGCACAAGACCAGAAGGCAAATACGCCAGTTCGCCAATGCTCTGCGGCAAAAAAAGCTCTTCAAGGCTGGCGAAATGATCGGGAAGATGGCGCGCCACCAGCGCCAGCCGCCCCAGCGAGCGGAAAAAATTGATCCGGTAACGACGCCCGCCCAGCACGCCATACCCCAAATCAGCGCTTCCTGAACGCTTGAACGCTTTCTGGCGCGGCGCGTCCAACAGGACTTCGGCAAGACATTCCATGTCCTCCTCTTCCCAAAGAAGCGCGTCGCACAATTCAAGATCGCCATGAAAACGCCAGTGCGCGGCGCGTCCCGCCGCGAGATGCAAATCGGAAGCGCCCGCCTGCGGCAGACGCTCCAAAAGCGCGTGAAAGCGATCCACTGTTTCGGAGGAAAAAGATTCAGATGGCAAGGCGTATCTCCATTTCCAGCCATTGGCGAGTACTGTTGGGCGCCGCGTCGGACTTCACGCTGACGTCGCTCCATACCGGCGCGGCAACATGCGAAAGGCCGGAAAGCCCATCCAGGAACGCGATCAGCCCCCAGTAACTGGCCCTGGCCTTGAGCCGCAAAAGCGGACGCTTATATGGATTGGCCGTCATGGACTCTTTGAGCAGCTCCAGCGTCGGCGGACGATCCCGTTCCTCCGGGCGGCGATAGATATGCTCCAGCGCGATCACTTCCATATCGCCGTTTTCAGCCAGGCGCGTCAATTCCGCTTTCAGCATCTGGAGCGACTCCAAATCTTCCAGCGGCACAAAACGCGCCAGAAGCCGCTCCAGTTCGGCTTCCTGCCGCTCCAAAGACGCACGCGCGCGCGCCAGATCCAGCTGAATGGCTTGCGGATTCAAGCCCGCCATATTGTTCTTTTTCAGTTCTTCTTCCGCCTTGTTTGCGGATCGGCTGCGTATGCTTTGCTTCTGCTCCTTGTAAACCAGTTCTCCAAGACGCTTATCGCCCGGAGCCCAAATCAGCAGCGCGTAGCACAGCGCGATCATGAAAGACGCCGCGCCGGCAATCTGATGACGCTCCGCAGGAGAAAACTTTGCCCAGCGAAGCGCGAGCTTCCGACGGACGCCGCTCATGGCCGCAGCGATCCTCCTCATGGCCGCCCCTTGCTGTCTTCGCTTTCCAGCGCCAATTCTTCCCCAGCCCTGGGCAAAAGCCAGAAAGAAACGAAATACCCCGTTTTTCCGCCGCGCCCCGCGCCAGCAGACACCTCGGTCTGCGCAACGGCATACCCCAAGTCGGCAACCACTTCCTGCACCCGCAGGGCAAAAGACTGCGCGCTGGCATAGTCCGTCGTCCAGCCCGTAATCATGATGTCGCCGACGCCGCCGCCCGAACGGCTGTTGCGCACACTCTCCAGCACTACGTCGTCGCTAATCCCGTCCGCCAGGGCGCGCAGCAGCTGGGGCAGATGGTTCACCATGCCCTCAATGCTTTGCAGACGCTCAATATCGGGCGCAATAGCAGCCAATTTGCGGCGCGTATCCTCCAGTTCCGTTTTTTCCCGCCGCGCCAAAAAAATCGCCTGAGTCTCCTGCCGCTTGATGCTGGAACGGCGGCGGCTCTCAAAATCCGCAAGATCAAGACGCGACTGAACACGCTTGATTTCCGCGCTCTGTTCAAAATGCGCGCCCGTGACAAGGGTCAGCGTCAGCAGCGGAAAAAACAGATGCCAGAACCCCGCGCGCTTCCAGGGCGAAAGCGGCAACTCGCCATAGAAAATCATGGGCAGAGTCCGCGTCCGCCCATCGCGCTGGCGGGCAAGACACGCATATCCATTACGCCGCGCCCAGGCCTCGTCCCGAAAGACCGGCGGCGCGCCCGTTTGTGTTTCTAGCCCGGCCAGAATTTCACGAAGAGCCGCCTCATCACCGCCGTGGCAGCAGATGATTTCCAGCGCGCCGCCGCTTTCTGGAAGCCAATCGGCAACCAGCGCCAGCAGCCCGCCCGACGTCAAGGGACGTTCCATCCGCCCTTCGGAGCGCGCGGCGACAATACGTCCGCCCCGGCGCAGAACCGCCATAATTTCCTCAGGATGAATCTCCAGCGCGACACGCCCGACGCCGCGGGATTTTGACAAATTCGCGTCCGCGCTTTCCGCCGCTTCACTCACGCTCCAGGCCAGCGGCAGCGCGCCCAGCAACTTTATTCCCGAACGCTTGCAGGCCGCCTCCGCTTCCGCCCATACGGAAAGTCCGGCGGCGGAAGCCAGCCAGACGGGAGGCGCGCCCGTTTCCTCCACAAACCCTGTCCAGCCGCAAGCCAGCGCGCTTTCCAGAATCTGCAGCTTTTCCTGAACGCTTAAGGCGTCGCGTAAGTCCTCCTTGCTGATCAGGGAAAGATCAACGGCAGTCTGACCGAAATAGACAGGACGCCCGGATTCTTCGCGGCGAAGCGCCTGCTCCCGCGCGACACGTTCCCGTTCCTGCGGCGTCAGCAGCCCGCGCGCGGACAAAACCGCGCCAATCGTCCAAAGCGCGCCAGATTCCGCCACGCCCGCCTCCGCCTCGGCGCGAATCATTTCACGCATTTGCGCCGCCGGGCGCGGGCGCGCGGGATTCACCGGCAATTCCACACGCGACGGCACAATAAACCGCGCCGCCAAACGGCATTTTCGGGGAATGACGACGTTCGGCTGTTTGAGCCGCGTCAAGACTTCCTTCAGCGCGCGTTCAAAATCGCTTTCTTGGGAGAAAGCCTCCTCTGAAAATCTCCAGACCTTTCCTTTTCGTCGGGCAATCACGGCGCGCAAGCCCGCCACGTCCCAGACGAGCAATAAAACCGCTTCCTCCAGAAGACGCCGCGCCGCCGCCGCATAGCGAGAAATCCGGGAAAACAGCGGCGAAAAAAAATCCCGCGCGCGCGCCATTACCGCAACTCCAGCGTGAGACCAGGCTGCAAAGCGCCGGGGAAAAAATCCACTTCGCGGACAATGCGGTGAATCTCTGGCGGCAGCGCGTAATTTTTTGCGGTCAGCACCAGCAAATGCCGCCCCAGAGGCACGAGATTCTCCCTCTCGCCGCCTCCGCCGCAGACGCTCTTCGCAACAAAACGAATCTCGCATTCTTCGCCGTCGTAAAGCTCTGTTTTGCCTTGGCAATTGTTCCCGCCGACGTCAGCGGCGGCGCTCCGATACTGCCGCCACCGGCCCTCCCCTTCCTCGTTTTCAAACACCAGCAGGGCAAGCCCCAGATCGCCGAAATCGGACAACGCCGGATCAAAACCGCTCGCGGAAAGCGCGTTCGTTCCCGATTCGCTTCTGTCCCGATAGCGAAGCCGCACTTTCCAGCCGTCTAGCGAGACCCGCCAATCTTCCGGGCTTACGCGCATTGACTGATCAATCTCCGCCTCTGAATCGCCCCCCGGTTGGTTATTCGCGCCCAGGCTGCTGATTGTCAGCGTATCGGTCACGAAAGCGGGAGCTACCTGCCAGCCAAAATTCAGATTGTCGGCAGACGCGCCGACATTGCCCCAGCCGTCCCGGAATGCCTGATTGCGCGCCACGCCCGCAAGATAATTCCCGCGATGTCCCTTGAGAAGGCTTACGCCTGCAAACGTGTGACCCGCCCCCGTCTGAAGACATTCGTTGGTCAGCGCGCCGGAAAAAACCGGCTGAACGCCTTTTCGTTCCCGGTACGAAGAAATGTCCAGCAGATCGCGGACACTTTCGGGCAAGCGGCCATTGTCCGCCACAAAGCCGGAAAGGCGGAGTTCCCCGCCATAGGCAGGCGTTTCCACGCCAAGAATGGCGCGGCGCAAAATGCCGAGCCGCGCGCGCGTGTCCTCCATCCTGACTTGCGAGCGATCCTCAATAGCGACGTCAAACGCCGCGAGCGTCACGGCGGAAAGCAACACGATGACGAGGAGCAGTTCGACCAGGGTAAATCCCTGTCCGGCAAACAACGGCATTCCGCAGCGTTTCATGCTAGGAATCGCTCCCTTCTTCAAAGGAAGTAATCACCAGGGCCGGGCCGTAGCGGTTGTTATAAACGTGGAAAGCGTAAAAAACGCGCGCATCGCCCGTCTTAAGTTCCCGCTTGATTCTGGCGGCAACCCGATCCTCCACATACGCCGCCAGCGCCTTTTCCCCGCCATACTCCAGCGCGATGCGCTGACTGACCTGAATTTCGGCCTTGACGCCCATCAGTTCCATGACTTTCTTGAGATAATCCGCTTTTTGCGGCGTAGGCAGCTGCGCGATCCGGGCAAGAAAACGCACCGGACGCGGCTCGAATATGGCGCGCCCGCCTTCGCTCATTCGTGCGGCGGGCACAAAATCCAGCAACCGGACGCGCTGATACTCCGCACGCGGATTGGCCGCCGCAAAATCCTCCGCGGCGCGCGTAGGCGGCGTAAGCAATGTCAAGACGCCAAACGCGGCAAGAATCAGGGCAAGAAAAGAAAAAAACGGTTTCGTGGTCATCATCGTTCCGTCGTAATCATTAAAGGCAAATCACCAGGTCATCCTGGCCGTCGCTATTGGCGGCATTGGGCAAACAGAGGCTTCCAGAAGCAGGATTGCCGCCGAAACGCCCGTCCGCCCCCCAATAAACGACGCGCGGCGGATCAAGAAAAAAAAGAAACGGGCGCGCGTGACGGGCATACTCATGCCGATCCGCCCGATACCCGGAGGTACTCACGGGCAACATCCGCCAGCGCAGAAAGCAAGCATTGAAATCCGCGGCACAGCCGCTCGCGTCCTCCCGCGGCGCAAAAGCGGGGCCGGCGCCAAAAGACGGAATTCCGCCCAACTCCTCGTCCAGATCAAGCCAACGTAACCTGTCCAGCGGCAGATAAGGGCCGTTCCATCCGCGGCGGCGCTCCGAATCCCAGGAGGACAAAAAAGCCAACGGACGCCCCGGACACAGTTCAGGAGGCGTGAACAACAAGGAAAAATTGGCGGGCGACGCATACCAGGCCGCGTACCCCGCAGGATTGCCCGTAGCCGAAAACGCCGCGGCGACGCCGAGAAGACCCGCGTCACTCTCCGCGCAGCCTTCGGAATAACGAAACGGCCCTTCGCCCGGCCAATACCCGGTATCCCCATGAAAGCGTTTAAGCGCCTGCGCCAAATGACGCAACTCGACGCCAGCCAGTTCATTTTCCGCCTGCCGATCCACGCCCATATACGCGCCCCACGCCACATAGGAAAGGGCTGCCAGTACCGCGCAAACCGTGAGCAGTTCAATCAGGGTGAAACCGAAATGTCGTCGCATGGCCAAAGGAAATAGAGAAGAAAACCGACGCCTCCGAGAGGTGTGAGAGGAGACGTCGGTTGGAAAATTGAAAGGCGCGGGAAAGCGCGCCTTTCAGCGACTTGCAGTCTTGGCGCGAATCAGAGCGTGGTGCGCACGTTATCCACTTCGCCCAGTTCTTCATCCTTGGTGTCGCCCGCGCCGTCAATAATGGCCTGGAAGCTGGCCTCGCCGCTATCAACATTGAACAGGACGACAAAGCGGTTGTACTCGTCCGCTTCCACATGGCGATATACCGGCACATTGGAAAGCGCGCCGATGATCGAAGGATCAAACAAGGTGGAATCCGCGCCCGCGCCGAAGGCAACCAGAGCGGGATTCGCGCCCAGCTGCGCGCCTACCCGTTCCGGGCTCCCCGCCCAAAAAGCTACAACGTCGCCGTCCGCCAATGCGTGATTCGTGTTCGCGCCGCAACCGTTGGCCGCGTTGCTGCGGAAAATATTCTGCGCGGTCACGTCATTGCCCTTATCGGCAATTGTGGCGCGGATATCCGCGTCCGTGCAGCTATAGTCCGTAATGGTCGTATCCAAAAGACGAACGCTGGTAATCCCCACCGTGTTCAGAGAAGCGACTTGCGCCTCCGTTAACTCTCTGGTCTCCAGGTTGAACGCCAAATCGTCGCTAATCGTGGCGGAAAGCCCAAGGCCGGTCGCCGTAACCGTACCATCCTGCGCAGCCGCAGTCGCGCCGACGCCCGCGTCTCCCAGCAGAGAATCCCAAACGTCAGGATAGCGGCCATGATTCAGAACGCGGAACGTCTGAATTCCCTTGGAAAGCTCGTCCATCATCGCCACATGCGCGGCCGCCGCGCCCTTGCGGTCGGTATCCTGCAACATGATGGTGGCGGTTCCGGCAATCGCGGCCAAAATGGCGACGACTACCAGCAGCTCCAACAGCGTAAAGCCGCCCTGCTTATTGCGGATGCTTTCAAATCTGCGGCGCAAAGCGCGGCCTTTGACAGCGGAAGCGTCAATGGATTGCAGATCAGCGCGGGACATTCCCCGCAGTTTGGACAGAAAAGACATGAAAAAACTCCTTAATGAAAATGAATGAAATTCGGCCTCTATCCCCCCCGCGGGAATCCAAGCGCCAGGTTTGCGCAAAACAATCCGGCTTCTTCTCGCCGGGTGACGCACCGCAGCCCCTCGCCGCCAGTCCTTACCGCTCCCGCGCAGAAAACTCCCGCGCGGTATGCCTACAACTTTTCCGTTCCGCTCCGCCATCACGCGGACTCCGAACAACCCGCTTCCGGCTTTATCGGTTGCGCGCCCGCAATGTCATCCGCCGGGTCGTAATTCACGACAAACCGGTATTGCTTGCCATAGTGCAGGATGACCTCTTTCTGCCGCCGCCGCAGTATCCGGATATCCACACGAATTTCCGCAAACCCGTCATGCGCGAAAGCCTCCCTGTACAACTCGTTCAGCTTGGACAGCACTCGCTCATTCGTGTGCGACGGCTTGCCAAGCGTCATTTTTTCCTGGGATTGCATCCTAAAAACCTCTTCGGACATTTAAGTTACGCTAATGATAATCATTCTCATTATCGTTATCAATACTTTTTGCTATTTTTTTACAAAAAAAGAACCCTGTTGCGCTTTCGCTGCGTTTTGACTCCTCGCGATCAGACACAGAAACGCCGCGCATCCAGGCGCATGGCCGCTTTGATTTGACAACCCCGGTCGCTTCCGCCGCTCAATCCGCGGAAGCCCCTCCTCGTCCTAGAGGCGTAACGCGCGGATTACTCGCCGAACCATGCGTTAAAGCGGCGCATTTCTTCTTCATCAAGGCGCGCCGTCAGCGCGAGCAGACGCAGACGCGCCAGCAGATATTGATGACGTCCCCGCTCCCAATCCCGGCGCGCGGCGGCAAGCGCCTGTTCCGCGTTCAGAATATCCAGCATCTGGCGCGTTCCCGCTTCAAGACCCTTTTTCGTGGAACGCAGCGTTTGTTCAGCGGAATGGACAGCTCGCGCATAAGCGCGTATCCAGCGCGCGCCCTGAAAGACAGTGTCAAATTCTTTGCGCGCAGCCAGAACAACTTCACGCCGCGACGCTTCCAGGCGCATTTTTTGGCTGTCCAAAGTCAAAAGCGTCTGCCGCACGGCGGAATTCACATATCCTCCGGAAAAAATGGGCACGGACACTTGCAGACCAACGACGCGGTTATCGTAGCGGCTTCCGATATTGGTATGACTGTCGCTTTCGCTCTTGGAACGCTGCGCGACCAAATCAACAGTCGGCAGACGTCCCGCGCGCGCTTTCTGAACTTCCTGCTCCGCGGCCTTTATATCGGCGCGCAGGGATTGCAAACGCGGATTGTCTGTCTCGGCGCGCGAAAGCCAAATTTCCAGAGCGGGAAATTCTTGCGCCATTCCTTCTTCCAGCGCCTTGCTTTTCAACGGCGTTAAAGACGTTAGAGGCCGGTTTACAATTGCCGTCAGCGCGTTCAGCGCGTATTCCCGCCGATGTTCCAGTTCAAGAGCTTGCGCGTCGGCCAAATCCAGGCGCGACTGCGCCTCGTCAATATCGGTGCGCGTTCCAAAACCTGCCGCAAATGTTTTTTGCGCGTGAAGAAGCTGTATCCGGCAGGCTTCGCGCTGCGCGGCATTGACCTCCAATTCGGAGCGTATCAAAAGCGCGTTGAGATACGCCTCGCCTACTCGAAGCGCCACTTCCTGCATCCCCTGACGCAACGCGGCTTCCGCGCTTTCGCTTCGCGCGCGCGCCTGTGAATAGGCGGCAATCAGGTAGGGGCGAAACAGCGGCTGCCGCACGGTCAACGTATAGCTGTGGCTATCGTAGTCATAATCGCGGCTTTCCTCGCCGAAGAGTCCCCGGCTGGTCTGTCGACTCGTATTTTTGCTCCGGCTGCCGCTGAAAGATAAATTTGGTAAAAGCTGCGCCCTTGCCTGAGGCACGGCTTCATGTTCTGCCTCTGTATTCGTTCGCGCCGCCAGAAAAACCGCGTCGTTTTCCAAAGCGTCCTGATACAAGCGGAAAAGGTCATCCGCGCGGCTAACGGGCGTAAGGACAGAAAGCGCGTAAGCGCCCAGAAAAACGAACTTGCGACCGCGTAAAAGAAATTTCATGACGCCTCGTCGCCGCGCGACGTCCATGACCCGCCTTTCTTTTGCCCTGTCGTCACCCTGCCCGCCTTTCGCTGGATTCAAAGAAAAACGTTTCCGCGCGTTTCCTTTCGTCAATTTTCTTACCCGAGCAAAGCGTAATGGTCCAGAAGCTCCGCCCCTGTTAGGCTGACCATCCCCCCGTCTTCCCCTTCCGGTAAAAACTGAAACCCCTCAATCCGATAGTAGTTATTGGAAAGATAATTGCTCGCGCTCAACCAACGGTCCGCTTCCCCGTCCAACACAATCCGCAGGGGATCGCTATCGTAAACGCCTTCCTGCGCGTAGCGCAAAACTTCCCGGCTTCCCGTAGGCGTCTCGATAAAATTATCGCCCATAAAAATCTTCTGAATCGCGTCCAGCGTTTTTTCCAGAAAGACTTCGCAATGATTACTGGCTTCTACCTGCGCGCTGCAATCCCAGAAGAAAGGAGAGTCTCCGTTATATGCAATCTGCAAAAACACCCGCCCTTTTACTGCGGTTACACGCTGAAAATCATTAAATACATCAATCGCTTGCTCTATAGCGATCCCATTAAAACCAACATTCCCAATATCCGCGCCCAAAATATCGTCAACGGAATTAAAGACAGCTTCAAAATTTTCGGAATTTACCTCCGTTCCGCGAATCGAAAAAATATACTCTCCCGTCTCTTTAGACTGGAAAATAGACTCCGAAAATCCACTGGCCGTATTCGGTAAATAGTCCGCAAGTTTATATTTATCTAAAAACGCCTTCGCTTGCCTTAGAGAAAACTCACAACGCTCTTCTTCCTGCGGCGCCTTTGAAATTTGCTCATCACTATACATGAAAGCGTTATGTATCCCACCCATAAAATCAGCATAGACCGCCTGCGCCAGAAAAGCGTACTCGGAAACTTGCGTGATCGCAGCATTCATTTGTGACTCTCCAAATTTTCTTCAGGTAAAAAAACCCTAGCAAGAAAATCATTCCTTTCCAGTGCGTTGAACAAGCGTTTTGTCATCATCAAAGCGATGGCTTTTCATTTCTGCGGCATCATAACGCAAAAGTACTAAAAGTAACAATTTCTCGTTTACAAATCAGCGCGAACCTGCCTGGATGGCGTCTGCTCCGCCGGTCTCCATCGCTGCTTTGCAGCGCTTTCATTGTTCGGCGGTAATTTCTTGCGGCATTATTTCTCCGGCTGACTGGTTCGTTGAGTTTTCCGTGAATCTCATTGCGAAACTGGCGATATGACGCGGGGCGCGCTTCATTTCTCCATTTTCTATTCCCCCGCCCGCCGGAAAACAGAATAACCATATTTACACTACATCTTTCAGCCATAGAAAATCTTGGCGCAATATATTTTGAAATCATTTTTCCTCGCCTCATTCTTCTTTCATGGCCGCCGCGATACGTCTGATCAGCGGGCGCAAAAGATAAACCAGCATGGAACGCTCGCCGGTAATAATAATCACTTCCGCCGGCATTCCTGCCCGCATCCGCCGCGTACCCAAAGCCCTCATACCCTCTTCCGTCACCTGAATTCTCGCCAGATAATAACTGACCCCGCTTTGCGCGTCCGTCAGCAAATCCCCGGAAACGGAGATCACCTTGCCGGGAACAACCAATTGCAGACTATGCGCGAAAGCCGAAAAACGCGCGTCCGCATCCTGCCCCAGCCGCACACGGTCAATCAGGTGCGGAGGAATCCGCGCTTCCAGCAGCAGCGCCTCGTTTTCCGGAACAATATCCATAATTTTCTGGCCGGGCGCGATCACCCCGCCCACCGTCTGCGCCACGAGACCGACCGCCTGCCCGGAAACCGGCGCGCGAATCACCGCGCGCTCCAAATCATCGCCCAGCGCCTCAAAACGCTCGCCCTCCGCCTCGACCTGACTACGCACATCCGCCAGCTCCGCCTCTACCTCCCGGATAAATTCCTGTCGTCGCTGCAAAATACGCTGTTCAGTTTCCGCGATGGCGCGCCGCGCCCGTCCGATATTCCCTTCCAGATCGGCAATCGCGCCTCGCGTTTCCGCCTCCGCCCGTTCCAATTCAAGAAGGCTGTTGCGAGGCGCATATCCTTCCGCAACCAGATCACGCAAACCGGAAATTTCTTCCTTGAGCAGGGCGGCCTGTACGCGCCGCGTCTTTACCAGCCCCTGGTAGCCCGCGAGAGAAGCCTCCTGTCCCCGAATGCTTTCCTCCATCGCCCGCAGCTCCGCGTTCAGCGCCGCGCGCCGAGCAGCAAACAACGCCGTCTGATTTTCCAGCATGGACGCCGCCAGAGCGTCCGCCGCCAAAGCGCGCTCCAGGTCAGGATGAACGCGCAGCGCGTCCGATCCGCTTTGTTCAGACAACAAGCGCGCCTCCATCGCGCGCAAAGTGTAATAGCGTAAACGCGCGCTTTCGGCATTGGCTCTGGCCGCCGCCGCGTCAAGCTCCAGCAGCGGATCGCCCGCCGCGACAAAGTCTCCTTCTTTCACATATACAGCCTTGACCAGGCCGCCAGAAAGATGCTGTACGGCTTTGCTTCGCGTCTCCAGAGTCACCATGCCGGAAGTCGGCACGCCCTCGTTTAAGGGCGCGATGGCCGCCCACAGGAAAAACCCGCCCAAACCCGCGCCCAGCACCCAAAATCCCAGTCTTGCCGGATCGCGCGTATCCACAGACCAATCGTCCGCAACGCCATCCCGCGCCGCCTCCAACGGAGCGGGCGTTAAAAAGGCAATCAGCCGGTTTACGGCGTCTTTCCATTGATCTTTCACTCGCGTTGTCATCACGCTACTTTCCTATTGATTTTCCCGCGCGCAATCCGCCGCCGGAAGCGCGTATTCCTGTCCCGCCGAAATTTGCCGCAGTCGGTTCACGCCCGGAGTACCCATGCGCAGAACCGCGCCTTTTTCCAGAACCAAAACGCGATCCATGAACGACAAAATCTGCGGGCGATGACTGATCAGCGCCAGCGTCACGCCGCGCGCCTTTAACGCGCGCACGGCGGAAAAAAGCGCCCGATCCCCGGCGTCGTCCAGATGCGCGTTGGGTTCATCCAAAACCACGAGACGGGGTTCCCCATACAGAGCGCGCGCCAAACCGATACGCTGACGCTGGCCGCCAGACAGAAAGCGCCCGCCGTCGCCGACAGGCGCGTCGTATCCTTCGGGAAAGCGCAGAATCATTTCGTGAACGCCCGCCATCTGGCAGGCCGCGATAATTTTCCCCGCGTTCGCTTCTCCAAAACGCGCCACGTTTTCAGCGACGCTGCCCGCGAAAAGTTCCGCCTCCTGCGGCAAATACCCCAGCTGCGGCCCCAGTTCCGCGCGCGCCATGCCGCAAAGAGACGCCCCATCGAAGCGCGCCTCCCCCTCCATTTCCGGGCAGATTCCCAGAAATACCCGCGCCAAAGTCGACTTTCCCGAACCGGACGCGCCGGTAATCCCCAGCGCCATACCCGCCGGAACACGCAGAGAAATATCCCGCAGGATGACGGAGGAACGGCAAGGCGTAAAAACGCGGACATTCTTCAACTCAATTTCCGCGCCCCGCGCGGCGTCCGCGCGCGCGGGAACAGAGGCGCTTTGCTTCGGCCACGCGGAAAACGCCTTTTCCAGCTCCAAAAACGCGATCCGCGCCTCACGCAGCTCTTTCCATGCGCCGACCAGCGCGTCTACCGGATGGGTGGCGCGGCCCATCAACGCGCTGGCGGCAATCATCGCGCCCGGAGAAATTTCGCCGTAAATAACCAGCGTCGCGCCCGCGCCCAAACTCAGCGATTGCTGAAAAATCTTACAAACCGCGTGATGGACTGCATGCGCGTTTGCGCGTCCAAGCCGCGCCGTCCCGCCGCCAGCGCGTCCGCGTGCCGACGGCTCCAGAACGCGCGCAGACGCCCCGACATGCCCATCACGCTCGCCGTTTCCGTATGCGCCAGCTTGCCTTGCAGCCACAGCGCCTCTTCCCGCGCGGCAAGGCGGGCGGACTCCAGCGGCTCCCGCATGACCCGGCCGGAAAGCCAGGCCAGAGCGCCCAGCACGAAACAAAAAACGATGGAAAGTACGCCCAGCGCCGGATGCAGCAAAAACATCACCGCGACATAAAGCGGAGACCAAGGCGCGTCAAGCAGCGCCGACAGCCCCGCGCCCGTCATAAATTGACGCAGCCGCGCCAGATTGTCCAGCGGCGTTTCCTCTTCTTTTCCCTGGCCGCGCCATTCAAAGGAAAGGGCAAAAACACGCGCGGAGAGCGCCAGTTCCAGACGCGCGCCCAGGCGCGTCAAAAGACGCGCGCGCGCCCATTCGGAAAAACTCATCATGCCCACAAGAAAAAGCAAAATCAGCGTGACCGCATATAGGGTAAATTCACTGTAACTGACCAGTACCCGGTCAAAAATCTGCAAAAGATACAGCGTCGGCGTCAGCATCAGAAAATTGGCGCAGGCCGTAAACAAGAACGCATGCCAAAATTCTCGCCGGAAATCGCGCAAAACTTCGGCCAAAACTCCCGGGCGCGCCAGCAAAAACGGCCAAAAACGGAACAATCCCCGCAGGCCGTTCATGATCTTTGCGCCGCAGCGGCTGCGGCTGCCGGAAAGAGCGCGGACGTCACTTCTTCCCGGCTGCCGAAGCGCATGATTCTGCCGTTTGCCAGCGCCAGAATTTTGTCCGCGATGGAAAGCAGGCGCTTTCTGTGCGTGACCAGAACGATTGCCGCGCCGCGCCCGCGCATGATCCGCAAAGCGCGCGCCAGGGCGTCCGCCCCCTCTGTGTCCAGACTGGCGTCCGGCTCGTCCAGAAGAATCAGTTTCGGGTTTCCGTATAGCGCCCGCGCCAGGCCAAGCCGTTGCCGGACGCCGCCAGAGAGCGCCGCCCCTTCCGCTCCGATTTCCGTGTCATAGCCGCGCGGCAGCGACAAAATCATTTCACGCAAATGAACAAGCTCTGCCGCTTCCTCAATTTTTTCCGCTTCCGGCGCGCCAAAGCGGGAAATATTTTCCGCGACCGTCCCCGCAAACAAACCGACATTCTGCGGAAGAAAGCCTATATGCGGCCCCAATTCCCGTTTATCCCACGCGGATAGTTCCGCCCCGTCCAGGCGCGCCGCGCCGGATCGGCAGGGCCACGCCCCGGAAAGCGCCCGCAGCAAAACGCTTTTCCCCGCCGCGGAAGGCCCGATTATGGCGAGAATGCTCCCCGGTGGCAGCGTGAAAGAAATATCGCGCAGAACCGGCTTCTCGCCGCCGGGAACGCAGACTGTCATTTGTTCCGCCGCAAGATTGCCTTTGGGCGGAGGCAAGGACATTCCTGCGGCAGGTTCGGAATCGCGCGCGAGAAACTCGCGCACTCTGCCCCAGGCGTCGCGCGCTTCCGCGATTTTCCGCCAGCCGGCGATCGCCTGCGTTATCGGGGCGAGCGATCTCCCCGCCAGTATTGACGCCATCAGCATCCAGCCCGCGTCGCGGGAAAACTCCCCGGTCAGCATCAGCCAGCTGCCCAGACCCAAAATCAGCGACCCGGAAACAATTTGCGCAGCTCTGGACAGGGAGGCGTACGCTCCTGCGTATTCGGCGGCAAGCGTTTGATGTTTCAGCGTCTCGGTATGCAAACCTTCCCACCGCCGCCGCAGCCCTTCCGCCATTCCCAGCGCCCTGACCGCCTCCTGACGCCGCAGCGCCCCGCGAACGAATTCCCGCGCCTCCCGCCCCGCGCGCCCCGCCCGAAACAGCGACTCCCCGGCGGCCTTCTGGCTCAAATACGCCAGCAAGCCCTGCAAGGCCGCGCTCAACGCGGCAAACCAGCCCAACGCCCCGTCAATCCAAAAAATCATCCCCAGCAGAAATAACCCCATCGGAATATCTAACAGCCCAGAAAAGAACGGTCCGCCCAAAAACTCCCGCAATACAGACAAATCCTCCAAACCCCGCGTCCGCGCCTCCGTCTCCCGCTCCCGAAAAGACGCCGCATACGCCCGCTCCGACAACCGCCTGTCCAATCCTTCCGCCGCGTGGCGCAGCGCCCCCTGCCTTGCCCACTGCAAACCCTCCAGCACCGCGTATGCCAGCGCCAGCAGCAGCGTCAGCATCAAGAGCGTCGTCCCGCTGCGGCTGTTCACTACCCGCCCATATACTTCCAGCATGTAAAACGACGGCGACAGCAGCAGCAACCCTATCGCCCCAGAAAACAAAAACGCCGCTCTCCACGCCCTTCGTTCCGCCGGGGCGGGCGCGTCTTTCCCTTGCCCCGGTCTTTTCGTTTCGGCCACGCTTTCAGAGCAAACCAAAATGCCCCAGAAGCTCCGCCCCTGTCAGACTGACGATCTCTCCGTCTTCCCCTTCCGGCAAACACTGAAACTCCTCAATCCGATAATACCCACTGGAAAAATAATTGCTCACCCTCACCTGATCATTGCCTTCCCCATATTCCAGCACCAAATCCGCTCCAGAACGCGACGCGCTCACGCTCTCCCAATCCACTCCCGCAAAACACACCGTATCCCAGTTCCCGGACGCATAGTCATAGTCGTAAATCACGTCCTGACCGTCCCCCTTGCGGAAGAGGTACGTATCGTTCCCGTACCCTCCTTCCAGACGATCGTTTCCCGCCCCGCCGTCCAGAACGTCGTTTCCGTTCTCTCCATACAGAGTATCGCTGCCTTCCCCGCCGAGAATCACGTCGTTCCCGTATCCGCCGTACACCGTATCATTCCCCGATCCGGCGGAAATCGTGTCGTTCGTCCCCTCAAAACTGTACGAATCATTTCCGTCCGAAAGATGTATCGCGTTTTGCGCCAGAAAGTCCGGCAAACTAATAACGCTTCCGTCCGCAAATTCCAGTCTCTCCATCCGGTAATAAGAACCGCTGTAATGAGATTGCAGAACAATGCGATCGTCTGCGCCCGCAGCTTGCAGAATCAAATCATTCCCCGAACGAATCACCTTAATCTCGTCCGCGTTCATGTCCAGAAATTTAATCGTGTCGCAATTTCCCGCGTTGTAATCGTAGTCGTAAATCACGTCCTGCCCGTCCCCCTTGCGGAAGACATACGTATCGTTCCCGTATCCCCCTTCCAGACGGTCATTCCCCGCCCCGCCGTCCAGAACGTCGTTTCCGTTCTCTCCATACAGAGTATCGTTTCCCTCTCCGCCGAGAATCACGTCGTTCCCGTATCCGCCGTACACCGTATCATTCCCCAATCCGGCGGAAATCGTGTCGTTCGTCCCCTCAAAACTGTACGAATCATTTCCCTCTGAAAGATGTATTACGTTTTGCGCTAAAAACTCATTGAGCGATATAGAATTTCCATCCGCAAATTCCAGTCTCTCAATCCGGTAATACGAACCGCTGTAATGAGATTGCAGAACAATGCGATCGTCTGCGCCTGCGGCTTGCAGAATCAAATCGTTCCCCGAACGAATCACCTTAATCTCGTCCGCGTTCATGTCCAGAAATTTAATCGTGTCCATGTTCCCGGAGGCATAGTCATAGTCGTAAATCACGTCCTGCCCGTCTCCCTTGCGAAAGACATACGTATCGTTTCCGTACCCTCCTTCCAGACGATCGTTTCCTGTCCCGCCCAATAAAACGTCCTCGCCGTTGCCGCCGTACAGCGTATCGTTCCCTTTGCCGCCCAAAAGCGTGTCGTTTCCGTAGTTCCCGTAAATCGCGTCGTCCCCTTCCGCGCCTACCCGAAGATCATCCCCGTTCCCGCCTTGAGTCCCCGTCCGGTCTGTCGTGAAGAAAAACCCGACCGACTGCTGAATCGCCGCCAGTTCCCCTTGCCCCAGCTCCGAAACAAACTCGTCCAGCTTGCCCAACAGCGCCAGCCTCGCCCCGCCTTCCAGATACTCCTGCATCTGCGGATGCCGAATCAGCTCTAGCAAATCTATCAGCCCTATCTCATGCGATCGCCCAAACTCCTCCGCAAACTTCTCCAACACCCCGTCCCACGACAGCCCAAATCCCGCATCCGCGTCAAACGTCAGCTCCAAAGCGTCCAGATACGGCTTCAGCCTCGTTTGCAGCAGCAAACCCTGCGCCGCCGAATCCAGCAAAGACCGATAACTCTGCTCCAATAAATCCAACTGCGCCTGACTTAACGTCACGTAAATCTCGCCCTGCGCGTTCGCGGCAACAAAAACGTTCGCGCCCGTTAACACCCCGTACTGTCCGTTATTTTGCCCAAGCCGCGCGAACGGCTCCGCATTCACGGTTTCCAGCTGGGCAATCCGCTCATTCAGGTCGGCCGCTTTCTCCGCAATGCCTTTCAATCGCGCCTGTTCCGCCTCCGAAAAATCCCCGATATGCCCAAGTTTGCCCATGTCGGCTACCGTCGCTCCGGGCGGCAGATAATACAGTTTCAGACCGCCCGCCGTATTCGCCGCAGTCTCTTGTGACGTTTGGTAATTCGCGCCCTCTATCCATAACTGAACGATTTCCGTCACTTTCTCCAGATATTCCGCTCTTCCCATCGTCCCGGCGTCGACCAATCCCTTTAACGCTTGCGCCAAGTCCGGCGAAAGCTCCGCCGCCTCCCGTAAATCCCGCAGCGCCCCGGAACCTTGCATGTCCGGCAAAGCCCAGCTCTCTTTCGACAGGGCAATCCTGTCCGCAAACTCCCGGTAAAAGGCGTTCTCCGCCAAATCCAGATTGCCCGCCGTCCCTTCGCTCCCGTCCTCCCGGACAAACACCCCTGCCGCCGTCTGCGTATTGCCGTTCCCCAAATTCTTGCTCTGCGCAACCCCGGACGTCGAAATAGAAACAATATCAAGCTCTGCCAAAGTTTTAAGTTCATCCCTCTGACTGATCCCGTCCTGATTTTTATCCTGCCAAACGCGCACGTCATTGAACGCCGCGTCGTTCGCGTCAAATACCCCGTCCCCGTTACTGTCTAAATCCGACAAGGCGTCAAACCCGCTCGCCGCCTTCTGCCCGTTCGACTTCACATAATCCACCCCAAACAACTCCGAACCGTTATCAATCTTTCCATTGCCATTCTTATCCAGCACCAAGAATCCATCATCCCCCTTCACCCAGCCCGTACCCGTCTTGATTCCATCCCCATCATGATCGAACAACACCGTATTCCCATAACCGCCTATCCCCACCGTCTCCACCCCGTCTCCATCCAAATCCAGCACAAGAGGATCAACAGGCTGCGTCCAACCCTTGGATTTACGAAAAATATCATTACATATTTGCTGCTCTTCTGATATTCCCTTTAATTTACTTATCGCATCGCTAACACGCCCCAAAGATATATCTTGAACACGTTTCCCTCCCTCTATTAAATTACGAGCAAAATCATCAAAAAATGGGATACGGCCAACCATTCCTGCTGCGTCACTTCCACTATCCGTTAGTGCATCTTTCCATGCTTTCAGATTTTCCCTGACTTTTTCTTGATTTTCCGCATTATTATTCTCATTAAGCCTATAACATGCCTGCTCAAGATTGTTGTATGCTTCTTGAGCTTTAGCATTGCTTTTAGTGGCTTGATATAATTTTCCAATCAAACTCGCCGTACTGGCAGCACTTCCAAGAGACATTTCTTTTCCTTTCAGAATTGATGCTACAAAACAGAAAACAACTAACTGGCATACATAAAAACAATGCATATATGCCTACAAATAGGCATAAAGCTGTCGAAATTTACATATCCGGAGTATGGCCTTAAGCACCCGAGGCTATATCATTTTTTTACCCCCAATTCTTTTAGCTTTTCACTTGCGAGATTATGCCCCAAAGCTGCCGACTGTCTGAATAATTCAATACCAAGATTTCTGTTACCGATAATATAATATTCACCAAGAATATACAATGCATCTGGATTTTTAAGCAATACAGAAACCGCTATATTATAAATGGTTTTTTCCTTGCTTTCAGCAATGTGCGCATTCTTATATTTGTTATTGTAAACATACGCCAATTGCAAATAGCAGACAGAATCGCCATTTTCCGCACATTCTTCAAGCATTTTCAGCGCAAGCTGGCTTTTCTTTTTCGCATCCTTTCCTTCCAGATAAAGCACCGCCAAATTGCGTTTCGCTTTCAAGTGACCATCCCGTTCGGCAAGCCGGTAGTATTTCTCCGCTTTCGCATAATCATTCTGCCTTCCCCATTGTTCAGGAAAATGATATATCTCGCCCAGTCTGAACATTGCCGGAACATGCCCCGCGTCTGCGGCTTTTTCAAGATTCTCGACAATGACAGGATAATCATCCTCGTCAGGTTTTCCCTCCGAAGGCGCGAGAGACATTGCCAAACGATATTGCGCATCCGCGTGTCCATGTTCCGCCGCCCTCGCCAGCCACTTTCTCGCCCGATCCTT
>JAIRPW010000027.1 GCA_031256795.1 Zoogloeaceae bacterium | reverse complement strand
CGTTTGCTGGTCGTCCAGAAGACCGGATGGGGAAAGAGCTTCATCTACTTCATCGCAACTAGGCTGCTGCGCGAAGAAGGTGCAGGGCCTGCGCTGTTGATCTCGCCCCTGCTTGCGTTGATGCGTAACCAGATTGCTGCGGCGGAGCGCATGGGCATTCGGGCGGCCACGATCAATTCGGACAACACGGATGAATGGGATGCAATTGAAGCATCGCTGGACAAAGGAGAAATAGACATCCTGCTGATTACACCTGAGCGGCTGGCCAATGAGCGCTTCCGCACACAGGTGCTGGCGGGCGTTGCCGCACAGATTTCCCTGTTGGTGATCGATGAAGCGCATTGCATATCCGATTGGGGTCATGATTTCCGTCCGCACTATCGGCTGTTGGAGCGCATTGTCAGAACGCTGCCACCCAATCTGCGGCTACTCGCCACCACAGCTACCGCCAACAACCGTGTGATGGATGACCTGGCTACCGTTCTTGGCCCGAACCTCGATGTATACCGAGGCGATCTCAATCGCCCGTCGCTGACTTTGCAAACCATCCGTCTGCCCGGTCAAGCGGAACGTTTAGCTTGGCTCGCGGAACAACTCGCTACGCTACAAGGGCACGGCATCATCTACACGCTGACGGTGCGCGATGCCAATCAAGTCACCGAGTGGTTGAAGACTCGTGGTTTCCATGTCGAGGCATATACCGGTGAAACGGGCGAGCGTCGTGAGCAGCTGGAACAGGCGCTACTCAACAATCAAGTCAAGGCACTTGTTGCTACCACGGCATTGGGGATGGGCTATGACAAGCCAGACCTGGCGTTTGTCATTCACTACCAGATGCCCGGATCAGTCGTCGCTTACTACCAGCAGGTAGGCCGGGCTGGACGCGCCTTGGTTTCCGCTTATGGCGTACTACTCAGCGGTCAGGAAGAAACGGACGTCACGGACTGGTTTATCCGTAGTGCCTTTCCCACACGGGATGAGGTGGCCGATGTCTTGAACGCACTGGAAGATGAACCGAACGGGCTATCCGTCCCCGAACTGCTGGGGCGAGTCAATCTCAGCAAGGGGCGTGTCGAGAAAACCATCGCACTGCTTTCGCTTGAGGCGCCTGCGCCCATCGCCAAACAAGGCAGCAAATGGCAGCTCACGGCGGCAACCTTGAGCGAGACATTCTGGAAACGAGCCGAACGATTGACCGCGCTGAGACGCGATGAGCAACAGCAAATGCGGGACTATGTGAACCTGCCGTTCGGGCAACATATGAAGCGTCTGATTGCCGCGCTCGACGGTGATCCCAATCTGGTTACCGCGCCAACTCTGCCTCCGTTGTCCGCAACCGTGAATGTGGAGTTGGTCAAAGCAGCAGTTGCATTCCTGCGCAGAACCAGCCTGCCTATCGAACCTCGTAAAAGATGGCCAAATGGAGGTCTTCCCCGCTATGGAATCAAGTGGGAGATCAAGGAAGAATATCAGGCGCGGCAAGGAAAAGCCCTTTGCATTTGGGGTGATGCTGGTTGGGGTAGTCTAGTTCGGCAGGAAAAGTATCACGATGGCTACTTCTCCGACGATCTTGTCGCGGCTTGCGTAAAGATGATCCACGACTGGAATCCCCAGCCAGCACCTGAGTGGGTGACTTGCGTTCCCTCGCTGCGGCATCCCGATCTAGTGCCGGATTTTGCAAAACGCTTGGCTACTGCGCTGGGCTTGCCGTTTTATGCCGTCATCGCCAAGACAGATAACAGACCTGAACAGAAGACGATGAAGAACAGTACACAACAGGCGCGCAACGTAGATGGCTCGCTCCGTCTTATAAATCAAGCCATCATTCCTCATAGGCCGGTACTTCTTGTGGATGACATGGTTGACTCACGGTGGACCTTCACAGTTTCCGCATGGCTTCTTCGCACGAACGGTAGCGGAATAGTTTGGCCGATAGCCCTAGCGCAAACGGGACAAAACGAATGACGTTGACGCTCTGTCCCAACACCCAAGCGATCCTGCTGCTGACAGCGCCGTTGATCGCGGGACGAGGAAACTCCACGCCAGAGTTGCTGACTCCTGGTGAATACAAGCGCCTCGCCCGCCATCTGCGCGAATTGCAACATCAACCCGCGGACCTCGTGTCTCCGGGGGTGAGCGAAGTCCTGCACGCTTGCAGATCCGTTGTTGATGTCAGTCGGTTACAGCGCCTGCTTGAACGTGGATTTTTGCTCAGTCAAGTCGTTGAGCGTTGGCAGGCGCGCGCCATTTGGGTGGTCAGTCGTGCCGATGCCGACTACCCCCGACGTTTGAAGGCCCGGCTACGGGAAGACGCACCCGCCGTTCTCTACGGTTGCGGTGATGTCAGTCAGCTGGAAACCGATGGATTGGCCGTAGTGGGATCGCGCCATGTGGACGATGCTCTGCGCGACTACGCGATGGCGGTTGGACAACTCGCCGCGCGCGCGGGCAAGACGCTCGTTTCGGGCGGAGCCAAAGGTATTGATCAAGCTGCCATGCGAGGAGCCTTGGAAGCGGGTGGCAAGGTCTGCGGGGTTCTGGCAGACAGTCTGGAAAAAACGACGATGAACCGCGAGCACCGCAACCTGCTGCTCGATGGGCAACTCACGCTGATTTCACCTTACGACCCCAGTGCCGGATTCAACGTGGGCAACGCGATGCAGCGAAACAAGCTGATCTATGCGCTGAGCAATGCGGCATTGGTGGTCAGCTCAGATGCCAATAAGGGAGGCACATGGGCTGGTGCTGTCGAGCAACTCGACAAGTTGAAATTCGTTCCTGTCTATGTTCGTTCAACGGGCGAGCCGTCACCTGGTCTCGATGCCCTGCGCAAGAAGGGGGCGCTAGCTTGGCCAAATCCAGAAGACGCGGAATCGTTCGAAGCAGTGTTCAACGCGCCGCCACCGGAAACCACGGGTTCCACACAGACAGGATTTACCTTGGTCGCGGGTGATGTGCCTGCCGAGGTTGATGTCCCCACGCCAACACCGCCTGAATTCATTGCGACTCCTCCAGAGTCAATGGCAATTGAGGCGGATGGAAACGACCAGAACAAGCATGCGCTGCCTGAGGAACCACCTGCCATGACACCGCCCGCTCCTGTACCACAGACCGCAAAGGGAACGCCCGCCGAGACGCTATTCGCAGCGGTACGCGAGTCGATCTGTCGCCTGTTGATCGCTCCCATGAAAGACGCCGAAGTAGCCGCCGCGCTGGAGGTGTCGCCCGCGCAGGCGAAGGAGTGGCTTCAGCGACTGGTCGATAAGGGCGATCTGGAGAAGCAAAAGAAACCGGCGGGCTACATCGTCAAGCAGAAACGTCTGTTCGAGTGACGGGACTTCAGCGAACGGCACAGAAAACAAAGAAGGAATACCAAACGCAATGGCCAAGACACTTGAAGCCCATGACAAGCTGATCCGCGAAATCTTCGAGGGCAGCTACCAGTTCGAGATTCCGGACTACCAGCGCCCCTACGCCTGGACGACCGAGCAGGCGGGCGAACTGTTCGACGATCTCGTTTCGGCGATGCAGGACGCCCGTGTCACCGGCGCGAGCAGCCAGTATTTCCTCGGCAGCATCGTCCTCATCAAGAACGACCGCGAGCCGAAATCTTCTGTCGTGGACGGCCAGCAGCGTCTGTCCACCCTCACGATGCTGTTCGCCGTGCTGCGCGCCACGCTGTCGCCGCGCGAAACGTCGGTGCTCTCCATCCTCGGCAAGGTGGTCAAGTCGACGGTCATGGATCAGTCGTTCGTGCTCTGCCCGCATTGCCAGCAGCACCGCGCGCAGGTGTGGGGCGACGGTCGCGGCGGACGGATGTGCCGGTGCCCGGACTGCGGGCCGGTGGCCGTCGGAGCCGCCGATGGTGCGGCGTTGGTCTTGGATGAGGACTGGCTGCGCCAGAAGATGCGCCTCGCGCTTGGCATCGAAAGCCGCGGCGGCTTCGACGACCTCGGCAGTGGTGTGTGGCGGTTGGGCGATGCCGTGAAGGTCGCCATGACGTGATTTCACCACCCGATGCGCCCAGGCTCGCGCCGACTTCAAGAGCCTGACCTTTTCAATTTTCGGAGTAACCGAAATGAGCGGAAAGAACCAATGGGGCGTACCCATCAACAGCGGCGATCAGCGGGGGTGTGCGGGGAGAAGGCAACGACCGCCTCACCTCCATCCATGACACGCAGCAACAGGCGATCGACCGTGCGCGGGACATCGCCATCAACCAGCAGAGCGAGATGCTCATCCAAGGGCGGAACAGAGGCGAACCGAGCGGGTCATGCCGCCCGTGCCCAGAGTGGCTGGCACACGCAGAACGGCGCGCAAACTCGCGTGGCGTGCGGAAGCCGCAAACGAAAACGCCCAACCGAGAACGGTTGGGCGCTGAATAGTGGTGGAGAAGAGGAGGATCGAACTCCCGACCTCCGCATTGCGAACGCGGCGCTCTCCCAGCTGAGCTACTTCCCCGACAAGACGCGAATTCTAACGCAAGCACTGTTTTTGTCTACCCCATCCGCGCGCAAAGTATCCGTCCGCTCCGTTTGCGCGAATAGAGCCGCAAGCAAAAATCTCGCGCCCGCCTTCGCGCATCGGCGCCTGTTTGCGGCAAACCGCTCTGAAAGCTCTAGCTTCCGCCGTAAAATATCGTAGGTATTTTCTTGGGAAAACCGCCATGGAATGGAAAGCGCAGTACCAGCTCAAACATCCGCCGATGGACGAGATGCATCAGGAATTTGTCAAATGCGTCACCGCGCTGTCCAACGCGGACGACGCCGCCGCGAATACCGTCTTGGCCGCGCTGATTGCGCACAGCGAACGGCACTTCGCGCAGGAAAACCGCTGGATGGAAGAAAGCGGCTTTCCGCCCGCCCCCTGCCACACAGAAGAACATTCGCGGGTGCTGACCTCTCTGAAAGAAATCTTGGCGCTATCTACGCGCGGCGACCCCGGCCTGGGGCGCGTCGTCGCCGGAGAAATGGAACGCTGGTTTGAACAGCACGCCGCCACGATGGATACCGCGCTGGCTATACATATGCGCCGCGCGGGCTATGTGCCAACGGCGGATTAAACGCCGCCGCGATACGCCGTTCCCCTATCCGCGTCAACGCGCCGAACGTCAATGAGGGTTTCCTATGGTTTTATCCACCATGCGCAAAACGCTCTTCGGCATTTATTGCATCGGCTTCTGAATTTTCCGGTATTCCCAGGGCGGCACGGGATCGCGTTCTGCCCATAGCCCGATTTTCCGCGCCCGCGCCGCGTCCTCCACCGCCAGAAGCGCGGGATCGTCGTTATACCCCCGGTATACCCACGCCATACCCGCCGCAACCAGGCGCGCATTCACTTCCTCTTCCCGGCAAGTCACGACGCCGACCTCACGCCCGTAGCGATCCTGCGCGGTTACAACAACCTTCGCTTGCGCGCCAAGGCACAGCCGTGAAAGATAGCGCCGCGCCTCCTGACCAAACGCCTGACTCCTTTCCGGCGCGTCAATGCCCGCGAGCCGAACGCGATGCAGCGCTGTATCCAAAGTCACGACCGTCAGAGTATCGCCGTCGGCAACGGCGGTTACGCGCCCGGAAAATTCTTTCTCCAGCGCGTTTCTGCCGCAGAGCGCCACCACAAGCGTGATGATGAGCGAAAGAAACAGCGCCGCTGTCCGGCGCGCGGCTACGGAAAGCCCAAAAAATTTCAGGACGTCGGCAATCCGCGCTGCGGTGAAAACGCTTTTCCTAGGAACGGCCATCTGCGCGCAAGCTCGTCATGACGCGGCGGTTTTTTGCTGAAAGCGCCATCCGCTGGCGCACATTTCCAGAAGATCGCGCCGCGCCCGCCAGCCCGTAAGTTGCCGCGCTTTTTCCGGGTTGGCGTAGCAAGCCGCCACATCACCGGGACGCCGCGCGACAACGCGGCAAGGAATCTCGCGCCCGCTGGCCTTGGCAAAGGCCGCGGCCATTTCCCGCACGCTGTAGCCCTGTCCCGTTCCCAAATTCAGCGCGTCCCATCCCAGCGGACGATCCAGCAAAGAAAGCGCCGCCACATGCCCTTCCGCGAGGTCCATCACATGAATATAGTCGCGCACGCCCGTGCCGTCCGGCGTGGGATAGTCATCGCCAAAAATAAGCAGTTCAGGCAATTTTCCCGCCGCGACCTGGGCAATATAGGGCATAAGATTGTTCGGAATGCCCGCAGGAGATTCTCCGATCAGGCCGCTTTCATGCGCGCCCGCCGGATTGAAATAGCGCAGACAAACCACGCGCCAGAAATTGTCCGCCGCCGCCACGTCGCGCAAGATTTCCTCAATAAAGAGCTTGGTTCGCCCATAAGGATTGGTTACGCTAAGCGGATGCGCCTCCTCCAGCGGCAGGGAACGCGGGTCTCCATACACCGTAGCGCTGCTGGAAAAGATGAGACGGCCAATCCCCGCGTCACGCATCGCCTCCAGCAGGCTGATCGTGCCGCGCACATTGCAATCGTAATATTCCAGCGGTTTTTCAGAGGATTCACCCACCGCTTTCAACCCCGCGAAATGAATGACAGCCTCAATCCGCTCTTCCCGCAACGTTCGGGAAAGAACGCTGGTTTCGCGCACGTCCGCGCGGATAAAGCGCGGGGACTGGCCGCTGATCGCCCGAATGCGATCCGCCACATCCTCCTGACTGTTGGAGAGATTGTCATAAAGCACGGGACAGTGTCCGGCGGCAAGCAACGCCACAGCGGTATGGCTGCCGATATAGCCCATCCCTCCGGTCAACAAAATATTCATGATGACAATCCTGACATAAACCTCGGCATGTTATCTCCACGCGCGCATTTGTTCCAGAAACACGCCCGATACGATGAAAAATAGAAGCCATCCCCCGCCTTTTCCATCCAGAACGCACATCCGGCGAGAGCGGCGGCTTTGACTCTGCGCTCCCATAGGCTTCACAACAAGCGGCACGCTTGTCTACAATAAGGCTTTATTCAAAATGAATGCGCCTATGAACGCACAAAAAGAAATTCTTCCTTACTGCTCGTCGCCTATCGGCTGCTCCCACGATTGCTTATGCCCGCACTATGGGCAGCATGACTGCGAACATCGGCAAAAAATAGCCTGCGACGTGAAATTGGTCGACGCCCTTGCGCCGGTCATCGCAAATGGAACGGAGCGGTCGCCGTGCCCTCCGGGAACGCTCTACCAAGCCTCCCCGGGCGACTATATCCAAGCGCATGGCGGCGATTTGGATGTAACAGGAACGTTTTTTATTCTTTTAAGAAAAATACCCAGCACATTCAAGATTTTTTATCCGCAGCACGCCTGGAATCGCAATCCGCGCGGAAAAACACTGCGTCCGGCCTCCGAAAGCGTCAAGGCGGCAGAAGTTCCTTGACCAGAGAAACCCAGTAAGCCACGCCGATCGGCAAAATAGCGTCGTTGAAGTCATAGCGCGGGCTGTGCAGCGCGGAAGGCGTCGGTTTTTTTTCGCCTTCTTTCGCGGCTTGCCCGCTGATCCCCGTTTTTTCCGCCTGCCCATTCCCCAGCCACACATAACAGCCTGGCCGCTCTTGCAGCATGTAGGAAAAATCCTCGGCGGTCATGGCGGGTAAAAGCCCCGTCAACGTCTGATGGATTTCCGCGCAGCGCTCCGCAGCGCGGCGGCATTGCTCCGCAGACTGCGCGTGATTGATTGTCGGCGGATACCGGCGATCAAACGCAACGGAAATTTCCGCCCCGAAACTGGCGGCTACGCCCCGGCACAACTGCGCAATGGCGGCTTCGGCACGGTTTTCCACATCCTCGTCAAAGCTGCGCAAAGTCCCGAACAAATCGGCGGCGTCGGGAATAACATTCCAAGCAGACCCGGCTTCCATGCGGGTCACGCTGATCACGGCCTGTTCCAGCGGCGAAAGAAAACGGGATTTCACTGTCTGCAACTGCGTTACGAGATGACTCGCGGCAACAATCGGATCAATGCCCTGATGCGGTATGGCGGCATGACAGCCGCGCCCTTCTACGCGGATCGCAAGACGGCAGGTGCCCGCCATGACCGCGCCGCGATGCACGGCCAGCGTACCCGCGGGCAGATCCGGCCAGTTGTGCAGCCCATAGACCGACTCCACGGGGAAACGCGCAAAGAGACCGTCCGCAATCATGGCGGACGCGCCGCCCTCCGCCTCTTCCGCCGGCTGAAAAATAAAGACGACCGTACCGTCAAAATCAGGATGTTCCGCAAGATACCGCGCCGCGCCCAGCAGCATGGCGGTATGGCCGTCATGCCCGCAGGCATGCATACAGCCCGTATGGGCGGAACGATGCGCAAACTGATTTTCTTCCGCCAGCGGCAGCGCGTCCATATCGGCGCGCAAGCCAATCATGCGTCTGCCGCTCTTCGCGCGAAGCACGCCAACAACTCCCGTTTTGGCAAGACCGCGACTCACCGCAAGGCCATAACGCTCCAATTCCCGCGCGACCCGGTCAGCGGTACGCTCTTCCTGAAACGCGAGTTCTGGATATTTGTGCAGATCGCGGCGCAACGCGATCAGCTCTGACAAAAACGGGAGTGATAAAGGCTCGCGCCGAAGCATAGCTTAATACGGGCGGGTTCGGTCAACCGCGCTTCCGCGCCGACAGCCCGGAAGCGCGGGATTCCAGTTCTCGCCATCCGGCGCGCATTTCCAAAAGCGTTCCGCCCCCTCGGACTTGCACAGAAAAGACGGCCCCAGGCCAGAAACCTGATCGCAGGTTTTCTCCGAACGCGATATGCCCGCGGTCAACGGCTTCGCGGCTCCCGCCGGTTTTTGCGCGCCAAACGCATCCTGAACCGCAGAATCCGCCTGCGTCCCGCCCGCATCCTGACCGGGAAACTCTTCCGCAGCAGTTTCTCCAGAGGAGGAGTGTTCCGCAGAGACCGTCGGCGCATTCGCCGTCTGCGCCTCCTCCGAAACAGAAACCGCCGCGTCTGACGCGGAAAAGAGCGCCCGGAAGATGAAATACAGTACCAAAACCGCAATCAGGCAAAGCGCGGCAATGCCGCCCGCGCGAAGCGTTTTTAATTTTCCCAGTCTTTCCGCGCCGGGAACAGGACGCTCCAAAAGAGGCAGCGTAAGATCAACAAAAGATTTCGCGCCTTTCTTTTCCGCGGCGGACGCGCCGCTGGCGTCCTGTACCAGCGGTTCGCCGCACATACGGCAAAATTTCATGTCCATCGGCACAACCGCGTGGCATTTGTGGCAGAAAACATTCGGCTTGTCTGACGCGGAATCAAACGCGCGCGGACGCCCGCACTGCGTACAGAACTTGCTGTTTTTTGAATACGCGACGGCGCAATAGGGACAAACTTCGTTCATAAGGGAAACTCCTCGGCGAAGAACGAAAGCTGACGGCAAAAACCTCCGGACTCCCGAACTCGAAATCAAGCCGGATTTTATTCTGCGCGCAAGGGAGCGCCGCATTCCCCGCAGAAAGTATCCGTAAACGCAATAGGCTTATGGCAGCGCGGACACAACGGGGTCGTTCCCACAGGTTTCTGGGACGAAGCAAGAATTCCCAGACGCAAGCTGCGCTCAATGGAAACCAGAAGCGGCACAATCATGGCAACCGCGAACAACAGCGCCAGCGCCACAACCTTGCCCAGCAGCCACAAGCGCTCGCCCTCAATCCTGGCTTCATCCAGATCGGTTTTTGACAGCGCGACCGTAAAGGCTTCCTGATATTGCCGGGTCAAATAATTCGCCGGCGCTTCCTGAAAAAACCGGGACAAACGGTTCACCGCAGCAGCGTCGTTCAAGCGCTTGTTGTTCTGGATAAACCCCAAACCCGCAGCAAGGTAGGCTTCCCATCCCGACACGAACTCGCCGCGCCGCTCTTCGGGAATCTCCTGTTGCATGAAGGCGATAATTTCCTCTTGCTTCAAATTGGCAATATTGTTCTTCGTAATCACGTCCAGAACGCGCTGTCCGTATTTTCCGCTGATTTCCAGGCGCTCCTTCTGCGCTTCCGGGCTATCGCTGTCGTCCAGATGAAACAGATTGCCGACGTCCTTTTGCGCTTTCACGTTGAACGCGGGAACCTCAAAATGCCCCCCGCCAAAACTTCGCAGCAGCCCCGCCAGGGAAAACAGGCTGCCCGCCAGCGCGCAAAGCGCGAAAATAAACGCGATCCACTTGGCGGTATCGAACAAAATCCCTTTATTGCGAAGATGTTTTTGCATCATGGATTCTCTTGAAAAAAGTCAAACCAGCGCGGGATTCAGGGTGTACAACCCCGTAAGGGACGCCTCGGCCAGCACATGTCCGGCCATGGCCTGCCTTAACGCGGCGGCAGTAACCGGCGCGGCAGGCGAAACCGACGCCACATCCAGCGCGTAGAGCGTAAAGACATACCGATGCACGCGCTCATCGTTCCACGGCGGACAAGGGCCGTCATAGCCGTAATAATCGCCGCACATGTCGTGATCCTCCGCGAACATGCCCGTGTAGTCGTTCATGCCCTGCCGCGCGCCCTGCGGAGTGGCGGCGGGTTTTCCGCGCGGCACGACTTCGTCAGAAAAAGAACCTTCGGCAATCTCGGTCGTCTCGGCGGGAATATCAAACAACACCCAGTGGATGAATTCCACGCGCGGAAGACTGGCCGGAACGCCTCGCCCCTCCTGATTCACGTCATCCCCCACGCCGGGCGCGTCGGGATCGGAAAGGATCAGGGCAAAACTTTTTGTGCCGGAAGGCACGTCCTCCCAGGAAAAGTGCGGATTCACATTCTGGCTCAAGGCGACATGATTCTGCGGGTCCGGCGCGCAAAACGCGAATTTTGCGGGGATCATGGCCTGATCGCGAAAACTTTGACTCGTCAACCGCATGATGGCTCCTTCTGGGTTGCGCCTATTATTCACGGGCGGCAGTTTTTTCAAAGACGGCGCAATAGTATCAAAAACGAAAGCAATTTTGCGGCGCGCGCGGCGTCGCCCTGTCGCCGCGCCTTTATGGGCGCGTTCCTTTTCTTGCGGCGCGCTAGAATGCGCGTTTTTCATCTCCTGAAACAGACGAGGACGTCATGGCTGGACACAGCAAATGGGCCAACATTCAGCATCGCAAGGGAAGACAAGACGAAAAACGCGGCGCGGCATTTTCCAAAATCGCCAAGGAAATCACCATCGCCGCCAGAATGGGCGGCGGCGACGCGGCGTTTAACCCCCGCCTGCGTCTGGCGGTCGACAAGGCCAAAACGCAGAACATGCCCAAGGATAAAATTGAAAACGCCATTAAAAAAGGGACCGGAGAGCTGGAGGGCGTGGAATACCTGGAAGCGCGCTACGAAGGATATGGCATTGGCGGCGCGGCAATCATGGTGGATTGTCTGACCGACAACAAAACGCGCACGGTCGCCGATGTGCGTCACGCCTTTTTGAAGCATGGTGGAAATCTGGGCGCGGACGGCTGCGTAGCGTTTCAGTTCCGGCACTGCGGACAAATGCTGTTTGCGCCGGGCGTCGACGAAATGGCGCTGATGGAATCCGCCGTTGACGCGGGCGCGGAGGACGTCATCGCGGGCGCGGACGGCGCGCAGGAGGTTCTGACCGCGCCCGGCGATTTTCTGGCGGTGAAGGACGCGCTGGAAGCGGCGGGATTCAAGCCAGACGCGGCAGAAGTCACCATGCGCCCGGAAACGGAAACCGAACTTTCCGGCGAAGACGCGGTAAAAATGCAAAAGCTGCTGGACGCGCTGGAAAATCTGGACGATACGCAAACCATCTACACTACGGCGGTTTTCAACGAGTAGCGGCCAGATAGTTGCAACATTTATTTGACGAATGACGGCGAACCTCGTAAATTTACGGCTGTTTTCTGCCGTGAGGCGAAATGGAAGGAAAGCGACAGGACGCCATGCAGAGAAGCGCGTTTCGTTCCGTGCTGATCTGGCAGGTAGGCGCGGCGGCTTTTGCAACAGGTCTTTCCGCGTTGCTTTATGGATCGCGGGGCGCGGTTTCTGCGGCGCTGGCGGCAATGGCTTGTATCTTGCCCACGCTGTGGCTGGCGTTTTTTCTTGGCGGAGCGAAAGCGCGCGATCGGCTGGTTTCTCCCGCGCGTTTTTTTGCCGGGGAATTCCTCAAAGTAGGCGCGACGCTCCTGCTTTTGCTCTTTGCTGTAAAAATGTACCCCAATCTCAATTGGCCTGCTTTTCTTCTGGGGTTGATCATGACGGCGCAGGCGAATTTTTTGGCTTTTTGGAAGAAAATTTAACATGACCACGGAAGCGCTCATGGAACATGCGGAAGGCGCGGCAAAACATGCCCCCACCGCCGGCGAATACATCGTTCACCATTTGACGCACTTCAATAGTTCAGGCAGCAAACAGGCCAGCATCGTGGACTGGCATGTTTTCAATTTCGACACTTTCTTTTACTCCCTGACTCTGGGGCTGATTACCGTTTTGATTCTGGCGCTGGCCGCGCGGCGCGCGACGTCGGGCGTGCCTGGCCGCTTCCAGGCGGCGGTGGAGTTCCTGGTGGAAATGGTGGCGGATCAGGCGCGGGGCATCATTCACAGTGAGCAGTCGCGCCGTTTTGTCGCCCCGCTCGCGCTTACTGTATTTGTCTGGATTTTTCTGATGAACGCGATGGATCTGCTGCCCGTGGATCTGTTGCCGAATATTTGGGCGCTGCTGTTTTCCGCGAACGGCGGGAACGCGGATCACGCCTATATGCGCGTAGTGCCGACTGCGGATCTCAATGCCACTCTGGGCATGTCGGGCGGCGTTTTGCTACTGTGCTTTTACTACAATATCAAAATCAAGGGCTTGGGCGGCTGGGTGCATGAGCTGTTTACCGCGCCCTTTGGCAGCCATCCGCTTCTGGCGCCGGTCAATTTTTTGATGCAGCTGATAGAGTTTGCCGCCAAAACCATTTCCCACGGAATGCGGCTTTTTGGCAATATGTACGCGGGTGAGCTGCTGTTCATGCTTATCGCGCTGATGGGCGGCGCGTGGGCGGTGAACGGCACTGGCGTCTCTTTGTGGATCGGCCATATTGTGGCGGGAAGTCTCTGGGCGATTTTCCACATTCTGATCATCACGCTGCAGGCGTTTATCTTTATGATGCTGACGTTGGTATACATTGGTCAGGCGCATGAATCGCATTGAGTGAAGGCTTTTCTTGTTTTCTTTTTTGTCAGAAGGAGTGGTTGTCATGGATCTGGTTTTGAGTTTTGTCGCGCTGGCGACGGGTTTGATCATTGGTTTGGGCGCGATTGGCGCGTGTATCGGGATTGGTCTTATGGGCGGCAAGTATATTGAAGCGTCCGCGCGGCAGCCGGAGCTGATGAACGTGCTGCAAACCAAGATGTTTTTGCTGGCGGGCTTGATTGACGCCGCGTTCCTGATTGGCGTGGGTATCGCGATGATGTTTGCCTTTGCCAATCCGTTTCAGGTTGTTGGCGGCTGAAAAGCGTCCCCATTCATTTTTTCAAGGGGGTAGACCGTGAATCTGAACGCAACATTGTTTGCGCAACTGGTCGTATTTTTCGTTCTGGCGTGGTTTACGATGCGTTTTGTCTGGCCGCCCCTTACGAAAGCGCTGGATGAGCGCGCAAAAAAGATCGCGGAAGGTTTGGCTGCCGCCGAGCGCGGCAAGCATGATCTGGAACTGGCGGCAAAGCGCTCTGCGGACGCTCTGCGCGAAGGCAAGGAGAAATCGGCGGATCTGATTCTTCAGGCTGAGAAACGCGCGCAGCAAATCATTGAAGAGGCCAAAACTCAGGCGAAAGTGGAGGCGGAGCGCATTGTAGCGAGCGGAAAAGCGGACGCGGAACAGGAAGTCTTGCGCGCGCGGGAACAGTTGCGGGATCAAGTGGCGCTGCTGGCGGTATCTGGCGCGGAGAAAATTCTTCGCCGCGAGATTGACGCCCGCGCGCACGCGCAACTTCTGGCGGACATTCAACAGGATTTGTGACTATGGCCGAGACTGTTACCATTGCTCGTCCTTATGCGGAAGCGGCTTATCAGGCCGCGAAGGAGGCCGGGGCGGTTCCGAAGTGGGACGCCTGTCTCGCGCTTCTGGCGTTGGCCGCGCGGGATGAGCGGGTTGCGGATTTAATGGCTCGTCCTGGCTGTCCGGCGGATGAGCGGGCGCGTTTTTTCCTCGCGCTTCTGGAAAACGTTTCCGCGCCGAAGGGCAAAAACGCGGACAAAGCTCCGGGGCTGGACCGCTTTATCCGTGTGCTGGCGGAGAATGGACGGCTTCCTCTTTTGCCGGAGATTTACGCGCTTTTTTCGCTGAAAAAAGCGGAGGACGAGGGGGTGCGGGAAGCGCGGATTACGAGCGCTTTTCCTTTGTCCGAAGGAGATATAAAGGCGCTTTTGCCACAGCTTGAAACGCACTTCAAAGTGAAATTAACGCCTTCTGTGCGCGTGGATGCCGGATTGATCGGCGGAGTCCGCGTCGCGGTGGGCGATCAGGTGCTGGATGCCTCTGTGCGTGGCAAGCTGGATGCCATGACTATTGCGTTAAGGAACTAGGAGATTTACATGCAATTGAATCCGTCCGAGATCAGTGATCTGATCAAAAACAAGATTCAAAACCTTGAGGTGGGCGCACAAACCCGCACGCAGGGAACCGTCGTTTCGGTGACGGATGGTATTTGCCGTGTGCATGGCCTGCAAGAGGTCATGCAAGGCGAAATGCTGGAATTTCCCGGCAATACGTTTGGAATGGCCTTGAATCTGGAGCGCGATTCTGTCGGCGCGGTTGTGCTGGGGGAATATCAGCATATATCCGAAGGCGATACCGTGAAATGCACGGGGCGCATTCTGGAGGTTCCGGTAGGTCCTGAGCTGCTGGGGCGCGTAGTGAACTCTCTGGGGCAGCCGATTGACGGCAAAGGGCCTTTGGGAAACAAACTGACGGACAAGATTGAGAAAGTCGCTCCTGGGGTTATTTGGCGCAAGTCCGTTTCTCAGCCCGTGCAGACGGGGTTAAAGTCCATTGACTCCATGGTTCCGATTGGGCGCGGTCAGCGCGAGCTGATTATTGGCGATCGGCAAACTGGCAAGACGGCTGTGGCGGTAGATACCATCATCAACCAGAAAGGCACGGGCGTTAAGTGTATTTATGTCGCCGTGGGGCAAAAGGCT
Source organism: Zoogloeaceae bacterium (assembly GCA_031256795.1). Taxonomy (GTDB): domain Bacteria; phylum Pseudomonadota; class Gammaproteobacteria; order Burkholderiales; family Rhodocyclaceae; genus Azovibrio. The sequence continues at coordinate 12,519 of JAIRPW010000027.1, read as the reverse complement.
TCCACGATTGCCAACGTGGTGCGCAAACTTGAGGAGCATGGCGCGCTGGAATACACCGTTGTGGTGGCCGCGTCCGCGTCTGAAACGGCGGCGCTGCAGTATATCGCGCCCTATTCGGGATGCACGATGGGCGAGTATTTCCGGGATCGCGGCGAGGACGCGCTCATCATTTATGACGATCTGACCAAACAGGCCTGGGCCTATCGTCAGGTTTCTTTGTTGTTGCGCCGTCCGCCGGGACGCGAGGCATATCCGGGCGATGTGTTTTATTTGCATTCGCGCTTGCTGGAGCGCGCCGCGCGTGTTTCCGCCGAGTATGTCGAGCGTTTCACGAAGGGGGAAGTCAAAGGCAAGACAGGATCGCTCACCGCTTTGCCCATTATTGAGACGCAGGCGGGCGACGTTTCCGCGTTTGTGCCGACCAATGTGATTTCCATTACAGACGGACAGATTTTCCTGGAAACCGATCTTTTTAACGCGGGGATTCGTCCGGCCATTAACGCGGGGATTTCCGTATCGCGCGTAGGCGGCGCGGCGCAGACCAAGGTCATCAAGAAGCTGGGCGGCGGGGTACGTCTGGCGCTGGCGCAGTATCGTGAACTGGCGGCTTTTGCGCAGTTTGCCTCGGATTTGGATGAGGCGACCAGAAAGCAGCTGGAACATGGGCGCATGGTGACGGAGCTGATGAAGCAACCGCAGTATTCGCCGATGAGCATTTCCGAAATGGCGATCACGCTCTTTGCGGCGGAAAAAGGCTTTTATGAGGACATTGACGTCAAACGCGCGCTGGAATTTGAAAAGGCGCTGTTGTCCTATCTGAGGCAGAACGCGGCGGATGTGCTTTCGGGCATTGAGTCCAGCCGGGAGCTGAACGCGGACGGCGAGCAGAAACTCTCTTCCGCCATTACTGCTTTCAAGTCGTCCTGGGTTTGAGACCGGAGGAGAACATCCATGCCCAGCGGCAAGGAAATTCGCAACAAGATCAAGAGCGTTGAAAACACGCGCAAGATCACCAAGGCTATGGAGATGGTTGCCGCCTCCAAGATGCGCAAGGCGCAGGAGCGGATGCGCGCCGCGCGTCCCTATGGCGAGAAAATCCGGCGCGTAGCGGCCAATTTGTCGCACGCGCTCACGGATTATCACCATCCGTTTCTTGTGCATCGTGAGGACGTCAAGCGGATTGGTTTGATTGTTGTGACGTCGGACAAAGGTCTGTGCGGCGGGCTGAACAGCAATGTTCTGCGGCAAGTTGTCGCGCGGATGAAGGTCTGGGATCAGTCGGGTTGCGCGCTGTTTGTGACTTGTATCGGCAATAAGGGTTTGGGGTTTATGCAGCGCGCGGGGGCGCGGATTGTTTCCCATGTGGAAGGTTTGGGAGATACGCCGCGCATGGAGCGGCTGATTGGCGCGGTCAAGGTTTTGCTGGATCAGTTCATGGCCGGGGATCTGGATGCGGTGTATATCGCCAATACGCGCTTTGTCAATACGATGAAGCAGGAGCCGACGGTAGAGCAGCTCTTGCCTTTGTCCGGCGACGCGGTAGGTTCGGGAAATTCTTCCTGGGATTATGTGTACGAGCCGGACGCCAAAGGGGTGATTGATCATCTTTTGATGCGCTATGTGGAAGCGCTGATTTATCAGGCGGTTGCGGAAAATATGGCTTCCGAGCAATCCGCGCGCATGGTGGCGATGAAGTCCGCGTCGGACAACGCCAAGAAGGTCATTGGCGATCTAAAGTTGGTGTACAACAAGACGCGCCAGGCGGCGATTACCAAAGAATTGACCGAGATCGTCAGCGGCGCGGCGGCGGTTTGAAGATTTTGATGACACTGGGGAAACTAACATGAGTCAAGGTTCTGTTGTGCAATGTATCGGCGCTGTGGTGGACATTCAGTTCCCGCGCGACGAAATGCCCAAGGTTTATGACGCGCTGATGCTGGACGCCTCCAGCGAACATGACAATCTCGAAAAGGGGTTAACTTTTGAGGTGCAGCAGCAGCTGGGAGACGGCGTGGTGCGCACCATTGCGCTGGGCGCGTCGGATGGCCTGAAGCGCGGAATGCGCGTCAATAATACGGGCGCGCCGATTTCTGTTCCGGTTGGGCATGGCACCTTGGGGCGGATTGTGGATGTGCTGGGACGTCCCATTGATGAGGCGGGGCCGATCGCCTCGGATGAAAAACGCGCCATTCACGCGGAAGCGCCAAAGTTTGATGAGCTTTCCCCGTCCGTGGAATTGCTGGAGACTGGCATCAAGGTGATTGACTTGATTTGCCCGTTTGCCAAGGGCGGCAAGGTGGGGCTTTTTGGCGGCGCGGGCGTGGGCAAGACCGTAAACATGATGGAACTGATCAACAATATTGCCAAGCAGCATTCGGGCTTGTCGGTATTTGCGGGCGTGGGCGAGCGTACGCGCGAGGGCAATGACTTTTATCATGAGATGAAAGAGTCCAATGTTCTGGACAAGGTTTCGATGGTGTTTGGCCAGATGAACGAGCCTCCGGGCAACCGTCTGCGCGTTGCCTTGACAGGGTTGACCATGGCGGAGCGTTTCCGGGATGAAGGGCGTGACATTCTCTTCTTTGTTGACAATATTTACCGTTACACCCTGGCGGGGACGGAAGTTTCCGCGCTTTTGGGGCGGATGCCTTCCGCTGTGGGCTATCAGCCGACTCTGGCGGAAGAAATGGGGCGTTTGCAGGAGCGGATTACCTCCACCAAGGTGGGTTCCATTACGTCCATTCAGGCGGTTTATGTTCCGGCGGACGACTTGACCGACCCTTCGCCCGCGACGACGTTCCTGCACCTGGATTCCACAGTGGTGCTGTCGCGCGACATTGCCTCCTTGGGGATTTATCCGGCGGTTGATCCCTTGGATTCCACCTCGCGCCAGCTGGACCCCCTGGTCGTTGGCGAAGAGCATTACAGTGTCGCGCGCGCGGTGCAAATGACGTTGCAGCGCTATAAAGAGCTGCGTGACATTATTGCCATTTTGGGCATGGACGAGTTGTCTCCCGAGGACAAGCTCGCGGTGGCGCGGGCGCGGAAAATTCAGCGCTTCCTGTCGCAGCCTTTCCACGTGGCGGAAGTCTTTACGGGTTCTCCGGGCAAGTATGTGCCGCTGAAAGAAACGATCAAAGGTTTCAAGGGCATTGTGGAAGGGGAGTATGACCATCTGCCTGAACAGGCGTTTTATATGGTTGGTTCCATTGAAGAGGCGGTGGAAAAAGCCAAGACTTTGCAATGAATGCCGTTTTTTGATTCGCGCGAAGTTTTAGGGAAGGAGCCTTGTAATGGCAATGACGATTCATGTAGACGTGGTCAGCGCGGAGGAAGAAATTTTTTCTGGTCTGGTCGAGTTCGCGGTATTTCCGGGCGAGTCGGGCGAGCTGGGCATCATGCCGAGACATACGCCGCTTTTGACGCGCATCAAGCCTGGTACGGTACGTCTCAAGATGCCGGATGAGGATCGTTTTGAGATGCTGTTTGTATCGGGCGGGATGCTGGAAGTGCAGCCGCATTTGATCACGGTGCTGGCGGATACGGCGATTCGCGCGGCGGATTTGGACGAAGCGAAGGCGCTGGAAGCCCGTCGCCGCGCGGAAGAAGCGCTCAAGCAGCAGCACAGCGAAATGGACCTGGCGGCGGCGGAAGCGGAACTGATGCAGGCCGTCGCGCAATTGCAGGCCATCAACAAGATGAAGAACGCGATCCATTAATCGCCGCGAGAAAAAAACCACAAAAGCAGCCCGATAGGCTGCTTTTTTTATGCGTTTTTCCTAGCGGCGGGAAATATAAGTCTCTGGTTTTGAACTCATACGCATCTTTGGCAAAAAAGTCCTTCTCGGAGCGGCGATACAAGCGAATCGTCTCAAAATCGCACGCCATCTCCAAATCGGGCTTTTCGTCTCTGTCGAGCTGCGCGACGTATTCGCAATTGTTTGTGGGCGTCCTCCAAACTCTTGCCGCCGGACTTCATTTCAATGCCGATACGGTCGGAGAGAAAACCGTCATAAAACTCTGCCGCTTTTTAGCAAAATGAACCCGCCGCTCACGCCCATATTCCCGCTCGCCCACCTCAAACACCTTAAAGAAATCATTGCAAAACGATTGCGCGTCCGATTTCTCGTCCTTCGCGCCTTCCCATCTCCTGGAAAACGCCAGCGCGTTATCGCGGATTCATCCCAGGAAAGGCTCATTCTACTTTCCTTCCGCTGCCGCGCCATGCAGCAAGCGCCGCGCCCTGTCGTAATTCCCCGCCACCAATTCCGGCCAGGCAGAGAGGCAGCGGGCTATGGCGGAATCCAAAGCGGCAGACTCCTCCGCGCGCGGGCGGGAAAGCACAAAATCCGCCACATTCTGCGTCAAACACAGCGTGCGCGGATGCCCAATCCCAAAACGCAACCGCCAAAAATCCGGGGACGATAACGCCGCCTGAATATCCTTCAACCCATTATGCCCCGCGTTTCCGCCCCCCTTCTTGAGCCGCAAGTCTCCCGGAAGCAAATCCAGATCATCGTGCGCAACGAGAATCTCTTCCGGGGCAATCCGGTAAAACCGCGCCAGCGCTCCCACCGCCTGCCCGGAACGATTCATGAACGTCGTCGGCTGCAAAAGCCATAACTCCCCCACCCGCGCAACCTGCCCAAAAAACCGACTCTGCGCGGCAAAACCCACGCCCAGCTTGCGCGCCAGAGCTTCCGCAAAGAAAAAACCCGCGTTATGCCGGGTATCCGCGTACTCCGCGCCGGGATTGCCCAAACCCACCAGCAGACGAGGAACCGCCATATTCAAACCCGCAAAAAATAAGGCCGTCCGGCATTCAAAGCAGGAACGGCCTCTTGCGCAAGAAAAAGAACGAAATATCAGGCAGCAGGCGTCGCCGGCGCGGCTTCTTCGCCAGCCGCCGCTTCTTCCTCCGCGCCGCCGCCGCGCTTGGCGATACAGGTCGCGACCGTCTGATCATCATGGCTGTGCCCATGCGCAACCGCCGTCACGCCTTTGGGCAAAGGCAGCTGCGAAACGTGCAAAGACGCGCCCGTCTTCAGATCCTTAAGATCAACCTCAATGAATTCCGGCAAATCCGCGGGAAGACAGGAAATTTCCAGTTCCGTCATGATGTGCGCAATCTGGCCGCCCTCCAGCTTGACGCCCGGCGCGATCTCCTGATTCACGAAGTGCAGCGGCACTTTTTGGTGCAGCTTCTTGGCCATATCCACACGCTGAAAATCCACGTGCAGAACAATGGGCTTATACGCATGCATCTGAAAATCCCGCAAAAGCGCCATTTCTTTTACGCCGTCCACATCCACCGTGAGCACCGACGAATGAAACGCCTCTTTGCGCAACCCCAGATAAAGCGGATTATGTTCCAGCTCAATCACAACCGCTTCTTTTCCGGCGCCGTAAATGACGCCGGGAACCTTGCCGGCGCGCCGCAGGCGGCGGCTCGCACCCGATCCCTGCGCGACACGCTTTTGGGCATTCAAAACAAATTGCATGATGCTTCTCCATAAAAAATCCAGCCCGCGACCAGGCCAGAAAGGTAAAAAAACACTCTATTCAATAAACAACGAGGACACCGAATCGTCGCTGCTGATCCGGCGAATGGTCTCCGCCAGAATGGGCGCGACAGAAAGCTGCCGAATGCGCGGGCTGCCCGCCGCTTCCGGGCACAGGGGAATCGTGTCCGTCACGACCAAATCGTCCAGATCAGAATCGCTCACGCGCGCAACCGCGCCCCCGGAAAGCACCGGATGCGTGCAATAGGCCACTACTTTTTTCGCGCCATACGCTTTCAGCGCCGTCGCGGCCTTGCACAACGTCCCCGCCGTATCCACCATATCGTCCATAATGACGCAAGTACGATCCTTTACGTCCCCGATAATATTCATGACCTCCGCGACATTGGCCTTGGGGCGGCGCTTGTCAATAATCGCCAAATCACATTCCAGACGCTTGGCCAAAGAACGCGCGCGCACTACGCCGCCATGATCCGGAGAAACCGCCAGCGGATTTTCATAGCGCTGCTTGCGGATGTCCTCCAGAAAAATAGGCAGCGCGTAAATATTGTCTACCGGAATATTAAAAAATCCCTGAATCTGCTCGGCATGTAAATCCATCGTCAAAACACGATCCACGCCGGACACCATCAGCATATTGGCGACCAGTTTGGCCGCGATAGACACGCGAGAAGAACGCGGGCGGCGATCCTGACGGGCATAGCCAAAATAGGGGATCGCGGCGGTAATTCTCCCGGCAGACGCGCGCTTCAAGGCGTCTACCATCAGCAAAATTTCCAGCAAATGATCATTGGTCGGCGCGCAGGTAGATTGCAGGACGAAAATATCATGTCCGCGAACGTGTTCCTGAATCTCCACATTGATTTCGCCGTCCGAAAAGCGTCCGACTTGCGCGCGCCCCAGCTGAACATTGAGCTGCTCCGCCACCTTAACGGCCAAATCCGCGTTGGCGTTCCCGTTAAAGACCATCAGATTGTTGTAAGGCATCGCGCCGCCCCTCTCGTCGGTTGCGCTTTTACAAAACAATTCGGGCAGGTCGCGCGCCTGCCCGAAAACGAAAACTGGCTGGGGAAGAAGGATTCGAACCTTCGAATGCCGGAATCAAAATCCGGTGCCTTAACCAGCTTGGCGACTCCCCAGCGGAACTGCCATCGCGTACTCGCATCCGGCAAGGGTGCGCATTATATCTTTTTTTTTTGAAAATGCCAGTACTCCTGTCCGCTTTGCCGCGCCGTTTTCCCTTTACGCCTATAGTGTGGCATTTCTTTCTTTTTTCTCGCATTTCAGGCGGAGAAACCCCGTTGCGCGAAACGGAAAATCCTATAATGCCTCGCTTTTTTTCGTTTGTTACCACGCGCGAACAAGGGAGGCGACAACAACATCATGGGGCTTATAGGGTTTGTCATCGTCTATCTGACAGTATCCGTCTGTATTGGCCTTCTCACGGCGCGATGGGTGCATACTTCCAAAGATTTCGCCATTGCCGGGCGTCACCTGCCGCTGCCCATCGTTATGGCAACCGTTTTTGCCACCTGGTTTGGATCGGAGGCAATTTTCGGCTCCTCTGGAACCTTCGCGCGGGAAGGCTTGCGCGGCGTCATTGCCGATCCTTTCGGCGCGGGCCTGTGTCTGATCATCGCCGGCGTCTTTTTTTCCTCGAAACTTTACAAGCTCAACGTACTCACCCTGGGCGACTATTACCGCAGCCGGTATGGGCGCACGGTAGAAATGCTGACCACGCTGTGCATCGTGATTGCCTATCTGGGCTGGGTTTCCGCGCAAATCAAGGCGCTGGGCATCATTTTTTCCTCTTTGAGCGGCGGCGCGCTGGATCAGGAAACCGGCATGATTCTGGGCGCGGCGGTCGTACTGACCTACACGACGGTCGGCGGAATGCTCTCGGTTGCCGTGCTGGACTTCATCCAGATGACGCTGATCCTTCTGGGACTGATGTATATCGCCTGGCTGGTCGCGGATATGGCCGGCGGCGCGGACGTCGTCATCGGCCACGCGGCGGCGGCAGGAAAACTCAACTTTTTCCCGGAAAACGCCGGAATGAAAGAATGGCTGATTTTCATCGCGCCCGGCATTACCATGATGCTGGGTTCCATCCCGCAGCAAGACGTTTTTCAGCGCATCACCTCGGCCAACAGCGCGAAAACAGCGCTGACCGGGTCTGTTTTTGGCGGCGCGTTCTATATTCTGTTTTGTTTCGTGCCAATTTTCATCGCCTATGGCGCGACGCTGATTGACCCGCAATTTTTCGGCAATCTGCTGGAACACGATTCCGAGCAGATTATTCCAGAGCTTGTGCTGGGGCATATGCCGCTTTACGCGCAAATTCTCTTTTTTGGCGCGGCCATTTCGGCCATCATGAGCACCTCTTCCGCTACTTTGCTTGCGCCCTCGGTCACATTCGCCGAAAACATCGTGCGCGGCTTTATGCCGCGCCTGACAGACCGCGGCTTTTTGCAGGTGATGCGCGTATGCACGGTGCTTTTTACCTTGCTGGTGCTTAGTTTCGCCCTGATGAACCAGGAAACCTCTATTTATCATATGGTGGAAAGCGCCTATTCCGTAACTTTGGCGGGCGCGTTCGTGCCGCTGATCGTGGGGCCTTTCTGGCGTCGAGCGACCAATCAGGGGGCGGTTTTCGCCATTGTGATGGGCGTCTCGGCCTGGCTGATTGTGGAACACGGCTACGGAGAGGCAGACATCGGCTCGCTGACGGGACTTCTGTTCTCCTCCATCGGTATCGTTGTCGGCTCGCTTTTGCCGCAATGGATTCCAGAAGGAAAATAAACGCGATCTGGCGAGGCGCGAATGCGCGCCTCGCTTTCAACTGCCTGCGGACAAAGCCGCTCTTAGACCTTAAAGAACGCAAGGCATTGCTTGAGTTCCGCCGCCATATTGTCCAACTCGCGGACGGCGTCCGCGTCTTTCTTGACGGCGGCGTCGGTTTCTTCGGAAAACGACACGGACGTTTCCACATTTTTTGAGATTTCCTCAATCGCGTGCGTCTGCGCTTTCAGCTCATCAGAGACCTGCCGCGCCGCCGCAAGCGAGCTGGACGCTTCGCGGCTGACGCCGTCCAGCATATCGCGCAGTTCAGAAATCAGCGCAAGCTCCTCCTCCACCCTGGGCTTTGTCGAATTCATGCTGACAACCGCGCCTTGCGTCTCGCTCTGGATAGACTGAATCATGCCGCCGATTTCACTCGTCGCCGCAGTCGTGCGTTCGGCGAGTTTTCGCACCTCATCCGCGACTACGGCAAACCCGCGCCCCTGTTCGCCCGCGCGCGCGGCCTCAATGGCCGCGTTCAGCGCCAGAAGATTCGTCTGATCGGCGATTTCGCGGATCACGTTGGCGATTTTCCCAATTTCCTCTGATTTTTGCAGCAGCATCCCAATTTGCGCGGCGGAAGTCTGCACGGTCTGGGAAATCTCAAAAATGCCGTCCTGCGCCTGCTGTCCGACGGATACGCCGTGCGCGCAAACCTCGCTGCCCTTGACCGCGTTATGTTCGCTGTCCGCAGCGGACTTCGAGACCTTGTCAATGCTCGCGCTCAATTGCAGCACGGCGGCTGCGGTATTCGCCGCCGCGTTACTTTGCTTGCTCGTGGAAAGCCCGATAGCCTCTGTGGATTTGTTCAGCGCTCCGGTTTTCGCCACCAAAATCCCGGCCATGTCGCTCACCTTGACGATCACTCTTTGCAATTCCCGCTGCGCCTGCGCAAGAGATTCGGCGAGACTTCCGCGCCACTCGACAGGAATGGCGCGCGTCAGGTCTCCTTCGGCGATCGCGCGCGCCGAAGCCGCCACATCGTCGACCTCCCCGCCCAGTTTCCGGTGAATGCCGCGCTCAATCAGAAACCCAAAAGCCAAAAGCGAGGCAAGCACCGCCGACGCGATCATGAACAGCAAGATCAGTTCTTTCTGAAACGCGGCGTCCACGTCATCCACATAGATTCCGGTAATGATGGTCCAGTTCCAGGGCGCGTAGTAACGGGCAAAGGTGATCTTCGGGATGGGCGTGGTGTCGGGCGGCTTCGGCCAGGAGTAGTTATAAAACCCGCCGTCTGGCGAGGATTGCCCCGCCGCGACAATATGATTGAGGATGTCCATGCGTCCGGCATTGTTGCGCACGGCGGGAACATTCACGCCTTCGGCGGCGGGTTCAGGCGGAAAAACGACATAGTTGCTGCTCTTGTCTACCACAAACATATAGTTGCGGTTGCCTTCGCCATAATGCGCGCCGCGCACGAAACTTCTGGCGTCGTCTTGCGCCTCTTCAAGCGACATGCGTCCGGCGGCGACTTCCTTGTCCAGATATTCAATCGTGGTATAAAAACTCTGCACAAGCTCAACCACTTTCTCTTTGCGGTCTTCCAGAAGCGAGGCCCGCTGATTCAGAAGCGCAAAGACGACAAGAACGAAAAGGCCGACGAACGCCAGGCTCACCTGGATACGCAGCCGAGTCTTGATCTTCAAGTTTTCAAGGTTCATGGAAAAATGACTTTGATTTGGGAAAAAACGCAAACGTAAACGAACAAAGCGCCAGGAAACCATGGCGCGTCAAAAGCCATATCATTGTAATGGAATATCAAAATCCCGACAACGCAAATCGGGCTTTCCGCCATTGCTATAAGGCAAGACCGGCGCGTCACACATCGAGTCCACTATTTTTTGCGCGGCGGCCTTGAAATTCCTTTGGGGTATCCCTATGATTAGCACTCGAAGGCGGAGAGTGCTAGCAAAGCGCCGCCCGGAGATTTTTTTCTGTTTTTACTAAAAGGAGTTGTTACATGAAGATTCGTCCTTTGCATGATCGTGTCATCGTCAAGCGTGTGGAGGCTGAGCGCACCACCGCGTCCGGGATCGTGATTCCGGATTCTGCGGGGGAGAAGCCCGATCAAGGCGAGGTGCTGGCGGTTGGTCCCGGCAAACGCGACGACGCCGGAAAAATCATCGCGCCCGACGTGAAGGTAGGCGATCGCGTGCTGTTCGGCAAATATGCCGGCCAGACGGTAAAGGTGGATGGCCAGGAAGTGCTGGTCATGCGCGAAGAGGACATTATGGGCGTTGTGGAAGGCTAACTTCTTCCCCGCGTTTCATTCTGTTTGTGTCCGATAAATCCATGAATTACGTTTTAGAGTCAGGAGATTCAAATGGCAGCAAAAGAAGTTAAGTTCGGCGACTCCGGTCGCGCCCGCTTGATTGAGGGCATCAATATTCTCGCGGACGCCGTCAAGGTTACGCTGGGTCCCAAGGGGCGCAATGTGGTGCTGGAGCGTTCCTTTGGCGCGCCGACCGTAACCAAGGACGGGGTTTCCGTCGCCAAGGAAATTGAACTGAAGGACAAATTCGCCAATATGGGCGCGCAGCTGGTGAAGGAAGTCGCCTCCAAGACCTCCGACATCGCCGGGGACGGCACGACGACCGCCACGGTGCTGGCGCAAGCCATCGTGCGCGAAGGTCTGCGCTATGTAGCCGCCGGTTTAAATCCGATGGACCTGAAACGCGGCATTGACAAAGCCGTGATTGCCGTCATTGAGGAGCTGAAGAAAAACTCCAAGCCCTGCACGACCAACAAGGAAATTGCGCAAGTGGGCGCGATTTCCGCCAACTCCGACGCTTCTATCGGCGACATCATCGCCCAGGCGATGGAAAAGGTGGGGAAAGAAGGCGTGATTACCGTGGAAGACGGCAAATCGCTGGAAAACGAACTGGACGTCGTGGAAGGGATGCAATTTGACCGCGGCTATCTGTCGCCCTACTTCATCAATAACGCGGACAAGCAGCAAGCCGTTCTGGAAAATCCTTATGTCCTTTTGTTCGACAAGAAAATTTCCAATATCCGCGATTTGCTGCCGGTGCTGGAACAAGTAGCCAAGGCTTCCCGCCCGCTGCTCATCGTTGCCGAAGATGTGGATGGCGAAGCGCTGGCCACGCTGGTGGTCAACAACATCCGCGGCATTCTGAAAACCGTGGCGGTCAAAGCGCCCGGTTTCGGTGATCGCCGCAAAGCCATGCTGGAGGACATCGCCATTCTGACAGGCGGCACGGTCATCTCTGAGGAAACGGGTTTGACGCTCGAAAAGGCCTCTCTGAAAGACCTGGGGCAAGCCAAGCGTATTGAAGTGGCGAAAGAAAACACCACCATTATTGACGGCGCGGGCGAAGAAGCCGCCATTCAGGGGCGTGTGAAGCAAATTCGCGTGCAGATTGAAGAAGCCACTTCAGACTATGACCGTGAAAAATTGCAGGAGCGCGTTGCCAAGCTGGCGGGCGGCGTGGCCGTCATTAAGGTGGGCGCGGCAACCGAAGTGGAAATGAAGGAAAAGAAGGCGCGCGTGGAAGACGCGCTCCATGCCACCCGCGCGGCGGTAGAAGAAGGCATTGTGCCGGGCGGCGGCGTGGCGTTCCTGCGCGCGCGTGAAGCGGTGGACGGCAAGCTGAAAGGCGACAATCACGATCAGGACGCGGGTATCAAAATCGTGCTGCGCGCCATTGAACAGCCGCTGCGTGAAATTGTCACCAACGCGGGCGAAGAGCCTTCCGTGGTGGTCAATGAAGTGGTGAAGGGGAAAGGCAACTTTGGTTACAACGCCGCGACCGGTCAGTATGGCGATCTGGTGGCGAGCGGCGTGCTGGATCCAACCAAAGTGACGCGCTCCGCGCTGCAAAACGCCGCTTCTGTCGCGGGCTTGATTCTCACGACAGACGCGATGGTAGCGGAACTGGCGGAAGATAAACCCGCGCCCGCGATGCCCGGCGGCATGGGCGGCATGGGCGGCATGGACGGAATGATGTAAATTCCCTTTCCCTGCCGTAATCGCAGCGTCAAAAAACGGAGGCTTTGGCCTCCGTTTTCTTATAACGCCAGAGACAAACTCATTGGCTTTAGATACTATACTCGGCAGCTACGATGATCGCGTAGGGGGGGGGGGGGGGGGGGGGGGGGGGGGGGGGGGGGGGGGGGGGGGGGGGGGGGGGGG
>JAIRPW010000009.1 GCA_031256795.1 Zoogloeaceae bacterium | reverse complement strand
TGGTGTGACGGGCGGTGTGTACAAGACCCGGGAACGTATTCACCGCGACATGCTGATCCGCGATTACTAGCGATTCCGACTTCACGCAGTCGAGTTGCAGACTGCGATCCGGACTACGACCGGCTTTAAAAGATCCGCTCCGCCTCGCAGCTTCGCATCCCTCTGTACCAGCCATTGTATGACGTGTGAAGCCCTACCCATAAGGGCCATGAGGACTTGACGTCATCCCCACCTTCCTCCGGTTTGTCACCGGCAGTCTCATCAGAGTGCCCAACTTAATGATGGCAACTGACAACAAGGGTTGCGCTCGTTGCGGGACTTAACCCAACATCTCACGACACGAGCTGACGACAGCCATGCAGCACCTGTGCCCCGATTCCTTGCGGCACCCCCCAATCTCTCAGAGGTCTCGGGCATGTCAAGGGTAGGTAAGGTTTTTCGCGTTGCATCGAATTAATCCACATCATCCACCGCTTGTGCGGGTCCCCGTCAATTCCTTTGAGTTTTAACCTTGCGGCCGTACTCCCCAGGCGGTCAACTTCTCGCGTTAGCTTCGTTACGTATAGGTTTTACCCTACCCACAACTAGTTGACATCGTTTAGGGCGTGGACTACCAGGGTATCTAATCCTGTTTGCTCCCCACGCTTTCGTGCTTGAGCGTCAGTACCAGCCCAGGGGGCTGCCTTCGCCATCGGTGTTCCTCCACATCTCTACGCATTTCACTGCTACACGTGGAATTCCACCCCCCTCTGCCGTACTCCAGCTCCACAGTCACAAGCGCCATTCCCAGGTTAAGCCCGGGGATTTCACACCTGTCTTACAGAGCCGCCTGCGCACCCTTTACGCCCAGTAATTCCGATTAACGCTCGCACCCTACGTATTACCGCGGCTGCTGGCACGTAGTTAGCCGGTGCTTCTTCTACAGGTACCGTCATCCACACAGATTATTCACCCATGCGATTTCTTCCCCACCGAAAGAGCTTTACAACCCGAAGGCCTTCTTCACTCACGCGGCATGGCTGGATCAGGGTTGCCCCCATTGTCCAAAATTCCCCACTGCTGCCTCCCGTAGGAGTCTGGGCCGTCTCTCAGTCCCAGTGTGGCGGATCGTCCTCTCAGACCCGCTACGGATCGTCGCCTTGGTAAGCCTTTACCCCACCAACCAGCTAATCCGACATCAGCCGCTCCAATCGCGCAAGGCCCTCGCAGGTCCCCCGCTTTCCCCCTCAGGGCTTATGCGGTATTAATCCGGCTTTCGCCGGGCTATCCCCCACAACTAGATACGTTCCGATGCATTACTCACCCGTTCGCCACTCGCCGCCAGGCCGAAACCCGCGATGCCGTCCGACTTGCATGTGTAAGGCATGCCGCCAGCGTTCAATCTGAGCCAGGATCAAACTCTTCAGTTCAACCCAAAAACTCGCATCCACTGACCAAAACTTCAAATCAAGGTAATACCCCCAGGCAAAAAAAACACCCAAAAGCACTACCCCAATCCTCCACTCCTCCATGAATGCTCCACCCCAGCCAATCACAGCACGCCAGCAAACAACCCCAGCACACCACAACCAACCAGGCAGCAAAGCACCCACTCTTATCGGTCGCCCATTGTTAAAGAACTCCCCCCAGCAACCACTCCCCGCCAGAAGAGCCAAACATTCTACCCCACAAAAAAAAACTGTCAACAGCCATAGAAACCTTTAAACTCTCTGCTTATCCCATTTGGTTTTCGGCACTGTTTCGCTGCACGCCATTTTTATGACACCTCAAGCGCATTCCCTCCCTGTCCTCAGTCACTACTGGCAAAGAGCCCTGAACACACTATCCGGGGAACTACAGCGTAGCGAGTACATCTACCTCTTCAACCCCTTCCGGCATCCGTCTTTTCTAACTTCCAAACGTATCGCCATCATTGTGGGGCGCGCACGCCTCATTGCCTTGCTTTTCGGCATTCTGACGCCTCTTTGGATTATTGTTGACTACTTCACGTTTTCCTATCAGCTCTGGTTTTCCATGGCTCTGTTACGCATAGGAATTAGCTTGAGTTTTCTCGCGCTGGCGTCTTTTCACAAACAGCGCAGCTGTTTGCGTCATGCCTGGCAGATTTTGTTTCTCCTCTTCCTAATCCCGGTTTTGTTCTACATCGGGTCTCATTATCTGCTCGCCCGCTTCCCGGAGCAGGCATTTACGACACTCATGGAAGGCTATTCCTTCCTGCCTTACATTCTGATGACCATCCTGGCCGTTTTCCCGTTATGCATCCTGGAAAATCTATTTTTATCTCTATTGATTCTGTCAGGAGAATTCGTTTTCATCCTGCTTCAGGATAACGGAAGCATGTTCTACATGCTGAATCACGCTGGCGCACTGTGGTTGCTTTTACTACTCTCGTGCATCTCAACCACTGCGGGTTCCAGTCAGCTTGCCTTTATGATCATGCTCGTACAACAGGCCGTTCGTGACCCGCTTACCGGCAGCCTGACCCGGCGTAGCGGCGAAGAATTGCTGCTTTTGCAATTTTCCCTCTCGTTGCGCGATAAAACGCCGCTAACGCTGGCGTTTATTGACCTTGACCGCTTTAAATCCGTAAACGATCAGTTTGGGCATGAGTCTGGGGATATTGTGCTAAAAACCGCCGCGCACTCCATTTGCCGACCTCTGCGCGGGACAGACGTCCTGATACGCTGGGGCGGTGAAGAGTTTGTTGTCATCATGCCGAACACCAACACGCAGCAAGCCGAACTGGCACTGGAGCGGATACGTAAAAATGGGCTGGGACAACGCCCGGATGGCAAAATATTAACCGCGAGCATTGGCGTAGCCGAACGAATTCTAGATAACGCCGCCGATTCGCGCCGCTTGGTAGAAATCGCCGATCAGCGCATGTATCAGGCCAAACAGAGCGGGCGCAACCAAATCGTTTGTAGCGGCGACGACCTGCTTGGACACGCTTGATGAAGCGGGTTTTATTTACAGCGCGCGCAGCGTAGCAAAATAAAGCGCCGCAAGGGTTTTCCCGTCCGTAATTTCTCCCGCGAGAATTTTTTCCTGCACTGTAGGCATCGCCAGCGGAAAAACCTCCAGGAACTCCCCCCTATCCAAATTCTGCGCCGCTGCCTGCCGCAAACCGTGCGCCGCGAAAACATCAATACGCTCGTTTGAGTAGCCGATGCATGGGTGTAAAACACCCAGTGACCGCCATTTTTCCGCCGTATAACCGGTTTCTTCCAGCAATTCACGCCGCGCGGCCTCTTCCGGGGTCTCTCCCGCATCCACCTTGCCAGCGGGCAATTCCAGGAAAATCCTATGCAACGGATAACGAAATTGCCGCTCAAACAGCAGGTCTCCGTTTTCCAGAAACGCGAGAATGACTGCCGCGCCGGAATGCTCAATATATTCGCGCGCGCTCTCGCTTCCGTCCGGAAGCCGCACCCGGTCGCGCCGTACCCGTAACAGCACCCCCTGATAAACGGTTTCCTCTGAAAGCCGCGTTTCTTCCAACCGCGAACACGCCTTGTTATCAGAAGGAAACATCGAGCACAGTAAGGCAGACCGCCAGCAAGGCATGAGGAAATATGCCGAGCAAAGCGACAGCCAAAGCATTGAGTGTCAAAAGCGTTTTCATACCCCAGGGAGTCGCGCCAAGCCCTGCGGGAGACGCGCCTTCAGGCGCGGCGTCAAAGTACATGTATTTGATGACGCGAAGATAATAGAACGCGCCCAAAAGCGAAAAAGCCACCGCCGCTCCCGCGAGGCCGTAATGCCCCGCATACACTACCGTGCCCAGCACGGCGAATTTGGCGAAAAACCCCACAAAGAAAGGCAAGCCCGCCATGGAAAGCATGAAAATCATCATGAGCGCGGCCAACCACGGACTGCGTTGATTCAGCCCCGCGTAATCCGAAAGACGATCCGCCTCAAATCCCTTGCGGGAAAGCAAAAGCATGACGCCGAACGCGCCTACCGTGCTCAATACATAGGTCAGGACATAAAACATTGACGCGCTGTAAGCGCTCACGGCAATCTGACGCGCGCCCAGCGTCTCGTTCTCCGGTATGCCGACGCACAACCCCAAAAGCATGAAGCCCATATGCGCGATGGCGGAGTAGGCCAGCATCCTCTTGACATTCTCCTGGGCGATGGCCACAAAATTGCCGATCCCCATTGAGATTACCGCCAAGACCATCAACATCTGCTGCCAATCGGCGGCCAGCGGAAAAAAGCCGCCCAGCAAAAGCCGAAGCGTCATGGAGAAAGCGGCGATCTTGGGCGCGGCAGCCAGGATGAGAGTCGCGGGCGTAGGCGCGCCGTGATACACATCCGGAAGCCACATGTGAAAAGGCGCCGCGCCTAATTTGAACGCCAGACCCGCCACCACGAAAACCAGGCCAAATACCAGCGGCAATCTGTCCAGACCTTCCGTATAGGCTTTCGCGCTGATTTCCATCGCCACGCCGGAAATCTCCAGTGTCCCGGAAACGCCATAAAGCAGCGATAGGCCATAGAGCAAGAAACCGGAGGCCAGCGCACCCAGCGCAAAGTATTTCATGGCCGCTTCCGTAGCTTCCGCGCGCCGGCGGTCCAAGGCAATCAACGCGCACGAAGAAAGAGACAGCATTTCCAGACCCAGATAGAGCGGCAGAAAATGGTTGGCCGAAACAATCACCAGCATCCCCAGGGTCGAAAGCAACGCCAGAAACAAAAACTCACCCGGGGGAATATCCCGCTCCGCAAGATGGCGGCGCGAATAAACAAATATCACGCTCATCGTGGCGCAAATAAGCAGTTTCAAAAAATCCGCCAGCAGATCGTGCAAAAACATGTTTGAGAAAGTCAGCGCACGCTGCCCGTCGCTTTCCAGAAGAATCCAAAACGCGCAGCCGATCAACGCGCATTGCGCAAGCGCAAATAGCAGCGCGCGGCGCGCGGGAGAAACAGGCGTCTTTTCGCTATGAATTCCGAAAAACAGCACGGCGAGCGCCAGAACTGTCAGAAAAATTTCCGGGGCGGCAAGCCAAAGATTGGGAAGAAGAAAAGAAGCGAACATGCCGTTTTGCCTTTTATGGAATTTTTCCGGTCGTCACATGGCGAAGAAGCTCCGCGACAGAAGTATGCGTCGCTTCCGTCACAGGGAAGGGATAGACCCCCATTCCCAGCACCGCGAGCGCGAGAAAGAGCAGGAGCGCGAATTCACGGGCAGAAAGATCAGAAAGCGCGCGCACTTTTTCCGAAGCTGCCGCGCCAAAACAGACCCGTTTGTACATCCACAGCGTGTAGGCCGCGCCGATGACAAGCGTACTGCCCGCCGCTAACGCGATCCAGAAATTTTTCCCTGCCGCCGCCATGATCACCATGAACTCGCCCACAAATCCAGAGGTGGCGGGCAGAGCCGCGTTCGCCATCGAAAACAACAAAAAGAGCGCGGAAAAACGCGGCATCACATCCGCTACGCCGCCGTAGTCCTCAATTTGACGCGAGTGCAGACGATCATACAAAACGCCGATGCACAAAAACATCGCGGCGGAAACAAACCCATGCGAAATCATTTGCAGCAGCGCGCCCTCTAAAGACAACGCGGTGCACAGAAAAATTCCCATCGTCACAAATCCCATGTGCGCAATGGAAGAATATGCCACCAGCTTTTTCATATCCTCCTGCACGAGCGCGATCAGGCCGATATACACCACGGCAATCAGGGAAAGCGCAATCATGAAGGGCGCCATTTCCTGCGCGGCGTCAGGCACAATCGGCAGCAAGAAACGCAAAAAACCATAAGCGCCCAATTTAAGCGCGATAGCGGCCAGAACGACCGAACCGCCGGTTGGCGCCTCCACATGCGCGTCTGGCAGCCAGGTGTGCAGCGGAAACATGGGAATCTTGACGGCAAACGCCGCAAAAAACGCGAAAAAGAGCCACAGCTGCGTCCCATGATCCAGCGGAAAATTCTGCCAGTCCGGCAGGGAAAAAGACCCGGACTGAACACGCAAATAAATAATCGCCAGCAAAAACGGCAAGGACCCCGCAAGGGTGTAGAGAAAAAACTTGAACGCGGCATAAACCCGTCTGGGACCACCCCAAATGCCGATAATGAGAAACAAGGGGATCAGCGACGCCTCAAAAAACACGTAGAACAAAGCCCCGTCCAGCGCGGAGAAAATACCGTTCAAAAGGCCGGACATGATCAGAAAAGCCGCGTTGTACTGCGACACGCGCTTCTCTACCGAACGCCAGCCAGCCACAATCACCAAAACAGTGATCAGGCTGTTGAGCAACACAAACCACAGCGACAAGCCATCTACGCCCAGCGCGTAATGGACGCCAAGCGTCGGGATCCAGGAGGAAGTTTCCCCGAACTGAAAGCGGCTCGCAGTCGCGTCAAAACCGATATACAGCGGCAAAGCGACCAGGAAACCCGCGAGCGCCCCGAACAGGGCCAGCATTCTGGACAGCGCGGCGCGTCTGGAACCAACCGCCAGAACAACAAGCCCTGCCGCGACAGGTATCCAGATAGCAAAAGACAAAAAGGCGGGCGGCATGAAAATCTTTCTGATTCAACGCGGGAAACCGGACGCGCCCCAGGCGGGCACAACCCAAAAAGCCAGAAAAAACGCGAGCGCGGCAATCATCGCAAACGCATAATGATAGAGATAGCCGCTTTGCAACGCGCGTCCCCATGCGGCGCAGCGCGCCGCAAACCTTACCGCGCCATGAATCAGCGCGCCATCCAAAAGCCCCGTATCGCCCGCCCGCCAAAAGCCGCGCCCCAGCGCGCGCGCGCCGTCGGCAAACGCTTTCTGATACAGGCGATCAAAATAATAGTGATTTTCCAGAACCGCCCGCACGACAGAAAAGCGACGTCCCAACATAGCTGGAACCTCAGGACGAAACAAAACGCAGAACCAGGCAGTCCCCGCGCCCAGCAAAGCAAGCCAAAATACAGGAGTCGCAAGCGCGTGCAGCCCCATTGCCAGCGCGCCGGGAAAATGCAAACGCCAGCCGCGCATCACCTCGCCGTGCGCGGTATCCGCGAAAGTCTGGGCGAAAAAATCTCCCGCCAGTAAAGGCTCTACAAACAACGCGCCCAAAATCAGCGACGGAATCGCCAGAAAAACCAGCGGTACGGTCACAGCCCGCGATGGCTCCCGCGGCTTTTCTCCGAAGGAAAGCCCGTGCGCCTCCCCGTGACCGGAATCGGGCGCGCGTTTATGCGCGGCGGCAAAACGCTCCTGGCCATGAAATACCAGAAAATAAAGCCGGAAGGAATAAAGCGCCGTGACAAACACCCCCGCCAGCGCCGCCGTATAGGCGAAGCCCGCGCCCGGAATGGAAGAAAGCGCGATCGCCTCAATAATCGCGTCCTTGGAATAAAAGCCGGAAAAAAACGGCGCGCCGGTCAGCGCGAGCAAACCAATGAGGCAAACGATCCAGGTCAGCGGCATGTACTTTCGTAAGCCGCCCATACGCCGCATGTCTTGATCGTGGCGCAGAGCGATAATGACTGACCCGGCAGCGAGAAAAAGCAGCGCCTTGAAGAAAGCGTGCGTGGTCAGATGAAAAATGGCGACAGGATAGGCGGACACACCCAGCGCCATCGTCATATAGCCCAGCTGCGAGAGCGTGGAATAGGCCACGACCCGCTTGATGTCGTGCTGCACAATGCCCAGAAGCCCCATAAGGAGCGCCGTCAGCGCGCCAATCACCAAAATCAGGGACAGCGCCGTCTCGGACAATTCAAACAGCGGCGACAAGCGCGAAACCATGAAAATGCCCGCCGTCACCATCGTCGCGGCGTGTATCAGGGCGGAAATGGGCGTAGGACCCTCCATGGAGTCCGGAAGCCAGACATGCAAAGGAATCTGCGCGGATTTTCCCATCGCGCCGATAAAAAGACAGACGCAAATCACCGTAGGCAGCGACCAGGACGCCCCCGCCCAGGGCGTAAAAAGAACCCCGGACAAACCCGGAGCGCGCGCAAAGACGGCGGCGTAATCCAGCGAACCGCAATGCGCAAGCACCAGCGCGATTCCCAGCAAAAAGCCCAAGTCGCCCACGCGATTGACCAAAAACGCTTTCAGATTGGCGGCAATGGCCGTCGGGCGCGTATACCAAAAGCCAATCAACAAATAAGAAACCAGGCCCACCGCTTCCCAGGCAAAAAAGAGCTGCAAAAAATTATTGCTCATCACCAGCATCAGCATGGCAAAGGTAAAAAGCGAAATATAGGCAAAAAAACGGTTAAAGCCCGGATCGTCACGCATATAGCCCAGGGTATAGATATGCACCATCAGGGAGACGAACGTCACCACCAGCATCATGAGCGACGTCAGCGGATCAATCAGAAAACCAATGGAAAAGCGGTACTCCGCGCTGGAAAGCCATTGATACGCTTCCCCGTTGAAAGTATTCCCCGCCAGAACATCCAAAAGCACAAGCACGGAGCCAAAAAAGGCGATAGAAACGCCAAAAATGGCCGCGCCCGCCGCCACGCCGCGCGGAAGACTCCGGCAGAACACTCCCGCGACAAGCGCGCCAAAAAGCGGCGAGAGCGCAATGAGCAAGGCCAGCGTTTTCAGTTCCATTGCCTTACCCCTTCAGCGCGGAAAGATCATCCACATGGATGGAACGTAAATTACGGAACAGCAAAATCAGAATGGCCAACCCCACCGCCGCTTCCGCCGCCGCAACCGCCAGCACGAAAAAAACGAACGCCTGCCCATGCGAATCCCCCAAGAACCGGGAAAAAGCGACGAAATTCATATTGACCGCGAGCAGCATCAGTTCAATGGACATCAAAAGCACAATCAAATTTTTCCGGTTAAGAAAAATCCCGGCCACCGCAACGGCGAAAAGCAACGCGCCCAGAATCAAAAAATGCGCCAGGGTCAGCATACGCCGTCCTCCTCTTTTTCCGCGGGCATAGAGACGAGACGCAGCCGATCCGCCGCAGAAACGCGGACTTGCCGTTCCGGATCCGGGGATCGGCGCAAAAAGGACTTGCGGTACGTCAGCGCCACCGCGCCAACAATGGCTGCCAGCAGCACCAGCGCCGCCAATTCAAAGGGATACGCATAGTCCGTCACCAAAAGCGCGCCCAGTTCGCGGGTATTGGACGCTTCCGCCGCCCGCGAAGGCAGGGCCGCCAGAGACTGCTCCCGGAAAAAGCGGCTGCCCAGCGTCAGCCCCATTTCCAGCGCGACCAGAATCCCCACGCCCGCGCCCAGCGGAAAATACCGCCAAAATGACTGGCGCAACCGCGCAAGATCAATATCCAGCATCATGACGACGAACAAGAAAAGCACCATCACCGCGCCGATATAAACCATGATCAGCGCCAGCGCCAGAAACTCCGCTTCCAGCAGCATCCACAGACACGCGGCGGTAAAGAACGCCAGAATAAGATGCAGCACCGCATGTACCGGATTTCTCGCGGAGACGACACGACACGCGGCGTAAAGCAGAATTGCGGAAAAGCCATAAAAAAGCAGCGTCATTCCATGCATCATGTTCCCCCACGCTCTCCCGCGCGATCCGCCGCGATCTGCGCTTCGTGACGATCCCCATGGGCCAGCAGCATTTCTTTTGTGTAATACAAGTCGCCGCGCGTCTCGCCGTGATATTCATACGCGCGCGTCTCCACGATCGCCTCAACCGGACAAGCCTCTTCGCAGAACCCGCAAAAAATGCACTTGGTAAGATCAAGGTCATGGCGCGTCGTGCGCCGCGCGCCGTCCTTTCCCTCCGCGACGTCAATCTGAATCGCCATCGCCGGACAAACGGCCTCGCACAATTTGCAGCCCACGCAACGCTCTTCCCCGTTCGGGTAGCGGCGCAGGGCGTGCAGACCGCGAAAGCGGGGGCTTTGCGGCGTTTTTTCCTCTGGATAGCGCACCGTGATTTTGCGGGCGAAAAAATAGCGCCCCGTCACCGCCAGACCGCGCAGGAGTTCCAGCAAAGCGAAACTTTTTAAAAACCGCGCCAGTTTCCTCATCCCGTCCTCTTTATTTCCAAAGATTCCACGGCGTCAGCATCCATATGGCCACCACAAAAAGCCAGAATACTGTCAGAGGAATAAACACTTTCCAGCCCAAACGCATGATTTGGTCGTAACGATAGCGCGGGAAAGTCGCGCGAAACCAGAGAAAGAAAAATAACATCAGACAGCTTTTCGCCAAAAGCCAGAAAACGCCGTCCGGAAACATCCCCAAAGGCGACGACCAGCCGCCCAGAAAAAGAAGGCTCGTCAGAACGGCAATCAGGATCATTTCCGCGTATTCCGCAAGGAAAAAGAGCGCGAAAGCCATGCCCGAATAGTCGACATGAAAACCCGCCACAATTTCCGATTCGCCTTCCGCCACGTCAAAGGGCGCGCGGTTTGTTTCCGCCACGCCGGAAATAAAATAGACCAGGAAAAGCGGAAAAAGCGGCAGCCAGTGCCAGGAGAGAAAATTCATTCCCAGCGCCGCGCCCATGCCCGTTTGCTGGGAAGCAACGATCGCCGAGAGCTTCAGACTCCCGGAGACCATGACTACCGCCACCAGCGCAAAACCCATGGCGATCTCATAGGAAACGATCTGCGCTGAAGCGCGCATTGCGCCCAGAAAGGCATATTTGGAGTTCGACGCCCAGCCTGCCAGCACCACGCCATAAACCCCCAGGGAGCCAATCGCCAGCAGATACAGAAGTCCCGCGTCGACATCCGCAAGGATCATGGCGTCAGAAAAAGGCACGACCGCCCAAACCGCCAGCGCGGGCGCAAGAGAAAGCATCGGCGCAAGAATGAAAAGCCGCCGATTCGCGCCGGAGGGAACCACGACTTCCTTGAACAGCAGTTTCAGCGCGTCCGCGATAGGTTGCAGCAACCCCTGCGGCCCCACGCGGTTCGGCCCCAAACGCACCTGCATATAGCCGATCACCTTGCGTTCGGCATACGTCAGATAGGCCACTCCCAGCATGAGCGGCAATACGATCGCCACAATTTTGGCAAGCGTCCATAAGGTCAGCCACACCGTCGGCCAGAGCGCGCCGAACCATCCGTCCGCCCAGGGCGTCAGAAATTGGAAAGCGATCTCCCCCATCAGGCACGCTCCACGAAAACGGGGTCAAACATTCCGCCCAGAGAGGCTGACGCAGCGTGTCCCGCTGAAATCAGCACACACCCCTCCGGTACGCGCGCATCCAGCACGGCGCGCAGATTGGCCTCTCCCGCCAATTCGCCATCGCCCTGCCGCACCCGCACCGCGTCCTCCGCCTGCAGACCAAGGCGCGCCAATGTCGCGCCCGCCATCCGCGCGGCTGGCGGCGCGGCGTCCGCGGTTTGCCGCAATGGCGCGGAGCGGCGCGCTATCGGGTCGGTAAAATAAATCGGCACATCGGCAACGCGCTCCAGCCCTCTCTCCTCCGAAGCGCGCTTTCGCAAAACCACGGGAGCGGCGCGCAAACCATTGTCCAGACCCGCGGCAAATTCTGGCGCGTCGCCGCGGGACACAATGCCCGCCGCCCGCCACACCGCCGCGCTGTCTTCAAAATTACAATCCGCAAACCCCAGCAAACTCCCCAGCGCCGAAAGGATTTTCCAGCCTGGGCGCGCGTCGCCCAAAGGCGGAGCCACGCCGGAAAAACGCTGAATACGTCCCTCCGCGTTGATCAACGTACCGGAAGTCTCCGTAAAAGGCGCAAGCGGCAAAAGCGCGTCCGCGTATTCCATCGCCGCCTCATGCCGGAAAGAGGTAAAAAGCGCGACCATATTCGCGGAACGCAGGGCGCGCAACGCCAGCCGGGGATCATATGCATCCAGTTCCGGCTCGACGCCAAAAAGCACGTATGCCCGCCGGGGCGTGACGAGCATCTGCCGCGAGTCCGTATTGGCTTCGCCGCCAAAGCCCAAAAGCTCCGCGCCTACGCTATTGGCCGCCGCGCCCAAAAAGCCCAGGCGCGCGCCGGACGCCTCCGCCAATCTTGCAGAGAGCCTATGCATAACGCCAAAATCGGCAGACTGTTCCGCCGCCTGCCCCAGCAAAATCACCGCGTTTTCGCCTTTCAGCAGACTTTCGGCCATTTTCCGCGCCGCGCCGCTCACCGTGACCGCGGCCAGACCTTCCTGATCTTGCGGCGCAATCGCCTTTTCTTCCAGAACCGCTTTCAGCACGGCGGCAAGCGCGAAAACCAACCGCGAGGGCGCGACGGTTTCGCGCGCGAACAACGGAATGCGCAAATCGTCCGCCGCCACGGACAACACGCTAATTTGGGCGCCATGCTTTTGCACGGCATGGCGCAGACGCTGCGCCATCAGCGGATGATCCTTGCGCAAGAAGGAACCCGCGATTAAGGCGGAGTCGACATGCCGCAGCTCGGACAATGTCATACCCAGCCAAGACGCGCCCGCGCGCTGGCCGTCCAGCGAAAAATCCTGCTGCCGCAAACGGCAATCCACATTGCGCGATCCCAGGCGCGAGAATATTTTTTTCAGCAGAAACAGCTCTTCCGTCGTGCTGTGCGGCGCGGCCAGCGCGGCTGCCGCGTCGCCGCCCGCTTCCGCCGTAATGCTTTTCAGGCCGTGCGCGACGTAGTCCAGCGCCTCGCTCCAGAGGGCTTCCCGCCAAACTCCGCCCTGCTTCAGCATGGGGCGCGCAAGGCGCTCCGGCGAGGACAGCGCGGGATAGGAAAACCGGTCTTTGTCCGTAATCCAGCATTCATTGACGGCCTCATTCTCGCGCGGCAGCATCCGCAAGACTTTGCCGTCCTTCACCTGCGCGACAAGATTCGCGCCCGCGGAGTCATGCGGGCTGATTGTCTGCCGCCGCGCGAGTTCCCAGCATCGCGCCGTATAGCGGAACGGCTTGGAAGTCAGCGCTCCTACCGGACACAAGTCAATCATATTTCCGGAAAGCTCCGAATCCACCGACTGTCCCAAAAACGTCGTAATTTCTGCGTGACGCCCCCGGCCCGTCATACCCAATTCCATCACGCCCGCGATTTCCTGCCCGAAGCGCACACAGCGGGAACAATGGATGCAGCGGCTCATTTCGCGCATGGAAATCAGCGCTCCGGCCTCTTTTGGCGCGACCTCGCGTTTTTTTTCGCGGCATCGGCCAGAATCTTCCCCGTACCCGACCGCAATATCCTGCAACAGGCATTCGCCGCCCTGATCGCAAACCGGGCAATCCAGCGGATGATTGATGAGCAGAAATTCCAGTACGCTTTTTTGCGCGGCCAGCGCGAGCGGCGAATGCGTGAATACCCGCATCCCGTTCGTCACGGGCGTGGCGCAGGCCGGTATGGGCTTGGGCGCCTTTTCCACTTCCACAAGGCACATCCGGCAGTTGGCGGCCACAGAAAGTTTTTTGTGGTAGCAAAAATGCGGGATATACACATTCATTTGCTGCGCGGCGTCCATCACCGTGCTGCCTTCCCGCACGGACGTCTTGCGCCCGTCAATTTCAATCTCCAGCATAGGATTCAGCCCTGCCTTCCGGCGCGTTGTTGTCCGGCGTCCGCGCAATGAAACCCGCTGCCCGCCCACTGAACCTCCCGGGGAACCAGGCAGGTTTTATGCGCGATGTGATACAAGAATTCCTCCCGGAAATGCGTAAGAAAACTTTGCACCGGCATAGCGGCCGCATCTCCCAGCGCGCAAATGGTGCGTCCGCCGATATTGCCCGCGACGCGCGCGAGCGTCTCCACGTCTTCCATCCGCCCGTCGCCCGCCTCAATCCGCGCGAGGACGTCGAAAAGCCAGCCCGTTCCCTCACGGCAAGGCGCGCATTGCCCGCAGGATTCCTCATGATAGAAAAACGACAGTCTGGCAAGCGCTTTTACCATACAGACCGTCTCGTCCATCACAATCACGGCGCCAGACCCCAGCATTGACCCCGCCTTGCTGATGGAATCGTAATCCAGCGCGCAATCCATAATGATTTCGGCGGGCAGCACCGGCGAGGAGGAGCCGCCGGGAATGACCGCTTTCAAGCGCCGTCCGCCGCGCACTCCGCCGCATAGCTCCAGCAGCGCGGCAAAAGGCGTGCCTAAAGGAACCTCATAATTTCCCGGACGCTCCACATGCCCGGAAACGGAAAAGAGCTTGGTTCCGCCATTGTTGGGGCTGCCCAGTTTCAAATAGGCTTCCCCGCCCATATTGAGAATGAACGGGATGGAAGCGAACGTCTCTGTGTTATTGATGGTAGTCGGCTTTCCATACAGGCCGAAGGAAGCGGGAAAAGGCGGCTTGAAACGCGGCTGCCCCTTCTTGCCCTCAATAGATTCCAAAAGCGCGGTTTCCTCTCCGCAGATATACGCGCCATACCCATGATGCGCAAACAGCTCAAAGGAAAAATCCGTCCCCAGAATATTCCGCCCCAGCAGTCCGGCGGCGCGAGCCTCCGCCAGCGCATCCTCAAAGCGCCGGTACAGCGCGAAAATTTCACCGTGGATGTAGTTATAGCCGCGATTCGCGCCAACCGCGTAAGCGCCGATCAACATCCCCTCAATGACCGCGTGCGGATTATGGCAGAGCAAATCACGGTCCTTGAAAGTTCCAGGCTCGCCTTCGTCCGTATTGCAAATAATGTATTTGTCGCCGTCCATGCCGCGCGGCATGAAGCTCCATTTCAGCCCCGTGGGAAACCCCGCGCCGCCGCGCCCGCGCAAACCAGAGCTTTTGATCTCCGCGATAATTTTCTCCGCCGGTATCCGCTCGGACAAAATCCGGCGCAGCGCGGCATAGCCGCCGCGCGCCTCGTACTCCGCAAGGCGCCATCCGTCCTCCCGATCGGAAAGCCCCGCGGTCAATACCGGATGAATCGCGCCCAGAATCGCCATGACTACGCGCACTCCGAAAGCAGACGGTCAATTTCGGCGGGCGTCATGCGCGCGCACATTTTCCGGTTGTTAACCAGCAGCACGGGCGCGTCGCCGCAAGCGCCCATGCACTCGCCCTCCATCAGGGTGAATTTTTGATCCGCCGTCGTTTCCCCAAAATCAATGCCCAGCTTTTTCTTGAGGTATTCCGCCGCGTGGCTGCCGCCGGATAGCGCGCAGGGCAGATTGGTGCATACCGTCAGCTTGTAGCGCCCCGTCGGCTTTACATCGTACATGTTATAAAACGAGGCGACTTCCAGGGCGGCAATGGGCGGGATCCCCAGGTATTCCGCGACTTCCCGGATCGTCTCCGGCGCAAGCCAGCCCCTTTCCTCCTGCGCCAGCGCAAGACAGGCCATAACGGCGGATCGCGCGCGCCCTTCTGGATATTTGGCGACTTCCCGCGCGAATTTCTGATAGGTGGCTTCGCTGAGCATCAACGGTCAATCTCGCCAAAAACAACGTCCTGAGAGCCGATAATCGTCACTACATCGGCCAGCATATGCCCGCGCGCCATTTCATCCATCGCGGCCAAATGCGCGAAGCCCGGCGCGCGGATTTTGAGACGATAGGGCTTGTTCGCGCCGTCTGAAATGGCATAGACGCCCATCTCGCCCTTCGGATGCTCAATCGCCGCGTACACTTCTCCCTCCGGAACCTGTATGCCCTCGGAAAAAAGTTTGAAATGGTGAATCAGCGCTTCCATATTGGAGGAAATCGCCTCGCGCGGCGGCGGCGTAATCTTGTGGTTGTCGCTGATAACCGCGCCCGGATGCGCGCGCAGCCAATCAATGCACTGCCGGATGATACGGTTGGACTGCGCCATTTCTTCCATGCGCACCAAATAGCGGTCATAGGAATCCCCTCTTGTCCCTACCGGCACATCAAACTCCATGCGCTCATAGGCGGCATAGGGCTGCTTTTTCCGCAAATCCCATTCCACGCCGGAAGCGCGCAGCATCGCGCCGGTAAAGCCAAGCTGCCGCGCGCGCTCTGGAGAAACCACGCCAATATCTACCAAACGCTGTTTCCAGATGCGGTTATCGGTCAGCAGCGTATGGTATTCGCTATGGCATTTTGGAAAGCGCTCCGTAAAATCCTCCAGAAAATCCAGCAGCGATCCTTGCCGGTTGGCGTTCATTTCCCGCACCTGCCGCGCGTTTTTCCAGCGGCTTTCCTCGTATTGCGGCATTTTCTCCGGAAGATCGCGGGATACGCCGCCGATCCGGTAATAGGCCGCGTGCATGCGCGCGCCGGAAACCGCTTCGTAGGCGTCCATCAAATCCTCGCGCTCGCGGAAGGTATAGAGCGCCATCGTCATCGCCCCGACGTCCAGCGCGTGGCAGCCCACCCAAAGCAGGTGATTCAGCAAGCGCGTGACTTCGTCGAACATCGTGCGGATATAGCGCGCGCGCTCAGGAACTTCCACCCCCAGCAGCTTTTCCACCGCGAGACAATACGCATGTTCGTTGCACATCATGGAAACGTAGTCCAGGCGATCCATATACGGCAGCGCCTGCGCCCACGCGCGCGTTTCCACCAGCTTTTCCGTAGCGCGATGCAAAAGCCCGATATGCGGATCGGCGCGCTCAATCACTTCCCCGTCCATTTCCAGAATCAGGCGAAGCACGCCGTGCGCGGCGGGATGCTGCGGCCCGAAATTGATGGTGTAGTTGCGGATTTCCCTCATGACGCGCCGCCCTTCCCCGCGCCCCGCGCCGCGCCGTACCCCGCCTCGCGCCGTATTCTGGGCGTAACTTCGCGCGGAGACGTCGTCGCCGCTTCGTATATCACGCGCCCCTGCTCAGGGTCATAGCGCATTTCCACATGCCCCGTGAGCGGAAAATCCTTTCTGAACGGATGCCCGACAAAGCCGTAATCCGTCAGAATCCGCCGCAAATCCGCGTGACCGTCGAACACGACGCCGAAAAGATCAAACGCCTCCCGTTCGTACCAGTCCGCCGCATTCCAAACCGCGGTCACGGAAGAAAGCGCGGGCGCGCCATCCTCCTCGGCGAAAACCCGCACCCGCAGCCGCCAGTTCTGCGTCATGGAAAGCAGGTGTACAACTACGGCAAAGCGCCGCGCGGGACGGTTTTCTCCCGTTTCCCCGCCATAGGCCGAATAATCCACGCCGCATAAATCCATCATCTCGTCAAAGGCCAGCTCCGGCGTGTCGCGCAGCCGCCGCGCCGCTTCCAGATAATATGCCGCCGCAACGTCCAGGCGCAGCTCTCCATGCGCCCGCGTAAGCGTAAAAGCGCCCTCCGGAAAATCTTTCAGGCACGCGGTCAGCCGTTCGGCCAAACGTTCCAGTTTTGCGGACATGCGCGTCATTCCCTTTTTATTTACCGGGCGAGGGTCGAGGTGCGGCGCATCTTGTTTTGCAGCTGAAGGACGCCGTAAATCAGCGCCTCCGCCGTAGGCGGGCAGCCCGGCACATAAATATCTACCGGAACGATACGGTCGCATCCGCGCACGACTGAATAGGAATAATGATAATAGCCGCCGCCATTGGCGCAGGAACCCATGGAGATTACCCAGCGCGGCTCGGCCATCTGGTCATACACCTTACGCAGGGCGGCAGCCATTTTGTTGGTCAGCGTACCCGCGACGATCATTACGTCTGACTGGCGCGGCGAGGGGCGGAACACTACGCCGAAACGGTCCAGGTCATAGCGCGCGCAGCCGGCATGGATCATTTCCACCGCGCAGCAGGCCAGACCGAACGTCATCGGCCACAGGGAGCCCGTGCGCGCGTAGTTGATCAGCGAATCCGCCGTAGCGGTAACGAATCCTTTTTCCAGAAGCCCTTCCAGCGGCATGGCGTCACCCCCCGTTTATTCCCAGTCCAGAGCGCCGCGCGCCCAGGCGTAAGCGTCCCCCAGAAGAAGGATCAGCACAAAAATCCCCGCTTCCGCCGCCGCGAACGCCGCGACCGACGGCGCCGCCGCCGCGTCCCGGTAGACCGCCCCCCAGGGAAACAGGAAAGCGATTTCCAGATCAAAAAGAATGAACAGGATGGCGATCAGGTAATAGCGCACGTTAAATTTCAAACGCGCGTCGGCGAAGGGGGGAAATCCGCACTCATAGGCGGAAAGTTTTTCCGCGTCCGGACGATGCGGCGCGAGAATGCGTCCCAGCGCTACGGGCAGCACGCCTACCAGCAGCGCCAGCAGCATAAACAGCAGTACCGGAAAGTAGCTCTCCAGCATGAAAGTACCTTTTCGTTTCTCCGTATTCGCCGTCTTGTATCGGGTTCGGAAACCACCCGCCGCGGCTTTTCAGGGAACGCCGCCCATACGGGAAGCGCTCTGCGTCTTGTTTTGTGGTTATCTCTGGTGCCGACGGCGAGACTCGAACTCGCACAGCTTGCGCCACTACCCCCTCAAGATAGCGTGTCTACCAATTTCACCACGTCGGCTTTTCCCGTTTTACCGGGGAATATCCTTGGCTTTGGACTCCGCGCCCGGATCGGGTTTTCCGTCCGAGTTTACCTTTTCCCCCGGAGCGTCCGGGGTCTGGGGCGCGTCAACGGCAGGCAAAGGCAGAGACGGCGCGGATTGTACCGCGTCCTGCATCACGCTGCCAGAATTTTTTGGCGCTTTGGCAGTCACGTAGGCCAATCCCAGGCTATTCAGAAAGAAGAGCGTCGCCAGAACCGCCGTGCTGCGGCTTAAAAAATTCGCCGAACCCGACGCGCCAAAAAGGCTGCCGGAAGCGCCGCCGCCGAAAGCCGCGCCCATATCCGCGCCCTTGCCGTGCTGCATGAGCACAAGCCAGATAATCCCCAGCGCCAGCAGCAACTGGAACGTCAGCAACAAAGAGAACAACCACTGCATAACATCGCTCCGTTAAAAAACCGCCGCGCGGCAAATCGCCGCAAACTCCGCCGCGTCCAGCGACGCGCCGCCAATCAATCCGCCATCCACGTCTTCCGGCGCGAAAAGCCGCGCCGCGTTTTCCGCCCTGACGCTGCCGCCATAGACAACGCGCAGACCCGCCGCTATATCCGCATTTTCTTTTGCCACCCGCGCGCGCAAGACGCGATGCGCCCGCGCCGCGTCTTCCGGAGAAGCCGTTCTGCCGGAGCCAATTGCCCAGACCGGCTCATAGGCCAAAACCGCGTTTCGCAGCGCCGAAACGCCGCAAATATGCAGAACCGCCTCCAGCTGCCGCGCGACGACTTCCTCGCTTTTTCCCGCTTCGCGCTCCGCCAGCGTCTCTCCCAGACAAAGCACGGGAGACAGCCCCGCGTCTTTCGCGGCCATCCATTTTTCCGCGATTTCCGCGTCGCTTTCGTGAAACAGCGTCCGCCGCTCTGAATGGCCGACCAGCACGTAGCGGCAGCCTACATCGCGCAGCATGGCCGCCGAGACCTCGCCGGTAAAAGCCCCTTTTTCCCGCGCGTTTACATTTTGCGCGCCCAGCGCGACTTTGCTTCCCGCGAGCAACTCAGCCACCTGCCCCAGATAGGGATAGGGCGCGAAAAGGACAATTTCCCGGTTTTCCATTCCCGCCAGCGCCGGGAGAAGCGCGGCCAAAAGCGCGGCGTTCTCCGCCCTGGATCCGTTCATTTTCCAGTTTGCGGCAACGAGGGGCAAACGCGAAGGGAACATGGGGCGGCGGACTTTCGTAAAAAAGAGGGCGATTATACCAGCGCGAAAAACAACCGCCACTGTCCGAGAAGGGCGCGCGGCGCAAGCAAACGAAAAAACGGGGCGGAAACGCCCCGTTTCGCACTGCGGAAAAGCGCCTTAGTTGGAAACCGACAGCGACTCGCTGACAATGCGCGGGGTGATGAACACCAGCAGCTCGCGCTTGTCGACGTTTTCCGTCTTGGTCTTGAAAAGGTTGCCGAACAGCGGGATGTCGCCCAAAAGCGGCACCTGATCCGTTTTGTTGCCGGTAGCCATTTCATAAATCCCGCCAATGACGATCGTGCCGCCGTTTTCCACCAGCGCGGTGGTCTCAATCTTCTTGGTGTTGATGGAAACGCCGCCCGGCACGTCCGCGCCCTTGCTATCCTGATTGACGTTGATCTTCATGGAAATCCGCCCGTCCGGAGTAATCTGCGGCGTCACCCGCAAGGACATTACGGCCTTCTTAAAACTTACCGAGGTCGCGCCGGAGCTGCTGGCTTCCTGATAGGGAATTTCCACGCCCTGCTCAATCAGCGCCTCCTGCTGGTCGCTGGTAAGAATCCGCGGCGCGGAGACGACCCGTCCCTTGTTGTCCGCCTCAATCGCGGAAATTTCCAGATTCATCAGCCGCGACATCTTGCGGTTCCCAATCAGAAAGTCAAAGGTCGTCGGCTGCGCCGAAGTCGCTCCGGAGAGCGCCCCGGAGACCGAACCCGCCGGAAGGTTGACTTGATTGATAAGGTCTCCGTCTGAATTAGCCAGCCGTGCAGGATAGGAACCATGTGCGTTTTGATCATTGCCAATAGTTACGCCGCCATCACTAGTAGTACCACCCATACTCATGCCAATCCCGCCGCCCGTATAGTTTTTGTTGTGCCACAGGCCCAGGCGCACCCCCAAGCTCTTGCCGAACCAGTCGGTAGCCTCCACGATGCGCGCCTCAATCATCACCTGCCGCTTCGGCGTGTCAATGGTCGCGATGATGCGGCGCATCATATCCAGGCGGCTGGGAACGTCCTGCACGAACATGATATTGGAGCGGTCATCCATCGTTACCTTGCCGCGCTTGGAAAGCAGCGTGTTTTCCTTGTTGCTGAAAATTTTCTCGAACGCCTTCACGTCGTGATAATTCAGCTGAAAAGTCTCCGTAACCAGCGGCTCCAGGTCCTCTTTGGTCTGCTGGGATTCATATTTCAGCTTTTCGCGCGCGTCAATTTCATCGCGCGGGGCGATCAGCACCACATTGCCGCTCTTTCTCATATCCAGCCCTTTTTGCTGGAAAATGATGTCAATGACCTGGTCGGCCGGCACGTCCTTCAAAACCAGCGTCGTCGCGCCCGTCACCGATTCGCTGATCACCGCGTTAAAGCCCAGTTCCTCCGCCATCAGCTTCAAAAGCCCGCGCACATCGCCATTCTGGTAATTCACGCTGATGCGCGGCCCCTGATAGCCAATTTTGCTGCTCTGCACCAGCTTGTTCGGATCCTCAAGAACCGCCTTCACTTCCACGACAAACTGATTCTCGGACTGATAGGCGTTATGCTCCCAACTCCCCTTGGGCGTAATCGTCAAACGGACATTGCCGCCGCGCGACTCCGTCGTCACCTGCGTCACCGGCGTGGCGAAATCCGTCACGTCCATCTTGCGGCGCAAACTGGCGGGCAAATCCGTCTTTAAAAAATCCACCACCAAATTCCGCCCCTGCTGGCGAATGTCAATCCCCACTCCCGTATCGGACAAATCCACCACCACGCGCCCCTCGCCATCCTTGCCGCGGCGGAAAAAGACGTCCCGCACCGCATGTTGGCCCGCGATTTTTTCCGAAACGAAGGGCGAAGACTTTTCCTGCGCGCCCGCGCCCGCCACCGGATTGAGCGTGACATACAAAGAATTGCCGTCTACGCGCAAATCATGCTGCATCGCGCGCACCAGATTCAGCAAAATCCGCGTGCGATTCCCGGCGGAAATGAAATTCAGACTGGTCAGATCGCCATCCTTCACCTCCCGCTGGGTCTCCCCCAGCGCATTCGTCACGCCGGAAAAATCCAGCGCCAAACGCGGCGGATTGCTCACCGCAAACACCGTCGGCTGCGCGGCCAGCGGCGCGGAAAAATCCACCTTGAGCACAATGGAACGGCCATGCGAGGCCACCTGAACCTCCCGGATCGCGTTCTGCGCGCCCGGATCGGCAGCCGAAACCGCCGGCGCGGCCTCCGCCGCGCCTCCCTCCTGCGCAACCGCGCAAGGCGCAAAAGACACGGACAGCGCAAACGCCGCGCCCGCCGCCAAACGGATCAGTTTCTTGTCAATGAGATTCATTTGCCTTCCTCCTTGGTCTGCAAAAGCAGCGTATTCGCGCGCTCTGTCCATGTGCCATCCGTATCTTCCACCATTTCCTTCAGCGTCAGCTCGCTGTCGGCAATGCCGGTAATCAAGCCAAAATCCAACCCGATATAATCGCCTACCTTCACCTGGCGAACAATGTTATCCACCTCGATCACCCCCATGGGCTGCCGGTTGATATTCATCACGCCAATCAGCCGCATGGACTCCAGCGGATATTTCTCCAGAAGGCTGTTGCGCAGCTCACGCTTCTCAAAATCCGGCTGCAAGCCATTCGCGCCGCCATTTCTGCGCTTGCTCTCCGGCTCCAGACGATTGACGTCAAACGGCTCCAGCCGCCCCGCCGCGTCATACGCCACGGCAAAATACGGCGTCGCCTTCGGAATGGGCGGAATCGAGGGCTTGATGTCCTTCTCCGCCTCACGAATCCAATCTTCCACGTCGCTCACCGAATCCACGCCGCACGCCGAAAGCAAAAACGCGGCAAGGCAAACAGGCAGCGCCCGGCTCAACAGACGTCGGTTCATTTATTTCCCCTCATCCATATAACGGAACGTCTTGACCTTCATTCTCATGGTCAAGGCGGCGCCGCCATCCCGCGCGGCAGCCAAATCAATATCGTTGAGCGTCACAATCCGCGGCAAACTGGCAATGTCTGCGGCAAACGCGCCAATGTCATGGTAGCTTCCGCTCACCTCCACATCAATCGGAAGCTCCGCGTAAAAATCATGCTTGATCTCCGCGCCCGGCTTGAACAAATTAAACTGCAGCCCGCGCCCCAAACCCGCCTGATTCACCTCCACCAGCAAAGTCTCCACCTCGGCGCGATTGGGCAGCTGCTTTAACAGCGAGCCAAAAGAACGATCCAGCTCCTCCAGCTGCTGCTTATACAGATTCACGCTCGCGGCCGCGCGCTTGCTGTCCAAAACCTCCGTCTTTAACTGCTCTTCCTTCGCCTTCGCCGCGTCAATTTCCTCCCCCTGCGGCGTCCAGACGAGATATCCGCCCAAAACCGCCACCGCGACCACAATCGCCAACAGCACAAACATACGGGGAATCGGCAGCCAAGTGCCCGGATCGCTGTTGCTCAGGCACTTAAAATCTTCCTGAATCTGCTGCCAGCTCAATCCGCTCGTTTTTTTGCCGCTCATTGCGCCACCCCCTCAGTCGAAGAAGCAGAAGCCGGAGGCGTTTCCGCCGCAGACTCTCCGGCAGAAGAAACCTCCGTCGGCGGCGCAACCAGCATCTCGTCATCCGGCGGCGCTTCCGCCAGGGCCGCCTCCGCCTTCGCCACTACCTGCGGATCCGCCTCAATCAAAGAAAATTCCAGCGAAAAACTGTTCTGCCGCCGTCCGCCCACCGCCGACGCCTTGATTTCCAGCAAGCGCGGATCCCCCATCCAGGGCGACGCGACAATATTGCGCATCAGCTCAGAAACACGAGAATTCGACTGCGCGTACCCATTGACCGAAATCCGCGACCCATTCTGCCGCAGCGAAGTCAGATAAATCCCCGACGGAATCCGCGCCACCAGCTCATTCAGCAAATGCACAATGTCGCCGCGATTCTTCTGCAACCCCTCAATGGCGTTCTTGCGCCCCAGCAAGGCGTTGCTCTGCTCCCGAACTGTCTTGATTTCCTCAATCAGCTTTTTGGATTCGCCAATCTCCGTTTCCAACCGCTGATTCGCCTCCTGCTGCGTAGTCAGCATCATATCGTTGAAGAACATGCCGCCCGCGACAATTACCGCGCCCACCGCCGCCGAAATGCCCGCCGAGACATAAAACTGCTGCCGCTGCGTCTTTAGCCGCTCTTCACGGTACGGCAAAAGATTGATGCGCACGCCATCGCCGCGCCCCGCATCATCAAACCCACGCAAGGCAAGTCCGCAAGCGTTCAGCAGCGCGGAGGCGTCATTTTGCAGCGCGGACGAGCGCAACTTGTCCGAAATTGACATGCCGGCAAACGGATTGGCCACCACCGTGCCGACCTGCGTACGCCCGGCCACCAGATCGGCAATCCCCTCAATCGCCGCGCAGCCCCCCGCCAAAACAATGCGGTCTACCCCGGAATACTGCGTCGTCGTAAAGAAAAACTGCAAAGAACGCGCCACTTCCAGCGCAAGATTGTCACTGAACTGCGGCAAAAGGTTATTCGCGTAATCTTCCGGCAAAGTTCCGTTGCGCTTGCCGGATTCCGCGTCCGAGTACCCCATGCCAAAAGTGCGCGCAATGTCCAAAGTCAGCTGATGCCCGCCAAACGCCTGTTCGCGCGAATAAATCGGCGCGTTATTCTTCAGCACGGAAAAGCGCAGCATATTCATGCCGACGTCCGCCACCGCCACCACCGAGCCGTCGCGCAAACCTGAAATTTGCTCCAGAACCAGCTCAGACGCCGCCAGCATGGCATAGGACTCCACGTCCATGACCGTGACCGTCAGGCCCACCGCCTCGGCTACCGCCACGCGATCCTCTACCCGGTCACGCTTGGTCGCCACCACCAGCACCTCTTCCTCCTCCGCGTTCATGGGAACCGGTCCCAGAACCTTGAAGTCCAGACTGACTTCGTCAATAGAGAAAGGAATATGCTGACTGGCCTCGGATTCCACCAAGCTCACCAGCTCGTCGTCGCGCAAGCCCGCAGGCACAGTGATTTTCTTGGAAATAACCGCCGGCGAAGGCAAAGCCATCGCAACCTGGCGCGTAGATGTTCCCATGCGCTTCCAGGCCGCGCGCACCGCAGTCTGTATCGCGTCCGGATCGGCAATATTGCCTTCCACCACCGCGTCACGAGGCAGCTGCTCAATCGCGTACCGCTCCACACGGAATCCGCCGCGCCCCACCGCGGACAGCTCAACCATCTTGACAGCGGACGAGCTGATATCCAACCCCAGCAGGCCGCGCGTCTTTTGAGAAAGATTCAAAGCCACCGCCACCTCCAAAAGCCATTAAAAAACAAACGGTTACACGGATAACCGATAAATTACATTAAATCCTATCCGTAAACACACTGTCTGTAAACATCTTTTTGTTTTCTCTATGTATATTGATAAAAAAACAACATCATTTCTTATACTCTCACAGCATGAAACGCCTGTCACGTCTTTTGCCGTTTCTTTCCGCAGGCGCGTCTCCGCCACGCCTCGCGCCCCGCCGCCCAAAACCCCGACATCGCCGCCCAGCATAGCGCCCCGCCGAGCGACGCCGTTAAAAGAGCCGGCAAAAACATGAAGAACAGCGGCCAATGCGGCCGACGATCCAAAAGCGCCTCTTCAGGACGCGCCGGATTAACATACGCGCGCACATTCTTTTGGTACAACAGATCCACATAGCGCGCGCGCAGCGTATCCGCGTCCGACCGCCAGACATAAAGACCATAGCGGCTGGCGCAATACGGCTTTCCCGCCGCGCGGTAGCAATAACGCGCCTCCAGCGCGGTTCCCGAAAGCCCATGAACCAGGCGCGCAGACTCCAGGCGCGCGGGGACAAGCGGCCAATCCCGGCTCTGCCACGCAAGCAGAAGCGGAGCAAAAGCCAAGTGCCACGCGGCAAACAGACCGCCGCACAGCAAAATAGGCCCCAAAAGCGACAACCCCGCGCGCGCGACAACACGCCCTGTCAGCGTGCCGCTATCCACCGCGAAAAACCGCCAGAGCGAACGCGGCGGCGCGGAGAATTGAGATTTCATCCCGCCTCCCGCCCAAAACTCGCGGCACGCTCCCAGCTTCCCGGCGGCAGCGCGCTCTCTTCCGCTGTCCACTGCGCAAGCAGGCGATAAAAAAACGCGCGCGGAATCTCCCGCGCGCCCAACGAAGCCAAATGGCGCGTCTTCATCTGGCAGTCAATCAACCCGAAATTTTTTTCGCGCAAAAAGGCTACCAGACGCGCCAGCGCGACTTTGGAAGCGTCCGTTTGCCGCGCGAACATGGATTCCCCATAAAACACCCGGCCAATCGCCACGCCGTACAAACCGCCCGCCAATTCGCCCTCCCGCCAGGTTTCCACGCTGTGCGCGTATCCGGCAAGATGCAAAGCGATATAGGCGTCCTTCATGTCGGCTGTAATCCAGGTTCCCGCCTGTCCGCGCCGCGCGACGCCGGCGCAGGCGGAAATCACTTCGGCAAAAGCGCCGTCCATGCGGATTTCATACGCGCCCCGGCGCAACGTTTTCGCCAAAGAACGCGCGCAATGAAATTCCTCCGGGAACAATACCAGGCGCGGATCCGGACTCCACCACAGCGGCGCAGAGGCCCCTTCGTTGAACCACGGAAAAATGCCCTGCCGGTACGCCGCAAGCAGCGAAGGCACGGATAAATCGCCGCCCGCGGCAACCGGCGCGTCGTCCGCCGCGTTTTGCTTTTGCGTAAGCCAGGTAAACGGCAAATGAAGATTCAAACTACGCACGAGCGTTTCTCCGCCGCGCGACAAAACGCCTCAGCCACCCAACGCGGCGCGCGTTTCAGGCGCCCGTGAAAACTCCGGCGTCCCGCGCCCGAAAGTTTCTTCCTTGCCGCCGCTCTCCCGCCCCGCCTCGCGCGCTCCGCCAATCTCTTCCAGACCCGTCAAGACGCCGGAGGGCAAAAGGCGGCGCGCGCCGTCATAACGCTGCAGCCAATAACGGCTTTGCATACTCTCCACGCGCACAAAACCGCCCGCGCGCGGCGCGTGCAGAAAAAAATGATCGCCCAGATAAATGCCGACATGCGAAAACGCGCGGCGCATGGTATTGAAAAATACGAGGTCGCCGGGACGCAATTCCGCTCTGCCGACCTTCTCCCCTTGCAAAGACTGCTCCCGCGCGGTGCGCGGCAAAACCAGCCCCGCCGCCTCGCGGTACACCAGGCGCACAAAGCCGCTGCAATCCAGACCGCGCTCCGGATGGTCTCCGCCCGCGTAATAACGGATGCCTACCAGCTCCAGACCTTTCAGCAAAACATCCTGCGCGGCCTGCGAAGCGCGCTGAAAAAACGGAAAACGCACCGTCTGCGACTCCTGCGCGGAAGGCTCGGACGCCCAGGCAGAAGCCGTCACAAAACAAAGAACCGTAAAAAAAAAGCGGGCAAGCCGCTTGCAAGATTTGCGCATTCCGT
Source organism: Zoogloeaceae bacterium (assembly GCA_031256795.1). Classification (GTDB taxonomy): domain Bacteria; phylum Pseudomonadota; class Gammaproteobacteria; order Burkholderiales; family Rhodocyclaceae; genus Azovibrio. Next base: position 9,609 of record JAIRPW010000009.1, on the reverse strand, counting down.
CAAAATTCAAAAGATTCCCGCTGATGAATGTAAGGGAAAACCCCTGTGTTGTAAACTATCGCCAATGTCGCGCGCTTTGCCCGACGTTACTGAAGAACATTTTATGTCTGAACTGCCCCGTATTCTGATCGTCGACGATTCTCGCATGGTGCGCACCTCGCTCTCCCGGCATCTACAGGGACGCTATGAGGTGCGCGAAGAGCATGACGGCGAATCCGCCTGGCAAACCCTGGTGCTCGACCACACGATCATGGCCGTTATTTCCGATCTGCAAATGCCGGTGCTGGACGGATTCGGGCTTCTGGAACGCATCCGCAGCTGCCGTTTGACGCGTCTGCGGGAAATTCCCTTTATCCTGATTTCCGGCGACGACGACCCCGCTATCCATGAGCAAGCCGGACGTCTGGGCGTTTCTGATTTCATTAACAAAGACATCAAAGCCGCTGAACTCAAAGCCCGCCTGCACAATCTTCTGCAATATTCCCTGACGCGGCAATCGCTGGCGGACGCGCTGGCCGGACAAACCCAGGACGCGAAAACCGGCCTGTTCACCCGCCGTTATGTTGAATTGCAGATCGCGCAAGCTCTGTCGCACGCCGCGCGGCATAACCTGCCCGCCAGCCTTTTGATCATCAGCTTTGATAACTATCCGCTCATCGTAGAGCAGATGGGCGAGAAAAAAGTGGAGGAGATCGGCGCGAAGTTCGCGCAGAAAGTGGCGGGCAAGGTACGGCAGGAGGATTGCGTCGGTCACTTTTCTCCGGGGTGTTTCGCCATTGTCTCGCCCGGAACCGCGCTGGAATCGTGCGTTATTTTCGCCAATCGGCTACGGCACGCCATTTCCGAGGCCATTATTTCCGTGGGCAACCGCCGTATGCCGCTGACCATGAGCGTAGGGATCGCCGGTACGCCCAGAGACGCGGTCAGCTCGGCGGAAGACATGATGAAACTGGCCTATCAGCGGATGGAAGCCGCCATTGCCGCGGGCGGCAATCGCACGGAGGCCGGCGTCACTCTCCAGACGGAAGAGCCTGTCGCGGCGCTTACGCTGGATCAGGCGCGATCCTGTCTGCTCTCCAATCGTCCTGAAATGGTCCTTGCCCAGCTTCCGGAACTGACGCGGCAAATGCTTCCCCTCCTGCTCCTTTTGCAAAGCGAGCTGCGTCTTGAGTTCCCCATAGCGGCGCTGTCTGAGCGGCTGGCCGCGCGCATGAAACCGCGCTGACCCCTGCCTTTTTCGTTTCCCGCGTTTTTCTTTTTCAGGAAATCCTATGCTCTACCCCTTCCCCAAGATTCCCAGAAGCAAACTCCTGCGCATTGGCGGCGTCCTTGTTTTCGTGTTGCTGTTATTTTTCCTTCTTTCGCAATATGCCGCGCATGTAATGAAAAATGAAATCGTTGCCGCGCTTGGCCCGGAAAGCGAAATTGCGTCTATTTCGGTCGGACTGGGCAACGTGGAAATCAAGGGATTGACGATTCACGCCAAAAACGGCGAGGAAGGCAAACCCAGGCGCGCGCCCTGGCCAAGCGCCGAGTATCTGCGCGCGGAGCGCATTGTGATACGCCCCGCCCTGCTGAGTCTTTTAAGCTCGGAGATACGCTGTCATAGCGTTTTGATCGAAAAAGCCTATCTTTCCGTTTTGCGCGCCCACAACGGGAAAATGCGGATTTTGCCAACCCTGACGGAGAAAAAAACGGACTCGCCCGAAAAAGAAAACGGCGCGCCGCCGCGCCTTTTCATTGGCGAAATCCGCCTGGTTGACAGCGCGCTTGATTTTTTTGACGCCACAGTACGCCAGCCCGCGTTAAAGCTGCGCGTTGAGCCTCTCAACGCGCGCGTTGAATCCTTGCGCCCTCTGGAACTCACCGGGATGAGCGCGCTCAATGTTGAAGGCACGCTCAAAGGCGAGCGTTCCGCGAAAGCCGAGCAAACCAACGCGAATGACGGGGCGTTTCAGGTTCAAGGCAAAATGGAACTGGCAAGCAAGGAGTCGGATTTGAAGATTCGGATGTCCGGCGTGCGTCTGGCGGTTCTGCAGGACTATCTGCGCGACGCGGCCAATATGGGCATTCAGCGGGGAACGCTCAGTCTGGACATGCATAGCGTCGTAAAAAACGGACAGCTCAACGCGCCGGGGACCGTCGTTCTGAAAAATCTGCGCCTGTCTGGCGCGCCAGTCTTGGGGCAGGCGCAAAATGCCGCGCTGTCCGCCATTCAAGACGACAAAGGGGAAATCCGCATTCCGTTTGTTTTGTCTGGAAACGTGGATTCGCCTTCCTTTTCGCTCAATAAGAGCATTGTGACGCATATCGGCGGCGCGATTACGGAAAAGCTGAGCGGCGGCCTGAAAAGCGTCGGAGAGCTGGGCAAAAAGAGCGTGGACGCCGTCTCCAATCTTTTCTCTTCCGACAGCAATTCCAAGCCGAAGAAAAAACGCTGATTTCCCGCCGCGCAAAAAAATCCATGCCTCTTTTTGCTGACGCTTCGAGCGCGGCGGTTTTTCCGGCTTCCGTGACCTTTGATCTGGACGGGACTTTGCTGGATACCGCGCCAGATTTGACAAACGCTTGCCTGCGCGCGCTGGAGGATTTGGGCAAGCCGCCGCGCAAGGCGCATGAGATCCGTGATTTTTTGGGAAAAGGCGCGGAGCATCTGATGCGATCTTGCCTCGCCCGCCCGGAGTACACGCCTTCCCAGGAGGAAGAGTCTGCCGCCACCGCGCGGTTTCTGGCGCGTTACGCGGAAGAAAACGGACGCGCCGCGCGGCCTTATCCTCATGTAGAAGAAGGTCTGCGCGCTTTCGCAAAAGCCGGTCTGCCGCTTGCGGTCGTCACCAACAAGCGGCTGAGTTTTGCCGTGCCTCTGCTGGAAAAAACGGGGTTGGCGCGATTTTTTACCGTCATCGTGGGCGGCGACAGTACGCCTTTCCTGAAACCCCGCCCCGAACCCCTGCTTTTTGCCTGTCAGAACATGCGCGCCGCGCCCGCGCTCAATTTACATATAGGAGATTCGGAGAACGACGCGCTCGCCGCTCGCGCCGCAGGCTGCCGGGTGTTTCTCGTGCCTTATGGCTATACGGAAGGGCGCGCGCCGGACAACGCGCTTTTTGACGCGCCGGTTTCGGACCTGCTTGCCGCTTTCTCGCTGGCGCAAACGTTCTCCGGCGTCCGCGCGGCGCCCTCCCCTCCGTTAACGGAGCGCATGACAGACTAAAATTCGCCGTGCCAACCCCGCGCCGCAAAAAACCGCGGTCTTTCTTCTCTTTTTGCGAGTCTTTTTCATGACTGAACAGGAATTTAACGCGCTGGCGTCCGCAGGATACAACCGTATCCCGGTCACGCTCACCACCCTTGCGGATTTGGACACGCCGCTTTCTGTCTATCTCAAGCTCGCAAACCGCCCTTATACCTATCTTTTGGAATCCGTGCAGGGCGGCGAACGTTTTGGGCGTTATTCCATTGTGGGCCTTGCCGCGCTGACCCGTCTGGCCGTCTTTGGCGGCAAGGCGCTGACGCTCACGGGGCAGCGAATTTCCGCCCAAAGCGAGACAGAAAATCCGCTGGATTTCCTTGATGATTTTCTGCGTCGTTTTCGGGCGCCGCCCCCGGAAGGTCTGCCGCGTTTTACCGGCGGCCTGGCGGGCTATTTTGGCTACGATACCGTGCGCTGCATAGAGCCGCGCCTTGCCCGCACCGCGCCCCGGCATGTCGGCGCGGGAAATACGGACGACATTCCCGATATTCTGCTTTTACTTTCCGAAGAAATCGCGGTCGTTGATAATTTTTCCGGAAAACTCACGCTCATCGTGTATGCCGAACCCGGAGTGCCGGGCGCGTACAAAAGAGCGCGGGAACGGCTTGCGGAACTGCTGCGCCTCCTGCGTCTTCCCGCGAAAATTCCTGAAGAAAAGGCCGTTTCCGCTCCGTCTCAGCCCGCGACCTCCTCTTTTGGGCAGGAGGCTTTTGAGGCCGCCGTCAATACCGCCAAAAACTATATCGCCGACGGCGACATTATGCAGGTCGTGCTTTCCCAGCGGATGGAAAAACCCTTTGCCGCTTCGCCCATGGCGCTTTACCGCGTTTTGCGCGGTCTGAATCCTTCGCCTTATATGTTTTATTTTGATTTTGGCGATTTTCATGTCGTCGGCTCCTCGCCGGAAATTCTGGCGCGGCTGGAAGACGATCCCGAAGACGCACGGAAAGAAGCGCGGAAAATTATTTTGCGCCCCATCGCGGGCACGAGAAAACGGGGCGAGACGGAAGAAAAAGACGCCGCGCTGGCCGCGGAGCTTCTCGCAGACGAAAAAGAACGCGCGGAACATACGCAGCTTCTGGACCTGGGGCGCAACGATTGCGGGCGCGTCGCGCAGGTTGGCAGCGTCCGGGTAACGGAACAGATGGTCGTTGAACGCTACTCTCACGTCATGCACCTGGTCTCGCATGTGGAAGGACGTTTAAGGCCGGAATTGTCCGCGCTGGATTTACTGCGCGCCGCTTTTCCTGCCGGAACGGTTTCTGGCGCGCCCAAGGTGCGCGCGATGGAAATTATTGACGAATTGGAGCCCGTCCGGCGCGGGATTTATTCGGGCGCGGCGGGTTATCTGGATTTTCATGGCAATATGGACCTCGCGATCGCCATTCGCACCGCCGTGATTCGGAACGGACGCTTGTCTGTTCAGGCGGGCGCGGGCATTGTCGCGGATTCTGATCCGCATGCCGAATGGGAGGAAACCCGCAACAAGGCGCGCGCGCTCCTCATGGCGGCGGAACTCGCGGAAGCGGGGCTGGATACGAAAATAGAATGACGCGCGGCGCGAAGCGCCCGCGAAAAATAATTTCTGGCGGTTTTTCTGGAGTTTGGCATGAAAGAACATTCGGACATGAGGTCGGACGCCCCCCCGCTGCCCGGCAAAATACGGCGGCTTTTGCAGGAATCTTTGCTGCTCTTGCTGGTCGCCTTGGCCCTGTTTCTCATGCTTGCCCTCTTCGGCTATCACCCGGACGATCCGGGCTGGTCGCGCGCGACGGGCGCGCTCATTGTTGAAAATCCTGCGGGGCGGGCAGGCGCATGGCTTTCTGATCTGCTGTTTTATGTGTTTGGCCTCTCTGCCTGGTGTCTGGTGTTTTTCTGTCTGTTCGCGCTCTGGCGGGGAGCGCGCGCCGTCCTTTTGCTGCGGGAAGACCTGGCGAACGCGGAGAGCGCGCCGCGCGGCCTGCCCGCGCGGGAAGAAAAGCCGGATCGCCGCCCGTTTTATATCGCGCTGTCGGGTTTTCTGCTGTTTTTTTTATCGAGCGCGGCACTGCTCGCGCTGCGTTTTTATTCGTGGGGAACGCGCTTCCCGGAAGGAGCGGGCGGCGTGCTGGGGCATTCTCTCGCGCATACGCTCAGCGACACGCTGGGAATTTCCGGCGCGACGCTCTTGCTGATCGCGTTCCTTGCGGGCGGCTGGAGCGTTTTTTCCGGGACGTCCTGGCTCAATGTCTTTGAGCGCCTGGGCGAGATCGTGGAGAACGCCGTCGCGCTGGGCGCGCGTCTGCGCGAATATTTTCGGGAGCGCGGCATCGCCCGGCTTGCGGAAGAAGAACGGGAAGCGGTGCTGGAAGAAGAAAAAAGACGGGCGGAATCCCGCGAGCCGGTGCTGATTGAAGCGCCTGAGCCCGTGCCCGTTTCTCCCAAGGCGACGCGGCGCATTGAGCAGGAAAAGAAAATCGCGGAAGAAAAAAAACGCAGCCTGTTCCCGGAAACGCTTGCTTTCGCGGAGGGCGGCCTGCCGCCGCTCTCGCTTCTTGACCCTCTGCCGCCGCAAGTGGAGAGCGTCTCTTCCGAAACGCTGGAGTACACCTCGCGCCTTATTGAGCGCAAGCTCGCGGATTTTGGCGTGCAGGTTACGGTGCTGGCCGCCCTGCCCGGCCCGGTCATTACCCGCTATGAGATTGAACCCGCGATTGGCGTCAAGGGCGCGCAGATTGTCAATCTGGCGCGGGATTTGGCGCGTTCGTTGTCCATGGTCTCGGTGCGCGTGGTCGAAACCGTGCCGGGAAAATCCTGCATGGCGCTGGAATTGCCGAATCCCCGCCGTCAGGTCGTCAAGCTCTCCGAAATTATTTCCAGCAAACCCTGGAACGACATGGCAAGCCCGCTCACGATCACGCTGGGAAAGGACATCGGCGGACAGCCCGTAGTCGCGGATCTGGCCAAAATGCCGCACCTTTTGGTCGCCGGCACGACGGGATCGGGAAAATCCGTTGGGGTCAACGCGATGATTCTGTCGCTGCTTTATAAAAGCGCGCCGGACGCCGTGCGTCTGATTCTTATTGATCCCAAAATGCTGGAGCTTTCCATTTATGAGGGGATTCCGCATCTTTTGGCGCCGGTCGTGACCGATATGCGGCAGGCGGCCAACGCTCTCAACTGGTGCGTAGGGGAGATGGAGCGGCGCTACCGCTTGATGAGCGCTTTGGGCGTGCGCAATCTCGCGGGCTTTAACGCCAAAATCCACGAAGCGGAAAAAAGAGGCGAGCGAATGGCCAATCCCTTCAGCCTTACCCCGGAAACGCCAGAGCCGCTCGCCGCTTTGCCCTATATCGTGGTGGTCATTGACGAATTGGCGGACCTCATGATGGTGGCGGGCAAGAAGGTGGAGGAACTGATCGCGCGTCTGGCGCAGAAAGCGCGCGCCGCCGGACTGCATCTTGTGCTGGCGACGCAGCGCCCCAGCGTGGACGTCATTACCGGCCTGATTAAAGCCAATATTCCGACGCGCATTTCTTTTCAGGTTTCCAGCAAAGTGGATTCGCGCACGATTCTGGACCAGATGGGCGCGGAAAATCTGCTGGGGCAAGGGGATATGCTCTACCTGCCGCCGGGTTCCGGTTATCCGCACCGCGTGCATGGCGCGTTTGTCAGCGACGAGGAAGTGCATCGCGTAGTCGAGCAGCTAAAACAGACGGGGACGCCGCAGTATCTTGACATTCTCTCCGGCGCGGAGGGAGAGGAGGGCGGCGGCGGCGCAAGCGAAGAGGAAAGCGGCGACCCGGAATACGATCCGCTCTATGATCAGGCGGTTGAAGTCGTTTTGAAAAACAAGCGCGCCTCCATTTCGCTGGTGCAGCGGCATTTGCGCATCGGCTATAACCGTTCGGCGCGGCTGATCGAGGCAATGGAGCGTTCCGGTCTGGTCTCGGCCATGGACAGCCGCGGCGGGCGGGAAATTCTCGCGCCCGCGCGCGCGGAAGAGGAATAGGCCATGAGAACCGCGCGAAAACCGGGACGGATTTTTTTCTCTGGAATCCGAGCGTCGATCTTTGTTTTGGCTTTCCCGATCGCTTCATGGGCGGCGGGCGCGGAGGCCGCCCTGAAGCGTTTTCTTGCGGAACACCGAAGTTTTCAGGCGTCTTTCACGCAGGAAATTTCCTCTGCCGCGAAAAACAAGGCGCAGAAATCCGCGGGCGTCATGGCGTTTCAAAAGCCCGGTCGTTTCCGCTGGGAAATTACCGCGCCTTACGCGCTCTTGATTGTGGGCGACGGAAAAAAAGTCTGGCTGTATGACCGCGATTTGATGCAGGTAACGGTCAAGCGGATGCAAAACGCTCTGGGGGTCACGCCCGCCGCCCTGCTGTTGGGAGAAGGCGGCCTGGAGAAGTTTGCGCTGACCGAAGCGGGCGAAAGGGACGGGCTGAACTGGCTGGAGGCAAAACCCAAAGCGGAGAGCGCGGAAATGAGCTTTTCCCGCGCACGCCTGGGTTTTTCTTCCGCGGACGGGCAGCTGCGCGCGCTGGAACTTCTGGACGCCTTTGGGCAAACCACGCGCCTGGACTTTTTGGAAGCGCGCAAAAATCCGCGTTTACCGGCGGACTGGTTTCGCTTTACCCCGCCTCCCGGCACGGACGTGCTGGAAGAATGATTGAAGTCCCATTGGCCCCGCGATTTTTGGCGCGATGTTTCAGGGGGCGGGGAAGAAAGGCGCGCGGCGGGAATTGGGCGCGCATTGAATCTTCATATGTCTATGGCGGCTCGCTGGAGCGCGGCCTGTCGCTTTCGCGCCTGATCGACGAAGCAGCCGCTCCGGGCAAACCGGACGGTCGCTGATTTTCTGCCTCTGCCGCGAAATTTCGTTTTTCACAAAGTATTGACTGTTTTTTTTTCATGTAAATTCGTTCGGCATTTCCAAATTGCGAAACGCGTTTCACATGAAAGGAAAACTGTCATGACTTCCATACCAAAGGTCAAAAAGAGTTTTGTTTCTGTTCTCACCAAAAACGAGAAGGTGCGCCAAACTGTTGTCGGCATTGTTCTTTGCGGCGCTATTTCTGCGGCGGCGCCGACTCCCGCGCAGGCGGCGGTCGCAACTCCGGAGGCTCCTCAGTTGTCCCAGACGCAAGCGGAAAATGTCGGCCCCGTACTTTTGACGCCCGCGCAAACAGCAAGCGCGGCACACTCGGACCCTTATCATTACTCGCATAGCTCGCATAGCTCGCATCACTCGCATCACTCGCACTACTCAAGCCGCGACTGAACCACATGTCTCCCGTATCTCGCCTAGATGGCGGCCTTGCGGTTTTTTGCGACGAGCTGGGGCAATCCGCCAGCGTAATGGTCGACACGAAGCTGTATGACAAGGCCGCCATTTTCAAAAGCGCTTATTGGGCTACGGAGCGCGCCTACCTTTTTTTAAGCAAAGAAATAGAAAATGACAATATCCGCGTAGAGTTTCGTGTGAAAACCGGCGAGACTGATTTAAGGCAAATAGTTCGAGAATTTTGCAACGCTCTCATTGATCAGCAGACCAGACAAATTGTGCTGCGCGAAACCGCCAATGAGCGGGATATTCTTCTTGGCATGGCATTCTCCGCCGGATACGCGCGCCTGAACCCAGATACGCTGAATCATGAAAATCTGCCGCACGATTGATCACGCGCTTTACCCACGCGACGCGATTCATGCCGCCGATTCGGCCTATAAAGGCTGCTGCGTCGCCAAAATATTCCCCCTTGACGCAGATATGACGCGCCTTGAATTAACGGTTTTACCCGAATACGAGAATAACGCGCGCGCGATTCTGCTGGGCTTTCTGAATTTCGCTTTAGATAAAGCTGCGGAAATGGTGCTGCAAGATGTTTGACGGGAACGGCCAAATGATCGGGGAAACTTTCAAAACCCAATAGTGGTATCGGCCATCGCCAAACTATTCGCTCATGCCTTTTCGGTTTAAACGCTGGCCAGACAACCAGGTTTTCATCAGCAACCTTTCGGGAGAGTATCTGGTCTTGCCGTCGTCTGAATTTGATGACTTTATCCACGGGAAACTAGAGTCAACTTCGACGGCATATCAGGACCTATTGGCGCGCCAGATTCTAAGGAACGATTCTGGAGAATGGGGGCGCGAATTACTATCGTCGAAACTCTACACAAAAAAATCATTTTTGAGGGGATTTACAAAACTTCATATCTTCGTTTCAACCTTGCGCTGCAATCAGTCTTGCCCGTATTTTGACATCCTCCCCCGCCTAAAGGCGGGGGATTCCTACGGTGCTCACCCCTGGTTTTACACCGGGATGAGTCGCTTCGGTGGGTTCCTGCTTCACAGAGTGACCTGACTGCGCCAACTC
>JAIRPW010000043.1 GCA_031256795.1 Zoogloeaceae bacterium | reverse complement strand
GCCGGCCGCGGGACGTTCCCACACCAAGCCAAATTTGGTTTGCCTGTCCCGCGCTTCCAAAAGGCGGACAAGCTCGTCGTGAGATAAAGAGGCGTAGTCGCGTTTTTCCATTCGCGGATTTTAGCAGAGACTAGCGCGTTTATGTTTGATGCAACGCCGTTTCAATCCGCGTCAATTTTATTGTCGTGCAGATTGAGATACGCCTGATGAAACAAAACCTCCATTTTTTTCGCGTTCGGCCTGGGAGTAAAACGGCTCAGCAGCGGGACAAGTACAAGCCCCGCCAGCATTGCCAGCGCGCCAGCGTGAATCGGCGAAGCAATATACCCCAGCGCCATATTGGAGCCCATCAAAACCAGCGCGAAAGCAAAGCAGGCCCACACGCTCGCCGCAGTCACCCCCCGCCAGTACAGCCCGTACAAAAAAGGCGCGAGAAACGATCCCGCCAGCGCGCCCCAGCTAATCGCCATCAGCTGCGCAATGAACGTGACCGGCGAGTTATATTGCGCCAGAGCAATCCCTGCGGAAATCGCCGCAAAAACCACAATCAAAGCCCGAATGGACAAAAGCTGCATCCTGGAATTCATGTCTTTGATCAGCGTGTCTTTGAAAAAATCAATCGTCAGCGTCGAACTGGAAGTCAGCACCAGCGAACTCAAGGTCGACATGGAGGCGGAAAGAACCAAAACGACCGTAAGCCCCACCAGCATATCCGGCATTCCCGCCAGCATGGCCGGAATCACCGAGTCATACACCGGCGCGCCCGTCTCCGTATAAGAAACTCCAGACGCCAAACGCCCAAATCCGCCAAGAAAATAACTGCCCCCGGAAACCACCAGCGCAAAAAAAGTCGAAATGACTGCCCCGCGCTTAATCGCGTCGCTGCTTTGAATCGCGTAAAACTTCTGCGCCATCTGCGGCAAACCCCAAACGCCAAGCGAGGTTAAAACCAGCACACAGGCAAGATCAAATGGGTCCGGGCCAAAAAGCGACACAAATACCCCCTGTATCTCCCCCGCAGCGCCCAGCGCGTCATTCGGCACGCGCGAAAGCGCGGCAACCGCGCTCGTATAGCCGCCATGTCCGGCAAGCGCCGCAGCAATGACCGCGACAATGCCGAACAGCATGATCAACCCCTGCACGAAATCATTGACCGCCGTCGCCATATAGCCGCCAAGCGCCACATACACGCAGGTAAGCAGCGCCATGCCGATCACGCACCATTCATAAGGCACGCCAAAAGCCATATCAAACAGGCGCGACAGGCCGTTATACACACTGGCGGTATAAGGAATGAGAAACACAAAAATGATCGCCGCCGCCGCGACGCGCAAACCCGGACTGCCAAAACGCGCGCCGAAAAATTCCGGCATCGTCCGCGCGCGCAAATAATGCGTCATGGCGCGCGCGCGCGCGCCAAGCACATACCAGGCAAGCAGACTGCCAATAAAAGCGTTCCCCAAACCAATCCACAGCGCCGCCATGCCGTATTTCCAGCCAAACTGTCCGGCATAGCCAATGAACACCACCGCCGAAAAATACGTCGTGCCATAAGCGAACGCGGACAGCCACGGCCCTACGCGGCGTCCGCCAAGCACAAACCCATCAACGTCCCGCGCGTGTCTGCGGACGCGAAAACCAATATAAACCGTAACGGCAAGAAACGCCGCCATCATGAGAATCTTGAGAAACATACCCATCCCCTTGCCAGCGCGCATTCCGCCCCGGATTTCAGAAACGAGGGCAGAAAAGAATCCGGCATTCTATAGCGTTGTTCATCCCACAAAAACAGGCAGGAAAAGGGCGGGATATTTCCGCGCCGCAAAACCTCTCCCTATAAAAAACCGGCGGCGGGGATGAACATCCGCCGCCGCGCCAGAAAAACCAGACAGTTTGAAGAATTCACCGCACGACAAATCAAGCCGCGGCGTTTGCGAAAGCCAGAATTCTGTCAAAGTTCATGTAACGGTAAAGGTCGTCCGCCAAAGGCGCAATCTTGCCCATTTTGTCCAAATATTCCTCCGCCGTCGGAATTCTGCCCAGTACCGCGCAAATGGCGGCAAGCTCCGCTGACCCCAAGTACACCCGGGTATCCAGCCCCAAGCGGTTGGGAAAATTGCGCGTGGAGGTCGACATCGCCGTTGCCCCCTTGCGAATTTGCGCTTGATTTCCCATACACAACGAACAGCCCGGCATTTCCATGCGCGCGCCCGCCTTGCCCAAAACACTGTAATACCCTTCCTCCATGAGCGTCATGGCGTCCATCCGGGTCGGCGGCGCAATCCACAAACGCGCCGGAAGGTCAGACGCGCCCTCCAGCAATTTCCCCGCAGCGCGAAAATGCCCAATATTGGTCATGCAGGAACCAATAAACACCTCGTCAATTCCATCGCCCGCGACTTCGGAAAGCAAACGGACGTCATCTGGATCATTGGGGCAGGCGACAATCGGCTCCGTAATCTCGTCCATGTCAATTTCAATTACAGCGGCGTAACGCGCGCCCGCGTCCGCCCGCAAAAGCTCGCCCTCCGCAATCCATTTTTCCATCGCCGCGATCCGCCGTTCCAGGGCGCGCGCGTCCTGGTATCCCTGGACAATCATCCACTTCATCAGCGCAATATTGGAATGCAGATATTCCACGACGGGCGCACGGTGGAGCGCGACCGCGCAGGCAGCGGCGGAACGCTCAGCGGAAGCGTCCGTAATCTCAAAAGCCTGCTCAACCTTCAAGTCCGGAAGCCCCTCAATTTCCAGAATTCTCCCGGAAAAGATATTTTTTTTGCCCTGCTTTTCTACCGTCAGCAAACCCTGTTTTATAGCGTAATAAGGGATGGCATTGACCAGATCGCGCAGCGTGACGCCGGGGCGCATTTTCCCGGAAAAACGCACCAGCACGGATTCAGGCATGTCCAGCGGCATGACGCCCGCCGCCGCCGCAAAGGCGACAAGACCAGACCCCGCCGGAAAAGAAATGCCAATCGGGAAACGGGTATGACTGTCGCCGCCAGTTCCGACAGTGTCCGGCAAGAGGAGGCGGTTGAGCCAGGAATGAATTACGCCGTCTCCCGGTCGCAAACTGACGCCGCCGCGCGCGCTGATGAAATCGGGCAACTCGCGGTGCGTCTTGATGTCCACGGGCTTCGGATAGGCGGCAGTATGGCAAAAAGACTGCATGACCAGGTCGGCGGAAAAACTCAGGCAAGCCAAGTCTTTTAGCTCGTCGCGCGTCATGGGGCCCGTCGTGTCTTGCGAGCCAACCGTGGCCATTTTCGGTTCGCAATACGCGCCCGGCAAAACTCCGCGCCCTTCTGGAAGGCCGCAGGCGCGCCCAACCATTTTCTGCGCCAGTGTGTAGACTCCGGCGTCCTCTTCCGGCTGGCGCGGATGGCGAAAAAGCGCAGAAGGCGGCAATTTCAGCGCCTCGCGCGCCCGCGCGGTCAGGCCGCGTCCAATCATGAGCGGGATGCGCCCGCCCGCGCGGACTTCATCCAGAATCACCGGCGTTTTTAAAGCGGCTTCGGCAATGAGTACGCCATTTTTTTTGACGCTGACCCTGGCTTTTTCGCGCGCAATGGCCAGTTCAATCTCATCGCCCGTCTCCATTTGCGAAACATCCAGTTCAATGGGCAGCGCGCCCGCGTCCTCCAGCGTGTTGAAAAAAATAGGCGCGATTTTTCCTCCCAAGCAAATGCCGCCAAAACGCTTGTTCGGCACGAAAGGAATATCCTCGCCAATAAACCAAAGCACCGAATTTACCGCCGACTTGCGCGACGATCCCGTGCCGACTACGTCGCCGACATAGACGATTTGACGCCCCTGGGCAGCCAGGGCTTCCAGTTGTTTTACCGGACCGCGCGCGCCAGGATCGTCAGGCGTAACGCCCGGTCGCGGGTTTTTCAGCATTGCCAGCGCGTGCAGCGGAATATCCGGGCGCGACCAGGCGTCCGGCGCGGGAGAGAGGTCGTCGGTATTGGTTTCGCCCGCTACCTTGAATACCACCAGCGTTCGCAAGGCGGAAACTTCCGGGCGCGCGGTAAACCATTCTCCTTCCGCCCAAGACTGCAAAACCGCTTTCGCGTTGCGATTACCCTCTCCGGAAAGTCTTGCGACCTCATGGAAAGAATCAAAAACCAGCAGGGTTTTCTTCAGCCCCTCCGCGGCGACCAGGCCGCACTCCGGGGAAGCAAGAAGCTCAATGAGCGGTTTCACGTTGAAGCCGCCCAGCATTGCGCCCAATAATTCCGTCGCTTTTTGGGGCGTGAGGAGGGCGCTTTTCTCTTCTCCTTTAGCGATTTTAGCGAGAAAAGACGCCTTGACTTCCGCTGCCTCGTCTACTCCCGCAGGCACGCGGTGTGTGAGTAAATCCAGCAAAAAAGCCTCTTCGCCCGCTGGCGGCTTACTGAAAAGGCGGGTAAGTTCCAGAGTTTGCTGCCGGGAGAGGGGCAGCGCGGGAATGCCAAGCGCCGCGCGTTCAGCGGCGTGAAGACGGTAAGCAGTCAGCACGGAAAAACCTTTCGTGGTACATAACAAATAATAAAATTTTCCCGCGTATTGTTTCGGATTCCCCGCGTTGACCGCGCGATTTCCCATAAACGCGAGAAAGCGTATGTCTTGTATCTTATATCTTTTATTGTCTCCGAGATACCCTTAGAAAAACAGGGAAAACGCAAAGATTGTTGCAACGCAACATAATATAGGGTTAAATCACGCTTTTTTTCCTGGAGCGCTTATGTCTGAATCAGTTTTTCTGGCTGAAACTGATCTTGCGGCGCGCGGCGTCCCTAGCCGTTACCCAGCCTGGCTGGATGTTTTGCAAAGCGCAACCGGGCTTTTCCTCGCGCTTTTCATGTGGGGGCATATGTTTTTTGTTGCCTCTATTCTTCTGGGTAAAACCGCCATGTGGTCAATTACCCGTCTGTTCGAGGGCTATTTTTTTCTTGGCGCGTCTTATCCGCGTTTGGTTTCTGGCGTTGCCGCCTGCGTTTTCTTGGTGTTTGTGGCGCACGCGTTACTGGCGGCGCGCAAATTTCCTCTCTCATATCGGCAGTATCGCGTCATGCGCGCGCATACCCGCGCCATGCGGCATGAGGATTCCACTCTGTGGATGTGGCAGATTTATACCGGGTTTTCCCTGTTTTTTCTCGCGTCCGCGCATCTCTATCAAATGCTGGTCTGGCCGCAGAATATCGGGCCTTACGCATCGTCTGATCGGATTTGGAGCGATGGCCTCTGGCCGTTTTATCTCTTGATGCTGCTGGCAGTAGAACTGCATGGCGGGATCGGACTCTACCGCTTGTGCGTGAAATGGGGATGGCCGCGTCTTTCGCGCGGTCTGCTGAAAAAACTGAAGTGGGCGCTAACAGCGTTTTTCCTGACGCTGGGTATATTGACACTGGCAGCCTATATGAAAATCGGTTATGAACATCGTTTGAATTACGGGGAACGCTACCATCCGGACACGCTGCCGCAGTGGCTTTTGCCTTTCGCTCCGAGCGGCGAGTTTTCCGATCCTCCCGCACTGCCGCCCGCCGCTGAAGGGAAAGAAGCATGAAGACAGTCATTACGGATGTTCTGGTAATCGGCGGCGGTCTTGCGGGATTGCGCGCCGCCATTGGCGTCCGAAATCGCGGGCATGAGGCGCTGGTATTGTCGCTGGTTCCGCCCAAACGCTCGCACTCCTCGGCGGCACAGGGCGGAATGCAGGCCTCGCTTGCCAATGTAATCAGAGGGCAGGGCGACTGCGAGGATATCCATTTTGAAGACACGGTACGCGGTAGCGACTGGGGCGCGGATCAAATTGTCGCGCGGATGTTCGTCAATACCGCCCCCAAAGCCGTGCGCGAGCTTGCGGCCTGGGGAATGCCCTGGAGCCGGATTACGGCAGGTGATCGCGAAGTGATCATCAACGGTCAAAAAACGACGCTGACAGAGCGGCAGGACGCGCATGGACTGATCGCGCAGCGCGATTTTGGCGGTACGAAAAAATGGCGAACCTGCTACGCTTCAGATGGCACAGGACACGCCATGCTATTTACCGTAAGCGATCAGGCGATTCGGCGCGGAATTGCCGTGCGCGAGCGGGTTGAAGCGCTCTCACTGATTCACGAGGGCGGACGCTGTTATGGCGCGGTCGCGCGTGATTTGGTCACAGGGGAAATTTTCTCCTGCCTTGCAAAAGCCACAGTAATCGCTACAGGCGGAGCAGGGCGGCTATACCGCGTAACGACCAACGCGGTCATTTGCGAGGGCATGGGACACGCGCTTGCGCTGGAGACCGGCGTCGCGCCTTTGGGAAATATGGAAGCGGTGCAATTCCATCCGACCGGAATTTTCCCGGCGGGCATTCTCGTCACGGAAGGATGCCGGGGCGACGGCGGCGTGCTGCGCGACGCGGAAGGACGTCGCTTTATGCCGGACTACGAACCGGAGAAAAAAGAGCTGGCCTCGCGTGACGTAGTCTCGCGCCGCATGGAAGAGCATATCCGCAAAGGCAACGGCGTCGCGTCGAGATTTGGCGAGCATCTTTGGCTGGATATTACGCAGCTGGGAAGGCGGCACATTGAGCACAATTTGCGCGAAGTCAAGGAAATCTGCGAGAGTTTTCTGGGAATTGATCCGGCTGAAAAGTGGATTCCCGTACGTCCGGCGCAACACTACACAATGGGCGGCGTGCGCACCAAGTACACCGGAGAGTCTCCCTGGCTTGAAGGCTTGTTTGCGGCAGGCGAGGCTGCTTGCTGGGATTTGCATGGCTTTAATCGCCTGGGAGGCAATTCTGTCGCGGAAACGGTTGTAGCAGGAATGATTGTCGGCGAATTTATCGCCGACTTTTGCGACGATCCAAATAATTCCATTGACGCTCCGCTTACGTTGGCTAAAACGTGCGTGCGGCGCGAGGAAGATTCTCTGCGCGCCTTACTGGCCTCCCATGGGCAGGAGAACGCTTTTCGTTTGTGCGCCGAGATGCAGGAGATCATGACTCGCTGCATGGGGATTTTTCGCCATGCGGACGGTTTGCAGGACGGAATGCATCATTTGCAACGTTTATTGCAGAGAAGCCGTGACATTGGCATTTCTGGCAAAAGCTGGGGCAGCAATTCAGAACTCGTTGCCGCCTATCGTGTTCGGCGTATGTTAAAACTCGCGCTTACCATCGCGCATGGTGCGTATCAGCGCACAGAAAGCCGAGGTGCGCATTTCCGTGAGGACTTCCCGCAGCGCAATGACCGGGAATGGTTAAAGCGTACGTTGGCTTTCTGGCCAGAAGAAGAGGCAACGCTACCAACGCTCAGTTATGAGTCTTTGGACGTCACAAAAATGGAGTTGCCGCCCGGATGGCGCGGCTATGGCGCAAAAAATCATATCGAGCATCCAGAAACCGAGGCACGGCAGTTTGCTGTCGAACGCATAAGAAGTCACGCGCAAACACAAGGCAAAGACCGTTTCACGCTGCAAGAACAATTGATGCCGTATCTGGAATGCCTACCGGCAAACCTGCGCGGTAAGAACGAACGTTTGGATGAGCCTCTGGAGAATGAGGAATGAGCCGTCAGGTTATTTTCAATATCTTGCGTTACAACCCGCAACTTCCCAATGTAACGCCGCATTTGCAACGCTATTTGCTGGAGGCGGCAGATGGCATGACGCTTTTTATCGCGCTCAATGAAATTCGTGAACACCAGGACGCCACGCTGCAATTTGATTTCGTGTGTCGCGCGGGAATTTGCGGGTCATGCGCGATGCTGATCAATGGGCGGCCACGTTTGGCCTGCCGTACGCTTGTAGCTGATCTTCCCGATGAAAACACGCTAGCGCCGCTGCCGTTTTTTGAATTGATCGGCGATTTGTCGGTTAACACCGGGAAATGGATGCGCGGCATGAGCGAACGTCTCTCAGTTTGGTTGCACGCCCAGGAAATGGAAGTGGATACGCGCCGGATTGAGGAGCGCATGGACGCTGAGACGGCAGAAGCGGTGTATGAGCTGGATCGCTGCGTGGAATGCGGCTGTTGCGTCGCCGCATGCGGCACGGCGCGAATGCGCCCAGACTTTGTGGGTGCGGTGGGATTGGGCAAAATCGCGCGCTTTCGCGCCGATCCCCGCGATATGCGCGAAGACGCTGATTTTTATGAACTAATCGGCGATGACACGGGGGTGTTTGGCTGCATGTCGCTTCTGGCCTGCCACGATGTTTGTCCAAAAACGCTGCCTTTGCAGACACAAATTGCTTTTTTACGACGCAAAATGGCGGCTCAGACAATCAAATCCGCAGGGAAGAAAACATCACTGCGCTAAAAATTCTGCCTTAAGATTTTGCGGAAAACCGTTTATCTTGACGCCGTTGCGTCTTGTCGTTGTCCGGAACGGAAAATAACGCTTACAGCCTGCAATGTTAAAAGAGGATCGTAAGATTTGACCGGAATAACATACTTGTTTAAACAGAAGTCGTGCTAGGCCGCTACGAAAATCAAAGGAGGGTAGGGCGGCTTGCCTTATTTTGCTGGCTACCCTTGCCGGAAGCCTCATGACGCCAGAACAGGCAGGGGTGGGGGAAAGTGGTCGGAGTGACATGATTCGAACATGCGACCCCTGCGTCCCGAACGCAGTGCTCTACCAGGCTGAGCTACACTCCGATATGCGGCAAAAACAAATTTAACAGGATCGGCTGGCCGCAAAATCCGCTAATTTTAACAAAGCTTTCTTGTATTGACCAGAAGGAAGCGGGAAAATTTCCTCTTTTGCTCGCGCGGAGGCTTCCCGAGCGCGCTCTCGTGTGTACTCCAAAGCATTACTGGCACGAATGGCAGCCAGCACCGCAGGAAAGTCTTTGCGCCCACCCGTGCGAATAGCCGCGCGAATACATTCCGCTTGTTCTTTTGTGCCGTGCCGCATAACGTAAATCAAGGGGAGAGTCGGCTTGCCTTCGGCTAAATCGTCCCCCAGATGTTTGCCAATATCAATTTCTTCGCCAGAATAGTCCAGCACGTCATCAATCAACTGGAAGGCCGTCCCTAAATACATGCCATATTTGGCAAGTCTCGTCTCAATCTGCGGGGGCGCACCGGCAATAATCGCGCCTAACTCCGCAGCCGCCTCAAAAAGTTTGGCAGTCTTATAATGGATGACTCGCAGATAATTCTCTTCGTCTACCTCTGGATCATGACAATTCATAAGCTGCAAGACTTCACCCTCGGCAATGATATTGGTCGCGTTTGCCAATACTTGCATAACGCGCATATTGCCAATGCGCACCATGATCTGGAAAGCGCGTGAATAAAGAAAATCTCCGACCAGTACACTCGCAGCATTGCCGAAAGCCGCGTTTGCGGTTTTGCGCCCGCGCCGCAAATCGGATTCATCAACGACGTCATCATGTAAAAGCGTGGCGGTATGAATAAATTCAATGGTCGCGGCTAAAGCATAACTGTCTGCGCCTTCATAGTTGAGTGCGCGGGCAGTCATAAGCAAAAGCGCGGGGCGTATCCGCTTTCCGCCTCCGGCAATGATGTATTCCGCAACCTGGCGCACCAAGGCAACGTCAGAATAAAGTTGCTTCCGGATAGTCGCGTCCGTTTCCTGAATATCTTTTTGAATCAGGGCATAAAGTGGGTGTTGTAGCAAAATTTCCTCGTGTGGGTGAATGAATCAAAAAAAATCTGGAAAATTTTAACCGGCAGCAACAAATGGCGGAACGCGCATACAGGCAATCCCATGCGCTCCGCAGCTTTGTGCTGTACGTAACGTTTCCGCTCCTTGCCCGCCCAGCGCAAAAACGGGGCATGGCGTCTCCGCGATCAGGCGGGAAAAGGCTTCCCATCCCATGCCCGGCTTTCCTGGATGACTGGGCGTAGGCAATACCGCGCCGAGAAAGACATAATCAAGCATGAGCATTTTGGCCAGAGCCATATCTTCGGCGTTATGGCAGGATGCTCCAATATACGGAAAAGCGCGAAGCGGTATGGATCCTGTGTTTTTCTGTAGCGCGCCCGTCGTTAAATGAATTCCGTCCGCGCGGATAACCCGGGCGATCTCAATCCCCAAGCCGCTACCATCCTCGCTCAAAAAAACAAACGCTGCGTGATGTTCTGCCAATTGACGCACGGCTTTAGCAAAGGCAAGGCGATCCAGGGCAGGCAAATCGCGGTCACGGACTACCAGCATTTGAATGCCTTGTTTGAGAGCTTGTTCGATGCGCCGTAATTCTATGGAGACGCCCAGAGCTTTTGCTTGGGTAATCAGCGCCTGATTAGGCAGTTTTAACGCCTTCAAAATAGGAAAGTTCGCAGGCAGCACGGGAAACAATTCGCAGTGAGTCCCGAAATCCTGCCAATAAAGCGCGCTATGCTCCACAGGAAGAGATAGATCAATGTCGCCTTCCCAAGATAAGACGCGCCAGAAATGAATGTGTACCTGTGCGTGCGGATAACAAAATTCGCGGCTGATCCAGGGAGACGCCAACGTAACGCGAATGCCCAATTCTTCCAGTAATTCCCGATCCAGCGCCGCCCGTTGCGTTTCGCCCGATTCGATTTTTCCTCCGGGGAATTCCCAGTAACCCGCGTAAGCTTTTGCCTCCGGGCGGCAAGCCAGCAAGAAGCGCCGCCGGTCATGGCTCAAAATCACAGCGGCAACAACTTCAACGCAAGGCCGCATCGGTGTGAAAGCAAAAGCGTTATCCATATTTTTTGGCGGCATGAGATTTTTTGGAGAATGCCGCGCGTAATTTTTTTTCTGCGCTTTCCATGCCTCCGGCGGCATATCGGGCAAACTGCCAAGCAACGCGCCCGCTTCGTGACCCGCGCGAAAGCGCCCAGTTCAGCGCTTCACGCTGCCGCGCGGCGATAGCCGATGGAGTAAACCCAAAAGTAGCGAGCCAATGCGCTACGATGGCAAGATATTCTTCCTGATCAAATGGATAAAAAGAAATCCATAGGCCAAAACGTTCGGAAAGAGAGATTTTTTCCTCAATACTTTCCCCCGGATGAATTTCGCCATTGTCAGCGCGTGAACTTTCAAGGTTTTCAGTAAAAAATTCCGGCAGAAGATGGCGGCGGTTGGATGTGGCATAAATTAGCACGTTATCTGGGGGCGCAGCTACGGACCCGTCCAGCGCGGATTTCAGCGCTTTGTAAGTATGTTCTCCCGCCTCGAAGGAAAGATCATCGCAAAAAAGGATAAAACGCTCCGCGCGTCCGGAAAGTGCGTCAATAAGATCGGGTAAATCGGCGAGGTCATCTTTGTCCACTTCAACCAGGCGCAGTCCGGAATGAGCGAATTCGTTAAGCAACGCCTTAATAAGAGAAGATTTTCCAGAGCCGCGGGCGCCAGTGAGCAACACATTATTTGCGGGTTTTCCGGCGATAAACTGGCGCGTGTTGGCAAGGGCGCGTTTTTTTTGCTCTTCAATCCCGGTCAGGTCGTCCAATCGGATGGGATGAATTTGCCGGATGGGCGCGAAACAGGATACGCCGTTTTTTTTCTTCCAGCGGCAGGCAATGATTTTTCCCCAGTCAGGCGGCGGTGGCGGTGAGGGGAAAGCGGACTCCAGGCGCGCGAGCAGAGCTTCCGCGCGCACAAGAAAAGCTGTCAGTGTCTTGGCGGAAGCAAAAGAATCGGAAGAGTCAGGAAAATGCGTGGAAGATGGCATGGTACAGGGCAGGTATACTTTGTCTTTTGTTAATGAATGCGGTAATTTAGCCAAAATTATGTGTAAAAGCCACTTCCTTGTTGCTCCTTCTCATTTTCCCGCAGCGATTTTTGCCGCGTTGTCGTGCGTACTTCTTGTTGCCTGCGCGGGAAATTCTTCACAGAACCCAGAAGGGCAGGGGGTTTGCGCTCCTCCGCCGACTTGCGTATGTCCCGCTTCCCCTGTTCCCGCACCTCTTGTGGAAGAAAGTATCTCGCCGCCCGTACTGCGCGCGGCGTCTTGGGCAGAGTTGCCGGGATGGGAAGAAGATCGCCTGGAGCAGAGCATATCGGCTTTCTTGTACTCTTGTCAGGGGAGGAAGGCAAAAGGAGAAAAAAGCGCTGACGCGATTTCGTGGCAAGAAATTTGCCAGAAGGCGCGGCAGGTAAAAAAAGAGGACACGCTCACCATACGGCGCTTTTTTGAGACGGAATTTCTCCCGTATGCGCTGGAGGAAGCTGATGGTCGTCGTGAGGGCCTAATTACTGGATACTACGAACCGTTGATTCGTGGAAGTCGTGAGAAAGACGCGCAAAATACTATACCGGTGCTAGGGGTGCCCAGTGACTTATTGACCATTGATTTAGGTGATCTTTATCCAGATCTGAAGCATCGTCGTCTGCGCGGTCGGCTGGTAGGCAACCGAGTGATACCCTACTGGAATCGCGGAGATATTGAAGCAACAGGGGAAAACTGGCCGGAGACGCCGTTACTTTGGGTTTCTGATCCGGTAGAGTTTTTTTTCTTGCAAACGCAAGGCTCCGGACAAGTGGAATTGGCTGATGGACGACGAGTGCGTATTGGCTATGCGGATCAGAATGGGCATCCCTATCGTTCCATTGGGCGCGTGCTGATTGAGCGTGGCGATCTAAAGCCGGAAGATGCTTCTATGCAGGGAATTCAGGCCTGGGCGCGGCGTAACCCCGCAAAATTGCGCGCGCTGCTGGCGGAAAATCCGAGCTATGTCTTTTTTCGGGAAGCTACGGAAATAGAGCGTGACGCTGAGGAAGGACCGTTAGGCGCGCTGGGTGTGCCGCTGACCGCTGAGCGCAGTATCGCCGTGGATAGCCGTTATATTCCGCTGGGTCTACCGGTTTGGCTGGCAACAACACGCCCCAATAGTAATGTCGAGATGAATCGTTTGGTTTTCACGCAAGATACGGGCGGCGCAATCAAGGGGATCATCCGCGCGGATTTTTTCTGGGGATTTGGCAAAGCTGCAGGACAGGAAGCTGGAAAAATGAGGCAAAAAGGACAAATGTGGTTATTTTTACCACGCGACAAGGATCAAAAGGCCAAAAAAGGAAAGCTATGAAATTTGGAAAAGATGGACGAGCGCTTGCGAATGCTCAAAAAAACATTATAATACGCGACTTTCTTTTTCGTCTTGTCAGGAATTTTACTTTATGGCTAACAGCGCACAAGCTCGTAAACGTGCCCGTCAATCGCTAAAGCGGCGGGCGCGTAATTTTAGTCTGCGTTCCACCTTGCGTACCGCGATCAAGAGAGCGCGTAAAGCCGTTGCAGCGGGAGATAAAACTGCAGCCGAATTAGTATTTCGTCAATCCATGTCGGTGATTGACAGTATCGCGGGCAAAAAAATTATTCACAAAAACAAGGCCGCACGACATAAGAGTCGCCTTTCTGCGCGAATTAAAGCACTTTCTGCCTGAAAGTGACTGAAACGAAGGGTAGTAAAAAAGCCGGAGAACCTCCGGCTTTTTTGTAGGAATGCGGCAAGCGTTATGCTCTGCCTGTAAGCCGTACCAGTAAATACGCGATACCAGAAAATTGTGCAATAGCAATCCCAATAAACCACTTTAAAAGCTCGGCCTTGGTGTTGGCTAGGTCTGTTTTGGTTGCTAGCTCTTGTTTTTGCGCGGCGTCTCCAGTATCCACCAAGAAATAATTCCAATAGCATGCAATAACGGCGTGTAATTTCGCATAATTTATATTATGTTAAATAGTGCGCTGCTTTAGCTACTTGCGGTAGAACGATAAGTCACCTCCAACACGAGGCCGAGCTTTTGAAGTAGTATCACGGATAAGGCAAAACACAGTTCCGTGCAGATATAAAAAGCCGGAGCAATCCGGCTTTTTTGCTTGAATGTCGCGGCCTTACGCTTACCTGTAAGTCGAACCAGCAGAAACGCTATGCCAGGAAAACTGCGTTCCCACAGCCGCCTATTATGTTTATGACACAAAACCAGTCAACAACCCTATACCAGAAACGGTGACTACGCCGCCTACAATTTGCGCCCAGACTCTACGATGACACATGAGTGCGCGCCCCAATAAAAGTCCCGCGACATGAATAAGCACGGTTCCTGCCAATACGCCCAAGAGTGCCGTCCAAACTGATGAAGCATTGGCAAGTTCGGTTCCATGCGCGGCGCCATGAAAAACCGCAAACACGCCTACCAAAGCGGCAGAAACGTCCAATGATAATTGGGCTTGCGTCGCAAGTAAAAGGCCAATTACAAAAAGCGAAGCGGCAATCATGGATTCCACTGCCGGAATCGGCAAACCAATAATTCCCAAGACGTATCCAAGCAAGAGCAACGAAGCAAAAGAAAGAGGCGCAACCCAAATACGGCGCGTTGTCATTGCACTCCACATTCCGACTGCCAACATGGCCATCAAGTGATCCACACCGGTTAAAGGATGTAAAAAACCCGCTGTAAAACTCAGCGGCTCTTCCGCATGCCCGGTATGTGCAATGGCTGCAAAAGAGAAAAAATAGAGTGCGAAAAAAAACGCTGTGCGAGATAACTTTGAAATCATATGTTCCTCCTGAAATGAGTTCTACAGCCTGCCACGCTGAAACAAATGTACCACGCTATTCAAACACTTAGCAAGGATACCGCAAAAATACTCATGCAGAATGCTTCTGAAATCCTGCGCAAATAAAAGCCCCGCTTCTCCGCAAAGAAACAGGGCTTACGCATCCGGTATTTTAGTGAATGCTTGCTTGATGTTTACTCGCTACGGACCGCGACCTGAACCGTTGTGAAAACATCCGTATGCAGAACAACTTCTAACGGAAATTCGCCAGTAGTCTTTAAGGGGCCGTTGGGCATCCGCACATTCCCTTTTTCTACTTCAAAACCAGCGGTCTTCAGGGATTCAGCTACGTCGTGATGCGTTACCGAACCAAACAAACGTCCATCCATCGCGGACTTGCGGACAATTGTGAGCGTCAGCCCATTCATTTTTTCCGCCATCTGTTGTGCGACCGCAAGTTTTTCGTTCTGTACTTTTTCCAGCTCGGCGCGACGAAGCGCAAATTCTTCCAGCGCGGCAGGCGTTGCGCGGCGCGCCTTCTTTTGAGGGATCAGAAAATTACGCGCGTAACCATCTTTGACTTTGACTACATCGCCTAAGCCCCCCAGATTGGTGACTTTCTCAAGCAGAATAATTTGCATGACTTTCCCCTTACTGATGGTTGTCTGTGTAAGGCAAAAGCGCCAAAAATCGCGCGCGCTTAATGGCCGTGGAAAGCTGTCGCTGATACCCAGATTTCGTACCGGTCAAGCGCGCTGGCATAATCTTGGCGTTTTCCTGAATGTATTCTTTCAGTACTTCAACATCCTTGTAGTCAATTTGTTCTACCTTCTCTGCCGTAAAACGACAAAATTTACGACGTTTGAAAAGCCCGTTGTTACGGCGCTTTTTCTTGTCATCCTCTTTCTTCTTGAAAAACCGTGCCATTTTGCTGTCCTTCTAAAAAATCAACCTCTTGTACGTGAAATACCGATGTCTTTCGGTTACGACTTTTTGCGGCAAGAAACCCACTCAAAACCAGGTTGGCCTCATAAGACGCCGCAAGCATCCAGTGCGCGGTATCTCCCAAAGCCAAGAACGAAATTTCACACTCAACCTGTCGTGCGACTCCCGCTTCCCATTGTTCAGAATGATGCGTAAAGCGCCCCTCGATGATCGGCAAACCTGAAGGGGTATAACGCAAGGGCTGTTTTTCCAGCAGACGCCCCGCAAGGCAGAGATGGTTGGACGCCCCCTTTTCTACCAGCCGCATAATGCTTAAACCACCGCAGACACAGCTTCTTTTGCCGCCACTGTTTCCGCTTCCGCAGACGCCTCTGCTTCATTCTCGGCAGACTGAATGAGAGAACGTGATTTCTCTTCTTTCATCATCGGTGAAGCGGTCGTTACCGCATGTTTCATCTTGACGGTAAGGCTGCGCAAAACAGCGTCGTTAAACCTGAACCCGTGTTCTAGTTCTGCGAGCGTTTCACCATCACATTCAATATTCATAAGCACATAATGCGCCTTATGAAGCTTCTGAATCGGATAGGCCATTTGCCGCCGCCCCCAGTCCTCCAGGCGATGCACCTGCCCTCCCCGTCCGGTCACAAGCAGACGGTAACGCTCCACCATCGCCGAGACCTGCTCACTCTGATCAGGGTGAACAATAAAAACAATTTCATAATGACGCATGCAAACTCCTTGTGGGAAAAGCCCTCCGTCATGCGAGAAACGATAGGGCAAGGTTGAAAAGCCGATAATCTTATCCGCAAAGAAAGTGTGCCGCAAGCAAAACCACTAGTTCTGCCAAAAATCCGTCGTATTTGCGCAAAAAAAGCCTTTACCACAGGGAGTATAAGGCAGCGTCAAACGCGCAATTAGGCCTATGCCGTCCTCTCCGGGCATTAGTTCCAAAGTACCGCCATGTGCCTTGGCAATGCGCTCTACAATTGCAAGCCCCAGTCCTGTGCCGCCTACATTGCTACGCGCGGTTTCCAGTCTGGTAAAAGGCCGCTTCAACCGCTCAATCTCCGCAACTGGAATTCCGACGCCGCGGTCGCTTACCGTCAATTTCAAAAAACCATCTGCGAGCGTACCGCCTATAACAAATGGGGGCGCGCCATATTTGCGCGCGTTACTCAGTAAATTATCCAGGGCGCGTGTCAATGACCGTGGTTTTAGCAAGCACGGCGCAAGCGCGGGAAGCTGCCCCAGCGCAAGCACTACCGGCTCTTCGTCCGCCGCGTTGGCGCGCCGTACAACCTCGGCTAAAAAAACGGCGGGATGCGTGCTGATAGCCTCCTCTTCCTGCTCGCCGCGCGCATATTCCAAAAATTGCCCAATAATATTGTCCATCTGCATAATGTCGGCGGCTACGCCTTCACGCGCGGACTCATCATTGATGCTTAACTCCGCTTCCAGCCTCAACCGCGCCAGCGGCGTACGTAAATCATGCGAGATGCCCGCGAGGATTTCCGCGCGCTCCTGCTCATGCTGCGCAAGATCGCGCAACATTCGATTGAACGCCATTGCCAGCGATTGCAGTTCATTCGGCCCTGTTTCGGGCATTTCCTG
Source organism: Zoogloeaceae bacterium (assembly GCA_031256795.1). GTDB lineage: Bacteria > Pseudomonadota > Gammaproteobacteria > Burkholderiales > Rhodocyclaceae > Azovibrio. The sequence goes on along the minus strand of JAIRPW010000043.1, from coordinate 90,507 downwards.
CGGCTTTCTCCCCTCTCCTACCTGACGCGCGGCGTCCGCCATGCGCGTCAAGTGACGGCTGACCCGGGAAGCCAGAAGCCAGGCAATAAAAAACGTTATTACCGCCGTTAGCGTTCCCCAGCCCATCCATAACCAAGGAACGGTTCTGCGCACCCGGTCATAAGGCAAAATAAGCCAGAAATCGTCTGGTTCTCCAGATTCCAGAGCAAAGCTAATCCAAAATCCTGCGTTTTGGTTGACTTTCAGAGAGACGATTGATTGCTCTCCCATTAGAGCTTTAATTTCTTCGGAAACCGCGCGCAGGAAACGATTATTTTTCGGAAGCGGCTCAATTTCATCATGCGGATCTAGCGGTAAAAGACGTATCCCCTCGCGATCAGAAAGCTCCTGTAAGAGAGCGGAACGCAAATCAGGAGCGGCGGTAACGAGCGCCATTCGTACAAGGTTGACCGCGCTGGCGGAAAGTTGCGCAAGATGACGCGCGCGCGGTTCATCGTCCGCCAAACGGATAATGACAAGCCAGATGGCGTTGGAAAGTATCAACAACACCATCGCCCAAAAAAGAATATGTGCGAACAGGGAGCGCGGCCTAAAAACGCCCGCGAGCTTGCTCATCCACATAACGCGCATATAAGCCACAAAAAAAACACGGGCAGAAGAATTGCCTCGTCTACCCGCGTTATTCTAAATCCAAACAATCTGGCGCGCCCGTTGTTCAAAGCCCTTCATCCGGAACAAACATGTAACCCCTCCCCCAAACAGTTTGCAAATAGCGCGGATTCTTGACATCCGGCTCAATCAGACGCCGCAGACGGGATATTTGCACATCAATGGCGCGATCAAAAGGTCCGCGCTCACGATAACGCGCCAGAACCATTAACTGATCACGGGAAAGCGTCTGCTTGGGATGCGAAAGCAAAAGCGCCAGCACAGAAAATTCACCCGTTGTGAAGGTGTAAACCGTTTGACCCGCACGCGAAAGCGTACGTGCGGCAAAATCAATTTCCATACTGCCGAAACGCACTTTGCCCTGTTTTTCTGGAATCAGATTGTTCTCTTGCAGCCAGACACGCCGCAACACAGCCTGAATCCGCGCCAGCAGCTCGCGTGGATTGAAAGGTTTAGGTAAATAGTCATCCGCGCCCATTTCCAAACCGACAATGCGATCCACATCCTCGCCGCGAGCGGTCAACATGATGATCGGCAAATGCGTGGGTTGAGCGCGCAGCCTCCGGCAAATGGAAAGGCCATCTTCTCCCGGCAACATCAGGTCAAGAATCAGCAAATCAAAAAACTCGCGCGCAAGCAATTTGTCCATCTGTTCCGCGTTTGAAACCGTGCGAACCTCGTATCCCTGATCCCCAAGGTAGCGCTGTAGCAAATCGCGCGTGCGGGTGTCATCGTCAACCACTAAAAGTTTACGGGATCGATCTTGTGTCTTTTTAGGTTTGCTCATGTCAGTCTTTGAAGTCGGCTGTTGCGTTGCATTGGCTCATTTTACCCAAATATTTCCCTTGGCATATTTAGCAATGTATTCTAGAAACATATTGTTACAAAGATGCAACGTTTTCTCAAAAAAAGACGGCGCAAAATCGCCAAATGCGTAGAATTTTGCGCAAAATACGTCAGACGAAAGCGCCGCTGCCCGAAAAGCATACGCAGTTCCCGGTATTTCGCTCCGCCGTTTCCGATCACGATTTTTCATGGTAGCAAGACTTATAGTACATTCTTCCCGCCCATCTCCATGAATCCCCTTTCCTTCTTTTTTGGTTCGCCAAAACCGCGCGCGTTGCTTGTGATGGGAACGATCGCGCTTTTTCTTGCCGTCTCTTGTCGTTTTCCCGAAGCGCTCTCTGCGGAAAATACAGACGCGATCTCCCAGGAGGGATTGCAAAGACAACGGCCAGACTCTCTTTGCTTCTTCCATCGCAAAAAAGAATTCCCGCATGAAAAAGACCGGGAAAAACATCGGGGAAAATCCTGTCAACCGCTTTCTGCCGAGGAATACGACGTTTTGCGCCAACAAATGCGCAGTACCTGGCAGCGGCTTTCCGCAGAAGAGCAAGCGCGTTTCATCACGCTTTCCCAGGCGCGGAAAAAAGAGAAAAGCGCAGGCGCCGCAAAACATGCTCCACGCCATACAACAGATCCGTTCTCTGATGAAGAACGGGAGTGGCGTCACGCCTACCGCGTCTATTGGAAGAGTCTTTCCGAACAGGAACGGGCGGTTCTGCGGGACAAATTACGCGAAGCCATGCGTCAGCATAGCGTCGAGGCCGAATCACGCTAATCCGGATTTTCCGTTTTTAGAGCGGTAACGCGGTCTCATCAATTACTTTGCGCAGCACAAAACTGCTACGCACACCGCTCACACCGGGAATGCGCGTAACGCGGTCCAAAAGCAGTGCGCGATAGGCGTCCATATCCGCCACCGCGATTTTGAGCTGGTAATCCGCTTCTTGTCCCGCGATCAGCAAGCACTCAATGACTTCTGGCATTTGCGCAACTTCTTCCTCAAAACACGCGAAACGCTCTGGTGTGTGCGCGTCCATGGAAATATGCAAAATCGCCGTCAGGGAAAGCCCCAGTTTCCGCGCATCCAGCAAAGCGCGATAGGCGCGGATAATCCCGGATTCTTCCAGTACCCGCACTCGGCGTAAGCAGGGCGCGGGGGTAAGCCCAACCCGTTCGGCTAAATCCTGATTGCTGATCCGCCCTTCCCTCTGCAGAACGTTCAGAATGCCCAAATCATAACGATCCAGTTCAATATTTCTCATTTTTACCTCTTTTGGCAATTTTAATTGCAAAATTAAACAAATAACGCAATAAATGCAAGAAATATACGCTTTTACTCCTTAAAAACGCAAGCACATTTCCGGTATTTTTCTTTAGCATTTTGCATGTCTTTTCATTGATTAAGGAAGAAAAATGCGCGCGTCCGCCACTACAAAATATCGCCCCGCCTCTTCACCCGCATTGCCTCGGCGCCACTGGCCAGAGAAACACCTCGCCCGCGCGCCCATTTGGATGAGTACGGATTTGCGCGACGGAAATCAAGCGCTTTTTGAGCCAATGAATCCAGAGAAAAAAATGCGCTTCTTTGCGATGCTTTGCGCCATTGGATTCAAGGAAATCGAAATCGCCTTTCCCGCCGCTTCAGACACGGATTTTTCCCTGACCCGGAGTCTGATTGAAAACCGCCTGGTTCCAGATGACGTGACTTTGCAAGTGCTGACTCAGGCGCGTTCTGATCTCATTACGCGCACTTTCGCGGCAATTCGCGGCGCGAAATCCGTCATTACGCATCTTTATACCGCGACTTCTCCTGTTTTTCGGAAACAGGTTTTCCGTATCAGCAAAAATGAACTCATCCGCATGACGCTTGCCGCCGTGCGGCAAATGAAGGAAGAGGCCGATAAAATCCCAGAAACTCAAGTGACACTGGAATATAGCCCGGAACACTTCACCACGACAGAACTGCCCTTTGCGCTGGAAATTTGTGACGCCGTTACAGAGGCCTGGGACACCGGAGCGGATCGCCCGGTTATTCTCAATCTCCCCGCTACAGTTGAGGCGTCCACCCCCAACATTTACGCGGATCAGATTGAATGGATGCACACCCGGATTGCCCGTCGTGACAGCGTTATTTTGAGTCTGCACACACACAATGATCGGGGTACGGCGATCGCCGCGGCGGAATTGGGACTTCTGGCCGGCGGCGAGCGCGTGGAGGGCTGCCTTTTCGGGAACGGGGAACGCACTGGAAACGCGGACTTGCTCACGCTCGCGCTCAATCTCCATACGCAAGGCATTGACCCGGAGCTTGATTTTTCCGATCTCCCGCATATTGCGCGTTTATATGAGGAATGCACAGGATTGTCCATTCCGCCACGCCATCCTTATGCGGGAGACCTCGTGTTCACCGCGTTTTCCGGGTCGCATCAAGACGCTATCAAAAAAGGGCTGGGCGCGCGCGCCAGCAATGACATGTCCGCAAGCGCTTTCTGGGAAGTTCCCTATCTGCCGATTGATCCGGCGGACGTCGGACGCGGCTACGATGCGCTGATTCGCGTCAATAGCCAATCCGGAAAAGGCGGAGTCGCCTTTCTCATGGAACAGGCGCATGGATTGGTTTTGCCTCGGCGTTTGCAAATAGAATTTTCCGGAGTCGCGCAGCGATATGCAGACGCCACAGGCGGCGAAATTACAGCGGAAACGCTCTGGTGGCTTTTTGAGAAAAATTACCTGGGCGACAACAATGACCGGCTTCGTTATCGGGAACACGCACTGGCGGAAAGCGGAGAAATCCTTACGCTGAGCGTAGAGTGGGCGGGATATGCCCGCGTTTTGTCTGGAACAGGAAACGGACCTATTGACGCAGCAAAAGCAGCGCTTTCCGCCTTTGGGTTGTCCGCGCGTATTTTAAGTTTTGAAGAACGCGCAATGACAACCGGGGCAGAAAGCAAAGCGCGCGCCGTCGCCTTTATGGAAATCGGCGTGGATGGACAGAAAGGCGTCCATTACGGCGTCGGCATAGACGAAAACATCGTTACCGCGTCAATCAAGGCGCTGATTGGCGGCGTTAACCGCTGCCTGAGAGAAAAAAGCTAGCGCAAAAAGTTAACGCCGCTTATTTTTTGGCGGAAACGCGGGTTTTCGCGCCCTCAACCTGAAAGACCGCGCGATCCTGCAAACGCACCGCTGTGAGCGCTCCGCCCCAAAGGCATCCGGTATCCAGCGCGAGAAGATTCGGCGTTATCTTTAACCCCAATGCCGACCAGTGCCCCACTACCAAAACTTGCCGGACGCTCTTGCGCTCTGGAGCGTCAAACCACGGCAAAAAACCATCCGGCGCAAATTCAGGAGGCCCCTTGGCAGAAAATTCCATAGCGCCTTTTGCCGTGCAAAAACGCATCCTAGTCATGGCGTTGACAATTACCCGCAGGCGATCTATGCCCGTTAAATCTTCAGACCAGGTATTGGGCTTGCTGCCCCACAGCATGCCCAGAAATTCCCGAAAATCCTCTCCGCGCAGACGCCCTTCTACTTCCGCAGCCAGCGCTCTCGCTTTCTTCACGCTCCAGCGCGGCAGCAATCCCGCGTGAACCAGGCAATACACGTCTTCTGTATGGCATAGCGGACAATGCCGCAGCCATGTTAGCAACTCTTCCCGATCCGGGGCGTCCATAATTTCCCGCAGGGTGTCATCCTTCGCGCGCCGCGCGCCTGAGACATACGCAATCATGAGCAGGTACAAATCATGATTGCCCAGAACCGTAATTGCCGATTCGCCCAGAGATTTCACGTAACGCAAGGCGTCAAGAGAGCGCGGGCCGCGGTTAACCAGATCGCCCGTTAGCCATAGCTGATCCTGTTTTGGATCAAAGGCGCACTTGTCCAGTAAACGTAAAAATTCATCAAAGCAGCCCTGAATATCGCCTATCGCGTAAATTGCCATATTTTGTCAAATCCAGCCGATTTCCTGTTCAATCAAAAATTTCCGCCCCGGAAAGCGGCTTGCCCAATTGATCTTTGGCGGACAAAATTGGCGTTACACCCTCTGGCAGCGGCCATTTGACGCCAATCTCCGAATCATTCCACAGGATGCTCCGCTCGTATTCTGGAGCGTAGTAGTCCGTTGTTTTATAGAGAAACTCCGCCGTTTCCGAAAGGCACAAAAACCCATGCGCGAATCCTGGCGGGATCCAGAGCAAACGTTTGTTTTCCGCCGAAAGCGTCGCGCCTGCCCAGCGCCCGAAAGAAGGCGAGGAACGACGCAGATCAACCGCCACGTCAAACACTTCGCCCGCAACTACCCGCACCAGTTTTCCCTGCGGCTGCCTGATTTGATAATGCAGACCGCGCAATACATGGCGGCTGCTCTTGGAATGGTTGTCCTGCACAAAGCGCGCCTCTGGCAGCCCCAGTGACCTCATGGCGCGTTCGTTGAAACTCTCAAAGAAAAATCCGCGTTCGTCGCCGAAAACGCGCGGCGCGAAAAGCATCGCGTCCGGCAAAGAAAAATCTTCACGCTGCATGGCGCGCGTCCTTGTCTTGCAACAAACTCAGCAAATACTGCCCGTAGGCGTTTTTGGCCAAAGGTTTCGCAAGCGCCGCTAGCTGCGCGTCATCAATCCAGCCTTGCCGCCAGACCAATTCTTCCGGTGCGGCGATTTTCAGCCCCTGCCGCCGTTCCACCGTAGCGACAAACTGGCTCGCGTCCAGCATGGACTCATGTGTGCCGGTATCCAGCCAGGCGTATCCGCGCCCCATGGTTTCAACATGCAACTGCCCCATTTCCAGATAGCGGAGGTTCACATCCGTAATCTCCAGCTCCCCCCGTGCGGACGGACGGATAGAACGCGCGATTTCCACGACGTTTTGATCATAAAAATAAAGACCGGTTACGGCGTAATTTGAACGCGGTACGCGCGGTTTTTCCTCAATATGGGTCGCGCGTCCCGCCGTGTCAAAAGCCACGACGCCATACCGTTCCGGATCTTGCACATGATAGGCAAAAACACTGGCGCCTTCCTCACGCGCGGCGGCGACGCTCAGCAAGCGATGAAATTTGTCTCCATAAAAAATATTATCGCCCAGCACCAGCGCGGAAGAATTGCCCTCCAGAAAAGATTCGCCGATCAAAAAAGCCTGCGCCAGACCTTCCGGACGCGGCTGTATGGCGTAAGAAAAACGCATTCCCCATTGGCTGCCGCTGCCCAGCAGACACTCAAAACGCGGCGTATCCTGCGGAGTGGAAATAATCAGAATGTCCCGTATCCCCGCCAGCAGCAAAGCCGAAAGCGGATAGTAAATCATCGGCTTATCGAAAATGGGCAGTAACTGTTTAGATACCGCCAGCGTTGCCGGATACAGCCGGGTTCCGGACCCGCCGGCCAAAATAATGCCTTTGCGCATAAAAAACCTTTTCTCTGAAAAATTCCGATAACCCGGCGCATCCACCAAAATCAGGCGCAAAACGCGAGAATTCTACCGCCATTTTGCCTCGCCTCGCCGCCATGCATGCCTGTTATCCTCTGCAAGCGTTTTCCGAATGTCGAAATCGGCATACGGGTGACGTCGTTATTTTCGCTTCCGGCGCTTCCGCCGCGCGCTTTCCCATCGCGGAATTCGCGGATCGCGTATATAACTTTCAGAAGAAAGCCTTTTGCCGCACAGCGTCATTCCGAAAATAACCAGGAAGGAAACGCGGCGGATTTTCCGTTGACAGCGCTCAGATTATTTTTCAGGCGTAAGCGCCTGCTGCTCCAGAAGCTCCCGCATTTGCCGTTGCGCAATGACATGCTCGTGCGCCGCCGCTTTGGCCACCCACATCCATGCCAATTCTTCGTTTTTTTCCGCGCCGTGCCCGAATGCGTAACATTTCCCCAAACAGTGCATGGCGTCCGCGCTACCGCGCGCGGCGGCGAGCTGAAACCAATAGACCGCCAGCGCGTAGCGCTCCTGCGCGTAAAAATACTGTCCCATAAAAAGCTGTTCTTCCGCGTTGCCGCGATCCGCCGCCAGCAAACGCTCCGAGGTTTTCTCATCCAGACGCAACCCCGCCAGCTCCAGCACGCGAGAAAGCGACAACAAGGCACGCGGAGATCCTTCCCGCGAGGAAAATTCCTCGCGCCCTTCTTCTTCCTGCCCGTCATTTTCCAGCTTGCGCAATGTGCCGTCGGCAATACGCCTCCACAAGGTGCGACGGCTCAATCCCGTCAGAGGAATAGACGCTTCTAGGCTAATGAAGGACATAGCACGCTGAATTTATGGATACCGTTTCTGACGCCCCGCCCTCCTCGATTTACCGTGTACCGCCCGAAAGCCGTGTATTCAGGCGTTTTTTCGCCAAATCCAGGAGCGCCGCCCCATCAAGTTTGCCATCTTCTGGCCTGGCGGCCGTTGCGAAAGCAAGCGCGATACTAAGTGATTGGCCATGCAACACGATTTTGGCGGCTTCCACGCTTTTTTTCAGACGCTGCGCAAAAGCGTCGCATTGCTCCAGGGAATTTCCGGGCGAGGCCACCGCAAAACCTCCGGGCGCGCACAATCCAATAAGGTCATTGCTGCCTACGCGGCTTTGCGTCAATTCCGCCAGTTTGTTTACCAACGCCGCCGCATCTTTTACGCCCAAATTTTTTTCTATGTCCGCGTAACGCTCTACAGTAAAACACAGCACCGCGCCCTTGGAGTTTATGGCGAAAAGACGCGCGGAGGCTTCCTCAAACAGCTTGGCGGACATAATTCCAGAATGGGAAACATTATGCTTAAGAATCGGACTTTTTCCTGACGCCGGTTTAGCGGGCGCGGTCGCTTTTTTCGGAACGCTTTTTTTGACGTCAAAACTTTGCTCTTGCTCTGGAGACAATATCGGCGCGCCCGACATAACAAGGCGCGCGTCAATTTCTTCCGCCGCCGACTGTTTTTTTTCCGCGGCGCTTCCTTGAGTGTGCAATACCGAAAGAATTTCCGCGCGGGTCATGCTGTTATACATAAAGCCCGACACTCCCGCCGCGCGCGCCGCATCCATCAGCCCGCTGATGCGGACTTCCGATCCGATAAAGTAAAAAGGCAGCGTTTTCAACCGATCCAAGGGGTTATGGCGTAGCCGCTCCAAAAGCTCCATGCCGCTCACCAAGCCCAAATCCGGCCCGGAAATGACAAAATCCAGATCGCTGTGTAAAACCAGCATATGCCATGCGGCGTCTCCGTCTTCCACTTCCTGGATTTTATGCTGCGATTTCAGATACGCTTTCAATGTCGCGCGAATGGTTTTGGACTCATGCGCCAAAAGAATGTTTCCCATATTCATCCCCATTCTGTATTGCAACTTTTTTAGGCGGACATTATCTCATAAAACCAAGTGGAATGCTTATTTGTTATGCCGACTGCGGGTATTCTCGGATTGTCCGCGCGGCGCTGAATGGCCGAACTGAAACGTATAAAAAATATCGAACGCATTCTCAGAGCCAGTTTGCCCAATGAGGGAAAGACGGCGTCCCAGGGCAAAAGTCAATTTCAAAAGATTGCTCGTTCCTGTCACTGATTGCTCATAAGACAAAGTTACCCCCGAAGCCAGCCGCGCCCCAACGCGCACTACTTGCTCGCTGTCTCTTTCTGCTTGATGAAAGGCCGCGCCTCCCGCGACCTGACTGGTCTCGCTCGTTTTTTTCGCGCTGCCCACGCGCACGCTGACGCCTAAAGAGCGCTGCAGGTCAGCCAATTGGCTGGCCGCATGGCTTTGCCCTTCCAAAAGCGCTTGCGCGGCGGCCAGCAGTGCGGAAACCTCGCCGCCGCCCTGCTCGTTGGGCGCTTCCCCCAAAATAAGCCAGGAAAGTTTTTCCACATCTGGAACCTCCGGATTGGACACGAGACGTAATACAGGCCGCCGCGCCGTCCCCGACAGTTCCACTCCCGCCTCCACGCTCTGCTCTCTGCGCCAGGCCAGCACATTTAACGCCGGATTGGTCAGCAAACCATCAAAAGCCAAAATGCCGCGCTCGATTTCCAGACGCTGGCCATAGGCGCTAAAGCGCCCGTCCCGCGTATAGATACTGCCTGCTGCGCGCGGGGGACGTCCTTTCCCGCGCGCTTCCACGGTCATTTGTCCGGCAAGGCGCGTTACCAGACCCGCGCCCGAAAAATAAAAGCGCCGCCCCAAATCCAAACGTAGCGCCGCTGTGATTCCAGACGCGGCTTCTCCTTGCGTATTGCCGTCCCGGATGACGATAACATCATCGGCAAGCTGGGGACTCCCCGTCTCGGTCAACGCGCAATACGCGCCATCCACTTTGAGGTCCGCTTCCAATTGCGCTTTGATTTCACTCGGAGCGCCGCCGCCTTCTTTTGCGGAGGCGTTGCGCAAAATTAAATGGCCGTCACCAGAGAGAACCAGCCACTGCTTATCGTTTTGCCAGACGCCGAATTGTTCCAGGCGCACATTCACCTGCCCATTTCGATCCGCCTGAATGCGCCCTTCCGCATGTAAGCGACCGGGCGACGCCGCAAGCGCGGCGAGCTCCGCTCTGGCTTCTGCGGAAAAAAGCGCGGCCACCCGTTCAGGCGGCGCAACATGCGGGTTAGTGAAATCCAGCGTATGCAGTGTCAGCACGCCTTTTTCCCAGGAAAGGCGCAGACTTCCGTCGGTAAGCGTCAAGCCTGACTCCGGCAGGAAAATCGCCAATGCCTCGCCGCGCAAATTGCCGTCCAAAAGCGGCGCATCCCGCCCTCCGGATAAACGCAACGAAGACTCCATCTTTCCGCCCAGACGGACATTGATCGCTTCCATCGCCAGAAGCGGCTGGAGCCAGGCCAAATTTTCGCTGCGCAGAAAAAATTCCCCTTTCCAGTCTGCGTCCGGAATAAAGGGGACGAAGAATTGCCGCGCTTCCGCTTGCCAGCCAGCGCCCTGGTACGCGCCTTTTAGCCGCACGGCTTCCAGCGTCAGCCCGCGCGCTTCCAGGGTCACGGCTGTCGGCTGAGTAAGCGCCAGCAAGGGTTCGTCTTTTGCCGCTAAATTTTCCCGCGTTCCGTTTCGCCAAGAAAGCTCTTCCGTCACGCCTTGCCAGCGCAGGGTTTCCAGAGCGTCAGGCGCGCTCATTCCGCCGCGCGCCGCCCAGCGAAGATGAGAAGCGGCAGGAAAAGCAACGGTCTGACTGGATGATTTCGTTGCGTTTTCGATCTGCACTCCTCCTTCCAGACGATGCGCCGCGTAGGTTCCAGAAAGAGTAAATTGAGCGTTGCGCGCAACAGGTTGGTCTGGAAAGCGCAATTCCTCCAGCGAAAGGCGGGCGTTGATCGGCGTTTCCGCTCGCGCCTCCGTTAAATGAACGTCCGCGTTTAAACGCAGATTTTTCAGCGATCCTCCCTTTCCGGCCCAATCGGCAAACGAAGAAGATAGCGTGAGCGCGCGAATATTTGCTTCACCCCGCACGGCGGAAAGACGTAAAACATCGTTCTCTTCAGCGCGCGCGGCGAGCGTAAAACTGGCCGCAAAGTCTGCCGTCAGCCCAGGCAGAACAAAACTCGGCGCGCGAACATCCAGCGCGAGACTCTCCCCTTTTCTGCCCAGAGCGCCCTTGGCCCGAAAATAGCCGCCGCCGCTCTCCAGCGCGATCTCCAGACGACGCACATGACCCGGCGCGCAGCTTGCCTCGCCTTTTCCGGCAAGCGACATATTCGCAAATTGACTGGGCGCGAGAATCAGGGCGAATTCAGAAATTTGTTCGGCGAAACGGTAATCCCATTGGATGCTGCCGCTGATTTTTCCCGGCGGCGCGCCCAAAATCCGCGCGGGGTCTACGTTCGCTACTTTGCTGAAGAGATGCAGTTCGTTTTTTGAAAATGTGAGTCGGGCTTCTGCCGCGCCGCTTGTAAACGCGATTTTCGGCACGGAAACTTCAAACTGGCCGCTCTCGGAATCATCGGCGGCCGCCCTCCATGAAAATGCGCCTTCCGCTGCTTGCGCGGGCAAGTATTTTGGCCAGGACGCGGCGCGGGCATTGTCCAGCGCAAACGTTCCAGAAAGTACGACTTCTTTCCCTTTTCCGTCCGTAAAATCGGTTTGCGCCGCTAGACGCAGATTCAGCGCGGCTTCTGGAGCCGAAAGAAACCAGCGAGACGGGGAAATACCCTGTAAATCCAGCGTCAACGCTTGCAATGGCAGCGGCGAAAAAGGCGCGAGCGTCAGCGCGAAATGCCCGCTGCCGCTTTCCGCGTTCTTCGTATCGCCCTCATGTTTTTTCCTCTCCTCAAGACGTCCCTCCAAAGAAAGGCGGCGCAAGGAGCCATTTCCGATAACCTTCGCGGAAATTGGCAGGGGAATCCCCGTTTTTTCTTTGCCGCCGTTTTTTGCGCTTGCCAAAAACGCGATGGGAAAATCGCCGTCGCCGCGCAAGAAACCCTGTGCGGAAACGACGAAGCGCTCCGCCATGAAGGATGCGGCGGTCAGATGATGCGTTGTGCCGTCGCTGTAGAATTCCGCGTTGACAGATTGCCCCAGCGTTTTTCCCTCATATGCGATTTCCTCTATGGAAAGCCTTGTCAGCGACAATGAAAGCGGCAAGGTCAAACGAGAGGGAAAAGCGCTTTTTCCCGGCGCGGAAGACGCCCGCAATTCCAAACGCCCAATGGATAAAGAATGAATTGCCAGACGCCCGCGCAAAAGCAGCGCGGGCTGCCAGTCCAGCGTGATACGGGAAATGCGAATCAGGGGAGATCGCGCCGCGGCGTCCGTTTTGCCCGCCTCTTCCGCCGTATACCAGCGCAACCCTGTGAGCGTAAAAGTATCCTGAAACCGTCCCTCTATCCCCTGAATTTCCAGACGTCCTCCGCTGACGCTTGTCACCGCTCCCAGCATTGCGCGCAAACCAGAGTGAGTCAGGAAAAGCCAGGGCAGAAGCGCAGCGAAAAAGAATATCGCCCCCAGCAGCGACAAGCGAACAGCTCGGCCCTTTTTCATTCCGCCCCGTTTTCTTCCGTGCCGCCCACGGTCATGCCGTCCAGGCGAATCGTCGGCAGTCCGACGCCGACCGGCACGCTCTGCCCTTCTTTGCCGCAATTCCCCACGCCCGGATCAAATTCAAGATCATTCCCAATCAAAGCGACGCGGGTCAGCGCTTCCGGGCCGTTGCCAATCAAGGTTGCGCCTTTAATGGGCGCGGTCGGTTTGCCGTTTTCAATCAGATAGGCCTCGCGCATTGAAAAGACAAATTTTCCACTGGTAATATCCACTTGTCCGCCGCCAAAATTGATCGCGTATATCCCCTTTTTCACGGTAGCCATGATTTCTTCCGGAGCGAGTGTTCCCGCGCGCATATAAGTATTGGTCATGCGCGGCAAAGGCACGCAGGCATAGGATTCCCGCCGCCCGTTTCCCGTGCTCTCGGAACCGGTCAGCCGCGCGTTCTGCCTGTCCTGCATATAGCCTTTGAGAATGCCGTCCTCAATCAATACAGTTTCACGAGTGGGCGTCCCTTCGTCATCAATGGACAGCGATCCGCGCCGCCCCGGAAGAACGCCGCTGTCCAACACCGTCACGCCGGACGCGGCAACGCGCTCGCCTATCCGTCCGGAAAACGCGGAAGTTCCCTTGCGATTAAAATCTCCTTCCAGCCCATGCCCTACCGCTTCATGCAGCAGAATTCCCGGCCAGCCAGGACCCAATACTACCGTCATCGCTCCCGCTGGCGCGGGACGCGCCTCCAGATTGAGAAGCGCCTGCCGCACGGCCTGCCGCGCGTAAGCGCGCAACCGATCCTCATTGAAAAAAGCATAGTCAAAGCGTCCGCCGCCGCCCGCCGATCCCTGTTCGCGCCGCCCGCCCGCTTCCACAACCGCTGTGACGGATACCCGCACCAGAGGCCGAATATCCGCCGCAAGCCGCCCATCTGACGCCGCGATCAGCACGACCTCCCAGACGCCGGCCAAACCTGCCATGACTTCCACAACCCGCTCATCTTCCGCGCGCGCGTAGAATTCCAGACGCGCAAGCAGGCGCGTTTTTTCTTCCGCCGACAGGGAAAGCAGAGGATCGGCGGCGGCATAGAGCGGTAGCGGATAAGCCTCCGCCCGTAATGACGTTTTTTTACGCGGCGGCGATTTTTTGACAGGCGTTTGCGCGGACTGTCCCGCCGCGCCAATGGATCGCAGCGTTTCCGCCGCCGCCGTTAAAGAAGCGCGCGCCAGATCATCCGAATAGGCGAAAGCGGTTTTTTCTCCGGACAGGGCGCGCGCGCCAAACCCCTGATCAATGTTAAAACTTCCAGACTTCACGATCCCCTCTTCCAGATACCATCCCTCATGGCGGGCATATTGAAAATAGAGATCTGCCTCGTCCACGCCGCGCGTCCGCATCATGGACAATGTTTTTTCCAAATCCGACAAGGCAAGGCCGCGCGAGGTCAGCAGCAACGATTCCGCCAGCGCCAGCGGCGCGGACGGAGTTTCTGCGGGCGAAGGAGAAAAACTATTGGCTTTCATGCCATTTGCCTTTATTTGGCATAACGCGCCTCAAGCGCGGCAATCGCGGGCAAAGAACGCCCTTCCAGGAATTCCAGAAACGCGCCGCCGCCCGTGGAGATGTAACCAACCTCATCGGCAATATTAAATTTGGCGATGGCTGCCAGCGTATCGCCGCCGCCCGCCACGGAAAAAGCCTCCGAATGCGCGATGGCGGACGCCAGCATTTTGGTTCCGCCCGCAAACTGCGGATACTCAAAAACGCCGACCGGCCCGTTCCAGAGAATCGTCCCGGAATTGGCAATAATCTCTGAAAGCCGCGCCGCGCTTTTGGGACCAATGTCCAGAATGCGATCATGCGCGCCAATATCATTCGTTGATATTTTGTTGGCGCGCGCCAGCGCCGAAAGCTCGTCCGCGACGACGACGTCCACAGGCAGCGGCACTTCCGCGCCGCGCGCGCGCATCGTAGCCATAACCGCGCGCGCCTCCTCAATCAAATCAGGCTCCGCCAGCGATTCGCCGATGTTTTTCCCCGACGCCAGCAAAAACGTATTGGCAATTCCCCCTCCAACAATCAGCCGGTCAACCTTTCCGGCCAGCGTTTTCAAGATCGTCAGCTTGGAAGAAACTTTTGCCCCGCCGACAATGGCAGTCAGCGGGCGGTTCGGGTTTTCCAGCGCGCGCGACAAGGCCTCAATCTCCGCCGCCATCAACATGCCCGCTGCCGCAACCGGCGCAAACCGCGCGATGCCGTGCGTCGTCGCTTCGGCGCGATGCGCCGTGCCAAAGGCGTCATTGACGTATATGTCGCAGAGCGCGGCCATTTTGCGCGACAAAGCCTCGTCATCCTTCTTTTCGCCCGCGTTACAACGGCAATTTTCCAGGAGTACCGCCTCTCCCGGCACGACAGAAAACCCGCCATCCACCCAATCCGTGACAAGACGCACTGGCTGTCCCAGTAGTTCTGAAAGCCGCCTTGCCACGGGCGCGAGCGTATCTTCTTTCGTCACCCGCCCTTCCGCAGGACGCCCCAGATGCGAAGTCACCATGACCGCCGCGCCTTGATCCAGCGCGCAACGGATGGAAGGCAGCGAAGCCCTGACGCGCGTATCTTCCGTAATATTGCCCGCTTCGTCTTGCGGCACATTAAGGTCGGCGCGGATGAACACACGTTTTCCGGCAAGGGATATTTCCGTCAGTTTTTTGACCCGCATAAGGATTCCTTATTTTTAAAAGCGCCGCGATTCATTCTACCGTGACCGATTTGGCGAGATTCCTGGGTTTATCCACATCCGTTCCTTTTTCCAGCGCCGCGTGGTACGCCAAAAGCTGTAGCGGAATTACATGCAAAACGGGCGAAAGCAGACCGTAATGTTCTGGAAGACGCAGGATATGCTGCTCCGCTCTATCCTCTTTTCCTATTTCAATATGGCTGTCCTGATCGGCAAAAACGTACAATTCTCCGCCTCGGGCGCGCACTTCTTCCAGATTCGCCTTAACCTTCTCCAGCAGACGATCATTCGGCGCGACGGCAATGATCGGCATGTTGCGATCTACCAGAGCCAAAGGCCCATGCTTCAATTCTCCCGCCGGGTAGGCCTCGGCGTGAATATAGGAAATTTCCTTCAGTTTCAGCGCGCCTTCAAGCGCGATGGGATAGTGCTGTCCGCGCCCCAAAAAAAGCGCGTGATCCTTTTTGGCAAAAGCGCGCGCCCAGCGCGCGACGTCCGCCTCCATACCCAGCACTTTTTGCACCGCCACCGGCAAATGACGAAGCGCGTCCAGATAATTCAGCTCTGCCTGCGGCGACAGCCGTCCGCGCATTTTGGCCAGCAGAAGCGCCAGCAGGAACAGCGCGGCCAATTGCGCTGTAAACGCTTTGGTGGACGCCACACCGATTTCCGGTCCGGCGCGCGTAATGAAACGCAGCACGGCTTCGCGCGCGAGAGCGGATTCAGGAACATTGCAAAGAGCGAGCGTCATGGGCTGCCCCAGGTCGCGCGCGTGGCACAGCGCCGCCAAAGTGTCCGCCGTTTCTCCGGACTGCGAAATAGCTACGATTAGCTGTTTTGAAGAAGGCACAGATTCGCGGTAACGGTATTCGCTTGCTATCTCTACCTGCGTGGGCACGCCAGATAGCTGCTCCAGCCAATATTTCGCGGTCATACCCGCGTGACAACTGGTGCCGCAAGCCAGAATCAGCACGGATTCCACGCCGGGAAGAAGCCGTTCGGCCTGATCGCCGAAAAGACCGGGCTGCAAGGTAGATTCGCCCCCCACCATTTCCAGGGTGTTGGCCAGCGCTTCCGGCTGTTCAAAAATTTCCTTCTGCATATAGTGGCGGTATGCGCCCAGCTCAACCGCGTCCGCCGTTAAGGAGGACACGGAGATGGGGCGATCCACAGGTTCGCCGTTTTCCCCGTCAATGCGGGAAATCGTAAGTTTGCGCGCGGAAAAATCAGCCATATCGCCGTTTTCCAGGTGAATGATTCGCCGCGTGACCTGCAACAGCGCGGAGGTATCCGATCCCGCGTAAAAGCCATCCTCGCCCACGCCCAGAAGGAGAGGCGAGCCTTCTCTTGCGACCACAATCCGATCCGGACTGTCTTCGGCAACGACCGCGACGGCATAAGCGCCGCGCAAACGCCGGAAAGCCAGCCGCGCGGCTTCCGCAATATCCTGCGTAGTCTTGCGCGCGTGCTGAATAAGATGGGCGATGCATTCCGTATCGGTTTCGGAGGAAAAAGCAAAACCCGCCGCCTGAAGTTCCGCCTTTAATTCCGCGTGATTTTCAATAATGCCGTTATGCACTACCGCAAGCCCCCCGGAGATGTGCGGATGCGCGTTGTGTTCTGCCGGCGCGCCGTGCGTTGCCCAGCGGGTATGCGCAATCCCGCAATGAGCGTAGTGTCCCCTGGCCTTTTCTGTGAGCGCGGCCACGCGCCCCAGAGCGCGATAGCGCGTAAGTTTTCCGGATTCAATGAGCGCGATACCTGCTGAGTCGTACCCTCGGTATTCCAGTTTTTTCAGGCCTTCCAGCAAAATCGGCGTCACGTCTCCGCTCGCCGCAGCGGCGACAATTCCACACATCGCGCTTATCTCCCTGAGGAATGAAACCGCGTCATTTTAGCCCATTAACCAGACCGCCGCTTTTCGCGGGCAAACGCCGCTACTGCCGATACAGATTGTTCGCGGAGCAAAAGGGCGTGAAAACGCTTCTCGGCGTAAAATTCTTCTTTTGTTTACTGGCGCTTGTTTATCGTGGTATTTCCCGATCATTTCGAGGTCATCGTCGTAGGCGGCGGTCACGCCGGCACAGAAGCCGCGCTTGCCTCCGCGCGTACCGGCGCGTCTACGCTCCTATTGACGCATAGCCTGGAAACTCTGGGCAGCATGAGCTGCAATCCTTCCATCGGCGGCATCGGCAAAGGGCATCTGGTTAAGGAAGTGGACGCGCTGGGCGGCGCTATGGCGGAAGCCGCCGACGAAGCCGGCATTCAATTTCGTTTGCTGAATCGCTCCAAGGGGCCCGCCGTCCGCGCGACGCGCGCTCAAATTGACCGCGCGCTCTATCGGCAAGCCATTCGCCGCCGCCTGGAACGTCAGGCAAATCTCGCGCTGTTCGCCCTCTCCTGCGAAGATATTTTGCTTGAAAATGGACGAGCGGTCGGCGTGCGGACAGCGGCGGGAATTCGCTTCATGGCGGACAGCGTTGTGCTGACGACAGGAACGTTTTTAAACGGACTGATTCACATCGGCCTTGCGCAATACGACGGCGGGCGCATGGGCGAGACCGCCAGTCGCACGCTGGCTTCGCGCCTGAAAGAAATTGGCTTGCCGCAAGGCCGTCTGAAAACAGGAACGCCGCCGCGCCTGGATGGGAAAAGCATTGATTTTTCCACAATGACCGCACAGTATTCTGACGTTCCCCCGCCTGTTTTTTCCTTTTTGGGCAACGCGGCAACGCATCCAGAAGAGCGTCCCTGCTGGATTACCGAAACCAACCCGCGCACCCATGAAATCATTCGTTCCAGTCTGGATCGCTCTCCAATGTATACCGGAGTCATCAAAGGCGCGGGGCCGCGTTATTGTCCGTCCATCGAGGACAAAATCCACCGTTTTGCGGAACGCGAACAGCATCATGTTTTTCTGGAGCCAGAAGGTTTAACGACGCACGAAATTTATCCCAATGGAATTTCTACAAGCCTGCCGTTTGATACGCAGCTCGCGCTTGTGCGCTCCATCCGCGGTTTGGAGCGGTGTCATATTTTGCGCCCTGGCTATGCCATTGAATACGATTTTTATGATCCGCGCTGTCTTGCGGCTTCTCTGGAAGTCAAAGCGATTCCCGGCCTTTTTTTCGCGGGGCAAATCAACGGAACGACGGGGTATGAAGAAGCCGCGGCGCAAGGACTGCTCGCGGGACTGAATGCCGCGCGGCACGCCAGAAAGGAAGCTCCCTGGCAGCCGCGCCGGGATGAAAGCTATCTGGGGGTGCTGGTGGACGATTTGGTCACGCGCGGCGTTTCCGAGCCTTACCGAATGTTCACCAGCCGCGCCGAAAATCGTTTACAGCTTCGGGAAGACAACGCCGACTTGCGCCTGACAGAAACAGGACGCGCTTTTGGTCTGGTAGATGACGCGCGCTGGAGCAGCTTTTCCAGAAAGCGTGACGCTATCGAAAAAGAAATTCAGCGACTGAAATCCACCTGGGTCCAGCCCGCGTTTTTTCCGCCCGATACGCTCAAGCAGGCAATCGGCAAAGAGATTGCGCGCGAATACAGCCTTTTTGATTTACTGCGCCGCCCGGAAACTCGTCACGCTGCGTTAGCGCCCCTTGCCGCAAAAAATCCGCCTGATGCGCTGACGGCGGAAATCATTGAACAAGTGGAAATTCAGGCCAAGTATCAAGGCTATATTGAGCGGCAAAAAGAAGAATCGGCACGCGCGCTGGATTATGAAACCACAGCCATTCCTGACGGAATGGATTTTTCGGCGATACCGGGAATTTCCCGCGAAATTGAGCAAAAGCTGCGGGAAACAAAGCCGCAGACACTTGGGCAGGCCAGCCGCATTCAGGGGATGACCCCGGCCGCAATTTCGGTCTTGCTGATCTGGTTAAAGCGCCTGGAACGGCAAGGCGCAAGCGCGCGGAAGGAAGTCGCATGACCGAACGCCCGCGGGCGGAAGAACGCGCCCTGTTTAAAAAAAACGCGGCGGCAATGCGCGTTGAATTGTCTGATAACACGGCGGAAAAATTACTTCAATACCGCGATCTCCTCATGAAATGGAATCGCGCCTACAACCTTACCTCTATTAAGAGTCCGGAAGACGCGCTGGTTTTGCACGTGCTGGATTCCCTATCCATTTTGCCGCGCGTTTCAGCTTTTTTTGAGAACCGGACGTCGCTCTCTCTTTTGGATGCGGGCAGCGGCGGCGGGTTGCCGGGAATTCCATTGGGCGCGGCCCTTCCCTCTTTGTCCGTAACGCTCCTGGACAGCGTCGGCAAAAAAACCGCGTTTCAGCGGCAAGCCATTATTGAGCTGGGGCTTTCCAATGTTCATGCCGAACACGGGCGGGCGGAACAGTTTTCTGGGCAATTTGATCTTATCGTTTCGCGCGCCTTTGCCAATCTTTCGGATTTTGTCTCGTGTTCCTTTGCGCTCCTCGCACCGGGCGGACGCTGGCTTGCCATGAAAGGAAAGGATTCGGCAGACGAACAGCGAGCGCTTTCCCCGCGCATTCAAGTGGACGAGGTCATTCCGCTCTCCATCCCTGGAATGCGCGCCGAACGCCATCTCGTGATACTCAGTAAAGCGTCGTAAAAATTCGCATGTTCGCCAATTCGCGTCCAGTCAGCAGCCGTCAAACAAGTATTCATCCCCATCTGGAGCAGGTGCTGGCACGGCATTTCGTCTCTTCTTTTTTGCGCCCTGTCCACAACGTAAGTTTTGAGACTTTTGATGGTTTCCTGCGCGCGTTTGAACAGTGGGAAAGCCGACGTCGGGAAAATAAAAGAAAAAACCTGATTTTGGACGCCGGGTGCGGCGTAGGCTGGAGCAGCGTCACGCTTGCGCGAAGACATCCTGATTGTTTTGTATTGGGCGTTGACCAATCCGCGCATCGTTTGGCAAGAGGCGGGAAAGCGCGCGCGGAAAATGCGCAAGATACCGGCAACCTTCATTTCGCGCGCGCTGATCTCGTGGATTTTTGGCGTTTGCTGCAAATGGCCAATCTCAAGCTCCGGGCGCAGTATTTGCTCTATCCCAATCCCTGGCCAAAGCCAGCGCATCTGCGCCGCCGCTGGCATGGACATCCGGTATTTCCCGTTTTGCTGTCTCTGGGAGGCTTTTTGGAATGCCGCAGTAACTGGAAAATTTATGTGGATGAACTGGCGTTTGCTTGTTTTTCCGGAGGCTACGCCGCGCAAACCACGCTTTTTACGCCAGATACTGAGTCTGGAAATCCTATTTTTCTAACGCCATTTGAGCGCAAATATCATGCTTCAGGACAAACGCTCTGGCGATTGGTATGCGACCTGAACACTTGAACTCGCAGGGGAAAACCCCTGTTAAGAGTATTTCTCGGTTTTTCTATTTCCTATATACTTGCGCGTCAGCCGAAACAGGCTATGCGGGCGTCGTATAATGGTAATACCCTAGCTTCCCAAGCTAGAGCCGTGGGTTCGATTCCCATCGCCCGCTCCATCTATTTTCGTTTTCCGTTTTTTTGTTTGGCAATGGGGTGGTCTGCCTTCCCGCGAGCCTCTATCGTAAAAATGTCCGTCGATCATAAAAATATATTTCATATTCCCATTTCTGGAATGCGTTGCGCGGCGTGCGCGGCCCGGCTTGAAAAAGCCTTGAATGAACTGTCGGACGTGACGGCTCGCGTCAATTTTGCCAGCGAAAAAGCCTATATTGAAGAAAATGCGGGCGTCTCAAAGCCGATAGATACCGCGCAAATCATCGCGGCGATTGAAGCAGAGGGCTTCTCCGTTCCATCGCGGCAGATGGAAATTCAGGTACTGGGAATGCATTGCTCAGCATGCGCGACACGGCTTGAAAAAGTATTAAACGCCCTGCCCGGCGTCAGCGCAAATGTCAACTTTGCCAGTGAACGGGCGCTGGCGCGCTGGACGCCTGGAGTCACGGAAGCCGCGCATATCCTGACCGCCATTCAGGAAGCGGGTTTTCAGGCAACGACGCCGAATTCCAACGCCTCAGAAAAAGAAAATACCGGCAAAATCTTGGCTGAACGCGCTGAATTCCGCCTGTTTCTTTACGCGGCGTTACTTTGCCTGCCGCTCTTGGGACAAATGCCGTTTATGCTGTTCTTTGGCGACGCGCATCAACACGGAGAGTTACCGCGCCTTCTGCAGCTGATGCTGGCTACGCCCGTGCAATTTTGGATAGGCGCGCGGTTTTATCGCGGCGCGTGGCGCGCGCTTAAAAATGGCAGCGCGAATATGGATACGCTGGTTGTGCTGGGAACTTCTGCCGCCTGGGGATTTTCTACCGTCGTCACCGTGCTGGGATTCACGCATCAGCCCGTGTATTTTGAAGGGGCCGCGGTTGTCATCATGCTTGTGCTATTGGGGAAACTGCTGGAAACCCGCGCCAAGACGCGCGCGGGCGACGCTCTTTTAACACTGGCGCGCCTTCAGCCGCACACCGCGTCTATTGAGAAAAATGGGGAAATTCTTGAGGTCGCGGTTTCCACCCTGCAAGTCGGCGACGTATTCATTTTGCGGGCGGGCGAAGCAGTACCCGTAGACGGAGAGGTTCTGGAAGGCGCTTCCGCGATAGACGAGGCTATGCTTACCGGGGAAAATATGCCGGTTGCGAAACGCAAGGGAGATCGTGTTTTCGCGGCGACCATGAATGGCGAGGGGATGCTGCGCTGCCGCGCGACGGGAATAGGCGAAGTAACGCTTTTGTCCAGCATTATTCGTCTGGTTTCCGAAGCGCAAGGCTCCAAAGCCCCCATACAGCGCCTTACTGATCGCGTCGCGTCCGTATTTGTCCCGGCGGTCACGGGAATCGCGTTGTTAACTTTTTTGCTTTGGTGGGGCATTGGCGGAGATTTTGCCCGCGCGCTTGTCAATATGGTGTCGGTGTTGGTCATTGCCTGTCCCTGCGCTTTGGGATTGGCAACGCCAACCGCGCTGATGGTAGGCACGGGACGCGGCGCGCAGATCGGTATTTTGATTCGCAATGCCGAAGCGCTGGAACATGCGGAAAGACTCTCGGTGCTCGCGTTCGACAAAACGGGCACGCTGACTTTGGGAAAACCGGAAGTCGTGGATATTGCGCCGCTGGCAAATGACTATGACGAAGAAAAACTCCTGGCTTTATCCGCCGCGCTGGAACGCGGCTCGGATCACCCGTTGGCGCGCGCTTTGCTGACGGCGGCCGACGCGGCGGGCGTAACCTCCGGACAAGCGGCAATAATCAGCGGTTTTCGTTCCCATGCGGGACTGGGCGTGGAAGGCGTCGCCGAAGGGAGAATTTTGCGTTTGGGCACGCCCCGCTGGATATTTGCGCAAATCCCGCGCGCGGAAAGGGAAAAAGCGGAAAGTTTGCTTACGCGCTGGCAAAACGATGGGAAAACCGTCGCGCTGCTGATGGAAGAGGACGCGCAGCGGGAAAATTCAAGAATATTGGGCATGTTTGCCGTTATTGACCCCGTGCGCTCCAATGCCGCCTCTACCCTGAATACGCTGAAAGAAAAGGCGATTTCCCTTGTTATGCTGACTGGAGACCATCAACGCACAGCCGCCGCGCTGGCCAAACGCTTGAATATTGAAACTTTCAAGGCGGCAATTCTGCCTTCCGGAAAAACGGCTGCGTTACAGGAAATCAAGGATGAATTTTTACGGGGAACCGCGCGCCCCGGACTCATTGGCATGGTGGGAGACGGCGTGAATGACGTCCCGGCACTGGCTGCCGCTGACGTGAGTTTTGCTATGAGTTCCGGATCAGACGCCGCGCTTCGGACAGCCGACTTTATTCTGGTTAGAAACGATTTGAGCGCCATCCCGGACTCCCTGGAATTATCGCGCGCGACTTTAGGGAAAATCCGGCAGAATCTTTTTCTTGCCTTTATCTACAATATTATCGGCGTCCCGCTCGCGGCGTTCGGCCTTTTAAATCCGGTGATTGCCGGTACGGCCATGGCGCTGTCCTCCGTTTCCGTAGTTGGGAATTCTTTGCGCCTCAAGCGTTGGCGTCCCCGGCAAAGGTCTTTATCGCCTTTCTGAAAATTACGCTTTCTCCCTTTTCAAGTCTGCGCTTGGTTTTCAGTTTCTTTCTTTTTCTGCTGTTTATTGTTTTGGCAAATCTGGCGCGCTTCTTCCAGAAGATGTTCCAGAGAAACTTTTGCGGCAGCCTCAAAAAATACAATGCCATAACTCACCGAAATGGGCGGCATATCTGGGCTATGCTGATTGTGGCGCCCAATGGCCACCTTCAAACGTTCCAGAATATTTTCTGAATTGTGCCCTTCCGTTTCGGCGGTAATCACCGTAAATTCATCGCCGCCCACGCGCGCGACAACGTCAGACCCGCGGAAAGTGTTGCTCAAAAGCCTGGCTACGGCAATCAACATCTGATCGCCTAGCTCGTAACTTTTGTCATTGATATTTTGCAACCCGTCCAAGTCAAGAAACAATAAATGGAAACCGATGGACTTTCTTTGCGAAAACTGCACCTGATGTCTGGCCAGAGTCATGAAACCGCTTCGATTATAAATACCGGTCAGATCATCAATGAGCGACAAGGAGCGCATAGTGGCGCGCATCCGGTTGCGCTCAATGGAATAGCGAATGGCGCGCAGGAGAAGGCTGCCGTCAATCTGTCCTTTGATTAGATAATCCTGCGCGCCTTCGCGCACCGCGTTCAGCGCGGTGGCTTCGTCATTCAGGCCCGTCAGGACCACAATAGGGTAATCCGGCGCTTTTTCCCGCATTCTGGATACCGTGGCAAGCCCGGAACTATCTGGCAGCGAAAGATCCAGCAAGATAACGTCAAAGAATTTTTCTTCCAGAAGCGGAAAACTATCCGCCAGAGAACCAACGTATTCCAGCGTTAAATTGACAGGCGTTTCCCGCATAATTTCCTGCAAAAGGCGAATATCGCCTGGATTATCCTCCACCAGTAAAACGTGCAGCGAGGATTGCAGATAAGATGTGTCATTGTTTTCCATGTTGCGCTCTCATAAAAGCAAGTTAGTAAGCGATATGCGGCAGTTGCACAATCGTCAGCCAAAAGTCATCAATTGATTTGACGACCTGGATAAACTGATCCAGGTCGACGGGTTTCGTAATATAACAATTGGCGTGCAGATTATAGGCTCGCACGATGTCCTGTTCGGCAGAGGACGTTGTCAAAATAACGACGGGGATTTTTTTAAACTTTTCGTCGCTCTTAATAATGCTCAGAAACTCACGTCCGTCCATGCGCGGCAAATTGAGGTCCAGCAAAATAAGATCAGGACAGGGCGCGTGTTCAAACGGGGGGCGCTGGCTCAAAACATCCAGAGCTTCCAAGCCATCCTGCGCAACCATCATGGCTGCGATCACTTTGCTTTCACGCAATGCCTCAACCGTCAAGCGAACATCGCCGGGGTTATCTTCCACCAACAAAATATTGACGGGCTTTTGGTATTGTTGAGATTCTTTCATGATCTACTTACTCCCTGACGAGAGAGATGACGCGTCACTTGAAGAAAGCCGCGCTTCCTGCCTCGCCATTACAATGCCTTCATCGTCCCTGTTTTTGGGCAGGGTAAACCAGAATTCAGCGCCTGGCGCGCCGTTTCCATTGGCACGGACGCCGATTTTTCCTCCGTGGCGCTCTACGATTCGTTTGCAAATGGATAAGCCGATGCCGGTTCCCGGATACTTATCCCGCCCATGCAGACGCTGGAAAATTTGAAAAATTCGCTCCTCTTGCCCTGACTCAACGCCAATACCGTTATCCGAGACAAAAAAGCGCCATTCTTCTTCCTCCTCTTGGGCGTAAATCCGAATCACCGGCGTGTTCTCGCCACGGAATTTGAGGGCATTGCCCAAAAGATTTTGCCAAAGCTGGCGAATTTGCACATTGTCCACTTTCAGGATTGGCAAGGGATCGCGCTGAATATTCGCGCCGCATTCCGTGAGGCTGACGCGCAAAGAAAACAGAGAGCTTTCCAGCGCTTCGTTAAGGTCAGTGGGAAGAAAATCGCCGCCCTTGCTATCCACGCGCGAGTAGGCCAGAAGGTCATTGATCAGCTGCTGCATCCGCCCTACCCCATCCACCGCGTAACCGATAAACACGTCCGCGTCTTCATCCAGTCTGCCTTTGTAGCGCCGCGCCAGCAGCTGCACATAGCTTGTCACCATGCGCAATGGCTCCTGCAGGTCATGCGAGGCCACATAGGCAAAGCGTTCCAGTTCGGCATTGGAGCGCGCCAGCGCTGCAGCCTGCCTGGTTAACGCTCTTTCATGTTCATTTAAGACGTCCAGCATTTGATTAAAATTCTGTGCCAAATCGCCGATTTCATCTTCCCGGTCCAGAGAGGGGCGCTCCTCATACTCGCCATCGCGTATTTTGCGGGTGGTTTGCGTCAGATGAGAAATGTCGCGGGTTAAGCGCGCAGCCAGCCACCAAGACAAAATACCGCTCAGCATGAAAACCATCAGCATGAACCATAGCGCCCTTTGAATGACAGACCAAAAACGGATATTGCGCTCCGTCTGGTTCATGACAAAACGCACCCAGCCGAGCAGCATGTCTTCTTCCATGACAGGCGCGAACATATCCAAATGGTCTCGATCATCCCGAAACAGAATAATGTCTGGTCTGCGATTGACAAAAGCCCGCAGCTCCTCTTCCGGCAGACGCTCCCCTATCTTTTCAATCTTGGTATGCGCCAAAATACGCCCCTGGGTATCCAGCAGCATGACTTCGCTGATGTAGGGGAAATCGTTAAAAGAGGAAATCAGCATATCCATGCCCGCAATATCCCGCGAAAGCATCCATATCCGGCTATTGGACGCGATTGCTTTGATAATCACGGCCACGCGAGCCTTTGCCTGCTCGCGCATAAACTCTGTCTCACGCACCAAGAGAAACGTAACATAGCTGCACATCAAAAGCATTTGCAGCGCCATGATATAAACAGCCAGACGCAGCTTGAGAGACTGCCTCCAAAAGGAACAAAGAGAGGTGAATGGGAAAGACATCGCGCAAGTGTAGGAAGAGCGGCTGTGCCTGAAAAGTCAGCGCCTACTATAGCGGAAAAATTATTCTGACGTACTAAAAATATTTGCGCAATGCGCGAAGATCGTCTGGCAGCTGCCAAAAATTGACTTCCTGTATGCGCCGCAGTAGGCGTTTTCCCGTCATAAGCGTTATTATTCGCGGCTCTGCCGCAAGCTGCGAAAAAGGAAAATGCCATGATTTTCGATATTGATAATGAGACTCTGCCGCGTGAAGAACTGGCCGCCCTCCAGCTGCGCCGGCTACAGGTTACTGTGGCGCGCTGCTATGAATCCGTAAAATTTTATCGTGAGGCCATGGACGAACTGGAGGTCAAGCCGCATCACATCCAAACACTTGCGGACGTCAAGCTCCTGCCCTTCACCAAAAAAGAACAGCTGCGCGATAACTATCCTTTCGGTATGTTTGCCGTGCCTGCGGAGCAGGTTATTCGTCTGCAAGCCTCGTCCGGAACTTCGGGAAAACCGGTGGTTGTAGGGTATACGCGCCGCGACGTCGCCAACTGGGGCGCGCTGGGCGCGCGCTGTCTGGGCGCGGCGGGTCTGGCTCCCGGAGACCGTCTGCACAACGCCTATGGCTATGGCCTTTTCACCGGCGGCATGGGACTGCATGGCGCGGCGGAATCTCTGGGCGTTACCGTGATCCCCATGTCGGGCGGACAAACGCAGAAACAGGTAATGTTGCTCAACGATCTCTCGCCTACCGCGATGAGCTGCACCCCCTCCTACGCGCTCAATATTGTGGAAGAAGCCGAAAAACTGGGCGTTGATATTCGCAAACTGCCCTTGCGCGTCGGCCTCTTCGGGGCGGAGCCGTGGAGCGAGGAAATGCGCTATGAGCTTGAATCCCGCATGGGGATAAACGCGCTGGATATTTACGGTCTGACAGAACTTATGGGACCCGGCGTCGGCATTGAGTGTCTGGAAAACAAGAAAGGATTGCACATATGGGAAGACCATTTTCTGGTTGAATGCGTGGATGTGGATACCGGAGAACCACTGCCTCCGGGGGAGCGGGGAGAAATTGTCATTACCTCGTTGACGCGCGAGGCTTTCCCGATGTTGCGCTTTCGCACTCGTGATATCGCGGTACTGGATCCCGCGCCCTGTAAGTGCGGACGCACCCATGTGCGCATGAGCCGCGTTTCGGGCCGTTCGGATGACATGCTGATCATTCGCGGCGTCAATGTATTCCCCACCCAGGTAGAGGCAATTCTGATGCGGACGGAAACCCTTTCGCCGTTTTATCAGATTGAGGTATTTCGCGTGGGACACCTGGATTCCCTGCGCGTCAATGTTGAGGCCAGCCCGCCGCTTTACGCCAAAGGGCAGGAATATATGAATCACGTTTCGGCCAAGGCGCAAAAAGACATCAAGGATTTCATCGGTATTTCCTGCGAGGTCAAAATCCATCCTACCGGCGCGATTGAGCGCTCCATGGGCAAAGCCGTGCGCGTTATTGACCACCGGAAAGAAAAAAATAAATGACGCGCTTTCGGCAATCATCCGCCGCCGCGATGGCGACGGCGCCTCTGGGCGAGATCGTTTTCCGCTGTCTTTGATTAGAAGAAATTGCGTAGATTGAAAGAAAAGCAAGCTGTTTTTGCGCACTTTGTATGTACAAAAAATATTCTGGTTTTGTAGTTTTTCTTCAGAAGGAATGGCTGTCTTTATTCAAGGTCAACCCAAGCGACCGCCCGTGGCAAATGCCTTTTGCCGCGGCGTTGTCGGTGGGTTTACCGCTGATGGTGGGCGCTTTTTTCGGGCATATGGATTACGGCCTGATTTCTTCTCTGGGAGGGCTGGTTTTTTTACACTTGCCGGAAACGCCGCTGTATCACCGTATGATTTGCCTGATTGCTTGCGCGTTCGCCATGTCTGCGAGTTACGCGCTGGGGCTGATCAGTCATTTTTTGCCCATCACGGTACTGCTTTCGCTGACTTTCCTGTCCATTGTAACCTTGATGCTGTGCCGCTTTTACCGCCTGGGGCCGCCCGGCAGCGCGTTCTTCATCATGGCAGCGGCAATCGGCGCGTATTCTCCCAGTGAAATTCTGGACATCCCGCTCAAAACAGGTCTGATCACGCTGGGTTGTCTTTTGGCGGTATTTATTGCCTTTGTCTATAGTCTCGTCACATTACGCACGCGCCCCGTCAAGCCAATTGCGCCGCTGCCTGCCGCCACATTTGATTTTGTCGTATTCGATTCGGTCATTATTGGATCGTGCGTAGGACTGTCCTTGCTTCTTGCCTGGTTTTTGGGTCTGGAGAAAGCGTATTGGATTCCAATCAGCTGTCTGGCAATTATTCAGGACGTGAGCGTGCGCACAATGTGGACCAAGCAGTTTCATCGCATCTTGGGCACGGGCGTCGGGCTTTTTGTCGCCTGGGGTTTGCTATCGCTTCCTTTTTCCGCCTGGGGGCTTTGCTTCGTCATGATGACGCTGTCGTTCCTCGTAGAAACTATCGTGGTGCGCCATTATGGGGCGGCAGCCGTTTTCATCACGCCCATGACCATTCTCCTGGCGGACGCGGCAATCCTTCCCCAGACTCCCCAGATGGTTGATACTCTGGTCATGGCGCGTTTTTGGGATACCGTCGTCGGCTGCCTGGTCGGCCTCGTGGGAGGGTTTTGTCTGCACAGCGCAAGGTTCCGCGCAATCACAAGTCTTTGGCTGCGCGCGGTGATTCGCGTACTTTTACCCATTGGTATTCTGCCGCAGGCAATTCTGCCTTCCGACACTTTTGCCGATCCCGCGCCAGATACCCGTCTGCCGTAATTTTTATTCTTGTTTTTTCATGCGCGCCACACATGCTGCCGTTTTGCCCGCCGATCTTCCCGGCTGGCTGATGTACCTGGAAAGCCTGCATCCCAAAGGGGAAGCGGGCATTGAACTGGGATTGCAGCGAGTCAGAGAAGTCGGCGCGGCTCTGGGACAGCGTCCCTTTTGCCCTATTTTTACCCTGGCAGGTACAAACGGCAAAGGGTCGACCGCAGTCTATCTGGAAATGATTCTTGTCCGAGCGGGCTACCGCGTGGGCTGTTACACCTCTCCGCATTTGCTGCGTTTTACCGAGCGCGTGCGCATTAACGGCGAAGAGGCGCGCGCGGAATCCCTGTGCGCAGCGTTTGCGGAAGTAGAACGCGCGCGAAAAGCGGCGGGCAATGCCGCGCTAACCTATTTCGAGTTTGCCACCCTTGCCGCCTGGCAGATTTTCTCCGCCGCCAAATGCGAGGCGCTGATTCTGGAAGTGGGTCTGGGCGGACGCCTGGACGCCGTAAACCTTTACGACCCCGACGTCGCGCTACTAACCAGCATTGATTTAGATCATCAGCAATGGCTGGGCGCGACGCGCGAGGAAATCGGCCTGGAAAAAGCGGGGATTTTCCGCTCTGGCCATCCCGCATTCTGCGGTGACGCCCACCCGCCGGAAAGCGTGCTGCGGCAGGCCGCGACGCTTAAGGTCCCGCTCTTTGTCGCGGGGCGTGATTTCGGCTGGCAAAAAACCACGGATGCGCCTCTGCAATGGCAATATTGGCGGAAAACTCCGGAAAAACTGGAACGCCGTATTCTTGCGCATCCCAATTTGCGCGGGGCGGCGCAAATCAACAACGCGTCACTCGCGCTTGCCGCTCTGGACGCGCTACGCGAGCGTCTGCCGGTTTCCGCGCAGGCGATCCGCGAAGGTCTGGCGCGGGCGGAATTGCCGGGACGCTTCCAGGTTTTGCCGGGACGCCCCGTAATTGTGCTGGACGCGGGACACAATCCAGAAGCGCTGCGCGTACTGGCGGAAAATTTGGACGACATGGGGTTTTTTGCGAATACCTACGCTGTCCTGGGTATGCTTGCGGACAAAGACGCCATAAACAGCCTTGCCGCGCTGAAAGGAAAAGTCACGCGCTGGTTTATAGCGACGTTAACCGGAATTCGCGGCCAAAAAGCCGACGCGCTTGCGGACAAACTTCTTGCCGCAGATTCAAGCGCTCTGCTGAGCTGTTATGAAAGCCCGGAAGACGCCTTTGACCACGCGCGGGAAACGGCAAAAGAAAGTGATAGAATTATCGTCATAGGCTCGTTTCACACGCTTGCTGCCGTTTGGCGGCGTCTGGAGTCTTCCCTGAAAAGACCAAAGGTATTCTGATGATGGCATATTCAGACAGCGAAATTCCGCCGCACCTCAAGCAAAAAGCGCGGCGTAGGCTGATTGGCGCGGTGATCTTTGTATTCCTGGCTTCCATAATTCTGCTTGCGGTCATGGACGCCGATCCGCAGAGCTCTGGTTCAGAGCCGCTCATCAGTATTCCAGCCAAACCCGGCGAAGACGCCATTCTGCTTGAACTCAATACCTTACCCGTCCCGGAACAAGCAGAACAAAAAGATACCGCTGCCGTTTCGCTGCCGCCTCCCGCCATAACCACGCCGGATTCCGCGACCGTTGCGGCGCGCCCGCAGCCCGCCGCGCAAAATACGCAACCCCCGCCCCCCGCAAAAACAATGCCCGCGCCCCCGCCGTCGGCGCGGCAAAAACCCTCTGAACCGCCGCTCCGAGATCTGGACGCCGAACGCGCCGCAGCCATTCTCGCCGGACGAACGCCCGGAGCGGCTGCGGCGTCAAACAGCACGCCGCATATCATTCTTATTGGCGCTTACTCCGATTTGTCCAATGTCAATACTCTGAAAAAGAAGTTGGGGGAACTTGGAATTCCGGTGTATACCGAAACGCTGGAAAAGGAAAAAAAGACCCGTGTGCGCGCGGGGCCTTTCCGGAATCGTGAGGAAGCGGAACGCGCCCAGAAAAAGATGGAGCGCATCAACTTGCAGGGCACAAAGATTGCGTCGGCGCCTGAAAAAGCATGACTGTTTTTGATTACGTCGTCCTGACCATTCTGGCGCTTTCCATGTTTTTGGGAGTATGGCGCGGAGTTGTAGGAGAAATCATCGCCCTGCTTTCTCTGATTTTGGCTTTTTTTACCGCGCGCGCTTTTGGCGAACAAATAGGGCAGCAGCTTTTTGCGGATGTGATTGCCGATCCGTTCATGCGCATTGTCGCGGGATGGATCGTGGTTTTTTTTGCGGTGCTGATTTTGCTTTCTCTGGTACGTTATCTCGCGCGCAGGCTGATTCACGCGCTGGGTCTGGGCGTATTTGACCGCCTTGCCGGACTGTTCTTTGGTTTTCTGCGCGGTTTGTGTATCGCGCTGATTCTGGTGACGCTGGGCGGGCTGACACAGTTTCCGCAGCAGCCCTGGTGGCGGGAAGCTAAACTTTCCCGTCCGCTGGAAATTGCCGTTCTCGCCATGCGTCCCTGGCTGCCCGTTGAAATTGCCAAACGGATTCGATTTCGGAAACACTGACTCCTACGGAGGCCGCAATGTGTGGTGTTTTGGGTGTTGTCGCAACGACCCCGGTCAATCAGCTGCTCTATGATGGCCTGATGGTGCTTCAGCACCGTGGACAGGACGCCGCGGGCATTGCCACTGCGGACGGCAACACATTCCATTTGTACAAGGGGCCAGGCTTTGTGCGGGATGTGTTCCGCACCCGCAATATGCGAGCGCTTCCGGGAAACTGGGGAATTGGGCATTGCCGTTATCCTACGGCAGGATCAGCCTGGAATTTCGCGGAAGCGCAGCCTTTCTACGTTAATTCCCCGTTCGGCATTGCGCTGGCGCATAACGGCAACCTAATCAACGCGGAATCCCTGAAACTTGAAATGTTCGAGCAGGACTTGCGGCATGTAAACACCAATTCCGATTCTGAAGTGCTGCTGAATGTGCTGGCGCATGAATTGCAGGAAGCCGCGCATGGCGTAAGGCTTGATCTGAACGCTATTTTTTCTGCGGTCTCTGGCGTGCATCGCCGCGTTAAGGGAGCATACGCGGCGGTCGCCATGATTGCCGGATATGGTCTTTTGGCGTTTCGGGATCCATACGGCATTCGTCCGCTGATCGTCGGTATGCAGCGAACAAAAGAAGGGGAAGAGGAATATTTACTCGCGTCAGAATCTGTTGCGCTGGACGCCTTGGGTTTCCAGGTTATGCGAGATGTTGCGCCCGGCGAGGCAGTGTTCATTGATTGCAGAAGGCGGTTTTTTTCACGCCAATGCGCGGACACGCCGCGCCTGGTTCCCTGCATTTTTGAGTATGTTTATCTCGCGCGCCCCGACTCCATGATGGATGGCGTTTCCGTCTATGAAGCGCGCCTTTCGATGGGAGAACATCTGGCAGACAAGGTTCGCGCCTCGTTGCCGATTACGGAGATTGACGCCGTGATTCCCATTCCGGATTCCAGCCGTCCTGCCGCCATGCAACTGGCACAGAGGCTGAATCTTCCTTACCGCGAAGGGTTTGTGAAAAATCGCTATATTGGGCGCACTTTCATTATGCCCGGTCAAATGATGCGGAAAAAATCCGTGCGGCAAAAGCTCAATACCATCGGGCAGGAATTCAAAAACAAGCGGGTGCTTTTGGTAGATGATTCCATTGTGCGCGGGACGACTAGTCAAGAAATTGTGGACATGGCGCGCGCGGCTGGGGCGCTCAAAGTGTATTTTGCTTCTGCCGCGCCTCCGGTGCGTTATCCCAACGTCTACGGCATTGATATGCCCACTCGCGCGGAGCTAATCGCGCACGGAAAAACAGAAGCGGAAATTGCCCTGGAAATTGGCGCGGACGCATTGGTTTATCAAGATCTATCCATGCTGGAAACTTCAATTACCACGCTCAATCCTCAGCTTTCCGCTTTCGATACTTCCTGCTTTGACGGTCGTTACATTACCGGAGACGTCACTCCTGAATACTTGGACGCCATAGAGGCGCGCCGCAGAAAAAAGGCCAACGGGCAAGATGAGGAAAGCGAACATTCGCAGCAAATGGAACTGGGGCTTTTCGCGGACGCGGAGCGCGGCGAATAGAAAATTGCCGGTCACGCGCGGCATTGTTAGAATGCCCCCTCCGAGGAGCGTTGCGAGATTTTCAATCCCAGGCTCGGAAACCGTATCCGCGCGGCATGAATTGCGTGAATCGGCGTCAACGGCGCTCGTCCCGTTCATTGGTTTTTGAGATGGGGCGAGGCGTGTCTTTTTTCCTCTCTCCGCTTTCGATTCACTTTTCTGAAGGATAGTTTGATGACTGTTCATGACTATGTTATCGCCGATTACGCGCTCGCGGATTGGGGACGCAAGGAAATCACAATTGCCGAAACTGAAATGCCGGGGCTGATGGCGACACGTGAGGAATTTGCCGCCAGCCAGCCACTAAAAGGCGCGCGAATCAGCGGCTCGCTGCATATGACCATTCAAACCGCAGTTCTCATCGAAACGCTGACCGCGCTGGGCGCGGAGGTGCGCTGGGCGTCCTGTAATATTTTTTCGACACAGGATCACGCGGCGGCAGCCATTGCGCGGGAAGGCATTTCTGTGTTTGCGGTCAAAGGCGAGAGTCTGGAAGACTACTGGGACTACACGCATCGTATTTTTGAATGGCCGGACAACGGCTTTTCTAACATGATTCTGGACGACGGCGGCGACGCGACACTGCTTCTGCATTTGGGCGCGCGCGCGGAAAAAGATATTTCTGTTGTAGCGAACCCAACCTGTGAAGAAGAAATCGCGCTTTTTTCCGCCATTCGGGAAAAATTGAAAGTAGACCCCGCATGGTATTCCACCCGCGCCGCCCACATCCGGGGCGTAACGGAAGAGACAACCACGGGCGTACATCGCCTGTACCAGATGCACGCAAAAGGCGAACTCAAATTTCCCGCCATCAATGTGAATGATTCGGTAACCAAATCCAAGTTTGATAATCTTTACGGATGCCGCGAGTCATTGGTGGACGGCGTCAAACGCGCAACCGACGTAATGGTTGCGGGAAAGATTGCGGTCGTGCTGGGTTATGGCGACGTGGGCAAGGGATGCGCGCAATCCCTGCGCGGTCTGGGCGCGACGGTATGGGTGACCGAGATTGATCCTATCTGCGCCTTGCAAGCCGCGATGGAAGGATACCGCGTGGTCAGCATGGATGAGGCCGCCGCTCTGGGGGATATTTTTGTGACTGCCACCGGAAATTTGCGCGTCATTACGCATACGCACATGCAGGCAATGAAACATAACGCCATTGTGTGCAATATCGGGCATTTTGATTCTGAAATTGACGTGGCAAGTTTGAAGCAATATCCGTGGGAAAACATTAAGCCGCAAGTCGACCATATTATTTTCCCGGACGGGAAGCGGCTTATTCTTCTGGCGGAGGGGCGGCTTGTAAACTTGGGCTGCGCCACGGGTCATCCTAGTTTCGTCATGAGTAACTCTTTTACCAACCAGACGCTGGCGCAAATTGAGCTTTTCGGAAAGCCGGAAAGTTACCCGGTAGGCGTGTATACCTTGCCGAAAAAACTGGACGAAACGGTTGCCCGACTGCACCTGAAAAAACTGGGCGCGCATTTGACAACGCTTCTGCCGGAACAAGCCGCGTATATTGGCGTACCCATTGATGGACCTTACAAAGCGGAGCATTACCGCTATTGAGATTGACGCGAGCAAGGAGGCGGGGCAGCCTCCTTTTTAATCTGCGAATCTCGATCTCCTCCTATCAGCCAATGCTTGAGGGATTTGCGGGGCGCGCCCGCAAATCCCTCGCTTGCCTTACTTTTGGCGCGCCGCCAGACGCTGCCACGTATCTACTACCGTGTCTGGGTTTAGCGACATGCTTTGAATGCCCTGCTCCATCAGCCATTCCGCGAGATCCGCGTGGTCGGAAGGTCCCTGGCCGCAAATCCCTACGTATTTTCCCTTGCGGTTGGCGGTTTCAATCGCCATTGCCAGGAGTTTCTTTACCGCGGGGTTTCTCTCGTCAAACAAATTGGCCACAAGGCTGGAATCCCGGTCAAGTCCCAGCGTAAGCTGCGTTAAGTCATTGGAGCCAATTGAAAACCCGTCGAAAATTTCCAGAAATTCTTCCGCCAAAAGCGCGTTGGACGGAATCTCGCACATCATGATAATTTTCAGGTCGTTTTCGCCTTGTTTCAGCCCGTGTCTGGTCAGCAACTGAACAACTTCCCGCCCTTCTTCCAGGGTGCGCACAAAGGGAATCATCAGCCAGACATTCGTTAACCCCATGTCTTCGCGGACTTTTTTCATGGCGCGGCATTCCAGCGCAAAACAGTCCCGGAAAGACGAGGCAAGATAACGCGACGCGCCTCTGAATCCCAGCATGGGGTTTTCCTCTTCCGGCTCATACAATTCGCCGCCCAGCAGTTTGCGATACTCATTGGATTTAAAATCTGAAAGCCGGACAATCACCGGCTTGGGGTAAAACGCCGCCGCAATGGTCGCAACGCCTTCCGCCAGCTTTTCCACGAAAAATTCCACCGGACTGACATAGCCGCGCGCGCGCCGCTCAATCTCCTCGCGCTTGGAAACCGGCAAATGCTCAATGTCCAAAATCGCTTTCGGATGGATACCGATAACATTGTTGATAACAAACTCCACGCGCGCCAATCCCACTCCGGAATTAGGCAATTGCGCAAACTCAAACGCCAACTCAGGATTGCCGACGTTCATCATGATTTTCACGGGAATTTCCGGCATCGCGGAGACGTCTTTTGTGATGACTTCAAACTCCAGCTCTCCGCGATAGATATGCCCGGTGTCCCCTTCCGCGCAGGAGGCTGTCACACGTTCGTCTTCCGCGAGCGTTTCTGTCGCGTCGCCGCATCCCACAATGGCCGGAACTCCCAGTTCGCGGGCGATAATCGCGGCGTGGCAAGTCCTGCCGCCGCGGTTGGTCACGATAGCCGAAGCACGCTTCATCACGGGTTCCCAGTTCGGGTCCGTCATGTCGGCCACCAGCACATCGCCGGGGCGCACTTTGTCCATGTCTTTCGGGTCGCGCACGATGCGCACAGGCCCTACGCCAATTCTCTGCCCAATAGCGCGCCCTGCCGCCAGAACTTTGGAGAAGGTTTTCAGGCGGAATTTTTCCTGCCGGTTTCCATCTTCTCTTGATTTTACTGTTTCTGGCCGCGCCTGCAGGATGTAAAGTTTGTTATCCGTTCCATCCCGCCCCCACTCAATGTCCATGGGACGCTGGTAATGCTTTTCGATGATGACCGCGTAACGCGCCAATTCTTCAACTTCCGCGTCTGTAATGGAAAACCGATGGCGGTCATTTTCTGGAACCGCTTCTGTCACAGTGGATTTCCCGGCGATTTTTTCGGAGGAAAACACCATGCGGATCATTTTGGAACCCAGCGCGCGGCGCACGATCGCCTTTTTACCCGCTTCCAGCATGGGCTTATGCACATAGAACTCATCGGGGTTAACCGCGCCCTGCACGACAGTTTCTCCCAAACCATAGCTCGCGGTTAAAAAGACTGCGTCGCGGAATCCAGATTCTGTGTCCAGCGTAAACATCACGCCTGCCGCGCCCTTGTCTGAGCGCACCATGCGCTGAACACCGGCGGAAAGCGCCACTTCAGAATGAACAAAGCCCTGATGTACGCGATAGGCAATGGCGCGGTCATTGTAAAGCGAGGCAAACACTTCCTTGATCGCGTGCAAGATATTGTCCAGACCCACAATATTCAGAAAGGTTTCCTGCTGACCGGCGAAAGAGGCGTCCGGCAGGTCTTCCGCCGTGGCGGACGATCGCACCGCAAATGAGACGTCACTTGAAGAATCTTTTACAAGCAGTTGATATTGTTCAGTAATTGCAACAGTAAGCGCGGTTGGGAAAGGCGTTTCCACAATCATCTGACGAATGCGCGCCCCCGCCTGGGCAAGCGCGTTTACGTCTTCCACATCCAGAGATTCGAGAATTTCGGCAATTTCCTTGTTCAGGCCGCTTTGCGAAAGAAAAAGACGAAACGCGCGCGCGGTTGTGGCAAATCCTCCCGGAACGCGCACCCCGGATCCGGACAGTTGGCTGATCATTTCGCCCAAAGAAGCGTTTTTGCCGCCAACCTCGTCAACATCTTCTTTGCGTAACTTTTCAAGAGGAATTACGTATACATTACTCATGGAGCACACTCCTTTCAGGAAGAATCATCAGAAGAACAGTCAGGGAAAAACCCCTGTTTGAAAGTTTTTGTGGTCTTTGCCGCCTTGCTCCGCGTTTCTTTGCGACTGCCGGATAGCGATGCGGAAGAAAGCGCTGGAGTGACGGCAAAAGCCGCGCGCATGGTTTCGGCCATGCTTTCCGCAGCAAAATCCAAGTGCGCAGCCGCGGCCGCTCGCGCCGCTACCGGACGCCGCGCATGGATAGACTCCAAAAGCGCGGCATATTGCGCGGACAAAAGCGCATAGGCGCGCGGGATTTTTCCCAATTCCATGAAGTACAGTTCCGTCGCTTTGCGAAGCAGGCTTAACAAAGTATCGCCCAGATGCGTCAGCAAAACGTTTTGCGCCGCTTTGAAAAGCGCTTGATGAAAGGCGGTATCCAAATCAGCAAGACAGAGAGCGTTGCCAGGGGCGGGCGCGCATTCTGCTGTTTCCTTCAATTTTTCATCCAAGCAAGCAAAACGCTGTTGCAAAAGCGCCATATCTGCCGCTGAACGTCTGGCGGCCGCCCATTCCGCCGCTTGCGTACCCAGAGCGCGGCGAAGTTCCAGCACATTGTCGCGCACTTCGGCGCGCGTTTCCAAAAGATGCTGCCAGGGACTGAAAAAACCGCTTGTCAGCCCTTCCGTGACAAAAGTTCCGCCGCCCTGATAGCTGTTCAACAAGCCGCGAGACAGCAGTTTCTGAATCGCTTCGCGCAAGGAGGGACGAGAAACTCCCAACTCCGCCGCCAGTTCGCGTTCCGAAGGCAACCGATCCCCCGGACGCAGAGCGCCCTCCAGGATGCGCCGCTCTAGGGCAGCGGCAATCGTATCGGAAAGGCGACGCGGCGGCATAGAACAGATAAAGTCACAAGTCAGATAAATTGGTAATACCATAGATTCTATACGAAAAAACAAGCCTTTTCAACCTGTTAAACTGCTTTAACTATAGCATATAATACTATGATTTTAATCATTTTTTATTTTTATGTAGATTGGTAAGACCAATAAAATCACTCTTCTTGATTGCGCGCGACCAAAGCATAAGGTAAAAGATTTTTTGGAGGTCACGGGGGAGAACACACCCCTCACCTGTCGCGGACTTCCGGAAAGACGCCGGAAAATTTTATCTTCTGCGCGCGGTAACTACGCCGTTTACTTTATGGATTAAAGTCAGGGTGCGCCGCAATTGCGTCAGATTGCTGATCTCTACGGTAAAGTGCATCCGCGCCTCGCCGTTCCGAGATTGCGTATTTACGCCAATCACATTGATTCTTTCTTTAGCGAAAATTTCCGTGACATCGCGCAAAAGTCTTTGCCGATCCCGCGCGTCAACGATGATGTCTGTCGCAAAGCGCCCTTCTGCCCCGGCGTCGCCCCAGGCGGTTTCAATAATCCGTTCCGGATGCAGCGACGCCAAATGCTGAAAATTAACGCATTCCGAACGGTGGATAGAAACGCCCTTGCCGCGCGTGACAAATCCTTCAATCGCGTCAGGCGGCGCGGGTTTGCAGCAACGCGCGAGCTGGGTAAGCAGATGATCCACCCCGACAATCAGGACGCCGTTCGGCGTGCCGCTGGGGCGGCGCACCGAAACCGCGCCTTGCGCTGTTTTCGCTTCAGGCGTTTCGCCACGCGCCGCAGACTGAAACTGACGCAGATTCAGTTCATTGCGCGCGGCGCTGGTAAACAGGTCCTCAACGCTTGTCATCCCTACGCGATGCGCAATTTCTTCCAGATTCGCGCCTGAAATTCCTAATTTCTGCAATTCCCGCGTGATCAGCGCGCGCCCCTCGCTCAAGGTCTCTTCCAAATCGCGGCTGGCAAACCACTGCCGCACCTTGGTACGCGCCCCTTTTGTCGAAAGGTAATTCTGCGCGGCATTGAGCCAATCGCGTGACGGACCGCCCTGCTTCGCCGTCATGATTTCAATGCGCTGTCCGGTTTTCAGTTCCGTATTGAGCGGCACAATCTGACCGTCCACGCGCGCGCCCCGGCAACGGTGACCAATATCTGTATGCAGACGGTAGGCGAAATCCACTGGCGTCGCGCCGCGCGGCAAATCCAGCACTTTCCCCTGCGGGGTCAAAACATAAATCACTTCATCCAGAGCGGCTTCTTTGTAGTGGCGTACCCAATCAGAAGTATCTGAGACGTCTTCTTTCCAGGTAATCAGCTGTCGTAGCCAGGCGATTTTTTCATCGTATCCCCCTCCTTCCGCGTTTCCTTTATTTTCCTTGTAGCGCCAATGCGCCGCGACGCCCAGTTCAGCGTGCTGGTGCATTTCTTTCGTGCGAATCTGCACTTCCAGCGAACGTCCGTCTGGGCAGCGCACTGCCGTATGCAGCGAACGATAAAAATTGTTTTTGGGGTTGGAAATGTAGTCGTCAAATTCCTTGGGAATGGGAATCCACAGGTTATGCACCAGACCCAGCGCGGTATAGCAGTCCTTGATGCTTTCCACGATCACCCGCAGAGCGCGAATATCGTAAAGCTCCGAAAACTCAAGATTTTTATTCTTCATCTTGTTCCAGATGCTATAGATATGCTTGGGGCGTCCATACACTTCCGCCTCAACCCCCGCTTCCCGCAACTCTTTTTGCAGACGATCGGTCGCCTCCGCGATAAATTGTTCACGCTCAATACGCTTTTCATCCAAGAGACGCGCGATTTTCTTGTAGGTTTCAGGGTGCAGATAGCGAAAAGACAGATCCTCCAGCTCCCATTTCAGTTCCCAGACTCCCAGCCGATTGGCGAGCGGCGCGTAAATATCCAGCGTTTCCCGCGCGATCTCGGCGCGCAAGTCGTCCGCGCACGCGGTGTAATGACGTAATGTTTGGGTGCGTGAGGCAAGGCGCAGCAGCACGACGCGAATATCTTCCACCATCGCAAGCAGCATTTTGCGCAAGACTTCCACTTGCAGACGAATTTGCGGATTCTTTCCGCCTTTTCCATGTCCAGACGCGGTTACGATTGGGCGTGTGACAGGCCGCAGACGGGTCAGGAGATGCGCGCCCTGCACCAAGCGCGCGACATCCGCGCCGAACGCGCCGGTAATTTTTTCCAGCGCCGCATCATCAATCACGGGCATGGCGAAAAACAGAGCGGCAAGACGGGTGTTGGCGTCCAGTTTTAGACTGGCGGCAATGAGCGCCACGCCTTCCGCGTGCGCGCGCATACTTTCCCCGCTACTCAGAAGCGAGTCCTGATAGAACTCCCTGGCAAAAGACAGGGCGGCGGAAAGGCGGGAAGACGCGCCCTCATCCAGGCCAGCGGAAAGCGCGTTGAGCAAAAGTGAGTCGTCGCCCTGCGCGGCGACAGAATGCGTTACGGAAACCATGCGGTAATTATAGCCGCGCCCTAAACGCGCTCACACAACGAAAGCGCGAAACACAAAGGAATGCGCGAAAAAAAGAACCATATCATCCGAACAAGCCACGAAAATGCATGACAATCCTTGTTCGGCTGCTTCTGTAAACCATTTGGCTATATTTATATTTCTGTTTCCTTCCACAAAAATTTAGAGTCAGAAAAATCCCTTTTGTTTAGGCGTCTCTTTCTGTTTCCCGGTCTTCAATTTAACCTCTCGCCCCCGAACCGCCTTCAAAACTTCGTTAAGCGTCCGCGCCCGATTCAGGAGATGTGTCTGGCGGCGTTTCCCTGCTAGGTTTGGCGCGGACTCTTTTGGCGTCATCCGGAGAAATCTTCTCAAGAAGAGCCGCCCTATCGGCGTTGTCAGGCCAGCCTACAAGACAGGGACTATAAGGATCATGTCCGGCATATTTCCTTTTTGCCTCTTCATGGCTCTTTGTCGCGTAGCAATATACGCAGCCATGCAAACACGTAGTGTCCTCCCCGACGTCGCGGCTCTCTACGCAATCGCACGTCTTGCGCTGGCCTTTGTCCTTTTTTCCCTTGTACGCAAGCCCAAACAAATCGTAAATCAGTTCGTCGTCAATACATTTACCTCTTTCAAGACCCGCAATCTCAAGTTTTCCTTCCGCGCATGTCTGAACCCTCATCCCGTTCTTTCCGGCCTCAGAAACGATATGGCGGCATAGCGCATCAACTTCCGGAGCAAGCCCCTGCCCGGAAGCGCGCAGACGCTGAACGCGGTGCATCCGGACAAAACTTGCTTCAAATTTCTTGTAAAAATCAACAAAGCTGATGATGACTCGCTGGCTTTTCCCTTGCAGGCGTGAGGCAATATAGGAAAAATTTTCCTTGTGCCACGCCGCGTCAATATCGCCGGTCAAAAATATCGGATCGTATCGCCAGATCATTTTCTTTGCCCCGATCTTATCGGCCAGTACGCGGAAGGTATGTATCGCCTCGTCACGTTTTGGCGTACTGGGCTCAAATTTTCGCGGGTAGCCGGTAAGGGTGTACTGAAAATAATAATGAAACCCGCGTTCATCAAGTTCTTGTAAATCAGGAATCAGCGTAGTCGCGTCGCGCGTCCAGAAAACGATGACGTCTCCCTTGCCCATTTTTACCCTATAAGGCTTGCCGTTGAAAGGATTTCTGGGCGTGGCATATCCGGCGCGAATACAATTCATGAACCACCCGGAATAAAACTTCGGAATATCGGTTCTGCGGCTGGCGCTGATAATCACGACGCGCCCCCTTTCGCGGCGACAGAGAATGTCTGCATATCCCTGTTTCCCCGCCTCTCAGAGACTCCAGACCGCGCCGTTTGCGGCCTGCCCGAAATGACGCATACGTTACCGGGACTCTTGCTTTTCCCGATTTTCTGTCTGCTCTGCCTCATTTTTCTCTTTTTCAGCGGGTTGTGTTTCGATTGACTCTTGCGTTTCTGCCGGTATCTCTTCCTGCTTTTCCGCGATCGTTTGTTCTTCCGTCGCTGTTGCCTCTATTTTTTCCTCTTCCTGTTCTTTGGCTTGCTGTTCTCGTTCCATCGCCTCGGCTTCTGCGCCGGACAACGCGCCTTGCGCTTTGAGATACGCCGCGATACTGCTGTTATGATTTTTTTCCGCCCAGTCTACAGCGGTTTCGCCGCGGTCCGTCCGCGCGTTTAAGGCCGCGCCCTCCTCAACCAAGCGCCGCGCCAGCGGCAAAAAACCGCCGCGCGCGGCCGCCATCAGCGCAGTCATGCCATTTTCACTTTTCGCGTTCACGCGCGCCCCCGCCGACAATAAAAAATCCGCGACCGCGTCGTGTCCGTTAAACGCGGCGTAAATGAGCGGCGTCCAGCCTTCCGTTTCCACAGCCGCGCCCGCCTCGACCAAAAGGCGCGCAATCGGCAAATTGCCACGCCAAGCCGCAAGATTTAGCGCGGAATCCCCGTGCATATTGCGGGCGTTGATTCTCGCGCGCCATTGAATAAACAGCCGCGCCAATTCTGGATGATTTTCCCGCGCCGCCAGCATCAAAAGTGAATTCCCCTCCAGGTCGCAGGAATTGACGTCCACGCCGCGCCGCAAAAGCTCTTCCGCCACGCTTTTGTCCCCCAGCTTGACCGCTCGCAGCATCTCATCATAGGAGGCGGCATAAATGGACGGCGCGCTAAAAAAGACGCCGCATACCAAACCAAAACTCCATAAAAATCCCCTGTGAAAAAAACCTTGTCCGCGCATTTCTGCCGTCCTTTCATTTGGAACAGGAAAAACTATACCCCGCATAGCAGGTTTCCAAAACTCTTCCTGCTACACTTTATGCTTCCCTTTCGCCCGCACAACAGATGTCATCCCCCCGTTTTACGTTTACAAAAAAAATGGAGGCGTCGGCTTCTGATCCTCCTGCCGCTGCGACCTTGCGGAGACTTTTTGCCTATCTTTGGGTATACCGGCTGCGCGTAGCGATCGCGCTTTTCTGTCTGATCGGCGCCAAACTCGCTTCGGTAGCCGTGCCTCTTGTTTTCAAAGAAATTATTGACGCCCTGGACGCGGCGGCGCGGCCTGAACTTCTGCTGCCTATTGTTTTTTTGCTGCTCTACGGCTTTTTGCGTTTTCTCGCCTCTTTATTTACTGAGTTGCGCGAAATCGTTTTTGCGCGAGTAACGCAGCAATCCATCCGGACTGTCGCGCTGGAAGTATTTCGTCACCTGCACGCGCTTTCCCTGCGCTTTCATCTGGAGCGTCAAACCGGCGGCATTTCGCGCGACATTGAGCGCGGCTCGCACGCGATCGCCACGCTGATCAATTACACGCTCTACTCGATTTTGCCGACACTGGTGGAAATTCTGCTGGTGCTTGCGATTCTGGCCGCGCGCTACCCGCCGGAATTCGCGCTGATTACGCTGGGATCGCTTGCGGCCTATATCGTTTTTGCCGTCTGGATCAGCAACTGGCGCATTGATATTCGCCGCCGGGTCAATGAAACCGATTCCGCCGCCAACGCGCGCGCGATTGACAGTCTGCTTAATTATGAAACGGTCAAATATTTCAGCAATGAGGACTTCGAGGCGCGGCGCTACGACGCCGATATGAACGCCTGGGCAGAAGCCTCCACCAAAAGTCAGATTTCGCTTTCCATGCTCAATCTTGGCCAGCAAACCATCGTCGCGCTTGGCGTGACCATGATGATGTGGCGAGCGGCGGTTTCTGTCATTCATGGGCAAATGAGCGTGGGCGATCTGGTGCTGGTCAACGCCTTTTTGATGCAGATGTATCTGCCGCTCAATTTTTTGGGCGTGGTATACCGCGAGCTGCGTCAGGCAGTGACGGATATTGAGCGCATGTTCCGGCTTCTCTCCGCCGGACAGGAAATCCGCGATCTCCCGGGCGCGATTCCCTTGCCCTTTCACGCGCGCGATGTGCGTTTTATCAACGTTCATTTTTCCTATGATCCGGCGCGCCCGATTCTGCGCGGCATAGATTTCGCCATTCCTTCCGGGCATACCGTAGCGGTTGTAGGCGCGTCCGGCGCGGGAAAATCAACGCTGGCGCGCCTCTTGTTCCGTTTTTACGATGTGACTGACGGGAAAATTACGCTTGGCGGCCAAGACGTCCGCGTTTTTACGCAGGAAAGCCTGCGCCGCGCCATTGGGATCGTGCCGCAGGATACCGTGCTGTTTAACGATACGCTGTATTACAACATTTTGTATGGCGCGCCGAACGCGACCCGCCAGGAAGTCATGGAAGCAGCCCGCGCGGCGCAGCTGATCCAATTTATCCACAGTTTGCCAGAAGGCTGGGAAACCCGCGTGGGCGAACGCGGGCTGAAACTTTCCGGGGGAGAAAAACAGCGCGTCGCTATTGCCCGCGCCCTGCTGAAAAATCCTTCTCTCCTGATTTTTGACGAGGCGACTTCCGCGCTGGATACCCGCACCGAACACGCGATTCAGGCGCAGATTGAACGCGCGGCGCAAGGCCGCACGACTCTGGTCATCGCGCACCGCCTGTCCACTGTCATGCGCGCGGACGAAATTCTGGTCATGAAAGACGGTCTCATCGTGGAACGCGGGCGGCATGACGCTCTGCTGAAACAAAATGGCCGCTACGCGCGAATGTGGGCGCAACAGCGTCAGAAAGAACATGATGAAGTCTGAACATATCCCCGGCGCAAAAATTCCCCGGAAAAAGGTAGATGGCGTTCTCTTGCTGGAC
Organism: Zoogloeaceae bacterium; assembly: GCA_031256795.1. Taxonomy (GTDB): domain Bacteria; phylum Pseudomonadota; class Gammaproteobacteria; order Burkholderiales; family Rhodocyclaceae; genus Azovibrio. Next base: position 45,670 of record JAIRPW010000043.1, on the reverse strand, counting down.
AAGCCGGAGGGCATTTCCTCCAACGCGGCCTTACAGCGCGCGCGCCGACTTTTCCAGGCGGAGAAAGCCGGACATGCCGGTACGCTTGATCCTCTGGCAAGCGGCCTTTTGCCTCTTTGCTTTGGAGAAGCCAGCAAATTTTCCAGCGACTTGCTGAACGCGGACAAAACCTATGTCGCGGAGATTGTCTTTGGTATCGCGACCACGACCGGAGACCGGGAAGGCGAAATTACGTCCCGCGCCCCCCAAGCGCTCCTTACCGCTCTTACCGCGCGGGAAATTGAGGCTGTCCTGCCGAAATTTACGGGCGAGCTTTGCCAGATCCCGCCCATGTATTCCGCTCTGAAACGCGATGGGCAGCCGCTGTACGCTCTCGCGCGGCAGGGGATTACCGTGGAGCGGAAAGAGCGTCCCGTGACGATTCACGCGCTCCGTTGTCTGGATTTTTCCCCCGCGACCCTGCCCCGTTGTCGACTGGAAGTTCACTGCGGCAAAGGAACTTATATCCGCGTTCTGGCGGAAGATATAGGGAAAGCGCTCGGCTGCGGCGCAAGCCTTTATGCCTTGCGGCGCACGCGCGTTGGGCGGTTACGACTGGAAGACGCCGAAATGCTTTCCCCATTGGAAGACCTTGCGGCGCGCAATCCTGAAAAACTCGCCGAATCGCTTCTGCCTGTAGATGCGCTGCTCTCCACTCTGCCGTCGGCATATCTTGCGGAAGCGGAACGGACGCGCTTTATCTGTGGAAATCCGGTTGCATGTCCTGTCAGCGCTCCAAAGAAAGCAGACATTGAATTTAAGGTGTATGACATGACGGGATCGTTTTTGGGCAGCGGGCAAATTCGGGAAGATGGAAAACTCTGGCCAAAACGCCTTTTGGCGCGCATCCTGCCATAATCATTGTCCGCACAGCCCTGCCTTATTCCCAAACCGAAAAAGCTCCTATACGGCATTGAGCAACACTACTACATAACGCCCATCAGCGACGAAAAGCGTGCTGCCAATTCCATTATCCCATTGAATCAAGGAGGACAAAACTGATGGACAAGCTGAAAATGCAGCCCCCGAATCAAAATACCCATTTGTGCAGAGTGCAGACTCAGATGAAATGAGCTTAACTCGCGCGGACCGATCTGTTATTGATACATCAAATCGCTTTCAAGCCGACGTCCGAAAGCGCCCGTAAATATATTGCGCGGCGCACGCGCCCTCCCCAGACACCATGCACGCGCCCAGCGGATTTTCCGGTACGCACGCTTTGCCGAAAACTTTGCATTCCTGCGGCGTTTTCCGTCCGCGCAGCACAGAAGCGCACTCACAGGCAGGATGATCCAAAACGCGCGCATAAGGAATCTGAAAACGCGCCTCAGCGTCAAAACGCGCATAAGCGGGCGCGAGACAAAGCGCGCTTTCCGGTAAAGTCCCCAGGCCGCGCCACTCAAAATCCCGCCGCACGGCAAAAACTTTGTCCATCAAAGCTATTGCCTTTCGATTCCCCTCCCGGCTCACGGCACGACTAAACTCGTTTTCCACTTCCGCGCGCCCTTCGTTTGCCTGACGCACCAGCATCAAAATCGCCTGTAATAAATCAAGCGGCTCAAAACCGGCAATCACCACAGGTTTTTTATGCCGCGCGGGAATAAACTCATACGCCGCCGCGCCAATCACAGTGGAAACATGCGCAGGGCCAATCAACCCATCCAGCATGACGGTATCCGCGTCCTCCAAAATCCCCGTCACAGCAGGCGCGGTCAGCACATGACAGCACAATACAGAAAAATTATTCAGCCCCTCGGCCTCAGCTTGCACCAGCGCCGCCGCCGTAGGCGGCGTCGTCGTCTCAAAGCCAATGGCAAAAAAAACGACTTCGCGATCAGGGTGCGCTCGCGCCAGCGCCAGCGCGTCCCGCGCGGAATACACCATGCGCGCATCCGCGCCCTCCGCGCGCGCCTTCAAAAGCGTCATGCCGCCAGACGCGGGGACACGCAGACAATCCCCATACGCGCACAGTATCACCCCAGGTATGCGCGCCGCGCGGATTGCCTGATCAACACGCCCCACAGGCAGCACACACACCGGACATCCAGGCCCGTGAATCATTCGGATGTTATCCGGCAATAAATCCAGTAAGCCATAACGCGAAATCGCGTGCGTATGCCCTCCGCAAAATTCCATAAAACGATACGTTCTGGACGAATCCGCAATGCGCGCAATCTTCCGCGCCAAACCTTCCGCCAAATCGCCATCACGGAATTCATCAATGTATTTCATGCGCAAAAAATCGCTTTCTCCTGCGGCGCGGCCAGACACTCCAGCGCAGCGGCACATGCCGTGAAGCCCATACTGGCAGTTACGCAAACGGAAGAGCCATAACCGGCGCAGCTTAAGCCTTGCGGCGCGACATGCGCGGCGTCCATCGTATTGGCGGCGCAAGCCGCCTGAAACGGCGCAACCGGCTCTACGGAATACACTGCCGGAATGCCGAATTTCTCGGCTTTGCCAATATCCGCCGCGCCTTTGGGAAAGCCATATTCCCGCCGCAAAACAGCGCGCGTCTTGGCCAGCAACGGGTCTTGCGTTGCGCGCGCCAAATCATCCGCGCGAATCAACAACGGGGATTTTTTTCCCCCCGCCGCGCCCGCAGTCACAACGCGCAACGCGTTTTCACGGCAATGCGCCAAAAGCGCGGCTTTGTCGGTCGTCCGATCAATCGCGTCAATCACCAAGGAAAATGGTCGCGGCGCCGCCGACAAAAACTGCGCGACATTTTCCTGCGTAATGAAATCATCCACGCAAGTAACGACGCAACCCGGGTGAATTTTTCTAAACCTTCTCGCCAGCGCCTCAACCTTGGCCTCGCCATACGCGCCATCCAGCGCCTGTATCTGGCGGTTGGTGTTGGATTCCGCCACAACGTCCAGATCAATGAGCGTCAACCGCCCAATACCGCTGCGCGCCAGACCTTCCGCCGCCCAGGAACCCACGCCGCCCAGGCCAATCACGCACACATGGGCGGCGGCGAAACACTCCGCCGCCTCTTCCCCATACAAACGGCGCGTCCCCGCGAAACGGCGCGCCAAACTTTCCGCCGGAACCGTCAAGCGGCGACTCCAACTGTGCGGCGGATAATCTGATTGAATAACAGCGTCCAGTTGGGCGCAAACTGATAATCGCAGGCATTGACCTCCGCAATAGCGCGCAGCACGGAACGATTTTTTCCCCGGTGGCTATGTTTGAGCATCACCGCCTCAAACGCGTCGACAATAGCAATGAGCTTCGCGCCCTCGCAAATCCCGTCATCCTTGATTCCCAAAGGATAGCCGCTGCCATTGGGCATCTCGTGATGCTGGGCAACCATGATCGCCGCCTCCTCCCAACCCGGCATTCGCTGTAAAAGCCCCGCGCCGTAGGCAGGATGCCCGCGCAGCATCAGGCGCTCCTCTTCCGAAAGATGCCCCATTTTGAGCCAGGTGCGCTCTGGCATCATCATCATGCCGACGTCGTGCATATAGATTGCCGCTTCCAGCTGCACCGGATCAACCGGAGAGTCTGCGGCTTTGTTGGTCTCCAGCACCAGGCGCAAAATACGATTGGTGCGCCCCTTGAAAAAGGGCGACCGACTTTCCAACTGCATGGCGAAGGAACGGAAAAACTGCAAATCCGTAGCCACGTCCTGCGTATCATGACGCAGGGACTCGGCGGGTCTGGCAGGCTCCAGCAACGCGCTTTCATCAACCTGCGCAATCGAAACCGGCGGAAACCCTGTCACTGCCTCAATCAATTTTCCGCATAGGGCAATCACCTTGTCCGGCGGCGCGGCAATGGCTTTCTCCATTTCCTGCAGAAGTGTCATCAATTGCAGATTTTCCAGCGTGGCCCGGTGCAACAGGTTATCCACCGCCAATTCCAGACGATCCAGCGACAGCAATATGGTTTCTGAAAATACATCCGAAAACAGAAATTCTCCCGCCTTAAACCGTTGGAACAAAGATTCCGAGTGATGCGCAATGGCAACGCCCAAAGCGAGCTTGGTCAGCGAGGCGTCCCCCTTGATATTGTGCAGGGAACGCAGCACCAATTCAGCGACTTCCTGATCGCCAGGCGTTTTCTTCAGCTGCGCCATACATTCGGAAATGACGGCGGCTTTGTCTTGCAAACTGTCGGAAAACTCTTCCAGCGTTTCCCAATCCTGCACGGTTGGGGCAATAATTTCTTTGACGTCCATGCGCCTCCTGTAAAAAAATGACCACACGAAACAACCGTCTGACAGTTTAGCCCAAACCGGTTCGCTACGGCGAGAGGCGAAAATAGTAGAGGCAGATGACGCGAAAACTCAAGCAAGCGTTATTTTTCCGGACAATCGTACGCCGCTGTTTCCGCATAAGACATCTCCCCTGCCCAAAGACAGGGGAGTGTTGCGTTTCCCCGGCGCTACACCAACATCAGCACGCCCAATTTCATCCGTTCGCCGATGAGAACGCAATCGCCAGAAACTGCCGCGATCCAGCATCCCGCGCGATTTGGCCGCCTCCAGTATGTACGCCGCCCTTACATATTCGGATAATTCGGGCCGCCGCCGCCTTCGGGAACCGTCCAACGAATATTCTGCGTCGGGTCCTTAATGTCGCATGTCTTGCAGTGCAGGCAGTTCTGCCCGTTAATCTGCAAGCGCGGCTTCCCTTCTTCCTCGCCCAAAATCTCATACACCCCCGCCGGACAATACCGCGTCTCCGGAGAAGCGTACTTCTCCCAATTTACCCGGATGGGCACAGTTTCATCCTTCAAGCGCAAATGACACAACTGATTCTCCTCATGGTTAACATTGGCCAAAAACACCGAGGACAACCGGTCAAAGGTCAACACTCCATCCGGCTTGGGATAATCAATCTTCGGATACTCCGTCTTTTCTCGCAATTCCTCATGATCCGCCTCAATGGAAAGCGTCCATGGCGCGCGACCGCGGAAAAGATACGTATCCAGACCAGAATACGCCAGACCCACCCACATCCCCCAGCGGAAGCTCGGACGAATATTCCGTGCACGGTACAACTCATCCCACATCCAGCTCGCGCGTAAATTCTCCGCATACGCCACCGCTTCCTTACCCGCCGAATCACCTTTTTGCCATACCTCAAACACCGCCTCCGCAGCCAACATGCCGGATTTCATCGCGGTATGCCCTCCCTTGATCTTGGGAACATTCAAGAAGCCCGCCGCATCTCCTACCAGCACCCCGCCCGGAAAAGTAAGTTTTGGCAAAGATTGAAACCCGCCTTCTGACAACGAACGCGCGCCATAGGCGATGCGTTTCCCTCCTTCCAGCAAACCACGGATCGTCGCATGCGTCTTGAAGCGCTGAAATTCCTCAAATGGCGACAACCAGGGATTTTTATAATCCAGACCCACCACAAACATAATGGCAACCTGATTGTTCTCCATGTGATAAATCGCGGAGCCGCCATAAGTCTCAGCATCCAGCGGCCAGCCGACGGTGTGAATCAGCTTTCCGGGCTTATGTTTCGTCGGCTCTACTTCCCAGATCTCCTTGATGCCTACACCATACGTCTGCGGTTGCGCGTCTTTTCTCAAATCAAAACGCTCAAACAAAGTCTGAGTCAGCGAGCCGCGGCAACCCTCCGCAAAAATCGTCTGCGGCGCAAGCAACTCATAGCCAGGCTGATAATTGGCGGTTTTTTGCCCGTCTTTGCCAATACCCATATCGCCCGTCGCTACGCCGCGCACGCTCCCGTCCTCGCTATACAACACTTCCGCCGCCGCAAAACCAGGGAAAATCTGCACCCCCAGCGCATCCGCCTGCTCGCCCAGCCAACGGCAGATATTGGCCATGCTGACAATGTAATTCCCTTCATTGTTCATCTGCGGCGGCGTAGGCATCTTGAGCGCGTGCTTTTCTGTCAGGAAAATAAAATTGTCATCATTCGTCTCTACCGTCAGCGGCGCGCCCTTCGCCTTCCAGTCAGGAATCAGTTCGGTCAGCGCGGAAGGCTCAAAACAAGCGCCCGAAAGAATATGCGCGCCGACTTCCGAGCCTTTCTCCAGAACGCAAACCTCTATTTCCTTACCCGCCGCCGCCGCAACCTGCTTCAACCGAATCGCGGCAGAAAGGCCAGAGAGACCCGCGCCAACAATGATGACGTCGAATTCCATGGTTTCACGTTCTGTAGTCATGCTTTTCTCCTTATGTGATGCGTTGGTGTGTCCAGGACACGACCCTGCCCTAAAACATTTTTCCAGAAATGCCCGCAAAGCCATTCCTGAAAAAACGCCTCAAATTTCTCCAAAAAACGCCCCGAACCGCCTTCTCAGCAAGTCCGGGGCGCAATATGCTCTATCCGCAACCTTTCAAAAACACACGGTCAGTCGGCAAGATTCAGAAAAGCGGCTCGTCCAGGCCGAACACAGAAGGCCCGCCTTCCGTAATTTCGCGCGCGACCGCAGAGGCCTGCACCAGCCAATGCTTCGCGTAATACCGCGTCGTGGCAATTTTTCCCTTGTAGTAGCTGTCCGCGTCACCCGCGTCAATCTTCTTTTGCGCAATCCACGCGGATTTGGCCAAAAGCCAGCCTCCCAGCACAATGCCGCCCAGCTTAAGATACGGCACAGAACCGGCGGAAGCTACTTGCGGCTCCGGACCGTAAGTCTTGATCGCCCACTCCGTCGTATCCAAAAGCGCGCGGGCAGCTTCCTGAAGATTCTTGCCGACGTCCCCCAGCTTGGCGTCCCCGGCCAATTCGTCCGCAAACGCGGCAATCTCCTTGTACAGCGCGCGCGCGGTAAAACCAACCTCGCCCGTCTCCTTATTAACCTCACGCGCAGTTTTGCGGCCAATATAGTCATTGGCTTGAATCGCGGTCGTCCCTTCATAAATCGCGGTAATCCGGCAGTCACGGTAATACTGCGCCGCGCCGGTTTCCTCAATAAAGCCCGTTCCGCCATGCACCTGCACGCCTTCTGACGTAATATCAATGGAACTTTCCGTGCTCCAACCTTTGACAATCGGAGTCAGAAGCTCGACATAGGCTTGCGCTTTTTTCCGCGCCGCCGGATCCGCCGCGTTCTGGGCAACGTCCATCTGCCCCGCCGCAAAATAGCCCACCGCGCGCAACGCTTCCGTACGCGCTTTCATATCCATCAAAAGACGGCGCACATCAGGATGGAAAAGAATCGGTTTCGGCGTTTTCTTGCTTTCCGCGTCTCCGATAATCGCGCCCTGAATACGTTCGCGAGCATACGTCAAGGCATGTTGATAGGCGCGCTCCGCCACCGCGATGCCTTCCAGACCCACGTGAATACGCGCATGGTTCATCATCGTGAACATATATGCCACGCCATTGCCTTCCTGCCCAATCAACCAGCCAGTAGCGCCTCCCTTGTCGCCATACGACATTACCGCCGTCGCGGAGCCTTTGATGCCCAGCTTGTGCTCAATCGCGGAGCAGATAAGATCGTTGCGCGCCCCCAGCGAGCCATCATCATTCACCAGGAACTTGGGTACGAGGAAGAGAGAAATGCCTTTTAGACCAGGATCTGAATTAGGCAGCCGCGCGAGCACAAGGTGGATAAGATTTTCCGCCATATCATGCTCGCCCCAGGTGATGAAAATCTTGGTGCCGGTAATGGCGTATGTTCCATCGCCGCGCGGCACAGCCTTGGTGCGAATCGCGGTCAGGTCAGAACCTGCCTGCGGCTCAGTCAGATTCATGGTGCCGCCCCAGGTACCGTCCACCATCTTGGGCAAATATTTCTGTTTGAGCGCGTCCGAAGCGTGATGCTCAATGGCGTGTACCGCGCCCATGGTCAGCATCGGACACAGCGCGAAAGCAATGCTGGCAGAACGCCACATTTCATTGACAGCAAAATTCACCAGATTGGGCAGCCCCTGACCGCCAAATTCCGGGTCCCCCGGCATGGCGTGCCAGCCATTCTCACAAAAAAGCTTATAAACTTTCTTGTATTCTGGGCTGACCGTTACTACGCCGTTATCCCATTTAGGAGAATTCTGCCGATCGCCAATCACATTGATTGGATCAATCTGCTCGGCGGCAAACTTGGCCGCCTCGTCCAAAATGGAATCCACCGTATCGGAATCCAGGTCACGAAAAGCCTCCATCCCAAGAATATCCTTGAGAGCGGCAATTTCATTCATAAGAAAGCGCATGTCTTTGAGAGGCGCCGCATAAGTACTCATTGTTGTCTCCTTGATTGAATCGTGAAGCAAATAAAACTCAAAAATTATGTCCTCTTCGCCCCGCGTCCGCCAAAAACCGCATCAGCAGGGCGAAATGACATCTCAAAGTTTGGATACCAGCTCCGGAACGGCCTCGTTTAGGTCCGCGACCAACCCGTAATCCGCCACCTGAAAAATCGGCTCATCCGCGTTTTTATTGATGGCGACGATCACCTTGGAATCCTTCATCCCCGCCAAATGCTGAATCGCCCCGGAGATTCCCACCGCGATGTAGAGCTGCGGCGCGACAATCTTGCCAGTCTGCCCAACCTGAAAATCATTGGGAACAAAGCCCGCGTCCACTGCCGCGCGGGAAGCGCCCAGAGCCGCGCCCAGCTTGTCCGCGAGCGGCTCTAAAAGTTTGCGATAATTTTCGCCGCTACCCAAACCCCGACCGCCTGATACGACAATCTTGGCCGCGCCCAAATCAGGACGCTCAGATTTGGTAAGCTCGCGCCCGGATACCTTGGACAAGCCCGTATCTTCCGCCGCCCCAATACTCTCTACCGGCGCGCTTCCGCCCTCGCCCACCGCGTCAAATGCCGTGGCGCGCACAGTCAGAACCTTGATTCTGTCCGCGCTCTTCACCGTAGCCAAAGCGTTTCCAGCATAAATAGGACGCACAAACGTATCCGCCGCCTGCACTTCTGTCACATCGGAAATTTGCGCGACATCCAGGAGCGCCGCGACGCGCGGCATGAAATTTTTCCCCGCAGAGGAAGCGACCGTCACAATGTGGGAGTACGCGCCCGCCAGAGAAACTACCAGAGCCGCGATATTTTCGGCTGACTGGTCCGCGTACTGCGGAGCGTCCGCCAACAGAACCTTAGCGACGCCCGCACATGCGGCCCCCTGCGCCGCCGCCGCGGAAGCATTACTTCCTGCTACCAGAAGATGCGTATCACCGCCAATTTTCGCGGCAGCCGTCAACGCGTTTTTTGTAACCGCCTTTAGGCTCGCATGATCATGTTCAGCAATAACGAGAATAGCCATTTCAGATCACCTTCGCTTCATTTTTCAGTTTGTTGACCAAATCCGCCACATCCGCCACTTTGCCGCCGCCCTGACGTTTCGGCGGCTCGCTGACCTTAAGAGTGGCAAGACGCGGCGCGACGTCCACACCCAACGCAGCCGGAGTCGTTGTATCCAGCGGTTTCTTTTTCGCCTTCATCACATCCGGAAGTTTGGCGTAGCGCGGCTCATTAAGGCGCAAGTCCGCCGTAATTACAGCGGGCAGAGAAATCTCCAGCGTCTCCAGACCACCGTCAATTTCGCGCGTCACTTTCGCCTTGCCGTCAGCCAATTCCACTTTTGAGGCAAAGGCCGCCTGCGGCCAGCCCTGCAACGCGGAAAGCATCTGCCCCACCTGATTGGCGTCATCGTCAATCGCTTGCTTGCCCGCAATTACCAGCTGTGGCTGCTCGGCAGCGCACACGGCTTTCAAAAGTTTGGCCACTGCCAAAGGCTGCAACTCCACCTCGCCGCTATCCACCAAAATCGCCCTGTCCGCGCCCACCGCAAGCGCGGTGCGCAAAGTTTCCTGACAGGCAGACGATCCGCAACTCACGACCACAACTTCCGTCGCTACGCCTTTCTCCTTCAGACGAACCGCCTCTTCCACCGCGATTTCATCAAACGGATTCATCGCCATCTTGACGTTGGCGAGATCCACGCCCGTCTCATCCGCCTTGGCGCGTACCTTAATATTGGCATCCACGACCCGCTTAACGGGAACCAGAACTTTCATCATCACCTCCTGCTAAATTGACTGCATGCACCAAAAACAACCTGCGCCGGGTGTCGGCACAAATGGAAAATTTGAACAGCCTTCATGCCTCATAGATAAGGATCGCAATGGTTTTCCGCGCGAGACGCCGACGTTCCCTAGCCTTTTCAAGCGGCACGTCAAGCACTCGCGTCCTGCTGTATGGCATGAAATGTACTTGATTGCCTTGTCAAAAACAATGAAAAAAAACATCTTTTTATGCTGCGACGCAACAAGAAACGCCGCCGGAAAACAGCTTGAAATCTGGTTTTTCCTTGCGCCATTCCCGTCCCATCCGCGCTTTGTCCGCTCCGTTATTCGCTTATATTCTTTGGAATTGGTCGCAATTGGAAACGAACCGGTAAAAGAAGCGAGTCCAGCTCCAGACCTTCGGCAGGCAGACTTTTTAACGCGCGCGCGGCTTTCAGCGCCGCGTCGTCCAGCACGGGGATCCCGCTGCTTTCCTCAATGCGCACGGCAAGCACCGCGCCATTTTCCGAAAAAAATATCCGCACCAAACTTTCGCCTTCCCAGCGGTTTTGCCTGGCAATCTCTGGATAAAAACCTTCCTGCCGCGCTAAAGCCGCCATCTGCCGCTCTACCTCCGCGTTCAAGCGCCATAAAGTACCGGGGACGCGAGGCGGAGCCCGGCGCGGCTTTTTCGCGCGTGCAGTTTTAACTTTCCTCCTGGCCGCAACGCCTGTTTCTCGAAAACGTTCCTCAAGAGACAGACGCGCCTCCGCCTTCAGCAACCTCCCCGTAAGAGGCGGCACAGATAGAGACGTCCGCTCGCAGTGCGCGGGCGTTTGCGGCAAAAACCATCGCGCCAAATCAGGCGTAAAGAACAAAAACAAATGCAAACCCAGAGAACAAAGGAACGCCCGCAAAAACGCCTCGTCCGTGCGCGGCTTCTTCTGAAGGAAGACTGCACCGATGCGCCAGATCATGCGAGAATTTATCTCCACTGATTTTTTCAACCCATTCCGCACATGCTTCATCCGCAAAAAAGTTCAGGGGCAACCATGTCTGCTCCGCCATTTCTCAAGTTTTTTTTGTTTGCCGCGCTCGCGTTTCTGGCCGCAAACCGCGCCGTCGCTGAAAAATTTTCCACTTCGGACGCCGCCGCTGTTTCTGTTGCGTCTCACCAACGGACAGATTTTACGCCTCCCTCGCCCGCGCAATTCGGGGTCAGCATAGAAACCGGCGACATTGCTCAGGCAAAAAAATGGCTGGAGCGCGGATTGCATCCAGATTTCATGGCCAGCCGCATTGGCAGCGGAATGATGATCGGCGCATGGGAAGGCAACGTGCCGATGATGGAAATTTTTTATCAGTACGGCGCCAATATTCATCTTGAGAACGACGCGGGCGAGCAAGCATTGCTGCTCGCGGTTTGGCAAGGCAAAAAACCGGCGGTTGAATGGCTTTTGGCACATGGCGCGACACTGAATCGCCCGCCAGGAAAATGGTCGGCGCTGCATTACGCCGCGTTTTCCGGGCGTCGTGATTTATTGAATGATCTCTTGAAACGCGGCGCGAATCCAGACGCGCGCAGCCCGAACGGTTCCACGCCGCTTATGATGGCCATTTACAACAATCAGCCGGGAATTGCGCAAACATTGATTGAGCGCGGCGCAAACCGAAACCTGCGCAACGATTGGGGCGACGGCGCGCTGGAATGGGCAATGCGCTACAACCAGACGAATATTGCCCGGCAGCTGGGTTCAGAAGAAGATTTTGCCGTTGCCGCGAGCCTGCCGAAAAGCGCCTGGGGAAACGGGGCGCGCGCAAGGCCTTTACCCCCTGATCTGGATAAACTTCTGCGGGATCGCGCTTATCTGATTGCCCGCGGCCTTTCTCCAGAAAACATTGACCGGAATATCGCCGCCTTGCGCGCCCGTTACGCGCGGGAATCAAACGTGGACAGCCCGCCGCGCGTCCATATGCTACAAATCACCGCCGATCCCGACACGCCGGATCGTCAGCGCGCGGAAATTGTCAGCCGCCCCGCAACCTCCTCCCCCGCGCCGTATCGCCTGCCCCGGCAAAAGCCGCACAAAATCCCCGCGCGCCATCCTTGATTTTTATTCCGCATGCCCGCCTTTACAACCCACTCCCCCCCCTGGATTTTGCAGTTCTGTCATGGGTATGAGCCGCCTTTTCTGGATTGCGCCCGTCAGTACGCCACGCTGTTTCAGGGGACGTCTCACCGCGTCTGCACAGTTTACCTGACGGGTTCTCCCAGCAATACCGCCCGAAGCGGATCGGCGTCTGACGAAGTCCTGTTTCTGGGCAATGACAGCCGCCAAGTGCGCGGTCTCAAACTTTCCGCGATTGCTCGCCTGCGCGGCATCGCGCAAAGCCGCCCGTTTTCCGTCTGTATCGCGCATCGCTTCAAGCCCCTCTACACCGCGCTTCTTGCCACGAATCTTCCGGTCATCGGCGTGCATCACGCCTTTGGCGACTATAAAAGAACAACGCGCCGTTGGTTTGTGCGCTGGCATTCCCGGCGCGTTTCCCTGCTGGGCGTTTCTGACGCCGTACGCGACGATCTCAGGCGAAGTCTGCCATTTCTCACGTCAGAACGCGTCCTGACGCTCTATAACCGTTTGGATGTCGCCGCAACGCAAAATGCGTTGCTGTCTCGTGATGAAGCGCGCGCGGCGCTGAATCTGCCGCCAAATCCTTGGATTATCGGCCACGCAGGGCGTCTGCACCCCGACAAAGATCAGGCAACCCTGCTTTCCGCCTTCGCAATCGCCTTGCCGCATTTACCGCCTGAAAGTTTGCTCGTGATACTGGGCAGCGGTCGGCTTCTGGAAACATTAACAAACCAGGCGCGGCAGCTCGGTATTGATCATGCCGTGCGCTTTGTCGGAACGATCCCTGAAGGACGTCGGTATTTTCGCGCCTTTGATCTTTTCGCGCTATCTTCTGACCATGAGCCGTTTGGCATGGTGCTTCTGGAAGCAATGGCCGCCAAAGTTCCGGTTTTGTGCACCGCCTGCGGCGGAGCGCAGGAAATTGTCTCCTCAGCGGACGATCTTTTCCCGCTGCGCGACGCCCCTGCGCTTGCGGCAAAATTGATTGAGCGCGCCCGCGAGCCGGAAGAGAGCCGCGCGCCGCGCGTCCGCCAAAATCTCGTACGCCTGGAAGAAAAGTTTTCAGATTCTGCGGCGCGGCAAACTTTCAAAAGCTATTTTCCCGCGCTGTTTTCTCACGACGCGGCAAAACCGCAATGATTTCAAAATTCCGGGCGTATCCCCGGAATTTTGCTGTTTCAAATCCTGCGCCGCCGCTTAACGATTGTCCGCGCCGTCTCCCGGCTCCCTCATAATCGTCAAATGCCCTAAATCGGCGGTCAGATCGCGATCCACCGACTCTTTGCCCTTCAGCTTGATCTGCAAACGCAGATCATTCAAGGAGTCCGCGTTCCGCATGGCGTCCTCATAGGCAATCATATTATTCTCATAAAGATCAAACAGCGCCTGATCAAAGGTTTGCATTCCGGTTTCCCTGGATTTTTTCATTACCTCCCGAATTTCCTGAATCTCTCCCTTAAAGATTATGTCCGCGATCAGCGGTGAATTCAGCAATATCTCGAACACGGCAATTCGCCCTTTGCTATCCCTGCGCGGCAACAAACGCTGCGAAATAATCGCGCGCATGTTCATGGACAAACCCATTAGCATCTGCTGGCGCTGCTCTTCCGGGAAAAAATTAACGATGCGCTCAATACACTGACTCGCGCTGTTGGCGTGCAACGTGGCCAAACACAAATGCCCCGTCTCGGCAAAGGACATCGCGTGCTCCATCGTGCGGCGATCCCGGATTTCCCCCATCAGCACCACATCCGGTGCCTGACGCAGCGCGTTTTTCAGCGCCGGCTCCCAGTCTTCAGTATCAACGCCCACTTCCCGCTGCGTAACAACACAGTTTTTGTGCTCATGCACATACTCAATCGGCGACTCAATCGTAATGATATGCCCGTAACTATTTTCGTTTCGATACCCCACCATCGCCGCCAAAGAAGTCGTTTTCCCTGTGCTGGAGCCGCCCACCAGGATCACCAGTCCCCGCCGCGTCATGGCAATATCTTTGATAATAGGCGGCATCCCCAAATCTTCAATGGTAGGAACCAGGGTATTGATGGTGCGCAGGATAATGCCTGTCTTTCCCTGCTGCACAAACGCGCTGGCGCGAAAACGCCCGATACTCACCGGCGAAATGGCGAAATTGCATTCCTTGGTTGCCTCAAACTCCGCAGCCTGACGGTCATTCATGACAGAGCGCGCCAATTCAGAGGTGTGCTGCGGCGTCAATACCTGATTGGAAACCGGCATGACGCGCCCATCCACCTTCAAAGCCGGCGGAAAACCAGCTGTAATAAAAAGATCCGAAGCTTTTTTGCTGACCATCAAGCGCAGCAAATCCTGCATGAACCCCAGTGCCTGATCGCGTTCCATGGTACTCACGCTCCTCGCGGAAAAATGGTTTAGCGCGGTAAACCAAAAATTGTAGGAATAATAAACAACGCAGGGAAAAAACCACTCCCTTTTCGATTCAGTTGGCCGCGAAATTTTCCTTGTTGCTCGCCCGCACTCTCGCTTCCTGAGCAGAAATCACATTACGACGGACCAGATCCAAAAGGCATTGATCCAGTGTCTGCATCCCGCGCGTCTGTCCGGTCTGAATGGCTGAGTACATCTGCGCGACCTTGTTTTCCCGGATCAAATTACGAATTGCGGGAGTGCCGATCATGATTTCATGCGCCGCGACGCGCCCATTTCCATCTTTGGTTTTCAAAAGCGTCTGCGAAATAACAGCGCGCATGGACTCGGACAGCATCGCCCGCATCATGTCCTTTTCCGCCGCCGGAAACACGTCAATAATCCGGTCAATCGTCTTGGCGGCAGAAGAGGTGTGCAGCGTTCCAAATACAAGATGCCCCGTTTCCGCCGCTGTCATGGCCAGACGAATCGTCTCCAGGTCACGCATTTCGCCAACGAGAATGACGTCCGGGTCCTCGCGCAGCGCGGAACGCAGCGCATTGCTGAAGGACAGAGTATGCGGCCCCACCTCGCGCTGATTAATCAGGCATTTTTTGGACTCATGCACAAATTCAATCGGGTCCTCCACTGTCAGAATATGCGCGAAAGCGGTCTCATTGATATGGTTGACCATCGCGGCCAGCGTCGTGGACTTCCCAGAACCGGTAGGGCCGGTGACCAGCACAATGCCGCGCGGATATTCGGCAATATCCTTGAAAATCGCGGGGCATTCTAGCTGCTCCAGCGTCAGCACTTTAGAAGGAATGGTACGAAAAACCGCGCCCGCGCCCCGGTTCTGAAAGAAAGTGTTGACCCGAAAACGCGCCAAATTGGGAATTTCAAAGGAAAAGTCGCATTCCAACGTTTCTTCATAAGCCTTGCGCTGCGCGTCATTCATAATGTCATACGTCATGGAATGCACGTCTTTATGCTCAAGCGGCGGCAGGTTGATTTTGCGCACATCGCCGTGAACACGAATCATCGGCGGCAACCCTGCGGAAAGATGCAGGTCCGAGGCGTTATTCTTGACGCTAAAGGCCAGCAATTCAGTAATGTCCATCGGAAATACCTTGGTCTGCGAAAACGTAAAAGCGCGGAGCATAGGCTATACTTCCGCACTGCGACAAACGACAAACTTCCATGACAGCGTCGGATTATGAGCGTAATTCTAGCCAATCTGCAAGCAGTGCGCCAAAGAATCCACAGCGCATCCGCTGTTTGTGGGCAAAATGCCGAAAACATCCTCCTGCTCGCGGTCAGTAAAACTCGCCCGTTAGAAGACATTTTTATCGCGGCAAGCGGCGGTCAACGCGATTTTGGCGAAAGCTACGCTCAGGAAGGCGTGGAGAAAATCCGCGCCGCGCGCGCCCTGCGGCCTGACCTACCGCTCGTCTGGCATTTTATCGGCCCCATACAGAGCAATAAAACCCGGCTCATTGCCGAATATTTCGATTGGGCGCACTCCATAGACCGACTCAAAATTGCCGAGCGGCTTTCTCTTCAGCGCCCCGGATCGCTTCCGCCCCTGCAAGCGCTTATTGAAATCAACGTTTCTGGCGAAGCCAGCAAAAGCGGCGCTTTGCCAGAAGAAGCGCTCACGCTTGCGCGCGCGGTCTCCCGGCTTTCCGGATTGACTTTGCGCGGCCTGATGTGCGTTCCCGCTCCGACCAAAAACAGCAAGGCGCAGCGTCAGCCCTTTGCGAAGCTGGCCGCCCTGTTTCAGGAAACGCGCCAGACCCTGCTGCGTGAAAACCCGGCCAGCGCTACGACTTTTGATACCCTCTCTATGGGCATGAGCGATGACTTTACCGCCGCCATTCACGAAGGCAGCACCTTGTTGCGCATAGGCTCCGCCCTTTTCGGCGCGCGCCCGCCCCGCGCGGCGGCGCTGTAAATAAAATTCTTTTGCTCCGCAAAACAGGTTTTCTTTTACTTTTGGAGTTTTGGCAATCATGCGCATTACTTTTATCGGCGGCGGCAATATGGCTTCCGCCCTGATCGGCAGACTGACGCAACAGGGTTTCCCCGGCAACGCCATCACTGTCGTTGATCCTCTGTCGGAGCAGCGAAAAAATTTGTCGGCGTCTTTTGGCGTTGACTGCCTGGAAACAGTAAATGCCGCCGCGCTGGAAACAGACGTGCTGGTACTGGCGGTGAAGCCGCAGCAAATGAAGGCGGCGCTCTTGCCGCTTGCCGGAAATCTCACGCGGCAGGTTGTCCTGAGTATCGCGGCGGGGCTAACCCTGTCCACGCTTTCCGCCTGGCTTTCCGGTTATCGGCGGATTGTCCGCGCCATGCCCAATACGCCCGCGATGATTGGCGCGGGGATCAGCGGCGTCGTGGCCCTTCCAGAAGTCAGTGAGCAGGAATACGCGGCAGCGGAACAAATCCTGCGCGCGGGGGGAGAAATCATCCGCGTTACGGAAGAATCGCAAATGAACGCCATTACCGCCATTTCAGGAAGCGGCCCCGCCTATTTTTTCCTTTTCATTGAAGCGCTGAGCGCCGCCGCGTCTGAGCTGGGATTTGCGCCAGAAGAGGCGCGCAAACTGGCGCTTAGCACCGCGTTGGGCGCAACCAAGCTGGCGGCAGCTTCTGCGGAAACAGTGCGTGTTTTGCGCGAGCGCGTGACGTCCAAAGGCGGAACGACAGAAGCGGCGCTCAAGGTTATGGCGGAACGCCTTGTCAGCCAGAGCATCATCGCGGGCGCGCAAGCGGCCTGCGCGCGCAGCCAGGAACTGGAAACTCTTCTGGCCGCAAATTAAGTCGCCTTTATTTTGCCAAGGGAAAAATCTATGCAAAACGCCTTTCTTTTTCTCGCTAACGCGGTGTGCAGTTTTTTCAGCGCCCTGCTTCTTCTGCGGCTCATCATGCAATGGAGGCGGATTTCCTTTTATTCTCCGGCAGGCGGCTTCATCCTGAAATTTACGAACTGGGCGGTTCTGCCGATGCGCCGCGTCATCCCCGGAGCGGGCGGCCTGGATTGGGCGTCTTTGTTCGCCGCTTTTCTGACGCAAATATTTTTTGCCGCTTTGCTGTGTTTCTTCTCTCCAATAGTCCATACGCTTGGAGACGTCATTAGCGCACGAGGATTGTTTGCCGTGCTGGCGCTCGCACTGACCAACCTGGCGCAGCTTTTGCTCACGCTCCTGATTATTTTGCTCTTTGCCCAGGCCATTCTTTCCTGGGTTAATCCCTGCTCGCCGCTTGTCCGCCCGCTCGCGCAAATCACCTCCCCGCTGCTCGCGCCTGTGCGACGGCTGATTCCGCCGATTTCCGGAATTGATATTTCGCCGCTGATCGTTATTGTCATTTTGCAGGCGCTTTCGCTGCTCATCCGATGACATGGGTTATCCCGGACAAGCAGGGCGGCTGCTTTTTGTTTCTACATATCCAGCCCGGCGCGAAAAAAGAGGGCGTGGCCGGAACATACGGCAACGCGCTAAAAATTTGTCTAGCGGCGCGCGCCACAGATGGAAAAGCCAATGCCGCGCTTTTAAGCTATCTTGCGGCCTGTTTGAAAGTTCCCAAAACTTCTCTTGCGATCATTCGCGGGGAAAAATCCCGCGAGAAAACCGTGCGCGCCGCTGGAAAAACGCCAGAAGCCGTTGTTGCCGCTTTATTTCCGCTTTTGAATACAAACGAAAAAAATCCGTCATAAACAAACCCCGATCATTTAGGATGACTGGGAGATCGACAGATTCTCTCCTCCATTTTTCGTTATGCAAAATATTTCCGACTCTCTGAGAAAATCCATATAGGCCATGACTGAATTTTCCTGGTTCACATAGACACATATTGGAAGATTGCCCTTGATTGCACAATCAGTAAGTGTCTTTGTTTTAGGATAAAACCCTCTGCGATGAAGCCATGAGTTAATAGACAGTCTTTTCCCTGCATAGACATGATCCCCAAATATATACTTCTCCGTATACGCATACTGTTTGAAACTTGCGTCCAGCGGAGTCCAACTATCCCCTTCGCTCACGCCGCCCGCGCGCCCCGCTCCGCGCTCCGGATAATACTTAACGCCTCCGCCCACACATGCTCCAAACGAACCTTCACAATCTTGCCGCCGCTCATCAAGCCCGTATTCGGTATCCCGCCCTGCCCAAGAATCTGCTGCGCGGCCTCCGTCGTCTTTACCCCTCCCATCCAGTTCATCAACTGCTCCGCCGGAATCTCCACCGTCCCGACACCGCGATTCAATCCCCGCGCTTCTCAGCATGCCATAGGTAGGATAAAAACGAATGTTGTCATACACCCACTGATGAATCCGGTACGGATTGTTCCCCAAAACCGCCGTCATCATCGGTGGCTCCATTTTCAACAAACCGCCCGAAAATATTTATGACCAAAATGGACCAAAGGCCGGTGACAATTGGGTTCCGAATCCGAACGGCAGAGGTTAAGGATGGAAAGACGCCAACGGCGATGCATGACGTCCAACCGGCCAAAACGGAAACGCCCACGGCGGCCCTCATTGGGACGTCCAAACTCTCGGTGGACGTTATAGAAATGCCAGACTAAGGAGGCAACCATGAAATATATTCAGGTCATTGACGGTACGGTCAACTGTGTTTACGACATTTTTGCCGCTACTAATGACAAATTCGCACTTGTATTCCCAGAGGGGATAGATATTGCGTTTATTGATGAAGCGTTTGCGTTGATACCATTGCGTTGACACTTTTCATACTTGAGGGCGGACCATTTTGTAATTACACAATACGGCTATTTCGCTTTAGGACGCCTCTCCCTCTCCTACCCTTCCAGCACAAACCACGCCGCCGTTCGTATAGCGCTTTCTCAATGAAACAAAGCGGGAACTGCAGCCATGACTTCGGTCATAATCGCTGGCGTCATCGCTTGATTTCCATTTTCAAAAACGAACGAAAAATCCGCCATAAACCAAGCCGAGCATTTATGATGACCGGAGTTTCGACTTCTCTTCTCCATTTCCCGCTATGCGAAATACTTCCGACTCTCCGAGTGATACTGCGCCAGGCGCGCCATGCTCCCCAGAGAACGTATTGCTTTCTCCGCCTTCCGCAGCCCTGCTTCGGCGCATGGCGCGCCAAGGAGACTTTTCTTCCGCCGCTTTGAACACGGCCTTGCGTTATCTGCGCGCCCGACCAGACGCGGCGATATGGCGTCAGTTCTGGACGCGCATCCTGCTTGTTGGCGGTATGCTGTCGCTCGTTGCGGGCGTGCTTTTTTTTATCGCCTGGAATTGGAACGGTCTTTCCCACTTCTCCAAGTTTGCCCTTTTACAAAGCGCTGTCGCTCTGTCTTTGGGCGCGGCTCTGTATAAAGGATTGGACAGTCTGACCGGAACGCTGGGCCTTTTGACAGGAGGGCTTTTGATTGGCCCTTTATTCGCTGTTTATGGACAAACGTACCAAAGCGGCGCGGAGGTTTGGGAACTTTTTCGCGCCTGGGGAATTTTTTTCCTGCCGCTCGCGCTGGCAGGACGTCGTGCCGCGCTTTTTCTTCCGCTCTGGCTGATCGGCAATATTTGGAGCGCGCTGTATCTTGATTTTGGCGCGGCTCTTGAACGGGAAAGTTTTTTCCCGCTACTGACTTTTCAATGCGGGCAAGTGCTTTGCCTTGTCCTGTGGGAGGCCGCTTTCACGTGGAAAGGCGCTACGCAGCCCTGGCTCGCGGCGCGCTGGCTGCCGCGCCTTGCCGCCCTGTTCATCGTAGGCTGCATGACGCTGATTTCGCTGGTTTTCCTGATTTTTGGGGGGAGCGATGTACCGTCCGATTTCATCCGGGCGCAAACCTTGCTTCATACGCTCGCGCTGATTGCCGGCTGGTTCTGGTATCGCAAGAAAACGCATGATTTATTCATGCTGACCTGTATTTTGGGAAGCCCTTACCTTCTTTTGCTTGGCATAATGACGCGAAGATTTATCAGCAGCTTTGACAGTATTGGCAACATCTGGGTTCTGCTCTTCGGAGTGCCTCTCTTTTCTGGTTTGATCATCATCGGCCTGACGACCGTTTTGGTTCGCGTTTTACGGCGCTGTCAACAACAAATGACTCTGGAACACGCTGCGCGAGAAATGACGGAGCAAACGTCCGCGCTTTCGGGAAAAATAGAAGCTTTCCCCGCGCCCGGTCTTTCCGTCTCTGCGGCGGCGCGCTGGAAAGCATTGCGCGACACGATGCGAAACCTGGGGCATTGGCCAGAAGCATTGCCTTGTCCGCCGCCCGCAGCCCAGCAGGATAAAACGATGCCGTGGTTTTTACTTTTGATTCAGGGAGTCAGCGGATGGGTTGCCGCCTGGTGTTTTTCCTGTTTCGCGGGCGTTTTCCTGATGATCTGGCTAGAAGGCGTCTCGGAAGCGTCCATGCAGTCGCAGCTTTTCCTCATTGGCGTCACTTGTCTGCTGGCGGCGCGCGCCATTTCCAGTGAGCGTGACACACCTTTTTTCACGCAATTCAGTTTTGCCATCGCGCTCTCCGGCGCGACTATCCTGAGCCTGGATTTTGCCTGGGCTGCCTCTTCTTTTTCAAACACTGCCGCAGGACTCGCGGCGGCGGCGGGCATGGCCGTTTCCTTTGCGCTCTTTCGCCACCCGGTCTTCAGAACTCTCACCGCGTTTGCTTTTTTTCTTTGTCTGGCTGGCAGCATGGAAAATACGCTCTATGGTGATTTTTTCTTCCGTAACCGCCTGGACGATCTGGAACAAATGCCTCTGGATACCTTTTATATTCTGGCGCACGGCGTATCTTGGTGCGCCGCCGTCTGTTTCCTGGTCATGGGCGTCCTGTGGGAAACGCGCTGGAATGCCTCGCGCCGCCTGTCGCCGCTCGCTGCGCCCGCTTTATACGCTGTCGGCGCGTTGTTACCCTGCCTTCTTCTGCTTTGCGATTTTAGCGGACGACATCTGTTTTTTCACATTGGC
The DNA here is from genome assembly GCA_031256795.1 of Zoogloeaceae bacterium. Lineage (GTDB taxonomy): Bacteria > Pseudomonadota > Gammaproteobacteria > Burkholderiales > Rhodocyclaceae > Azovibrio. Next base: position 24,193 of record JAIRPW010000043.1, on the reverse strand, counting down.
TATGCCGCAAAAATTCTGGGAGTTTGCGCGGGAGCGGGATTGTTTTGTCTTGCTTTTCAGCTTGCCAGCCGCCTTAAGGTCAGAACTGTCGCGCCCATTCTCTGCGCCGCAGCCCTAAGTATTCCGGCGGGCTGGTTTCTGCCGGGATTGTCTTTGGCTCTCTTATATTTCGCGCTAGCGCGCGAGGTTGGCAGCCGAGGAATTTTTGCCCTGACCGCCTGTTTTTTGTTGGTGAATCTGGGCGATTATTATTACAGTCTCGCGCTGCCCTTTCCCGACAAATCGCTTCTGCTTGCAACTTGCGGCTTGGTTCTCTTGTTTTTGGGCGTCCTGTTGACCCGGAAACCGCCTGCCGCGCTTTTGCTGACGGAGACCGCTCATGCGTAACGTTATCCGCGCGCGCCTTGCGCGCCGCTCGGCATTGGTTGTCCTGACGCTGACTCTTCTTCTGGCAGGATTTAATTTTTCTGTCTGGAAAATGGAGCGTCTGCGCGAAGACGGCGAATCGGTCTTTTTGGAACTGGCTCCCCGCGATCCAAGAGCGCTGATGCTTGGGGATTATATGCGCTTGAATTACCGCCTCGCGGCGAGCGTAGAAGCGGCATATGAGGCCGCCCTCAGGAAATCGGAAAATATCCCTGAAACCTTGGTTATCAGTCTAAATGCGCGTCAGATCGCTTCTTTTGTCCGCCTGGACAATGGGCAAACGCTGGCGGAAAACGAGCGGCGGCTCAAGCCGCGCCGCCTGAACAGCGGCGCAATGCAAGTCGCGCCCGGCGCGTTTTTTTTCCAAGAAGGACACGCCCAAATCTATGAGGAAGCGCGCTATGGCGAGCTTAAGCTGTCGCCGCAAGGCGATTGTTTGCTGGTGGGATTGCGCGACGAAAATCTAAAACTTCTGGAAAGTCCGGCGTCGTCATCGAAAGCGGACTCCGCCGATACCCCGCTATCCACGCCGGAGGAAATACAAAAGGAATCCTAAGCATATATTTCCTTGTCCGCGTCGCTTTCCTGATATACGACTATTGCGTGTTTTAAAAAAACAATCGCTTGGTTGGTATGTGCTCTCGCCTATTTTTTATAAAGACCAGCCATAACTAAGTTCCAAATAACGCTCTTCCGTCCCAACCCTACTAGTCAGACAGAATCTTTTCATCTCTTCTTTTTAATGTAGGATTATTTTTTAGTTACCGCGCGTCTTATGCTTGAGCCAGTTTTTTCTCTCCGCTTTGAAGCCCATATAAATACAAAAAACCAGTGGTGATGGGCGGGATCGAACCGCCGACCTACGGATTATGAATCCGTCGCTCTAACCATCTGAGCTACATCACCAATATAGTCCGCGCTGCGGGATAAAGAGCGGCGGATTATAGGCAGAAGAAGGAAACCGGTCAACTTTGCGCACGCTCCTGCTCGCATATAGCCTTCAAGCCACTGCGCCGCAAATTCTTGCCATTCTCGTTAATTTCTCGCGCTACAAAGACATTGACTCGCCTATTTTTGCGACATTGTTCTATAATCTACCCGCTATGCCACTTTCTTCCCTCGCTACCTCCCTGATCAGCAGCATCGTTGCCTCCATTCTGGAGTCTGGCGACGCGCCGTCGGCAGATATGCCCGCGGAACAGCCCGGCGTGGCTTCTATCGCCGTGTTTCGCGCTTTCCCGGAACAAGCCTTGGTCGGACGCATTTCCGGGCCGCCGCAAAATAGTTACGTAAACATTGATGGAAAAGTTTTGCGCGTCGTGCCTGCCACGCAGTTCAGGGATGAAAATAACCGCCTTGTCCTGCCGGTTTCATTGCGCTTTACCGGCAACCGAATTGTTCGCTATCAACTGGACGTATCCGGGAATCTCTGGCGTGTTTGGTTTCTAACCCAAACGGAAATTGCCGCGCTGAAAAACCTGCCGCCGCAAACAATTACCACCTTGCCGGGCATTCTGAACCGCTAAAACGCCCCGCTTTGTACCAACGTTTCTTTCCCCCTCGTTCCATGCCAAAGAAGCTGTTCATCCGTACTTTCGGATGCCAGATGAACGAATACGATTCAGACAAAATGGCAGACGCGCTGGCTGCCGCCATGCCCATTTGCCGCACGGAAAATCCCTCTGAAGCGGACATCATCCTGTTCAACACCTGCTCCGTGCGCGAAAAAGCCCAGGAAAAGGTATTTCATGATTTGGGGCGCGTCAGACCCCTGAAGAACAAAAACCCAAACCTTCTCATTGGCGTCGGCGGTTGCGTGGCCAGTCAGGAGGGGGAGAATCTGCTTTCACGCGCGCCTTACGTCGATTTAATTTTTGGCCCGCAAACTCTGCATCGTCTGCCCCAGTTGATTGAAGAACGCCGCGCGAGCGGAAAGCCCGCCATAGATATTTCTTTCCCGGAAATCGAAAAATTTGACTCCCTGCCCGCCGCCAAGGTGGATGGCGCGTCTGCTTTTCTGTCTGTCATGGAAGGCTGCTCCAAATTTTGTACTTTCTGCATTATTCCCTACACGCGCGGCGGCGAAATTTCCCGACCGCTGGATGACGTCCTAAAAGAAGCAACAGCGCTGGCGCGCGCGGGGGTACGCGAAATCACGCTTCTGGGACAAAATGTCAACGCCTATCAAGGTCTGGCGCACGCTCAGACAGGCGGAGATGAATTTCAGGCGGATTTGCCGCTCTTGATTGAATGTCTGGCAAAAATTCCCGAAATTGAACGTATCCGCTACACCACTTCGCATCCGCGCGAAATGACGGAGCGTTTGCTTGAGACGTATGCCCGCGTTCCCAAACTCGTTTCGCATCTGCATTTACCGGCGCAATCCGGGTCTGATCGCGTACTGGCGGCAATGAAGCGTGGTTACACCGCGCTGGAATACAAATCCGTTATCCGCAAGCTACGCGCGGCACGGCCAGGCATCTGCATTTCCTCTGATTTTATTGTCGGATTTCCCGGCGAGACAGAAGAGGACTTTGATAAAACCATGCGTTTAATTGAGGAAGTCGGTTTTGACATGTCTTTTTCCTTCCTTTTCAGCCCGCGTCCCGGCACGCCCGCGGCAGAACTGGAGGACAACGCGCCCGCGGAAGTAAAGTCGGCGCGGCTCTCTCGCCTTCAGGCGCGTATCAACGAGCAGGCGCAGGCGATTTCCCGATCCATGGTTGGCTCTACAGAGCGCGTTTTGGTAGAGGGCGCATCCAAAAAAAATCCGAATGAGCTGGCTGGACGCACAGACAATAACCGGATCGTCAATTTTCTGGGCAACCCAAGGCAGATACATCACTTTGTCCAGGTAAAAATCACCGACGCCCTGCCGCATTCCCTGCGCGGAGAAATCGTGATTCGCGAGAACTAAGCCGCGCATGTCTGACAGTCCCCAATCCGTTTCTGACTTTCCTGAAGTATTTGCGCTTGAGTTTCAGGACAATGCGCGTCTGGCTGCGCTCTGCGGTCCTTTGGATGAAAATTTACGGCATATCGAAAACGCGCTGGGAACGCGCATCACGCGCCGGGGAGGGCAATTTTTGTTCGCGGGCGGCAAGGCGGAAATGACGGGCGTCTTTATCCAATCGCTCTATGAACGGACGAAAAGCATGCCCGTGACGCCAGAAGAAATTCAATTGGAGCTGATGGAATTGACCGAGCGCGGCAATACCGCCGGAATTTCAGCCACGCAAAAAGACATTTCAAGCATGGATGACGAAACATTGCGCCTATGTACGCAAAAGCCTGGTCTGCGCGGACGTTCGCCGCGCCAGAACGAGTATTTGCGCCATATGCGCGCACATGACATTATCTTTGGCGTAGGCCCTGCCGGAACTGGAAAAACCTATCTCGCGGTAGCCAGCGCCGTAGACGCCTTTGAGCGAAATTTGGTTGAGCGCATTATCCTGACCCGTCCCGCCGTGGAAGCGGGCGAGCGCCTGGGGTTTCTGCCGGGAGACCTCACACAGAAGGTCGACCCGTATTTACGCCCGCTTTATGACGCGCTTTACGATCTCATGGGTATAAAGCGCGTGGACAGACTCTTTGAAAAAGGCGCTCTGGAAATCGCGCCGCTGGCATTTATGCGCGGGCGCACTCTAAATCGCGCCTTTGTGATTTTGGATGAAGCGCAAAACACGTCTCCGGAACAAATGAAAATGTTTCTGACTCGAATTGGTTTTTACTCAAAGGCAGTCATTAACGGCGATCCCTCGCAAGTTGATTTGCCCAAGGGACAACCGAGCGGCCTCATGGATGCTCTGGAAGTTCTGCGCGATGTAAAAGGCGTCGCTTTTACGCGCTTTACAAAAGAGGACGTGGCGCGGCATCCGCTGGTAGGGCGCATTGTCGCGGCCTATGAAGCGCGTGAAAGCAATTTCTTTGCCCGCAAGGAAAATTCCGCATGAACCGCCGCCGGACTTTTGTTCTGCATGTGCAATACGCGATCCGTGATCGAACAGGATTGCCTGCCGCCGCACAATTTCGTCGCTGGGCAAGCGCCGCCCTCCCGAAGGAAGTTTGCGGAGAAGTCACCCTGCGTCTTGTGTCGGCAGAAGAAATCCGGATGCTCAATCGTGACTTTCGGAAAAAGGATACGCCCACCAACGTCCTCTCCTTTTCTTATGAAACGCATCCGCAACTCTTGGGGGATCTGGCAATTTGCCCTAAGGTTGTCGCGCGGGAAGCCGCTGAGCAAAAAAAAACGCTTGCGGCGCATTACGCGCATCTAACCCTGCACGGAATGCTGCATCTGCAAGGATTTGATCACGAAACGCCGGAAGAGGCCGAACAGATGGAGGCGCGAGAACGCACTCTACTGATTGACATGGGATTTCCGGACCCCTATTTTTCCCCCGAATGATTTTGTTTTGACGGACACATCATGAGCGCGCCTGGATTTTTTGAACGCCTTTCTTCTCTTTTGCTACGGGAACCCGAAGACCGGGAGCAGCTGCTTATGCTTCTGCATGGCGCTTTTGAGAAAAACCTGATGGACGCGGACGCGCTTTCTATCATCGAGGGAGCGCTGGCAGCGTCGGAAACCAGGGTTGCGGAGGTGCTGGTTCCTCGCGCGGAAATGGACGTTATTTCCGTTGACGCGTCGCCTGCCGAAATTCTACCGCTCGTCATTGCGGCGGCGCATTCGCGTTTTCCCGTAGTAGACGGCGACCGGGACAACGTGCAAGGCATTCTGCTTGCCAAGGACCTTCTGCGCCTGGGTGTAGAAAAAGAATTCAACCTGCGCGATTGGCTGCGTCCGGCGGTATTTATCCCAGAATCCAAGCGGCTTAACGTTCTGCTGCGCGAATTCCGCGTTTCGCGCAACCATATGGCCATTGTGGTGAATGAATATGGCGGCGTAGCGGGATTGGTTACGATTGAGGATGTATTGGAGCAGATCGTCGGCGATATTGAGGATGAATACGACTTTGACGAAACGCATGACAACATCAGAAAAGACAGCGCGGGACACTACCGAATCAAGGCGCGCACCGAAATTGCGGATTTCAACGCGATGTTCCGCGCGGAAGGCGCCGCGTTTTCCGACAAGGACTGCGACACCATCGGGGGCTTGATTCTGCGTTATCTTGGGCGGGTTCCGAGACGCAACGAGCAAATTGAAATGGAGGGATTTCATTTTCAGGTGCTGCGCGCGGACAGCCGCCGTTTATATACTCTGCTTCTATATCTTCACCGCAAAAACGTTCCCTCCGCTCCTGTCCTGCCCAAAACCGAAACCACTCCAGCATCCAATACGTAAAAAGAGCATTCCATTCAGTTCTTTCGGCGATAATTTTTTTGGAGAACGCGCATGTCCGACACAATTTCTTCCAAAGGCTCACTCTCTCCGCGCCGGATTGGAACGCCGCTTTCCCCGTCGGCTACGCGCGTGATGCTTCTTGGCGCGGGTGAATTGGGAAAAGAAGTTCTCATCGCCCTGCAACGCCTTGGCGTTGAAACCATTGCCGTCGATCGCTACGCCGACGCGCCGGGAATGCAAGTGGCGCATCGCGCGCACGTGGTTTCCATGACCGACGCAGACGCGCTGCGAAAAATAATTGAACGGGAGCGCCCGCAGCTTGTCGTGCCTGAAATTGAAGCCATCGCCACAGAACTGCTGCTTGATCTTGAGCGCGAAGGTTTCACCGAGATCATTCCGACAGCGCGCGCGGCCATGCTTACAATGGATCGGGAAGGCATCCGCTGTCTGGCCGCAGAAACGCTGGGGTTACCCACTTCGCCCTATGCTTTTGCCAGTTCGCTTGAGGAGCTTGCGCGCGCAATTGATTCCGGCATTGGCTATCCCTGTCTTGTCAAACCAACGATGTCCTCATCAGGCAAAGGGCAGTCGCTTTTGCGCAGCGCGGCGGATACGGCGCGCGCATGGGATTACGCCATGCAGTCCGGACGTGTGGCCAAAGGGCGGGTCATCGTTGAGGGCTTCATTGATTTTGAATATGAAATTACCCTGCTGACAGTGCGCGCCATAGGCGCGGCGGGCGCGGTAGAAACATATTTTTGCGAGCCAATCGGTCATGTGCAGATCAATGGCGACTATGTGGAATCCTGGCAGCCGCAGGAGATGAGTTCTGCCGCTCTGAAAAAAGCGCGCGCCATTGCCGGGGCGGTCACCGGAAATTTGGGAGGGCGCGGAATTTTCGGAGTGGAAATGTTTGTGCGCGGAGATGAGGTTTGGTTTTCCGAGGTCAGCCCGCGCCCACACGATACGGGTCTGGTAACGCTGGCCTCGCAGCGTTTGTCCGAGTTTGAACTGCATGCCCGCGCCATTTTGGGGCTGCCGGTAGATACGTCTTCGCGCGCGCCGGGAGCGTCGGCGGTAATTTACGGCGGGCTAGACGCGCGCGGCGTCGCTTATGAAGGCGTGGCTGAGGCGCTTTGCGTGCCAAACAGCGACGTACGCCTTTTCGGGAAGCCGGAGAGTTTCAAAAAACGGCGCATGGGAGTTGCCGTAGCCACAGGCGCTACTACAAAAGAAGCGCGCGCGCGCGCAAAGCTGGCCGCCGGGAAAATCCGGCCTGTAGAGGCCTAACCCCTCTTCCCTCTTCCGTTCGCCGCTTACCCGGCGGACGGCTTACTGATAGCGCAACGCTTCAATCGGATCAAGGCGGGCGGCTTTGCGCGCCGGGTAAAACCCAAAAAAAATACCCGTCGCAGCCGCCACGCCAAAAGCAATCAGAACCGTCCCGCCAGAAATGACTACCGGAACTCCCGCCAGCATATTCGCGGCCATCGCGCCGCCTATCCCCAAAACCAGGCCAATCAAGCAGCCCACCGCAGAAATCAGAATGGCTTCCAGCAAAAACTGCATGAGAACATCCTGCTCGCGCGCGCCAATCGCCATGCGGATGCCGATTTCGCGGGTACGCTCGGTAACAGAGACCAACATGATATTCATAATGCCGATTCCGCCGACAATCAGGGAGATAGAGGCAATCGCCCCCAGCAGCAAAGACATGACCCGCGTCGTTTCAACCGCGATTTCTACAATATCCGAAAGATTTTTTACGGTGAAATCGTTTTCTTGCCCTTCACGGATGCGGTGCCGCTGCGCAAGCAAGGCGTTAATATCCGCTTCCAGCTTCGGCATGGCTTCCGCGCTTTCAGCCTTAACGCCGACAAAACGCACTGTTCCAGGAAAAGGCGAGCCAAACAGCTTTCGCTGTGCGGTCGTGATGGGAATCATCACGGAGTCATCTTGATCCTGCCCATCCGGGCTTTGCCCTTTGGCGGCCAGCACACCGAGAATTTGATAGGGGGATTGGCGGATACGCAGGGTTTTGCCAACCGGGTCTTCATTCGGAAAAAGATTTTCGGCAACGCTCTGACCAATCAAGGCGACACGGGAAGCCGAGCGCAAATCTGAATCTGTGAAAGAAACGCCTGAAGCAACCGGCCAGGAACGAACCTCGTGAAAATCAGGCGTAGAGCCATAGACGCTGGTATTCCAGTTTTGCGCTCCGTAGACAATTTGCGCCGCGCCCATATGCAGGGGCGCAACCGCGACAATGCCCGGCAATTCGCGGATTGCGGCGGCGTCGGCAAGCGTAAGCGTGGGCGCGTTGCCCATTCCGGTGCGCACGCCTCCCGTTGTCGCGCCGCCCGACATAACGATAAAAAGATTGCTGCCGATAGAGTCGATGCTCTGCTTAACCGCGAATTGCGCTCCCTGACCAATGGAAATCATCAGCACGACCGCGCCGACGCCAATGACCATGCCCAGCATGGTGAGCAGCGTGCGCAAACGATTGGCGCTGATGGCATTTGACGCCTCATGAAACATGCCGCGCAAAAGCATCAAATCGCCTCCTCCGGGTCATTGCGGCCAGAATTTTCCTGAGTTGGCTCATCGCGGACAATCGCGCCATCACGAAAATGCACTTGCCGTCCGGCATAACGGGCAATATCCGGCTCATGCGTCACCAGCACAATCGTAATGCCCTCTCGATTCAAGCCGGTAAAGAGCGTCATAATTTCCTCGCTGGTATGGGTATCCAAATTCCCGGTAGGCTCGTCAGCCAGAAGCAGACGCGGACGATTCACGAGCGCGCGAGCAATGGCAACCCGCTGCTGCTGCCCCCCGGAAATTTGGTTGGGGCGGGAGTGCGTGTATTGCTGAAGCCCCACCTTGCAAAGCAACTCCCGCGCACGGCTGCGGCGCTCTTCTTTTTTGACGTCCGCGTAAATAAGCGGTAAGGCGACATTGTCCTCCAGGCTCATGCGCGGCAACAAATTAAATCCCTGGAACACAAAGCCTAACAAATCCCCGCGCAGACGCGCGGTCTCGTCCTTGGAAAGGACGGAAACATTCTGCCCCTTAATTTCGTAAACTCCAGAAGTCGGGCGGTCCAAACAGCCCAGAATATTCATGAAAGTTGATTTCCCGGATCCGGAAGGCCCCATGATGGCGACAAATTCCCCCGCGCCAATGGAAAGATTCACATCCTTTAATGCCGGAAACGCACCGGCGGGCGTCGGATATTCCTTGTAAAGGCGGCGGATGCAAAGGAGCGTATCGCGCATGGAGGCGGACAAAATTTCCGGTACGAATTAAAAAGGCCGAAAACGCATACCGCCGCCGCTTGATGAGGACGCGGCAACCCCTGCCTCGCCGGTAATCACCCTATCGCCCGCTTTCAGCGCGCCGCCGACAATCTCCGTAAAGCGGTTATCGGTAATTCCAAGGACAAGCGGCACGGGAGCCAGCTGCCCGTCGCGCAGCACATACGCCTGCCCTTTCATTCCCTCGCCTTCCTGCGGTTTTGCGCCTGAACCGCCTGCCGCGCCGGAGCGCCCGCGGGGAACTCCCATGCCCGGCGGACGCCGCAACCCTGCCTGTAACGAAGTCAGGAAACCGCCCTGCTGCTTTTCCCCTGCCTCGGCAGGCGGCTTAAAGCGCAACGCGGCATTGGGAATCAGAAGCGCCTTTTGGCGTTCCGCCACCACAATATTGACGTAAGCGGTCATGCCGGGCAATAAAATCTGATCCGGATTATCCACGGCAACCACGACATTGTACGTAACAACATTGGAGGTCGTCGTAGGATTCAGGCGTACCTGCCGCACACGCCCCGCGAAGCTGCGGTTAGGAAAAGCATCCACAGTAAAGCGCGCCGATTGTCCAACCTTGATGCTGCCGACGTCCGCTTCCGCGAAGGCGGAATCAATCTGCATCTTGGACAAATCCTGCGCGATTTTGAAAAGCGTAGGAGTCTGAAAACTCGCTGCGACTGTCTGCCCTACGTCCACCTGCCGGTCAACAACCACGCCTGAGACCGGCGAACGGATCACCGCAAAACCCAGATTGGCTTTATCTTTGTCAAATTGCGCGGTCGCCTGTCTTACTTGCGCCTCGGCGCTTTTCAAAACCTGCACGGACTGATCCATCTCTTGTTTGGAGACGTAATTTTGTCCAAAAAGCGTACGCATCCGATCTTCGTTGGCGCGCGCGAGATCAAGCGAGGCGCGCGCGCTGATAAGATTGGCCTCGCTCTGCCGCGCTTGCGCAGAAAGCATCGCGTCGTCCAATTCGGCCAAAATCTGATCTTTCTCGACTTTGTCATTGAAATCCGCATATAAAGTTTTAACGCTTCCAGAGACTTGCGTTCCGACATTGACCAGCGTGACCGGATTCAAGGTCCCGTTGGCGGAAACACCCTGCCGCAGCGATCCTTCCGTGATTGCGGTAAATTGATAACGCGCTTCTGGCGAACGCGCATCCCCCTGGCCGCGCCAAACAAAAAAAACGAGCGCGCACAAGCCGAGAACGACGACGGTTAGCCATAGGGATTTTCTGGATATTTTTTTCATGGCGTATCAAGCAGTTCATCCAACAGTGGTTTTCCCAGAGTACCCAGGGCGCGGGCAAGCGCGGCGCGGTGCATGCGCCAATTATAGGCAGCGGAAATGCGCTGCATTCTGGCGTCTGCCAGAGCGCTTTGCGCGTTGAGCACATCCAGAATCGTGCCGACTCCAGATTGATAACGCCCCAGCGCCATTGCTTCCGCCGCCTCAGCGGAAGCAAAAAGATTGAGCGTCGTTGCAAGGCTTTGCGTCGTAACGCGCAGCTCCTGGGCGGATCGCCAAACATCCAGGCTGACGTCCCGCAAAAGTTGCTCGCGCGCGACTCCGCTTTGCTCCAGGCGCGCTTCTGCCGCGCGTATGCGGTAACTGTCGGCAAAACCGCTGAAGAGCGGAACTCTGAGAGTAAGGCCAAGGCTGCCGCTGCGGCTGTCTGTAGCATGCCCCTCTTGCCGGTTGGCGAAAGCAGAAAAAGAGAGGGTGGGCAAACCCTGTGAACGAGCGGCGCGCGTTGCCGCTTCGGCGGCGCGATAGCGCGCTTCGGAAGCGGCAATGTCCGGGCGATTGGCAATCGCCCGCGCAATCAATTCTTCAATCTGATTTGTGAAATCCTGGGCTTCGGCCAGCGCCGGCAAAACGCCGGGATTGATAAGCGGAATCAAGACGTGCGCGTCCAAACCCAGCGCGTAGGCTAGCGCGCCGCGCGCGTTCGCCAGCTCTCCCTCGCTTTTGATACGGCTCAAAACCGCTTGAGAAAAAGCGGTTTCCGCCTGGAGCTGCTCAACCGGCGTGGCAACCCCCGCCTGATACCGTCCGCTGGCCGTGCGAAAACTGCGCTCTGCCGCCGCCTCAGACGCTTTTGCCGCTTCCACGGCGGCAATATGGGCATGTACCTGATAAAAAGCATTTAAGGTTTCCAGAAAAACCGTCTGCCGCGCGGTTTCCTGTTCCGCGAGAGCGGCGCTTAAAAGCTGCCGCTGATAGTCCATGTTCGCCGAGCGCCCGCCAAAATCAAGCAAGAGCCAGGAAAGAGAAAGCGACGCTGTTTTTTGCCGGTCTGTACTGGCAGGATCGTGGTTATAGCGCGTTTTTTTCCGGCTGCTTTCCAGTTGACCGTCCAAGCTGGGTAAATAGGCGGCCTGCGCTTGTCCTAGCAGGTTGGCCTCAATTTTCGCGTTTGCCCAAGCGGATCGAGTCTTCGGATTATGACAAAGCGCAAGATCAATGACCTCTGGAAGAGTAAGCGGCGCGGCGGGCGGAATAAAGGGCGCGCCGGGCAAAGGACAAGGCGCGGCGATACCGTCTTCCACGGAAAAAGGATCGGGCGCGGCATGAATCAAGCCCGAAAGCGCGGATAAAATCAAAAAGACAGTACAATTCCGCGACAAGGAAGAACGGAATGAAAACAAGAAGAAGAACCCTGAAAACTCAATGCGGCGCAGTATAACCAAATTTTATTTACGATTAAAAAAAGAACGTTGCGCAAATGTTACATTTGTATTGCGTACGAATGTAAGCCTTTGTCATTCCACCAAAATAGCTTTATTTTTGAAACACTTTCAGGAGCGGCAAAAATGGGACAGTTTTTGGCATGCCATGATCGGCAAACAGGACGCTTACCGGGGTTTCTCTGTTTATTTTTTATTTGCGCTTTGCTTTGCGCCGCCTGCGCCCGAAAAGACGACGCCCTGTCCGCCCTTGATAAGGCAACGGATACTTTGCAGCGCGGCATTGCGGAAAAAGATACGGCGCAAGTTCTCGGTCTCCTGCATGCGGATTTTGCCGCGCGCGCGCCAGATGAAAACCGTGACTGGGCAAAGCGGGTATTGTTTGCCGCGTTCTCCCGACACAAAAATATTCGCGTTATGACGTTGCGGCTGGAAAATCGGCTCTCGCCCGGAACGCCAGATCGCGCGATCAGCGAAGGCGAAATTCTGCTGATCGGCGCGGACGGATTGATTCCTGAAAACGCGAACCGCTATCAGGTACGCCTGGGCTGGATTCAGCAAAACGGCGCGTGGCGTCTGCTCCGCCTGGAATTTTCCGCGCCATGAGAACGACACGCCTGAGGATGTTGTTCTGCGGCGGCAAAAGGATTATTTAGGGTTTCGGGTATAGCCGACAATGGCTTCGGGAATTTTATCCAATGGCAGAACATCATCCGCCGCGCCCAATTTAATGGCCTCTTTCGGCATACCGAAAACTACGCAGGTCGCCTCGTCCTGCGCGATCGTAGACGCGCCGACTTCGTGCATTTCCTTCAGCCCAACCGCGCCGTCGTCTCCCATGCCGGTCATAATCACGCCCAGAGCGTTCGGCCCCGCGGCATTGGCCACCGAGCGGAATAGCACGTCCACCGACGGCGTATGACGACTAACGGGCGGGCCGCCGCGAATCTCCACTTTATATTGCGCTCCCGCGCGTTTGACCATCATATGCTTGCCGCCGGGCGCGATCAGCGCGACTCCCCGCTGCACGCGGTCACCGTCGCGCGCCTCGCGTACCTGAATCTTGCACTGCCCGTCCAGCCGCTGCGTAAACATGCCAGTAAAGTTTTCCGGCATATGCTGCACGACTACAAGCCCCAGCGTATCTTCCGGCAGCCGGGTCAGCACAGCTTCCAATGCCTGCGTCCCCCCCGTGGAAGTCCCAATGGCGACAAAGCGCTCGCCCGCGCGCAGAATTGGTGCGTTCCGCAGCAGCGGCAGCATGACGTCCGCCGTAAATTTTGGCCGGTTGGGCGCGAGAACTGGCGGCAATACCGCGCGTTTTGCGGCGACGAAGGATTGCGTAGCGCCCCCGCCAGACTCTTTGGGCAAAAGCGCCTTAAGATTGGCCGATGCGGCCGCGTGAACAGACTGACACAAATCAACCGCCAAATCTTCCAAAAACTGTTTTACGCCCGATTTTGGCTTGCTGATGACGGACACCGCTCCCGCCGCCAGCGCGTCCAGCGATATCTGGCCGCCTTTTTCTGCAAGACTGGAGCAAATGATGGTCGGAGTAGGATGATCGCGCATAATCTGCGTCAGAAAGGAAATGCCGTCCATGCGCGGCATTTCGATATCAAGCACCAGCACATCCGGCCACTCGCGCTCCATCTTGTTTCGCGCGTCTATGGGATCGCATGCCGTGCCAATTACCGTAATCGAGGGGTCGGACGCCAGCATTCTCGAAAGCACCTGGCGCACGAGAATGGAATCGTCGACGATCATCACTTTGATTGTTTTTGCCATGAATCTGCCTGTTTTATGCTAGCGTTGCCAGAGTGATTTATCATTAAGATATGAAGTGTGTGCCGAAAACCTATTGATTCGCAAGCCCTATCCCAAAAAAATATGTCTCAGAGCGCCCTCCTCCCCCTGTCCATGACCGCGCGTTCAGACACAGGCCGTGTGCGCGCGCACAACGAAGACGCTGTGTTTTGCGATGCGGGCAAGGGTTTGGCGATTCTGGCCGACGGCATGGGCGGACATCAAGGCGGCGCGGTCGCGGCCAATCTGCTGATTGAGCAGCTTTCCGCTTCGCTCGCTCGCGCGGATTTTCGCAAGTCTGGCGTGGAAACGACTCTGGCCTTGCACATTGAGGCCGCGCATCAGGAAATACGCAAGGTTTCCATGAAGAACCCCGCTTTGAAAGGCATGGGCAGCACGCTGGTCGCGGGAATTTTTATAACTGAAAGCCTTTGGCTTGCGCACGTTGGAGATTCTCGCTGCTATCTTTGGCGCGATAACCGCCTGACGCAACTCACCCGCGATCATTCTCTCGTGCAGGAATCTCTGGATCAGGGGCTGCTCACGCTGGAGGATGCGCGCTTTTTCCCCTTTCGGAACATCTTGGTCCGCGCCATGGGCGTTGAGGGCGTAGCCCAACCGACAATCAACAGGTATGATATACGTCTTGGTGATCTCTATCTCTTTTCGTCTGATGGTCTGCATGAAATGCTAGAAGCAGCGGAAATCGCGCGCGTTCTGCGCCAAAATGCCTATTTGCCGGAGATTGCGAGCGCGCTGATTGACGCTGCCAATATTCAGGGCGGTGAAGATAACGTTTCCGTTATTCTGGCGCGCGTTGAGAACCAGACACAACGGAAATTCCATAAAATTAGGCGTAAGCCGCGCCGCGCGAGGACATTTTAAAATGGCAAAACTGATACTCTCCATGGATGGGCTGGTGCTCAAGGAGTTCTATCTCAACAAGCCGCGCATCACGATTGGCCGACGCGCCGCCAATGACATTCAGATCAACAACCTTGCCATTTCTGGAGAACATGCCGCTATTGTTACGATTCTGAAAGATTCTTTTCTTGAAGATTTGAACAGCACCAATGGCACGCAAGTCAATGGGCACAATATCAAGAAATGCGTCTTGCATGATAACGACGAAATCGGCATGGGAAAATACAAAATCAAATATCTGGCAACCGCTTCCCCGGAAGAAACCAGCGCCGAGGAAAGGCGGATTGAAATGGCGGTAAGCACCTCTAACTATTCCGGCGTCACCACTAACATTGGCACGGCCACGCAATTTGAAAATAATTATGGCATGAGTTCCAACGTCGGCACGGAAAGCAGTTGCGTGGAGACTGTGGCTTTTTCTCCGCAGGAGATGCTGCAATCCCAACGCGACCTAGGAACATCCTCCACGCCGCAGCAAGTCTCCGCGCCTTTTTCGATTCCGCAGGATTTACCGCCCATTACTTTGCGCGCGGTCTTGAAAATCATGAATGGCAGCAACAAAAATAAAGAGCTGCCGCTCACCAAAGAGCATACCTTGCTGGGAAAAATGGGCGGGCAAATCGCCGCGATTCGCCGCGAAGGCTACAATTTCTATCTTTCTCATGTCGAAGGAGCGAGTCGTCCGCTGGTCAACCAACGCCCGCTCCTGGAAACTGCCTATCGGCTGGAAGAAGGGGATGAAATTGAGGTAGTCGGCGTCAAAATGCGTTTTACCTTCAAACTCTGATTTTCGCGCTTTGCTTTTTTATGTTCTGTGCCTCTGACTGCGTTTTTCCTGTCTCCTTATGATTCGCAGGATTATCCGCCGAATTTTGCGTCTCCCCCTGCCGCCGAACGCAAAGGTTCAGCGCGCGGAACCGGCAGTCATCGCGCGGGAACGGCACGGGCTTCACCGGGAGCAGTTTAGTCCCGGGAGCCGCCGGGTATGCGAAACGCTCCAGCAAAAAGGTTATCAAGCCTATATTGTGGGCGGCGCGGTGCGTGATCTTTTAAACGGGTTGCGCCCCAAGGATTTTGACGTTGCCACGGACGCCACGCCAGAGGAAGTTCGCCGCTGCCTGAAACGTTCTCGTTTAATTGGTCGGCGTTTTCAGATTGTCCATGCCTATATGGGGCAGGAAATTGTCGAAATTACAACTTTTCGCGGTCAACCTGACGGGAAAAGCAAGACGGACGCGCATGGGCGAGTTTTACGCGACAATATGTTCGGCACGCAGGCGGAAGACGCCGCGCGCCGGGATTTCACAGTCAACGCGCTGTATTTTGATCCCGCAAGCGAACGGATTCTGGACTATCACCATGGCTTTTCTGACCTGCGGCAAAAAACGCTGCGCGTGATTGGCGATCCCAAAACGCGCTACCGGGAGGATCCGGTGCGCATGTTGCGCGCGATGCGCCTGTCGGCCAAGTTAGGGCTTTCTATTGAGCCGGATGCGCGGCGTCCTATCCGAGAAATGGCTTCTTTGCTCGAAAACGTCCCGCCCGCCCGTCTTTTTGATGAAACGCTCAAGATTTTGACCTCCGGGTACGCCGCGCACTGCCTGAAAGCGCTGCGTTCAGAGGGGCTGCATCGCGGTATTTTGCCCTTGCTTGACCTCGCGCTGGAGGACCCTCAAGGGGAAAAATTCATTTTTTGCGCTTTAGATAGCACGGATCAACGCGCGCGCGCGGGAAAAACTACGTCGCCAGCCTTTTTGTTTGCCGCCCTGCTTTGGCATAAAACAACCGCAATCTGGAAAAAAAAGGAAACCGAGGGCGAATCTTCCTTTTCCGCGCTTCATCTGGCGATGGAGGAAGTTTTGCAGGCGCAGGGCGAAAAGCTGGCCATTACCCGCCGCGTTGCGGGCGACATCAAAGAGATCTGGCTTTTGCAGCTGCGCTTTACCCAGCGTTCAGGCAAGCGTCCTTATGCCTTGCTGGAACATCCGCGCTTTCGCGCCGCCCATGATTTTCTTTATTTGCGGACAGAAGCGGATGACGCGCCGCAAGAGCTTTTTGCATGGTGGGAAACTTTCCGGGACGCAGACCCAGAGGAACGCGCGCAAATGCTTGTAAAACCCGCCGAAGGCGGAGCGAAGAAACGGCGGCGGCGTCCCAGAAAATCTGCTGAATCTCGCGCCCAAAATGCCGTAACTCTTCTTCCGGACTCCCGGATTTCCACACCGGATTGCTCGTGAGCGCGGGAGTCGGCGCGATCCTCTTTTCATGACGGACGTCGTTACCGCCTATATCGCTCTGGGCGCGAACTTGGGCGATCCGCGCCGCACGGTAGAAGAAAGCATTCTCGCTCTGGACGCGCTCCCTCGGTCTCGGCTGTTGCGCGCCTCTTCCCTGTATCGCACCGCGCCTGTTGGTTTTTTGGCGCAACCGGATTTCATCAACGCGGTCGCGGCCATTTCCACGGCGTTGCCGCCGCGTGATTTGCTGGCTTTGCTATTGGCGCGGGAAAACGAATATGGGCGGGTTCGTTCTTATTCCGACGCCCCTCGCGTTTTGGACCTTGATCTTTTGCTTTATGGCGAAACGCGGCTATATCAGCCTGATGCATACCCCGCGATTATTCTGCCGCACCCGCGTTTGCATTTGCGCGCTTTCGCGCTCTTGCCGCTTGCGGAAATCGCCCCGCCGGATTTGTTGCTTCCTGGCTGCGGAAAACTTTCTGCCTGGCTTCCCGCTGTCGCCTCTCAAGCCTATGGAGTTCATCGTCTCTGAGTGAAGCATAAACTCTGTACGCCAAATTCAGAAAGCCCTATTCATTCAAATAAGGTTTCAGAACTTTTTCTACCAGGCGCTTTCCTCCCGTGTAAGGGGTAATATGATCTCTGTCATAATATAAAGGAAAGCCATTCTCATCAAAAAACGGACATTCTTTCTCCGTGCAGAAAGCGTCCACGGCTCCCTCGATCACGGTCGCCCCTTTCGTGGAGCGCAAGGCATTCAAATAAATCTGATACCCATTGGTCGCTTTCGCGCGAGGAACATGAAGAAAATTATCAACCCCTTCCATGCGCCCCATAAAACTCATGTAAAGGGGGTGACGAATACCCAGCGCAAACCGCAATTCCTCTAATATATGATCGTTTTTCATCTTTTCGCCAGGAAGCATTATATTATCAGCAACCAAATATATTTTTAGCCCCGGTCTCCGAAGCGCGTCAATTTCATCCTGTGAAAACATACTTCCCCTTGTGATTTTAAACTCTCGGTTCCTTTTAGTGAAAAAATTTAGTATAAAAACCTTGTGGATACTTAAATCATTTCTGATAATATCAAAATAAAAATCCCTCAACCCCGGTATATAACTGGGGCCATCTTCTGCATAAAAATTCCAGGTATGCCCCATATAGATCGTATTGACTCCGATACGCGCGTTATAATCGGAGACGGCGGGATAGGCGGCCATCGCGTGGCTATCTCCCAAAAGTACGGTCGTATGCTTTCCTTTTACATCGGACAACAGCGCGAGATTCGGATCGTCTTTCGGAAACGTGTCGCGCCACCCGTAACGTGCCTTAAAGACGGCAGGATGATCGGACTTCATCAGCCACGCCATAGGATCGCGCACTTCTTTTATCCTGTCATACGCTTTACCGTCTAATTCACGGTTTCCTCTCTCGTATTCGCGCACGACCCAGCGATTTTCAACCCCTTTGTAATGCCATATTTCTCCGCCAAGCGCAGCCAGCAGAAGCATACCCGCGCAAAGCGCCGCAATCTTGCCTTTACGCCCGCCTTTTCCGAAACGGATAGGCTTTTCGAGCAGCAAATAGGTCAGCGCCGCCAGAATCATCGCAGCGGCCAGCAACACGGCGCGAAATGTTCCCGATGGCATTCCGGTCACCAATACCCGCGCATAGACAAGGAGCGGCCAATGCCATAAATACAGCGGATAGCTGATCAGCCCAATCCATACGATGGGCTTCCAGGAAAGGAATATCCGGTTGGCCCATGCCCGACGTCCCGCCGCAATCAGGAAAACCGCGCCCAGCACAGGAGGCGGCGCTTGCACACCGGGAAAATTCTTCATCCGCGTCGTAAGGAGCGCGGCGATAACCAGCAAAACTTCGATGAAAGAAACAAGAGTCCGAAATATTCCGCTTCCGGTCGACGCTTCCTCCCCGATAAGCTGCGTTTCACCCCTGAAAACAAGCCTCCGAAACCCGCCCGTTATTTTTCTTATAGTACATGCAATTCTGGCATGGTTTTTGTCCACCCGATCCAGAGGAACGTATGTTACGCCGTTCCCATAGGACCAGCAAAACTCCAGCCAGTAATTCCCAAAAGCGCGTCACCGGTAAATAAAAATCAGACGCCGTATCTTTTTTATAAATAGCGATATTCCAGAAAAAAGAAACTAAAAAAATCATCGTTATAAAAGTGACCAAGCGCAACTGTTTCTTCCATACCCCAAACAGAAAAATCGGGAAGAATATATAAAATTGCTCCTCAACGCCCAAACTCCATAAATGAAGCAGTTCTTTTCTCTCAGAGGCAGTATCAAAATAACCGGACTCTTTCCAGAACATTAAATTTGCGACAAACCCCGCGCCACCCACAGTATGTTTGCCCAGATTTTCAAATTCTCCTCTTAATAACGCAAACCATCCGAAAAAAAGCGTCACGGTTAAAACCACAATCAATGCCGGGAAAATCCGCAAAATTCTGCGCGCGTAAAAATCACTGATGCTAAACGTGCCTTTGTTCAAAGCGTCCAGCAAAATACCGCCGATTAAAAATCCGGAAATAACAAAGAAAATATCAACGCCGACAAACCCGCCTTTGACAAAATCCGGGAAAAAATGATAGCCGACGACAGAAAGAACAGCGATGGCGCGCAGTCCGTCAATGTCCGGACGATAATTTTTAAAATGCGTCTCTGAAGAACCACCGGGGCCGAAAAACAAACAACCGCGTAGCGAACCATAAAAAGAATGAAGCGTCATTTCATTGCGCCGGAAAGTATGTAATCATTACGATTCTATACAAATTCTTCTCTAACCGCTATGCAATTTTTGTTTGATCTTTTCCCCGTCATCCTGTTTTTCGCCGCTTTTAAGTATGCGCAGCAGCAGCCAGAAATGGCCGTCGCATGGCTTTCCCCCTGGCTGGGAGATTTTCCGCCAAAACAAGCGCCGATTCTCGCCGCGACCCTGGTCGTTATTCTGGCGACAATCCTGCAAATTCTCTACACGCGCCTGAAGCATGGCGCGGTCAGTAAAATGCTCTGGACAAGCCTTGTACTGATTGTCGCCCTGGGTGGTCTGACGCTTGCCCTGCGGGATGAAACTTTTATCAAATGGAAGCCGACGCTGCTGTACTGGGCGTTTGCGGGAGGCATGGGAGTCGCGGCTCTTTTTAGGCGCAACGCCATACGCCTGATGCTGGCCAAACAAATAGGGGAGAACGCCCTGCCCGCCTCGGTCTGGAATCGTCTTAATTGCGCGTGGATCGCTTTTTTTATGGGTATGGGCGGTCTGAATCTATGGGTAGCCTTTCACTACGCAACGGAAACCTGGGTAAATTTCAAGCTAGTCGGCGGAATAGGCTTAATGCTTCTTTTTGCGCTGGCGCAAGGGTTATATCTGGCGCGTCATCTGAAAGACACAGAAATTCTTCCGGTAAACAAAGTGTAGCGCTTCATTCCAGCAAAAGCGCGGCGGCGACCGCCCGACCTTCCCCGGCTAAAAGGTTATACGTCTGACAAGCCGCGCGGGTAATCATCGTTTCCACGCCGATCTGCCGCGCAAAAAACGGACTGAGCCAATCCGCGCGGGGAAAGCGCTGGGTATTCCCGACGCCAATCAGCAAAATTTCCGCGCCGACGCTTTCCGCGCGTTCCGCCAGTTCCAAAAATTCTCCCGCCGCCCATTCGGAAAAAGTGAAAGGCGGTCTCCAATCCAGAGCTAGGCTGGAAGCGCCGACAAACACGGGAGTCGCAAGGCGGATTTCCCCCCAAAAAACGCAACCTTCGCCATAACGGGTAAACCGCTGGCTTTCCGGTAGCGCGTCAAGCTGCAAGCGCATATTTCAGGAAAAATCAAATCAGAATGAAGCGGTGGTTATGCGCTTCCTTGGCCAGCGCCGCTTCCGCCATTTTTACCGGAAAGCCAACAATGCACACATACCATTGCCGTCGGTCCTGCGTTTTCATGAGCGGCAAAACATGGCTTTCCTCATCAGGCACACTCAGCAAATAGCCTTCTTCGCGCTCCAGTTGCAACCGCTCCGACGGGTTGTACAGGCATTCCACCAGATTGTCCAAAACTTTTTCTGGAGCGTCCCGGAAAATCGGAGGAAGCGCGCGGACAGAGGGCGCGCGCTCTGTTTCTGGGGGCGAAACGGCTTCCTTCTGCTGCGAGGGCAAGCGCGCCTCCTGCAGCATTTTTTCATAGAGGAGCGCCTGTTCCAGCTTTTTCTCGTAATGCAGGTTTTGGTTGGCGAAATTCTGCAGGAGGCTGTCAAAAGCGGCGTCCATCAAAGCGCGGCGCACGGCGTTCGGGCTATGGCGCAAACTGCGCAAAGTATGATCAACAAATTGTTTTCCGCCTCCGGACACTTCTTTCTGGCGCATACCCAAAAGCGCGTAAACACGGCTGCGATGCCGCTCCCGGTGATGCGGCAGTTCATGTTTGACTGCCAGCGAGCGGCCAAGACAAATACATCGGTCTTCCGGCTGCGGAAAAATCTCTACCAGCAGTTTGTGGCTGCCGTCCAGCGTGATGTTGTCTGGCAGCGTCGAGAGAATTTCTTCGTAATAAAGTCGGGCAAACTCGATGGCGGGAAAAAGTTTTTCCCCGTAGTCGGAAAGTCCCGCCAGACGCCGGTCGGTCATCTCAACGACGTGCGCCAGGAGCTGCTCTCGCGCGCGCTCTTCCCGGGAGACTTTATCGTCTCCAGCGCCCATCATTCGTGTCAAGCGGTCGAAAATACCCATTTGCTCAAGCTCCGTCCTGTTTTTCAGTGTTTCCAGCGCCGCGCTGCGATTATACGTGAAGAGCGTCTTTTTATGCATCCCGCACTCCGAACGCCGCGCGATGGAGGTCGTGAAAAATTTCCCGGAGCCGACTTCCGCGCGCTTACAAATATATAACTAAAAGATATTTAGCATATAGACGCATATACCGTTAAAGTTGAATCCGATGGCGCAGATTTTTATCACTCATTTTTCTTCAAGGAGACCCGCATGACTTCATTCGCGCATAATGCCCAATCTATTGGGCGCACCCCTTTGATTCGCCTGAACCGCATTTTGGACGGCGCGAACGCGACCGTTCTGGCCAAAATTGAGGGGCGCAATCCTGCCTATTCCGTCAAAGACCGTATCGGCGCGGCTCTGGTTGAGGACGCGGAAAAACGCGGACTTCTGACCGCGGGCAAGGAATTGGTAGAGCCGACTTCCGGGAATACCGGGATCGCGCTGGCCTTTGTGGCGGCTTCCAAAGGCATTCCGCTGACGCTCACCATGCCGGAAACCATGAGCCTGGAACGCCGCAAGCTGCTGGTGGCATTCGGCGCGAAGCTGGTGCTCACGGAAGGAGCGAAGGGCATGGCGGGCGCGGTGGCCAAGGCGGAAGAAATCGCCGCCTCCGATCCAAAATATGTTTTGCTGCAACAATTCAAGAATCCTGCCAATCCAGCGATTCATGAAACCACGACCGGCCCGGAAGTTTGGGAAGACACCAATGGCGAAGTAGATGTATTCGTCTCTGGCGTGGGCACGGGCGGCACAATTACCGGGGTTGCGCGCTATATCAAACGCACGAAAGGCAAAAACATTCGCGCGGTCGCGGTAGAACCCGCTTCTAGCCCGGTGCTGACGCAGAAAAAGGCGGGAGAGGCGCTAAAGCCTGGCCCGCACAAAATCCAGGGAATTGGCGCGGGGTTTGTGCCGGACACGCTGGATTTATCGCTGGTGGATGATATTGAGCAGGTCAGCAATGAGGACTCGATCCTGTACGCGCGGCGTCTGGCGAAGGAGGAAGGAATTCTCTCCGGAATTTCTTCTGGCGCGGCGGTGGCGGTAGCGGCGCGGCTTGCCAAGCGTCCTGAATTTTCGGGAAAAACCATTGTGGTTATTCTGCCCGATTCTGGAGAGCGTTACTTATCGTCCATCCTGTTTGAAGGCATCTTTGACGCGGCGGGTAACGCGCTGTAAACGCGCTGTTACGGACGCGGGAATCAT
Source organism: Zoogloeaceae bacterium (assembly GCA_031256795.1). Classification (GTDB taxonomy): domain Bacteria; phylum Pseudomonadota; class Gammaproteobacteria; order Burkholderiales; family Rhodocyclaceae; genus Azovibrio. The sequence continues at coordinate 1,480 of JAIRPW010000043.1, read as the reverse complement.
TTCCGCGTCCTGGGGCGCGAGGCGGATCAAACGCGAAAAAACGCGAGCGAGGACGGAGAATAAAAATCCGTCCTCGCTTTTGTTTGCGAAAGACCGCGCTGGACGCAACAGCGCGAACGGCGCGCCGAAAAAACGCAGGGCATTGAGCGGCGCTAAGGCGTGTCATCCTGTACTGCCTTTCACACAGCTTTCTTCCAATAGTCTGCTGAAGTTCATATTCAAAAACAATATTCATTCGGAAAGTTTTCTCTTTTTAATTTTTTGCGGAGAGAAAAAACGACCAATCCGCTTGATTTTTCAGGAAAATTCGCAATAATTCCCCACAAGCAAGGAGGGAACGATGCGTATTTTTTCGCTGTTTGATGTTGCGGAAGGTTTTCGCGCAGCGCGTATTTTTGCGGGGCGGGCGTTTTCCTTCCGTTCCGGTTCTCCGTTTTCTCCGCCGTTTCTGCGCCGCGCGCTGTTCGCGGCGTTTTTATGGACGCCCGCGCCCGTTCTGGCCGGGCAGACCGTCACCGTCGACGGCGACGTAAGCGGGAACGTCTGGGGCAACGGAGACGGAAATCCGCCCCATGATTCCTCCACGAATCTTCTGGATACCGACAACAACACGGTCATCGTCAACAGCGGCACGATTAGCCTCGGTGCTCGCGGTGCGTACAAAGCTGGGGGTTTCTATCCCATAGTGGCTTCGGGCAATACCGTCATCATCAACGGCGGCACGGTAAACCAAGATGTTGAAGGCGCATGCGTCCTCACCGGTACCAGCTCGGCCACGGGCACGGGCAACACCGTAACCATCTTCGGCGGCACGATGGGCCGCAGTGTTATCGGCGCTCATGTCACCAGCCAAAGCATAGATGATAGCAGCACGGCTACGAGCAACACCGTGACCATCTCCGGCGGCACGGTAAACCAAGATGTTGTCGGCGGATATGCCTACAACGGCCAATTCGGCGCGGCCACAGCTACAGGTAACACCGTGACTATCTCCGGCGGCACGCTAGGCCACAATGTTATCGGTGGATATGCCTACAGCTATCGTTCCAGCACGGCCACAGCTACAGGCAACACCGTGACCATCTCCGGCGGTACGGTAGTCGGCGATGTTTTCGGCGGGTATGCCTACGGCAGCAACATCAACACGGCCACAGTCATGGGCAACATCGTCGCCATCGCAACCACCGGCGAGACTTACGCGAACCTCTACGGCGGAGCGATTACCGGCGGCGGCACGGGCGACGCCTTCACCGACAACGAACTGAATCTCGCCGCCGGGAACACCATCACCTCCGCGCAGAATTTCAACACCGTCAACTTCACGAGCGCGGGCGACGCGGGCATTGCCACGCTCGACGCCACGGCCACGGGCGCGGCGGGCAATCCGCTGGTGACGCTAAATACCGACGCCTACAACGTCGGCATGGCGGGCGCGATTATCGGCACGGGCGGCATTGACAAAACCGGCGCGGGAACGCTC
>JAIRPW010000038.1 GCA_031256795.1 Zoogloeaceae bacterium | reverse complement strand
TTAATCAATCACGCATAAAAGATTTTAAGAACCCTGATAATGATCCACGTGGCCCCTGGGCTTCGACTGACTGTACAGCACAAGCAGGACATGGAACAAAAGAGCAATTTTATGTTTTGACAACACCTGCTGGTCGTATCATCAAGCTTCCCGACAGTTTATGTTGGCGTTTCACTGAAAAAAGAATGCAAGAAGAAATAGAAGCAGGACGTATCTGGTTTGGAAAAGATGGGAAAGGTGTACCGCGCAAAAAAACTTATTTATCGGAAATAGAAGGTCAAAATGCCTGGACTTGGTGGACAAACGAAGAAGTAGGGCATAATCAAGAAGCAAAAAAAGAGATAAATAGTATTTTTGGAGCGGAGGCTACTTTCGATACTCCAAAGCCGGAGCGGCTTATTCAACGCATATTAGCCCTTTCAACCAACCCCGGCGACTATGTGCTTGATAGCTTCCTCGGTTCAGGCACCACTGCCGCCGTTGCCCACAAAATGGGGCGTAAATATATTGGCGTTGAAATGGGCGAACAGGCAAAAACCCATTGCGCCGCACGGCTTAAAAAAGTCATAGACGGCGAGCAGGGCGGCATATCAAAGGCCGTAGGCTGGAAAGGCGGCGGCGGTTTCCGGTTTTACGAACTGGGCGAGACGATTTTTGACGAGGACGGAAAAATCCGCAACAGCATCTCCTTTGCGAATCTTGCCGCGCATCTCTGGTTTTATGAAACAAAAACTCCTTTCAATGCCCCAAAGCATAAATCCGCTTTTCTTGGCGTTCATAATGGTATCGGCTATGCGCTTCTATATAACGGCATATTGCATGACAAGCGGATAGACGGCGGCAATGTTTTAACCAGCAAGACGCTTGCCGCAATTCGCGCCGATATGGGCAAAGCCGAATGCGAAAAACTGGTAATTTATGGCGAGGCCTCGCGGCTTGGCGCCGCAAAATCGAAAGAACTCGGCATAGAGTTCAAGCAAACTCCGTATGATGTGAGGGCGAAATGATATTAAAAACCTACCAGCAGAACACGCTGGATACTTTGCAAAGATTTTTTGAGGTCTGCCGCATTGCCGGCGCTGAAAATGCTTACAATCGGATAACTGGCGATCCGGAAATTGCCGTCCGTCTTGGCAAGCTGCGCGGGGATTATATCAAGTGGGATTCCATACCGAATACGCCGCGCATATGCTTGAAAGTCCCGACCGGCGGCGGAAAAACAATCATTGCCGCCCACGCCGTAAAGATTGTGTCCGATACTTGGTGCGAAAAAGAAAATCCTGTCGTTTTATGGTTCTGCCCGTCCGATACTGTTCGTCGGCAAACCAGCGAGGCATTGAAGAATCCCCGTCATCCTTATCGTATTGTGCTGGACGAGCAATTCGGCGGGCGCGTCCGTATTTTTGATATTGACGAGAAGTTTAATATCCGTCCCGCAGATATTGAAAACAACGCCTGTGTTATCGTTTCCACGATACAGGCATTCCGTCAAGACGATACCAGCAAATATAACGTCTATCGCCATAACGAGGAATTAGAGCCGCACTTTACGCATATTTCGGCAACCGAGGGAATGGAAACGGACGATAAAGGCAACTTAAAGTTTTCTTTTGCTAACCTGATGCACCACCACTGCCCGATTGTCATTGTAGACGAGGCGCACAATGTAATCTCCGGTTTGTCCCAAGAAATGCAAGGCCGGCTGAACCCGTCCGCTATTGTGGAATTAACAGCCACGCCACAACTGAATAACAATACGCTGTACAACGCGTATGCTGCGGAAGTCAAAGAACAGGAGATGATCAAACTGCCCATCGAGTTGCGCGAGCATCTGGGCTGGGAGCGCGCCGTAGATGAGGCGATTTTAAAACGCGCGGAACTGGAAAAGGACGCCGCGAAGGAAACAGAATACCTGCGCCCGATTCTGCTGTTTCAGGCGCAGAATAAAAACGGAGAAATCAATGCCGAAACATTGAAAAAATACTTGCTGGAAACGGCGAATATTCCAGAAAATGAAATTGCCATTGCCACAGGAGCGCAAAAAGAGCTGGACGGCGTGGACATATTTTCCCGCGACTGTCCGGTGAAATTCATTATAACGGTCGAGGCATTAAAAGAAGGATGGGATTGCTCCTTTGCTTATGTCCTCTGCTCTTTGGCCAACGTGCAAAGCAATACGGCGATCGAGCAATTATTGGGGCGCGTGATGCGCATGCCCTACGCGAAAACTCGCAAGACCGCCGCGCTCAACAAGGCGTATGCCTATGTTTTGTCGCAAAAATTCGGCGAGGCGGCGGAAATGCTGGTTGATAAATTGAAAACACGCGGCGGCTTTGACGAAAACGAGGCAAAATCGGCGGTGGAGCAAAAAACCAGCGAGCTGGGCGGCTTGTTCGGGCGGGAGGAAATCAATAAGATTGATTTTCCCGCGCCGTTGGCGGCGGAGCAAATACCGCCGACGATCAGAACGGAAAATAACGGTAGAACGATTATTTTTACGCCGGAAACTACGGATCATGATGTCGCAACATTGGCGGCGGCTGTCCTGCCAGATCAGGCGGCAGAAATGCAGAATAAGTTTGCGAACTATAAACGGATGAATTTGACGCCCGCGCCCGCCGCGCAAGGAGAAAAATTTATTGCGCCAAAACTGATGGTGGCTTTCGGCGAACAAGACGAATTCGTTTTTGCCGATCCGGAGATAATTTTTGAGGCTTTTGACTGGAATATCGCCAAATTCACCGAGCCGAAACTGGAAGAAAAAGAATTCAACATAACGCTACAGGCGAATGGGTTTGTCATAGATATTGACGATGAGCGGCTGATATTTTCACCATTTAGCGAACAGCTTTCTTTGCCGCAGGCGGAAGTAAAAACCTGGACTGCGGCAAACCTTATTGATTGGCTGGACAAGACGTTGCGTCAGGATGACATACCTCAACCGGAAATGGTTTCATTCCTGGGGCAGATCGTGGAATTTCTGACAGGCGCGCGCAAAATGGATTTATCCGCGCTTATGCTGGCAAGATACGCGCTATCCAGCAAAATCAAAGACAAAATCAAATCCGCGCGTGAAAAAGCCCGCGAAGAGGCATTCCAGACAAGCCTGTTTGCGCGTGAATCGCGCGTCATGCTGGATTTCGACCACGGGTTTGTGTTCCGGGACGGTATGTATGACGGAGAATTGTTCTATCAGGGAAATTACAGATTCCAAAAGCATTTCCTCGGCGCGTATCGGGTCCCGATGCTGGACGGCGGCGAAGAAACGGATTGCGCCAAGGCGATTGATTTTTTGCCGCAAGTTCAATATTGGCTGCGCAACGTCGCGCGGCATAAAAACTCGTTTTGGCTGCCGACGAGCACAGACAGGTTTTATCCCGATTTTGTCGCCCTACTAAACGACGGGCGGATTTTGGTCGTGGAATACAAGGGCGCGCATCTGATTGATAGCAGGGATACAAAAGAAAAGAGACTGATCGGCGAATTGTGGGAAAGGCATACCGCCGGAAAAGGAGTATTCCTCCTCGCCGAAAAATCGCGCAACGGCCTGGACGTAGCGGCGCAAATCAAGGAAAAAATCGGCTGTCTTTGAGGTCGGTCTGCATGGACGCCGGATCGCCTCCGGATTTTTCTGTTCGGGCAAGCGCGAGAATGGCCTTGCGGTTGCTGGGAGAAAAACACCGGCGGGCGGCTTCTCGCGCGGGCAGCCACAAAAAATCGCGGTGTTCCGGCTCCGAGAGACGAATCCGCGCTTTCCGGGAAACCGCCAGCGAAAAAACATGTTCAACATTACGGGTTATGCCGGGGGCGTAACGGTCACGCCATTCCGGGAAAATCTCGTATTCCCGCGTTACATGCCAGTCATGAAAGCGCGCAGCCGGAAGCCGGATTCCCGTCTCTTCCCGGACTTCCCGGCAGGCCGCGTCAAGCGGCGTTTCCTCCGCCTCCAGCGATCCCGTCACGGATTGCCAATAACCGGGATGCGCCGCGCGTTCCAGAAGCAAAATCTCCGGCTCTTCCGCGAAAACGCGCCGATAGACTACAACCAAAACAGATTCCGGTCTTTTCCAGCGGGACAGCGGGGAAGAAACGGGCGGCATGACCGCGCGGCAGACACAAAAATTACGCGAGACGACGATGGGTGAGCGCGGGGAGAGTCTGGCGAATTTGCCGGATGCGCTCATGATCCAGCTCCGCCAGAATGACGCCTTCTCCCCTTTTTTTCTGGGCGATAATTTCTCCCCAGGGATCAATGATTTGGCTGTACCCATGGGTGCGGCGGCCATTTTCATGCGTGCCGCCCTGACAGGAGGCCAGAAGGTAACATTGATTCTCAATAGCGCGCGCGGAGGTCAGAATTTCCCAATGCGCGCGGCCTGTGGTGACCGTAAAGGCGGCGGGGAGAAAAATGAGATCCACGGGCTTTTCCCGGCTCATGGCGCGGAAGAGTTCGGGAAAACGCAAGTCATAGCAAATAGAAAGCCCAATCCGGCCAAACGGGGTTTCCAGCGTCACAGGCGCTACTTTTCCGGGGTAAATGACTCGCGCTTCCTCATAGCGCTCCCTGACGCCCGTGAAGGAAAAAAGATGGATTTTGTCGTAGCGCGCGCGCACCGCGCCGTCAGGGTCAAGCGCCAGCATCGTATTGCAGATACGCTTTCCGGATTTGCCATCGTCGGCTTCAGGAAGAACCGGAATGGAACCCGCCAAAAGCCAGACACGATGTCGGCTTGCGATTTCTTTGAGCCAATCCTGAATCGGGCCGCGTCCAAAAGATTCTCCGGCGCGGATCAGGTCAGAATCCTGCTGGCCCAGAAGCGGAAAATATTCCGGCAGACCGATGATCTCCGCGCCCGCGTCCGCCGCTTCCGCAATCAGTTTTGCCGCAAGCGCGAGATTGCGCGCGACGTCTGTTCCAGAAACCATCTGAATGCTTGCCAGACGCGCGTTGCGCGGGGCGGGGGCGGACTTCAGGGCGGCGGAATCGGGCGGGATGGAATCGGACATGGCGGTGAAACTCAGAAAAATAAAGAAAAACGGCAGGGCTTAGCCCAACGCGCCGGAAGCGTAGCGTTCCGCCATCTTCTCCAGCGGAATGGGCTGGATATTCGCCGCGCGCCCTTCGCAGCCAAAGGCGCGGTATCGCGCAAGGCATACTTTTTTGGCGGCTTCGCGCGCGGGCTTCAGATAATCGCGCGGATCAAATTTGTCGGGATGTTCTGCCAGAAAACGCCGGATCGCGCCGGTCATGGCGAGGCGAATATCCGTGTCAATATTGACTTTGCGCACCCCGTGGCGGATGCCTTCCACAATTTCTTCCACAGGTACGCCGTAGGTCTCTTTCATATCGCCGCCGAAGGCGCGGATTTCCGCGAGCAGTTCCTGGGGAACGGACGAGGAACCGTGCATCACCAAATGCGTATTGGGCAGCCGCGTGTGAATTTCAGCGATGCGGTCTATGGCAAGAATGTCGCCGGTTGGTTTTTTGCTGAACTTATAGGCGCCGTGGCTGGTGCCGATGGCGATCGCCAAAGCGTCGCAGCGTGTCTGGCGGACAAAATCGGCGGCTTGCTCCACGTCGGTGAGCAAGGTTTCGCGGCGCATTTCGCCTTCCGCTCCGTGGCCATCCTCCTTGTCCGCTTGCAGAGTTTCCAGAGAACCCAGCACGCCCAGTTCCGCCTCCACAGAAACGCCGATTGCGTGCGCGAACTCCACGACTTTCTGCGTTACTTCCACGTTATAGTCATAACTGGCAACGCTTTTCCCGTCCGCCAGAAGGGAACCGTCCATCATGACCGAGGAAAATCCGGAGCGAATGGCGGCCATACAGACGGCGGGAGATTGGCCGTGATCCTGGTGCATCACTACGGGAATTTCTGGATAGGCTTCCAGCGCGGCTAAGATTTGATGGCGCAGAAAAGGCTCTCCCGCGTATTTTCTGGCGCCGGCGGACGCCTGCATGATGACGGGCGCGCATACTTCCCGCGCCGCTTCCATAATGGCCCAAACCTGCTCCATGTTGTTGACATTGAAAGCGGGCAGACCGTAGCTGTTTTCGGCGGCGTGATCCAAAAGCTGGCGCATGGAAACGATCGGCATAACAATCTCCGGGAAAAATGGCGGGTACGGAAAAATGGCTATTCTATCGCGCTTTTGGCGCGCGCAAAGCATGAGATAATGCGCGCCTTGGCTTATGGCGGCGGATGAGCGGCGTGACTTTCCCTTTTTTCCCTTGGTCTAAGTGTAAAACGACGCGCCCGGGACGCTTGGTTTCGGTCGCGGCGGCGCTTGCGGTTGTGCTGACGCTGGGCGCGGCCGCGGTTTTATCTTTTGTGGAGTTTGACGGCGAGCGGTTTAAGGCGCGTCTGGCGGCGGAAGTCGCGGCGCGCACCGGGCGCGCGCTTTCCATTGACGGCGCGGTGCGCCTGAAAATTCTGCCGCGCCTCGCGGTGGAAATCAATCAATTGCGTCTTTCCGCCCCTCCGGGGGGGCAAGAGAAAGACAGCGCGGATGATTTTTTGCGAATCGGGCAGGCGCGCGGAGCGCTGGAAATCTTTCCTCTTCTGTACGGGAAAATCGTCATTACTCGCGTGGAAATTCGTGAGGTTGCTTTGTTCGCGGAGCGCTACGCGGACGGGTCAAGCAATTTTGACGATCTTCTGCGTTTGGGAGAGGACGATACCCCGGAAGACGCGCCGCTACAGTTGGAGGTGGGAGAATTCGCGCTGCTCTCTGGCGCTTTGCACTGGCGTGACGCCGCGCTCGGCAAAGAAATGGAGGCGCGGGAGTTATTTTTACTCACGGACGCGATTGGAGAAAAAGCGAAAGGGCGTCTTCAGGCGCGCGGAAACATTACCGCGCAGCCGTTGCGCGAGGCAAAAAATTCTGCGGACAGCGCGGAAGCGGCGTCCTGGAATTTCACCCTGACAGGGATTTATCAGCTGGAGTTCGGCGCGGGGAAATTGCGGCTGGACGCGCTGAATTTTTCCCTTGCCGAGACGCGGGGAAAAACAGCGCCCAGGGCGGAGGTGTTCCACGCGCAAGGAGGTCTGCGGCAGGCGTTGCTCGGCTGGGCACCTGTTTCGTTTTCCCTGCAAGGTTTGCGCGCGGAAGGCGGCGCGGGCGGAAAGTCTTCCCGTCAGGAAAATCCCGCGTCTTTCCATGCTTTTTTTGCTCTGGAATCGCTTTCCTGGCAATTGGCGGAAAACGGCGCGCGCCAGGGAGAATTGCTCGGACTGGATTTTCGTCTGACCCGTCCGCGCTCAGGAGGCGAGGAAGACGCGCTGGAAATCGCCTTGCCCGCGATCAAGGAAACGCAAAAGGGACGTTGGCGCGGAGAGGGAAAAGCGCGCTTGCGGGGACGCGAGGGAGGGGCGAAATGGCAGGGAGAGCTTGCCGTACCGCTGGATTTGGAAGCGCTTGCGGAAAAGCCGGGCGTGCGGCTGGCAATCCCCGCTCTTACGGGAACGCTCGCGGGAACGCCAGAAGACGCGGCCAGGGAAGGTCTGCGGCGCGAGGTATCGCTACGCCTGGGCGGGGCGGCGGAATTTTCTTTGTGGCAGGATGAAAATGCTGCATGGCAGGGCGCGGGTGCGGGAGAGCATCATCTGACGCTGGGGGAAAGCCACCTGGATATTCTTTGGAAAACGGCAAGCGCCGCGTTTCCGCAAGCGGGATTTCAGACACAATTTGAGGCGCGGCTTGATCGTCTGGATGCGGATGCGTATTGGCGTTCGCGGGATACGGAAGAGGGCGCGCCAGAAAAACAAAAACCGTCGTCTCAAGAGAGCGTGAATTTTTCCGCTTTAGGGGAAGTTACGGGGGTTTTGACGGCGGACTGGATTCGTCTGGGAGGAATGGAATTGCGGAATCTGGAAAGTCGGGCGCGGCTTTCGGGCGAAACGCTGATTTTTTCTCCGTCCTCTGAAAAGACTTCGGAAATGCGCGGGAATACGGAAAATCGCGCCGGAGCAAAAGGGTTCTAATTCGTGCGCGCGCTGCTCATCTGCCGCAAACGCGCCATACTGGCCGGTTTGTGTTCTCTGCTTCTTCATGCGTGCTTGCTTTTTGCCGTGCCCGTACCGTGGGCGGCGCACTCTGGAAATTCTGGAAATACGGGGATTGCCGCGACGCGGGGGCTTATCGGTTCGCTGCGCCAGAACGCCGTTTCTGTCGCGCCGCCGCGCGAAGAGGCCGCGCTTTCTGCGTCTGACGCAAAAAAACCGCGTCCGCGCCGCTTCCGTGATTCTCCCGCGAAACCTCCGCGCGTCGCGCGGATTCTGGCGCGCGAGTCTGCCGCGCGGGTTTTTGCGGCGGCGGCGGAGAATGCGCGGTTTGAGGACATGGAGGGGGATTCTGACTCCGCTCCTGAAAAAACGGATTTTCCGGAGCGTTCCCAAAATGAAGCGCGACTGGCGCGGCGCTACCAGGAAGGCGCGTTTGCGGAGGAGGGGCAGGCTACGCGCGCGGGAAATACGGATGGCGCGGATATGACGGCTTATACAATTGCCTTGTACGAAGCGGCGCAAAAATACCGGTTTTATCCAAAGTTGGCGCGCGCGCGCGGGCTTATGGGGAAATGCGTGCTGCGGCTGTTATGGCATTCGGCGCTGCGCGCGCCAAAGGTAGAAATTATTGAGTCATCGGGACATGCCCTGCTGGATCAGGCCGCCCTGGAAAGCCTGCGGCGCGCGGCGCAGACTGTTCCTTTTCCGGAAACGCCGTTCAAAATCCTGCTGCCTGTAGAGTTTAGCCTGGAATGAACGGGAGATTGGCGTTTATGCCCCCGCAATCAGAGATTCCGGTATGGCGTTTCAGGGGAAAGGCGCGCCGCGCGCTGTGTTTGCTTTCTGCGGGTTTCAGGAATCCTTTCGGGAAGCCGCCGCAATTTTGATCCGCCATTCCGCAGGACCGGTTTCGTGCAGGCTGATTCCCTTGGAATCTACGGCAACGGTTACGGGCATATCTTCAACCTCGAATTCATAAATCGCTTCCATCCCCAAATCGGCAAAAGCGACTACCCGCGCGGAGCGGATGGCGCGGGAAACCAGATATGCCGCTCCGCCTACCGCCATAAGGTAGGCGGAATGATTCTCCCGGATGGCCTCAATGGCGGCGGAGCCGCGCTCGGATTTGCCAATCATGGCAATCAGTCCGGCTTTTTCCAGCATGACGCGGGTGAATTTGTCCATTCTTGTAGCCGTAGTTGGCCCCGCGGGGCCTACCGCCTCGTCTCGCACCGGATCCACCGGCCCCACATAATAAATGACACGATTCGTAAAATTCACCGGCAGTGGTTCGCCCCGGCTGATCATGTCGGCGACACGTTTATGCGCCGCGTCCCGTCCGGTCAGCATCTTGCCGTTTAAAAGCAGCTTCTGCCCCGGTTTCCAGGCGGCGACCGCCTCTGTAGAGAGCGTATTCAGATCAACGCGCAGCGCGTCTTCACTGTTCGCGGTCCAGGTGACGTCCGGCCAGTCCTCAAGCCGGGGCGGTTTCAGAACGGCGGGACCGCTCCCGTCCAGGTGAAAATGTATATGGCGGGTCGCGGCGCAATTCGGGATGATCGCTACCGGCAGCGAGGCGGCGTGAGTGGGATAGTCCAGAATCTTTACGTCCAGAACTGTGGTCAGCCCTCCCAGGCCCTGCGCGCCAATGCCAAGCGCGTTGATTTTCTCCATGAGTTCAAGCCGCAACTCTTCAGTACGGGAGAGCGCCGCGCCAGAAGCGGCCTTTTCGCGCAGAAAATGAATATCTACCGGGGACATCAGCGCCTCTTTGGCAAGCAGCATGGCTTTTTCCGGAGTGCCTCCAATGCCGATCCCCAGCACTCCGGGCGGACACCAGCCCGCGCCCATCGTCGGCACGGTTTTCAGAACCCAGTCCACAATGGAGTCTGAGGGATTCAGAAGCGCGAGTTTGGATTTATTCTCTGATCCGCCCCCTTTAGCGGCGCAGATAACTTCCAGACCGTCGCCGGGCACAATTTCATAATGCACCACGGCAGGGGTGTTGTCGCGGCTGTTCTGCCGCTTGCCCGCGGGATCGGCAAGCACGGAGGCGCGCAGACGGTTTTCCGGCAGCAAATAGGCGCGGCGCACTCCTTCATTGATCATTTCCTGCACACTCATGGTCGCGTCCGGCCAACGGACATTCATACCGATTTTCAGGAACACTACGGCGATGCCCGTGTCTTGGCAAATCGGGCGGCGCCCCTCCGCGCACAGGCGGGAATTGGTCAGAATCTGGGCGATGGCGTCTTTTGCGGCGGGAGACTCTTCCCGCCGGTATGCCTCAGCCATCGCCTCAATAAAATCCGGCGCATGGTAATAGCTGATGTACTGAAAAGCATCCGCGACAGAATCAATCAAGTCATTTTGCCGGATAGCGGTCATGGCGTCCTCCCGTGAAACCAATGAAGCGAAAATCAATGGCTGTGCTTGCTCATTTGCGCAGCCTGATACATCAGTTTATCCGTATAGGCCATGGCCAGCGCGGAAACGATAAAGGTCAGGTGAATCGCTACCTGCGCGACCCAGCTTTCCCGCACCAGGTTGTATTCCGGGTTGCTGGCGTTAATGAAAGTTTTCAAGAGATGAATGGAAGAAATGCTGATGATGGCGGTGGAGAGCTTGATTTTCAGCACGCCGGCATTGACATGCGAGAGCCATTCCGGCTGGTCGGGGTGATTGTCCAGATTCAGACGGGAAACGAAGGTTTCGTACCCTCCGATCGTGACCATAACCAGCAGATTGGCGATCATCACGACGTCAATCAGCCCCAGGACGATCAGCATCACGTCGTTTTCGGACTGAATGCCCAGACCCGTAATCAAATGGTACAGTTCGGCGAAAAAATGCACGGCATATACGCCCAGCGCGGCGATAAGTCCCAGATAGAGCGGCGCTTGCAGCCAGCGGCTCCAAAAAATAATCTTTTCAACCCCGGATTCCAGTTTGTCCATGATGTGCGAAAGAGAAAAAGAAAAACCCAATATTTTACGCGCGGAGCGCCCTTAATTCACGCGCGACGGCGGAAAGGAAAGCCGCAGACGCGCGCAGATTTCTGTGGTCAGCGCCGACTGATTCATGCTGTAAAAATGCAGTCCTGGCGCCCCTCCCTCCAGCAAACGCTCGCAAAGGCTGGTGACAATATCCAGACCGAAAGCGCGGACGGAAGGGGCGTCGTCTCCGAATGCCTCGAATTTCCGCCGCATCCAGCGGGGAATTTCCGCGCCGCACATATCCGAAAAACGCGCAAGCCGGGAAAAACCCATAATAGGCATTACGCCTGGAATGATAGGGATATTTACGCCCAGGCGTTCCGCGGCTTCCACAAAATGAAAATAGGAGTCCGCGTTGTAAAAATACTGGGTCAGCGCGGCGTCTGCTCCTGCGCGCGCCTTGCGCGCAAAATTTTCGAGATCGGCGGCGGGACTGGCAGACTGGGGATGCCATTCAGGGTAGGCGGCGACGGAAAGATGAAACAAGTCGCCTGTTTCCGCGCGGATGAACGCAACGAGTTCATGGGCATAGCGGAATTCTCCGGCAACGGCCATGCCCGAGGGCAAATCGCCGCGCAACGCGACGATTCGGCGAATTCCCATATCCTTAAAAAGCTGGAGTGTTTCCTGGATGCTCGCGCGGGAAGCGCCAATACAGGAAAGGTGCGGCGCGGCGTCGTATCCTTCCGCGGCGATTTCCCGCACGGCGGAAAAAGTGCGTTCGCGCGTAGAACCGCCCGCGCCATAGGTAACGGAGAAATACGCGGGCTTTACTATTGCGAGGCGCGCGCGTTCAACGCGCAGCTTTTCCATGCCTTCCTGTGTTTGCGGCGGGAAAAATTCAATGGATAGCTCTGGGTTTTCAGCGGGACGCATGGCTCATTCAGGGGAATATTCGCGCTTCCAGGCGCAAGATTGACATAGTCTAACAGGCATTTTATGAAGATTCGCAACGCAGCTGCGCATCCAGCGGCAAGAGACGCGACGCCTTGCGAATGGGAACCCCCGCAAAAGAGACCTTGCCCGCCAGGATCATGGCGCGCGCTTCGGCGCGGGAAGCGGCGAGACCCTGCCGGACGAGAAGGGCGTCGGCGCGCCATTGCGCGGGATTGGGCGCAAGGAGCGCGGCAGGAGTTTGTTCCTGATTTCGGCGTGCCGCGGTGGAAGATATAGTCTTGCGTTGACGGGCATGAAAGGAATGCATGGACATGGGGCGAAGTGTCCGGCAAGACTGCGGGCGGCGCAAGTTTTACATGGGATTGTCATAATAAAGAACGTGTTTTTTGCCCGCGCCGCCTGACATCTTGCCTGTGAGCGGTTATGATGATGCTTTCCTATTTTGTGCGCGCCGGAGGTCTTTTGGCGCCCTTGTTTTCAGGATGACGTTTTTTTCCCTGATCCTCGCATTGCTTCTGGAGCAGCGTTGCCCGTTGCCTTACGCGCGGTGGATCGCGCGCCCTGCGTCTGCCGCGAGCGTTTGGCTGGAACGCCGTCTGAACGCGGGGGGCGGGCGTCAGGGGGGCGCGGCTGTTCTGATTGTTTTTTTGCCGGTTTTGCTATTGGTTTCCCTCGTGGTTTTTCTGCTTGCGCCGTATCCCTTTCTGGCTCTGGCGGTTAACGTAATCGTGCTGTATTTCACGATGGGGTTTCGTCAGTTTAGCCATTTTTATACAGATATTCAGCTGGCGCTTTCTTTGGAGGATACGGCGCGCGCGCGCGATTTACTGAGCGCCTGGAAGAAGGAAACGGATCAGGAAACGCCTTCTGCCTCTGCGTCGTCCGCCAGACCATCCCCGACGGCGGAAGGCGCGGAGTTTTCCCGAAGCGATATTGTTCGTCAGGCAATTGAAACCGCGCTGGTGGCTTCGCATCAGCATGTGTTCGCGGTGATTTTTTGGTTTGCGGTTCTGCCGGGGCCTTTGGGCGCGGCGCTTTATCGGCTGGCGCAGCTGCTTGCCTGGAATTGGCGAGGACATGGCGAATTCGGTGTTTTTGCCGCCCGCGTTTTCTGGGCGCTTGATTGGCTGCCCGCGCGGGTGACGGCGATTGTTTTTGCCATTGTCGGCAATTTTGAAGACGCGGTTGACGCTTGGCGTCAGGAAGCGCGCCGCGCGTTTTCATCGCAGACAAGAATTGTTCTTTCCTCCGGATTCGGCGCGCTGGGAATCCCGCCTTCCGTGCCTGCTCCACAAGGCGATGTTTCGGAACGCGCCGGAAAAGAACATGTTTTAGGCGTGGAATCCATGCAAAGCGCCGTGGGTTTGGTGTGGCGCGCGATTGCGCTATGGTTGTCGCTATTGCTTTTGTTGGGGCTTGCCAGGTTGGCCGGCTGATTTTTACTTGTGAAGGAGCGTTTTTTATGTTGAAAGATGTTGTTGTTCTCAGTGCTGCGCGTTCTGCGGTTGGTTCTTATGGCGGTTCGCTGAAAGATTTGGAGCCTATTGATTTGGGCGCGCAGGTTATCCGGGAGACGATCGCGCGCTCCAAGGTGGATCCCAAGCAGATCAGCTATGCCGCAGTAGGCAATATCATGCCGACGGAATCGCGTTATCCCTATGTCGCGCGCGTGGCTACGATCAACGGCGGTCTGTCTATGGATTCGGTCGCGTTTGCGGTCAATCGTTTGTGCGGCTCCGCGATGCAGGCTGTCGTGTCTTCCGCGCAGGCGATTATGCTGGGCGACGCCGAGTTTGCGCTCGCGGGCGGCGTGGAATCCATGACCCGCGCGGCGTATCTCCTGCCGGCTTTGCGGTTTGGCGCGCGCATGGGGGACGTCAAGGCGCTGGACGCGATGGTTTCTGTGATTACCGATCCCTTTGGCGTAGGACATATGGGCATGACCGCTGAAAATCTGGCGGTGAAATGGGGCGTCAGCCGCGAGGAACAGGATGCTTTCGCGCTGGAATCGCAAAAACGCGCCGCCGCCGCGCAGGCCGCAGGCTATTTCAAGAGCCAGATTGCCCCGATTGTGCTGAAGGGGCGCAAGGGCGACGTCATTTTCGATACGGACGAGCAGATCAAGGCGGATACTACGCTGGAAGGTTTGGCCAAGATGAGGCCCGCGTTCAAAAAAGAAGGCGGTACAGTCACGGCGGGGAACGCCTCCAGTCTGAATGACGCGGCGGCTTTCCTTGTGCTGGCGGACGCGGCGCGCGCCAACGCGGGCGGTTTCAAGCCGATCGCGCGCCTGGTTTCCTACGCCATTGCGGGCGTGCCGAACGACGTGATGGGCGAAGGCCCGATTCCCTCAACCAAACTCGCCTTGCAGCGCGCGGGGCTGACTCTGGATCAAATTGACGTGATTGAGGCAAACGAGGCGTTTGCGGCGCAATCGCTTACAGTAGCCAAGGGCTTGGGGCTGGATCCCGCGAAAACCAATCCGAATGGCGGCGCGATTGCGCTGGGACATCCGGTGTCCGCGACGGGCAGCGTGATTATCACCAAGCTTTTGCACGAATTGCAGCGCACGGGCAAGCGGTATGGTTTGGCGACGATGTGTATTGGCGGCGGTCAGGGGATCACGACCATTTACGAGCGGCTGTAAAAACGCTTCTGCCGCATTGGAAACACGCGGATAGAGAAATGAAAACGGCGTCTGAAAAGACGCCGTTTTTTGAGCGTTTGTTTTTTTATGAGGAATGCCGTGCGTAAGAAGCCAATGGAATCAGAGCGGGAATCCGGTTTGCCGCCCATTGTTTCTTTTGAGGCACGGCTTTTGATTTTGGGCAGTTTCCCTTCTCCGGCTTCTTTGCGGGCCGGTCAATATTACGGGCATCCGCGCAATCAATTCTGGCCTTTGCTAGGAGCGGTTTTTGGGGAAACACTGGCGGAAATTCCTTACGCCGAGCGCGTTTTTTGCGTGATCAAACGGCGCGTGGCGATTTGGGACGTATTGCAAAGTTGCGTGCGTCCTGGCGCGTTAGACGCGGATATTCGTTTGGGATTGCGCAATAATTTTGAGGATTTTTTCGCGCGTTTGCCTTGTCTTGAGCGACTTTGTTTCAATGGCAAAACATCCGGAAAATTCGCGCGGTCTCTCGCCGGACTGTACGCCGATTTGCATGGCGGCGAGCCAGAATGTTTCGTTCTTCCCTCATCCAGCATGGCCTATACGCTACCATTTGCGGAAAAACTTGTGCTTTGGCGGAAAGCGCTTGCGCCATGCGCCGAATGTCCGCCGTCCGTTTGATAGCGCGGGATATTTTTTGCGCCGCGGCGTGCCAGAAGACGTAGGCTGACGCGCCGGAACGCGAGTAAAAAGGAGCGGCGAAAAACAAAAAAGCCGCCAGACTGGCGGCTTCCGTATACACTAATGACAAATGATCCATTGGTGCCCAGGAGAGGACTCGAACCTCCACGCCTCGCGGCGCTAGTACCTGAAACTAGTGCGTCTACCAATTCCGCCACCTGGGCGCAGGTGAAAAGAGCCGCTCATTCTAGTGAAAGAAAACGCAATGTCAAGCAAGAAAACCAAAGCATCTTCCGTCGTTCGTCTCGCCGATCCTTTCCTGGCGCGAGAAAAGGAACGTTACCAGGAGCCGCTTCCTTCCAGAGAATACATTCTGCAGAAACTCGCGGAAGCGGGAGCGCCGGTAAATTTTATCTCTCTCGCGCGCGCCTTGGAGATTACCGAAAAAGAACACGCCTTGTTTGAGCGGCGTTTGGGCGCGATGGAGCGTGAAGGGCAAGTACTCAGAAATCGCAGGCAGGATTACCTCTTGCCGGAGCGCGCCAGCTTAATTGCCGGACAGGTGCAGGGACATCCCGACGGTTTCGGTTTTCTGATTCCCGACAGCGGCGGCGCGGATATTTTTCTCGCGCAGCGCCAGATGGAAAAGGTGCTGCATGGCGACCGCGCGCTGGCGCGGGTAATCGGCGCTGACCGCAAAGGACGCCCGGAAGGCGCGATTGTGGAAGTTACGGAACGCGCCAATCATTTCGTTCTGGGGCGCGTGGTCGTAGAGCATGGCGTAATGTTCATTACGCCAGAAAACCGGCGTATTTCCCAGAATATTCTTTTGCAGCCATGTAAAAAGTCACGCGCCAAACTCCATGCCGGACAGGTGGTGATGGTGGAAATTTTGGAACATCCTGATCGGCACATCCTGCCGGTTGGCCGCGTGGTTGAGATTTTGGGCGAGTATGCCGACGCGGGAATGGAAATTGAAATCGCCCTGCGCAAGCACAGTCTGCCCTTCCAGTTCAGCGCCGCGTGTCTTGCGGAAAATGAGAAAATTCAGGACAAGGTGAAAAAAAGCGACTGGAAAGGGCGGGAGGACCTGCGAGACCTGCCGCTGGTGACGATTGACGGCGATGACGCGCGGGATTTTGATGACGCGGTGTATTGCGAAAAATCCGGACGCGGCTGGCGTCTGGTAGTGGCGATTGCGGATGTTTCGCATTATGTGCGCCCCGGCACGGCGCTGGACGCCGAGGCGTTTGCGCGCGGCAACTCTGTGTATTTCCCGCGTCGGGTGATCCCGATGCTGCCGGAAAAGCTTTCCAACGGCATTTGCTCGCTGAATCCGGAAGTTGAGCGGCTGGCGATGGTGTGTGACATGGAGATCGGCGCGTCGGGGAAAATTCATGGCTATCGTTTTTATCCCGCGGTGTTTCGCTCGCACGCGCGGCTGACCTATGATCAGGTTTGGGGCTGGCTTTCCGGGGAGACCGCGCCGGAAACCAAGGCGCATCGCGCGCTGCTGCCGCATGTGCAAAATCTCTATAAGCTGTTCGGCGCGCTCGTCAAGGCGCGGATGAAGCGCGGCGCGATTGATTTTGAAACCATTGAGACCAAAATGTGTTTTGATGAGGATGGAAAAATTGAACGCATTGTTCCTGTTCGGCGCAATGACGCGCATCGGCTTATTGAGGAATGCATGCTGGCAGCCAATGTGTGCGCTTCGGATTTCCTGACCAAGCATGGTCAGGCTTGCCTGTATCGTGTGCATGAAGCGCCGGCGGCGGAAAAGCTGGCAAACCTGAAGCAATTTCTCGCGGAGTTTGGTTTGGCGCTGCAAGGCGGAGAAACGCCTTCCGCGCTGGATTACGCGCAATTGCTGGAGAAAATCAAAACGCGGCCAGACGCGCAGCTTTTGCAGACGGTCATGTTGCGTTCTCTGAAACAGGCGCGGTACAGCCCGGATGACCTGGGGCACTTTGGTTTGGCGTATGAGCATTACACGCACTTTACGTCGCCCATTCGGCGTTACCCCGATTTGCTGGTGCATCGCGCCATTAAGGCGGCGCTGGCGGACGCCTTATACGTTCCGGGGCAGCAGGAAGGGAATTGGGAGGAAATCGGCCTTTACTGCTCGCGCGCCGAGCGCCGCGCGGACGAGGCGTCGCGCGATGTGGAAAACTGGCTGAAATGTTATTACATGCAAGGACGGGTGGGCGAAGCGTTTTCCGGTTCCATTTCCGCTGTTACTGCGTTTGGCGTTTTTGTCGCGCTGGATGATGTGTATGTGGAAGGCCTGGTGCATGTAACCGAGCTGGGCGCGGATTATTTTCGTTTTGATCCTGTCAAGCACCAGATGCTGGGCGAGCGCGGTGGACGGCGGTTTCGTCTGGGAGATCGCCTGCGGGTGCGTGTAGCGCGTGTTGATTTGGAAAGCAACCGGATTGATTTTTCTCTGGAGGAAGAAGACGCGGCGGCCTTTGGGCGCAAGCCTTCCATCCGGCGCGCGACAAGGGCGACGGAAACGGCGAAAGGAGCGGGAAACGATTCGGCGCTTGCGGGAAAAACGGAAAAGCGCGCGGAGAAAAAATCTGGCGACGGCAAGGCGCGCGCTAAACGTCAAAAAGACGCGCCGTCACGCAATAAAGGGAAAAGCGGCGCGAAAAAATGAGGGCGCTTCTCTTGTAAATCCGTCAGCTACGGTTATTTCGGCGGTGCGAGCGCGCAAGCGCTTCATGATTGCTTGGGCTATCGGAAGATGAGCAAACTCTGACGTCCTTGATGGCCTAAAGGTTTTTGAGGCGCGGCCTGAGACTATTCCCGTATATTCCACAAACTGGGCGCGAGGTCGAGAAAGGTTTGCGCGTATCGCGCCGCGTCCCGGCTTTCGCTCGTTACGTCACGGATATGAATGGACAAAACGCGCTCAGGGTAATGCCGCGCGAAATCCGCGTAAATCTCCGGGTCTGATTCTCCCGAATCGCCGATGAGGATGAAGCGGCGCTGGGGGAAGTCGCGCGCCAGTTGTTCCAGCGCCGTGGTTTTGTGCGTCTTGAGGCTGGTTTTTTTGGAGGATAAAAGATCGCGCGCTCTAATATCACGCAAGTAAAGCGCTCCGGCGGGAAAATTTTCTTTCTGCAAAAAGTCGACCAGCGCTGGATAAAGCGCTGCGGGCGATCCGGAAAGGTAACAAAAGAACGTTCCCTCATTGGTATCGGCAAGTTCCCGATACCACGCCGCCATACCTTCTATTGCCGTAAACGGCTCAAACAGAGATTTTTTGACGAGCGCTTTTTTGTCCCGAACCGAAGAATCTTTGATGGCGTCGTCAATATCGCTTACTACAAATACGCCTGCGCGCGGCACAATCCAGCCGTAACTTTCTTGCCCATGCGCTGCGTGTTCTGGCGCTTCCAGAGAAAAAGCCGCGTGCCCCGCGCCATTCTCTTGCCATTGCACGTCGTCTGGATAGATTGTGATTTGGCCGGAAGTCCGTCCGCGCGCGTCAGTCGGGGGCAGAGAATGCACGTTTTTTCCGATGCGCACAAAAATCTGTTTGTCCGCGCGAGCCTCTGTTTGGAAATAACGCGCCCGTTCACGAAAACGCGCTTGCGCCTCCGGCGGCTCTTCGTCCGGATTCCTCCCAAGCCAGGTGTTGAGCGCCGTCTCGAAGAACGGGCGGCTTTCTTCCTCAAATACCCAGGCGTCGACTGTGAGAATGAGCGGCTCTTCCTCAGAGAAAGCGGTGATGGCGGGGAAGAACAATACGGATTCCCCCTGCTCTAAAGGTTCTGCGTATGCGACAGGCAGTAATGCCCAAAATAAAAACAGGATGGAAAGCCGCAGGAAACGCAAAGGGAAATATGAAGCGTAACGCATCAAAAAAACTCCGGTTTTCAAAGGGAAGCCGCAGTTTCAAGCGTTAGCCAGTGGCGCGTAATATCCAGCATCCGGTTAACAAAGCCCCATTCGTTGTCAAACCAGAGAAAAAGATTTACAAGGCCATGCCCCATGACGCGAGTCTGGCTGCCATCCACAATGACAGAATGCGGTAAATGGCTGAAATCAATGGAAGCGTGCGGCGTTTCCGTGTAGGCGATTCGATCATCACTGTTCGCGCGGGCGGAAAAAATCTGATTGATGGTTTCCGCCGTAAGGTTGCGGGGAACGCGAGCAGGATTCAGGATAATCATTACGTCCAGCGCGGAAACATTCGTGGTCGGCACACGAATGGCTTTGGCCGCGATTTTTCCGGACAGACAAGGCAGCAGGCGTTCTACGCCCCGCGCCAGCCCTGTGGAGACGGGAATGACCGATTGCATGGCGGAACGGGTGCGGCGCAAATCCGCGTGGTGATAGCCGTCAATGAGCGGCTGGTCATTCATGACGGAATGCAACGTAGTGAGGATCGCTTGGTCAATTGCCGCTTCCCCCCAGGTTTCCAGCAGGGCGGAAAGCGTTGGCACGGCGGCATTGGTAGTGCAGGAAGCGGCGGAAACCAAGCGTTCCGCGCCGCGGAGTGTGGCGTGGTTGAAGCCGTATACCAGCGTAGCGTCCACATCCGCCGCGCTTGCGCCGGGCTGCGAGAGCAGGAGGCGCGGCGCGCCCGCTGCCAGGAAGCGCGACAAATCCGCCCGCTCGCCATATTGTCCGGAACATTCCACTAAAAGATCAATTTCCAGCGCAGACCAGTGTAACGCCTCTGGTTCCCGCGCGTGGGTTACGCGGACTCGCGTCCCATCCAGAATCAGGGCATTCTCCGCTTTATCAATCTTGCCGGGAAAACGCCCGTGCGTTGAATCAAAGCGCGTGAGATAGACCATACTCTCCAGATCGGCAGGATCGTTGAGCGCGACGATCTGAAATTCCTTCTCCATTCCGCGTTCTTTTAGGGCGCGCACAAAACAGCGGCCAATGCGACCGTAACCATTGATCGCCAGACGAAAGGGGCGGGAGGGCGGGAGGGTCATCAAGCGGACGCCGCGCAGGTTACGCAGCCGGGGTCACGGGAAAAGTAATGAATGCGCCAATCCTGCGCGCGCAGCTGAACGCGCAGTAAAAATCCCGCGTCATTGGGGTAGGACGCGATTCCTGTCAGGAGTTTCAGCGTTTCTGCCGCCTGCAACGTTCCGATAAGGCCGGTAAGCGGCGCGAAAATGCCGGTAAGGGCACAGCGCGTTTCTTCCGCTTCTTCGCCGTTCGGGAAAAGGCAGTGGTAGCAGGGCGCGTTCTTCTGCCGAAAATCAAATACCGCAAGCTGTCCGGAAAAACCGCTGGCCGCTCCGGAAACAAGTGGTTTTTTGCGCCGGAGACAGGCGCGGTTGAGAGCGTCCCGGGTCGGAAAGTTATCGCTGCAATCCAGCGCGACGTCCGCATCGTCCAGCAGTGTTTCCAGGTCGTCTTCCGTCAGACGGCGGGAAATGGCGCGCGTTTGCACTTCAGGATTGATGGCCGCAAGCGTTTCCCGCGCGGATTCAGCCTTGTTGCGCCCCAAGCGCATGTCCGTATGCAAGATTTGCCTTTGCAGATTATGGATTTCCACTACGTCGTCATCCGCAATAGACAATATTCCCACGCCCGAAGCGGCGAGATAGAGCGCGGCCGGCGAGCCCAAGCCTCCCGCGCCGACAATGAGCGCGTGGCTTTTCTTGAGACGCGCCTGGCCTTCCACGCCCATTTCGTTTAGCAGAATGTGGCGGCTATAGCGAAGCAGAGCATGATCGTCCACGGAGCTGGCAAAAAAAGCTATTTTTTTTGGGTTTCTGCGCGGACGGATTTCGCTTCCGTTTGCGCGCGCGCGATACTGAGCCCCTTCAGGAGGTTGATTGCCTGCTGGAACTGATAATCCGATTCGCTGGCGTATTCCAAACGCACAAAGGGCAGATCACGCTCCTTATCCTTGGCGTTCTTTGCGTCGGTATCTGCGGCTTTGGCGTTCCGCTCTTCGGTTTTTTCCCGGTCATTGGTCAAATGCCTCGTGAGATCGGCTTCCCGCAGGGAAAATGCCCGACGGTTGCCTTCTGGCGTTTCTTCTACTTCAATGTCCGGCGTAATGCCTTTGGCCTGGATAGACCGACCGCTAGGCGTGTAATAGCGCGCTGTTGTAAGTTTGATGGCAGCGCTGCCGGGCAAGGGCAGAATGGTTTGCACCGATCCCTTGCCAAAAGTTTGCGTTCCCATGATGACGGCGCGCTGGTGATCTTGCAGCGCGCCCGCGACGATTTCCGACGCGGAGGCGGAGCCGCCATTGACCAGCACGACCATCGGCACGGTTTTTACGGAGGCGGGCAATCCTTTCAGCGGATCAGCGCTGACGCCGGAGCCGCGCAGATAATCCGCCGCTGCTGCCTTGAATTCCTGGCGGCTGTCCGGAGCGCGCCCATCCGTGGAGACAACTTTCACGTTGGCGGGAAGGAAAGCCGCGGAGACGCCTACCGCGCCATGCAGGAAACCGCCCGGATCATTGCGCAAATCCAGAATCAGACCTTTTAGATCTCCCGCTTTATAGAGTTCGTTGAGCTGCTTGGTCAGCATGGGTACGGTATTTTCCTGGAACTGCGTAATACGTATCCAGCCATAGCCGGACTCCAGGCGTTTGGATTTAACGCTCTGCACTTTGATAACTTCTCTGGTTAAGGAGATTTCCAGCGGTTTGGATTCTCCCTGCCGCAGAATGGAAAGGCGGATGCGCGTTCCCGGCTTGCCGCGCATTTTCTTGACCGCGTCATTCAGGGTCTGGCCTTTGATCGGCTCGTCATTCAGGCGGAAAATCAAGTCCCCCGAACGAATGCCCGCGCGATAGGCCGGGGTGTCCTCGATCGGAGCGACAACGCGCACCAGGCCGTCCTCCATGCTGACCTCAATGCCCAGGCCGCCGAATTCTCCCTGCGTGCTGATCTGAAACTCCTTGAAACCTTCCGCGTCAATATAGGAAGAGTGCGGGTCAAGGTTGGAAAGCATTCCAGAAATTGCGTTGGCGATGAGCTGCTTGTCTTCGACAGGCTCGACATAGCTTTGCTTGATGGTATTGAAAATTTCCGCGAAGAGGCGCAAATCTTCCAGGGGCAGCCCCGACGCGGCGCTGGCGCGGTCTGCCAGCGCGGGCATTTGAAAGCTCAAAAAGACGCCCGCGATAAAGCTGATTGCGGTCAGGGAAAAGGTCTTCA
This sequence comes from Zoogloeaceae bacterium, assembly GCA_031256795.1. Classification (GTDB taxonomy): domain Bacteria; phylum Pseudomonadota; class Gammaproteobacteria; order Burkholderiales; family Rhodocyclaceae; genus Azovibrio. Next base: position 88,111 of record JAIRPW010000038.1, on the reverse strand, counting down.
GGGGAGAACGATTTGTTTTCATTGCAGGGATACCCATTGCATAGGATTAAGCGTCGCGCCTTGATGGCGAAGTTCAAAGTATAAACCGCTTTCTGTATGACCGCCGCTGTTGCCGGTAACGCCGACGGTTTCGCCGCCTGCCACGCGATCCCCAACTTGCCGGTAGAGGGCGTCCGCGTAACCATACACGGTCATGTATCCGTTACCGTGATTGATGATCAGCAAATTGCCCAGGCCGCGCATCCATTCGGCGTGAACGACCTGACCGCTCGCTACGGCTTTGACCTCGTTGCCGCGAGGCGCGCTAATAAAAATGCCTTTCCATGTGCCGCCTTCTTCTCGCGCCTCTCCATATTTTCCGCTGATTTTTCCTCGCGCGGGCAGACGCAGTCGTCCCTTGAGCGTGGAAAATTTTCCGGAAAGCGTAGTCGGTAGCCGGATATTTTCCGGCAGATTTTTTTTCGCGGTCACGCTGTTTTTTGCGGCGTCTTGCCGCGCGTTTTTTGCCGCGGCCGCTTTTTCCCGCTCGCGTTTTTTTTCCTGTTCCGCAAGCAGGCGGGTAATCTGTTCAATTACGCGGTTGAGGCGTTTTTCATCTTTTTGCAGCGTGCCAATCTGCTGGCGTTGATCCCTGATTTTTCCGGCGATGCGCGTTAACACCTGCTGACGTTCGCCGCGCTGCGCGATGAGGCGGGCATGCTCTTCTTCCTGACGGCCTTTGACGTCGGAAAGCTCTTTCGCCTTGCCGCTCATGGAGACGGTCAGTTGTTTTTGCCGGCGCAGATTGAGGCGCAGTTCTGAAAGAAATGTGGCGCGGGTTTGCGCGATGACGCGCAGATAGTACATATCTCGCGCCAATTGACCGGGGCTTTCGCCATTGAGCAGCAGGCTTATGGAATCAGGGGAGCTTTGCACATACTGGCGGTACAGAAGACCCTCCAGATGCCGCTGTTGACGCTGGCGCTCCTTCTCCAGCGCGCGTTCTTCGTTCTTCAGCTTGCCAAGCGCGTTCTGAAGATTGATTTGCTCTTTTTTTAAAAGGTTGATTTGGCGTTGCGCGGCGGAAATTTGCTCTTCTGACTGCTTTAACTGCAAGGATGCGTCCGCGCGGGATTCCTCACTGGCGGAGAGTTCGCGGCGCAGAGTTTCCAGGCGGACGCGCAGCTCCGCAAGGTCATTTTTTTGCCGCTCAATATCCTCGGCGCTTTGCGCGCAGACGAAAAGAGGCGTCAGGGCAAAAAGGATGGGGAAAAGCAATCGGCAAAGAAAAGAAAGAAAAAGACGGCTCATGCGGCAAAACGCGGAAAAGAAGAATTAGAAGCGCGTGAAAAAGGGCGAAAGAAGTTATTCTATAATGCCGTGCTTTCGCGTTAAATCTGACGGAGTGTCCAGTGCCTGATGCGCAAATAGTGGAATTTGTCCGAAACAACATTGTACTGATCCTGATCGCGTTCGTCAGCGGCGGGATGCTTCTCTGGCCGGGATTGCGCCAGGGCGGGAAGCGAGTGGGGACAGTGGAGGCGACTCGTCTCATTAACCGGGAAGAGGCCGTGATTCTTGATGTGCGCGAAAGCGCGGAATTCGATGCGGGGCATTTGCCGGAAGCTCGCCATTTGCCGTTGAAGGAGCTGGAATCCCGGTTTTCGGAGCTGGCGTCTCTGAAAGAAAAACCTCTGCTGGTTGTCTGCGCGGCGGGCGCGCGCGCCGGACAAGCCTGCGCGCGCCTGGAAAAGCAAGGCTTTACGCGGCTTCATGTCCTGGAAGGCGGAGTGGACGCCTGGCAGCGCGCTGGACTGCCTTTGATCAAGGAGAAGAGAAAATGAGCATGGCGGAAATTCGGATGTACACTACGGCGACCTGTCCCTACTGCGAACGCGCAAAAGCGCTTTTATATGAGCGCGGCGTGGCCGAAATTACGGAAATCCGCATTGATCTTGACGAAAAGGCAATGGCGGAAATGTGGGAAGAAACCCGCCGCCGCACTGTGCCGCAAATTTTTATTGGCAAGACGCATGTCGGCGGTTGCGACGATCTTTACGCTTTGGATCGCGCGGGCGGGCTTCAGCCGCTGCTGTACTCTTCCGAAGCGCGATAATGGGCCGCTAAGGGTTCATGTTTTTCATTCAACAGAGTAGGGAACTTTATTCATGAATCAGGACGCAACGCGGCAAGACGCCGCCGCCAATGAGGGACAGCCGGGAACGCCGACGCTGAGCATCGAAAAAATCTACGTGAAAGATGTTTCCGTGGAAGTGCCGCATGCTCCAGAAATTTTTCTGGAGCGCGGGGAACCGCAAATTGATATTCAGTTGAACAACATTGCTACGTCGCTGGGCAATCATTTGTTTAATGCGGTGCTGACCGTAACTGTTTCGGCGAAGCTGGGCGAAAAAGCGCTTTTTCTCGTGGAGGTGCATCAGGCGGGGATTTTCCGTGTCATGAATGTGCCGCCGCAGGAATTAGAGGCGTTTCTGGCGATTGCCTGTCCCAATATTTTGCAGCCCTATGCCCGCGAAGTGATTTCGGACGTGATTGTGCGCGCCGGTTTCCCATCGGTGCTACTACAGCCCATTAATTTTGAGGCGCTGTATTTTGCCCAGAAACAGGAAGAGGCGAAAAAACGTCAGGAAGGGACGACGGCGGAAGGGTAAAAAGTAAACGCTGTAATAAGCGCGTTTGCGCAAACGGTTGTTTTGCGGGCAGCGGGTTCGGATTTGGCGGAGGAGGAAATCATGCGCATACGGAGTCTGTTGGCGCTGTTTGCGGGGGCTTTGGCGTTTTCAGCGGTGACGGTAGCGCGGGCGGCGGGTTTGGAATATCGCTCCGTGGCCGTGCCGGTAGCTGTGTTTTATGACGCGCCCTCGCTTTCCGGGAAAAAGCTGTATTTGGTACGGGAGGGCGCGCCGCTGGAGGTGCTCATCCAGATTGAGGGCTGGAGCAAGGTGCGTGACGCAGAGGGCGCGGTAGCCTGGATCGAGCGCAATCTGCTTTCCCTGAAACGCACGGTCATCGTGTTGGGGGATCAGGCGGAGGTTCGCCAAAATGCCAGTGACAGCGCGCCAATCGTATTTTTGGCCGCCAAGTGGCTGGTGCTGGATTTGCTGGAAGACAGTCCGCCTGGATGGGTGAAGGTGCGTCACCGTGATGGCGCGGGCGGCTTTGTGCGTATCGGCAAGGTTTGGGGTTTATGAAGCTGGCGGTTCTTGCGGCCGGAGCTTGGGGAAGCGCGCTGGCGCTGGCGTTCTCCCGTTTGCCCTCTGTCTCGGTGTACCTATGGGCGCGCGAGCCGGATGTGGCGGACGAAATTTTGCGGCGCCGGGTGAATTCGCGTTTTCTGCCGGGGTTCGTTTTTCCGGATTCGGTGCGGGTATCCTCTGTGCTTGAAGAAGCGGTTTTCGAGGCGGATCGGGTATTGATTGCCACTTCGGTTGCGGGGTTGCGCTCTACTTTTGTGGCTTTGCGCGACCTATGGCGGGGAAGACCGTCTGCGCCCATTTTGTGGGCGTGCAAAGGTTTTGAGGAAAAAACCGGCAGTCTGCCTCATGCGGTGCTGGAGGACGTTTTTGGCGCGGACGGCGCTTGTGGTTGGGCGTATGGAGCGTTGTCCGGCCCTACATTTGCGCAGGAAGTTGCCGCCGGGCTGCCTGCCGCCATTACGTTGGCCGCGCGCGATATGCGCTTTGCGACGGAAACCGCGCGGGATCTGCATGGCGGTCATTTGCGCCTGTACGCGCATGATGATTTGGTGGGCGTGGAAGTGGGCGGCGCGTTGAAGAACATTTTGGCCATTGCGACGGGGGTTTGTGACGGTTTGCGTTTAGGACACAACGCGCGCGCGGCGTTAATGACGCGCGGCCTTGCGGAAATGGCGCGTCTTGGCGTCGCTCTGGGCGGCAGAAAGGAGACGTTCCTGGGGCTTTCCGGGACGGGGGATACGATTTTGACGTGCACCGGGGATTTATCCCGGAATCGCCGTGTCGGTCTGGCGCTGGCCGAGGGCAAGGCGCTACCGGAGATACTTGCGGAACTTGGGCATGTTGCCGAAGGGGTGATGACAGCGCGGGAGGCGTATTGTCTGGCTGCGAAGCGCGGTATTGATTTGCCGATCACCGAAGCGGTCAGGCGGCTTCTGGATGGCGAATTGACGCCGCGAGAAGCGGTTACGAGCCTTTTGGCCCGTGAGCCGGCGAATACGGAAACCCGCTAGCGTTAGCGCTGCGCGAAACGAAAATACCCGTAGCCGAAACTGAAATGGGGAAAAATTTGTCCGGAGCGACAAAAAACACGGGGAAGAGTTTTTTCTCATCGTCTTCATGGTGGCAGACGCCGCTGGGGCGCTATGTGCTTGCCTGGGAGACGCTGCGCATAAAAAATATGCTGGTGGATGATTTTGGCTATAACGCTTTGCAATTGGGGTTGCCGGAGCACAATTTTTTACGCATGAGCCGAATGTCCCTGCGCCAGATTGTGACGGAAGAAACGCTTGCGGCCGCATGGCCGGATGGCGCGGCCATGCCGTTGCGCGCGCGTTTTACGCAATTGCCGATTGAGTCGCAATGCGCGGACACGGTTGTTTTGCCGCATGTGCTGGAGTTTCACGCGGAGCCGCATCAAATTTTGCGGGAGGTGGAGCGCGTTTTGATTCCTGAGGGGCGGCTTTTCATTGTGGGTTTTAATCCTTTTTCCCTTTGGGGCGCGCGGCGGCGTTTTTCGGCGTATTCCGCGTCTTTTCCCTGGAACGGTCGTTATCTTTCGCTGTCGCGCTTGAAGGACTGGCTAAAATTATTGGGGCTGGAGGTTGACCGTGGCATTTTTGGCTGTTACGCGCCGCCCTGTCAGAGTGAGAAATGGCTGTCGCGCTGGCGTTTTATGGAATATGCGGGAGATCGCTGGTGGGGCGCGGCAGGCAACGTGTATATTCTGCGAGCCATGAAGCGCGTTCCGGGCATGAAGTTAATTCTTCCCGCCTGGCGTTCCGGGCGGATTTCTGTTCAGACGGCGGTAACGTTGGCGCGCAAGGAAAAACATCATGGATAAGTTCGTCGAAACAACCGTAGAGATTTATACGGATGGCGCCTGCAAGGGCAATCCCGGACCTGGGGGCTGGGGCGCTTTGCTCAAATTGGGCGCGCATGAAAAAACGCTCTGCGGCGGTGAGCGGGAAACGACCAATAATCGTATGGAATTGACTGCCGTCATTAAAGCTCTAGGAGAATTGAAACGCCCGGTTGCCGCGCGGATCTATACGGACTCACGCTATGTGCAGCAGGGAATTAGCCAATGGATTGTCAATTGGGAAAAAAACGGTTGGCGGACGGCGGACAAAAAGCCAGTCAGGAACGCCGAGCTTTGGCGTGAGCTGAGGCGTTTGGCCGCGCCGCACCGGATTGACTGGGTTTGGGTCAAGGGCCACGTCGGAAATCCGGGTAATGAACAGGCGGATCGGTTGGCGGGGCAGGGTTTGCGAGAGTACGTTTTCTAACGGCATTGCGCTTTTTTTACGAAAATTAGCGGCAAAGTCATAACTTTTCTTGGGGATGGAGTTTTATGCGCCAGATTTTTCTTGATACTGAAACGACTGGCTTGGAGTCATCGCTTGGACACCGCATTCTTGAGATTGCGGGCGTGGAAATGAAGAACCGCCGTTTGACTGGCAAGCATCTGCATTTCTATATCAATCCAGAGCGCGAGATTGACGCTAGCGCGTTAGAGATACACGGTCTTACTCAGGAATTCCTTGAAGATAAGCCAAAATTCGCTGAAATTGCCGGGGAGTTTCGTGCCTTTATTACAGGCGCGGAATTGGTGATTCACAACGCGCCTTTTGACGTCGCCTTTCTGAACATGGAGTTTGCCCGCCTGGATTTATCCGCAGTGGAAGATTTATGCCCCAGTACGCTGGATACCCTAAAACTTGCGCGGGAACTTCATCCCGGAAAGCGTAATAATCTGGACGCGCTATGCGAGCGCTATCAGGTTAACAACGCGCGCCGTACCTTACACGGCGCGTTATTGGACGCCGAGCTGCTGGCGGACGTATATCTGGCCATGACGCGCGGCCAGGAAAGCCTTCTCGCGGAGAATGTTCCGAATTCCGTCAGAGCGCCGCAGGAACGGGAATCTTCGGAGACGGAATCCGGTTTGCATCCGCGCTCAACGTTTTCGCTCCGTGTTTTGCGCGCTACCGAGGCTGAACGGGACGCGCATCAGAAAATTCTGGAAAATATTGATAAAGAGAGCCAAAGTGGCTGTATTTGGAAGCGAACATGCTGTTAAAATGAGAAAACTCATGGGAAATACTATGCTCGTCAAAGGAGTTTTTCCCATGCGGGCGGTTTTTCTGGACAAACTGCTCTCATTTGCGGCAAACTTGCTGGTATGAATACACGAAAAGCGTCTTCCAGTTCCACCGCCGAACAAGACGGGCGTCCGCTCATTCTGGTGTTGCACGGTCCCAATCTGAATCTTCTGGGTTTGCGTGAGCCGCAGCATTATGGCCGCGCGACCCTGGAGGAGATCAACGAGAGTTTGATGCGTCGCGCCAGGACGGCAGACGTCCGGCTTTTGTGCTTTCAGAGCAATCATGAGGGCGAGTGTCTTGAGCGTATACACGCGGCCAAAGAAGACGGCGTTACGGCGATTATTATCAATCCGGCTGCATGGACGCATACCAGCGTTGCGTTGCGGGACGCGCTTTTGGCGGTGGCGATCCCGTTTATTGAAGTGCATCTTTCCAACGTGTATGCGCGCGAGACATTCCGGCGTCGCTCTTTTTTTTCCGATGCGGCGGTGGGCGTCATCACCGGACTGGGAGCGCAAGGGTATTTGTTCGCGTTGGAATTTTTTCTTGAACAGCCGGATGCGGGCTGATTCTTTTTTTGTGCGGGATAACCTGGGCGTTACAAGCGCTTCAGCGTCGCTCCCGCTCTGGTTTTTCCTATAGGGAGAATCCTCATGGATTTGCGTAAACTCAAAAAACTTATTGATCTGGTGCAAGAATCTGGGATTTCCGAACTGGAAGTGACGGAAGGTGAGGAGCGGGTGCGGATCGCCAAGTCCGCGCCTGTTGGCGTGCCGCAAAATTACGTTTTGCCGGGTGCGCCGACATTCCTTGCGCCTTCTGGCGGCGGAGGCGCCGTCAATCTGGAGGAGGATGAGGAGGAGAAAGCCGAGGGACACGAGGTGAAATCGCCGATGGTGGGCACGTTCTATCGCGCGCCGTCTCCGGGCGCGAGTCCCTTTGTTGAAGTGGGGCAGAGCGTGAAGGAGGGGGATACCCTGTGCATCATCGAGGCGATGAAGTTACTGAACGAGATTGAGGCGGACGCTTCTGGAATCGTCAAGGCGGTTTTGGTGGAAAATGGCCAGCCTGTGGAGTTTGGCGAACCTTTGTTCCTGATTGCCTAATGGGCGCGCGATTTCTGGCCGGAGTTTGAGATATGTTTGAAAAGGTTCTGATTGCCAATCGGGGCGAGATTGCGCTCCGGGTGCAGCGCGCTTGCCGAGAGATGGGGATCAAGACGGTGGTTGTGCATTCCGAGGCGGACCGTGAGGCCAAGTACGTAAAACTTGCGGACGAGTCGGTTTGTATTGGTCCCGCGTCTGTAAGAGAAAGCTATTTGCACGTTCCGGCCATTATTTCGGCGGCGGAAGTTACGGACGCCCAGGCGATTCATCCGGGCTATGGTTTTTTGTCGGAAAACGCGGATTTTGCCGAGCGGGTGGAGACTTCCGGCTTTGTGTTTATCGGCCCCAGGGCGGAGACGATTCGTCTTATGGGGGATAAGGTTTCTGCCAAGGACGCGATGAAGGCGGCGGGCGTGCCGTGCGTTCCGGGTTCAGACGGCGAGTTGTCGGAAGACATGCAGGAGACTACGCGGGTTGCCAAAAGTATTGGCTATCCAGTCATTATCAAGGCGGCGGGCGGCGGCGGCGGGCGCGGAATGCGTGTGGTGCATACCGAGGCGGCGCTTTTGAACGCGGTGGCCATGACGCGCGCGGAGGCGCAGGCTGCCTTCGGCAATCCGACAGTCTATATGGAAAAATATTTGGAAAATCCGCGCCATATTGAGATTCAGGTGCTGGTAGACCAATATGGCAACGCGGTATTCCTGGGGGAGCGCGACTGCTCTATGCAACGCCGACATCAAAAGGTGATAGAGGAGGCGCCGGCTCCTCTGATTCAGCCGCGTCTTTTGTCGCGCATTGGGGAGCGTTGCGCGGACGCCTGCCGCAGAATTGGTTATCGCGGCGCGGGAACGTTTGAGTTTCTCTATGAGAACGGCAAGTTTTTTTTCATTGAGATGAACACGCGGGTACAGGTCGAACATCCGGTAACGGAGGCGATTACGGGGATTGACATCGTGCAGGCGCAGATTCGCATTGCGGCCGGGGAAAAACTCTGGTTCAAGCAGCGCGATATACAGTTTCGCGGACACGCGATTGAATGCCGTATCAATGCCGAGGATCCTTATACTTTCGTGCCTTTTCCCGGAAAGATTACGGTGTATCACCCGCCGGGAGGTCCCGGCATTCGGGTGGATTCGCATATTTATCAGGGGTATACCGTTCCGTCGCACTATGACTCGATGATTGCCAAGGTGATTGCCTATGGCGATACGCGCGATCAGGCCATTCGGCGGATGCGCATCGCGCTCTCGGAAATGGGCGTGGAAGGGATCAAAACCAATATTCCTCTGCATCAGGAATTGATGCAGGACGCGCGTTACATGAAAGGCGGCACCAGTATTCATTATCTGGAGCAGCGTTTGTCTGATCGGGGCGAAGTTCAGCAGTAACCGGTTATGGCCTGGATTCACGTGACTTTTCCTGTGGAGGGAGCGAACGAAAAGCGGCTGGATGCGTGGAGCGACGCGCTCTTTGCGGCGGGGGCGCTTTCGGTGGGGCTGGAGGACGCGGACGCGGGAACGCAGGAAGAAATGCCGCAATTCGGCGAACCTGGGCAGGAAATGCGTTTTTGGAAGCGCTCGCTTTTGTCCGCGCTTTTTCTTGCGACAGCAGAGGTGAGAAAATGTGTGGAAAAGGCGTCGCGGGCGCTGTGCGAGCCGGTTCCCGCATTGGTCTGTCAGCGCGTAGAAGAGGAAAACTGGGTGCGCCTGACTCAGGCGCAGTTTACGCCGATTCAAATTTCCCCGCGTTTGTGGATTGTGCCATCCTGGTGTGAGCGCCCTGATTCCTCGGCCATTTGTTTGACGCTAGATCCTGGCATGGCATTTGGTACGGGCGCGCATCCGACGACGCGCCTGTGCCTGGAGTGGCTGGAGCGCGAGGTGACTGCGGGCGCAAGTGTGCTGGACTATGGCTGTGGTTCCGGGATTTTGGCGATTGCGGCAGGCAAGCTGGGCGCGTCCAGAATTATGGGCGTGGATATTGATCCGCAGGCAGTTTTGTCCGCGCGCGAGAATGCCAGAATCAATAGCGTTGCGGCGATTTTTACGGAATCAGTGGGCGCGCGGACAGCGCGGGATGAATATGATCTGGTAGTGGCCAATATTTTGGCGAATCCCTTGCGCGCGCTGGCGGCAGCGATTGCCGCATATGTGCGTCCGGGCGGGCGCTTGGCGTTATCCGGGCTTTTGCGGGAACAGGCGGAAGAAATGCGAAGCATTTACGCGCCGTGGATTTCGCTGGACGTATTCGGAGAACGCGAAGGCTGGGTTTGTCTTGCGGGGCAAAAGCGAGGGGAAAATTTGTAGGGGTATTCCCTGCGTCGGTTTTTCCGCCGAATTCTGTTATTGTCCAAGCGTTTTTATAAAACAGTGTTCGTGTAAGCACTGATTCCGGCGAGTCTTTATGTCCCGAAAACCGCATGTTGCCTCTATCGCTCCAGAAAGCGCGCGTCATCCCGATCTGGTTATTCACGCGCGCTATCTCGCGCAGGTCGAGAATGACAATCTGCTGGAGCATTATTCTGTTGTCGTTCAGCGCGGGCGCATTCTTGATATTTTGCCGTCCGCGCTGGCGCGCGAGTATTACCAGGCGAAAGAGTGCGTGGAATTGGACGAGCATTTGCTTTTTCCGGGACTCATCAATCTGCATACTCATGCGGCCATGAGCCTTTTGCGCGGCGTCGCAGACGATCTGCCCATGATGCGCTGGCTGAAAGAGCGAATTTGGCCGCTGGAAAGCGCCCTGGTTTCCCATGAGTTTACGCACGACGGAACCCGGTTGGCTTGTGCGGAAATGCTGAAAGGCGGCGTAACTACTTTCAACGACATGTATTTTTTTCCGGACGCGGCGGCTACTGCTGCCGTGGAAGCCGGAATGCGCGCGATACTGGGCATTACGGTTCTGGAGTTTTCTGGGAATTACGCCAGTGACGCTGCGGATTACCTACACAAGGGAGTGGAAAGTTTTGAGCGCTGGCACGCGCATCCGCTCATCGGTTTTTGTCTCGCGCCGCACGCGCCCTACAGCGTCAGCGATACCACGTTTGAACGGATACAGACTCTTGCGGCGCAGCTCGCGCTGCCCATTCACACGCATCTTCATGAAAACCATGATGAAATCCGGGAGCATTTGGAAACTTACGGCTGTCGTCCGTTGTATCGGCTGAAACGTCTTGGGGTGCTGGGTCCGCAATTTATTGGCGTGCACGCGACTCATCTTTTGCCCGATGAAATTGAAACGCTCGCTGAATATGGTTGTAATCTCGTTCATTGCCCTGCCTCCAATTTAAAACTGGGATGCGGTATCGCGCCTCTTGCGGATGTTCGTCGCGCTGGAATTCATGTAGGTCTGGGTACGGACAGCGCGGCCAGCAACAATCGTCTGGATATTCTTGCGGAAACGCGACTGGCGTCTTTGTTGGCGAAGGGGGTCAATCAGGACGCCGGTCTGTGCGCCGCTTGGGAAATGTTGCGTATGGCTACGCTGGAAGCCGCAATTATTCTGGGGCGCGAGGAATCTTTGGGTTCAATCACGGTGGGGAAATGGGCGGACATGGCGGCGATTCGGCTGGATACGCTTTCTCTTTTGCCTTGTTATCATCCCGTCTCTCATCTTGTGTATGGCGCTGGGCGCGAGGATGTGAGTCATGTCTGGGTAGGGGGGGAGGCGCGTGTGTTTGATAAAGTGCCGCTGAATATAGATGTTACGCATTTGAAAAACATCGCCCGTTTGTGGCAGAATCGCGTTGTTTCCTGTTTGAAAATGGATGTGAGGCTTTAGTAGCCGCATGTTTGTGTCCTCTTTTTCAGCGGTTAATTTTTTATTCACAATCAAAGGAATCAATATGAAGAAAATTCTTCGTCCCTCTTTCGTTCTGGCGTTTGTTGCCGGAATCGTTTTGGGCAGTGTGCAAGCGCAGGAGCGCGTGTATGTTATTGACCAGCGCGACAATGTTGCCACGAGCGGCGCCGATCTTTGCTGGCGCACCGGATATTGGACGCCTGCCGCTGCCGGCAACGATCCTGCGGGCTGTCAATGCGACCGAGACCTGGTTCCGGCGGGCAAATGCTCCGGCGCGGCGCCGGTAGCGGCCACGCCGAGTCAGCGCCCGGTCATTCGGCCTGACAGCGGCAAACTTTCGATTGCCGCAGACGCGCTGTTTGACTTTAACAAAGCGGTGTTGCGTCCTGAAGGCCGCGCCAAGCTGGACGATGTTGCCGCAAAGTCCAAGGAGATTAATCTGGAAGTTGTGCTGGCGGTAGGCCATACGGATCGCATTGGCGGCGACGCCTATAATCAGAAGCTCTCTGAAAAGCGCGCGGCGGCGGTTAAGCAGTATCTGGTCGGCAAGGGAATCGAAGCCAACCGTATTTACACGGAAGGCAAGGGCAAGACTCAGCCCGTGACTGGAGACGCATGCAACAATCTTGGTGCGGACAGCAATCGCAACAAAAAATTGGTGGAATGTCTGCAGCCGGATCGTCGTGTTGATATTGAGCTGATCGGCACGAAATAAGTGTCTGGCATGTAAAAATGCCTTTCGCAAAGCCCTGCGAACGCGGGGCTTTTTCTTTTTTGCTCTTTTTCCAAAAGTTTCATTATGACGATGCTAGACGCGGCTTCTGTTTATGCCAACGCCGATCCGGGTGAGCTTGCTAAATTTTCTGAGTTGGCGCATTACTGGTGGGATGCGGGGGGCGCTTTGCGTCCTCTGCACGAGATCAATCCGCTGCGTCTTGACTGGATGGAAACTTTCGCGTCTTTCTCTGGCAAGAAGGTGTTGGATATTGGCTGTGGCGGCGGGCTTTTGAGCGAGGGCATGGCAGCGCGCGGCGCGGATGTTTTGGGCATTGATCTTGCGGAAAAACTTCTGGCTGTCGCGCGCCTGCATCTTCTGGAAAGTGGGCAGAACGTGACCTATCGGCAGGTTTCCGCCGAGAATCTGGCAAAGGAGCAGCCGGGAGCCTTTGACTATGTGACTTGCCTTGAAATGCTGGAGCATGTGCCGGAACCGGGGCGAATTGTTGCCGCTGCCGCTAGGTTGCTTAAACCTGGCGGCATGGTTTTTTTCGCGACGCTAAATCGTAATGTGAAATCCTGGCTTTTTGCGGTGCTTGGCGCTGAATACTTGCTTGGGTTGCTGCCAAAAGGCACGCACGACCACGCGCGCTTCATTCGCCCTTCTGAGCTTGCGCGCTGGTGTCGGGACGAAGGCCTGGAAATTTCCGCGTCGACGGGTTTGGCGTACCAGCCTTTCACGCGCCGCTATCATCTGACGTCGAGTCTGGACGTGAATTATCTTCTTGCCGCTGTGCGTACTTGATTTTAGAAGTGGTTTTTAGGGCGCGGGAGGACTGTGTCGCGTGGGTGCGTCTTTGTTGTTGCAGGAGCGTTTTTTCGGTGCGCGGGTTATTGATGATCCGTAAACAAAATGCTTTATTTAGTCAATGCTTGTCTGACGAATACTATATATAGTATATTCCCGCGCGTTTTGTGGTTCTCGTAAGGCATATTTTTGCGGCGCGAAGATGTTCAGATTTTGCTTCTCCCTCTCATTTTACTGGAGACACGGTTCATGAATCCCCAAGAATTCCACACCGAGCAGTTTTCCTTGGCTGAAATTCCGGAAGTTCCCGCCGTTGCGCCGCTTGCGGAGCAGGAAATTTCCGCCGAAGTGTTGTTGGAAAAATACGCTAAGAGCAAGGAAACCTGCGCGCGGGATGTGCGCTGTCGTGTCGCGCGCGCGTTGGCCGCGCAGGAAAAAACGGAGAAAGAGCGTCTTTATTGGGAAGAGCGTTTTTTATGGGCGCAGGAAAGCGGCTTTATTCCGGCGGGGCGCATCAATTCGGCGGCGGGGACGGAGCTTCAGGCGACCTTGATTAATTGTTTTGTGCAGCCTGTCGGCGATTCCATTGTGGAGACTACAGATGGGCGTCCGGGCATTTATACCGCGCTAGCGCAGGCAGCGGAGACGATGCGGCGCGGCGGCGGCGTAGGCTATGATTTTTCCAGCATCCGGCCTGTCGGCGCGCAGGTTAAGGGTACGCAGTCGCGCGCTTCCGGGCCGGTTTCGTATATGCGTGTGTTTGATCGTTCCTGTGAGACGGTGGAATCTGCCGGCGCGCGGCGCGGCGCGCAAATGGGAGTTTTGCGTTGCGATCATCCGGATATTGAGGATTTTATTCATGCCAAGGATCAGGGGGATTTGCGCAATTTCAATATTTCCATTGGCGTTTCGGATGATTTCATGCGGGCGGTAGAGACCGATGGCGTGGTGGAGCTGATTCACCGCGCCGATCCGAACGCGGATATGAAGGCGGACGGAGCTTTTCAGCGCGAGGATGGTCTGTGGGTTTACCGCAAGGTGCGCGCGCGCGACCTTTGGGACCAGGTCATGCAGTCGACCTACGATCACGCCGAGCCGGGCATTCTTTTTTTGGATCGCATGAATCAGGATAACAACCTGCATTACTGCGAGGTGATTGAGGCGACAAACCCTTGCGCTGAACAACCTTTGCCGCCCTATGGCTGCTGTTGTCTGGGGTCAATTAATCTGACGCTTTTTGTGCGCGACCCGTTTTCGCATGAGGCGAGTTTTGATTTTGAGGAATTTGCCGAAGTGATTCGCGTGTCGGTGCGTATGCTGGACAATGTGCTGGACGCCACGCATTGGCCATTGAGTCAGCAGCGGGAAGAGGCGGCCAATAAGCGTCGAATTGGGATTGGTTTTACGGGTTTGGGCGATATGCTGGCCATGTTGCGTCTGCCGTATAACCGTCCGGAGGCGCGCGCTTTTGCCGCGCGGATTAGTGAATTCATGCGGGATACGGCGTATCTGCATTCAGTGGAGCTTGCGAAGGAACGCGGCGCGTTTCCGCTGTTCAATGCGGAGCTGTATTTGTCGGGAGGAAATTTTGCCTCTCGTCTGCCTGCACCCATCAAATCCGCCATTCGTGAGCATGGCGTCCGCAATTCGCATCTGCTTTCCATTGCGCCGACCGGGACGATTTCGCTGGCTTTTGCCGATAATGCCTCCAACGGGATTGAACCGCCGTTTTCCTGGACATATACCCGGAAAAAACGCATGGCGGACGGCGGCATCAAAGAACATCAGGTGGAAGATTATGCCTGGCGGTTGTATCGGCATCTGGGAGGCGACGTCAATAAACTGCCGGACTATTTCGTGACCGCGCTGGAAATTTCCGCCGCCGATCATAAAAATATGGTGGCGGCAGTTGCGCCCTATATTGATACTTCTATTTCCAAGACGGTGAATGTGCCTGCCGAGTATCCCTATGCCGAATTTCAGGATTTATACATGGACGCCTGGAAGTCTGGTCTCAAGGGATTGGCGACGTATCGCCCCAACAGCATTTTGAGTCCGATCCTTTCTGCGGAAACTTCTGGTTTGGAACAGGCGGGCGCGAGCGGTACGGATGGCCGTTCGCATATCAGCGCGCCGCAGGATTTTGTTTCTGACGCGAATCGCCGGTTGACTATCAAGCATTTGCCGGCGCCGGTGCTGGCCAGTTTACGCTGGCCGGGGCGTCCAGATCTGCCGGAAGGCAATCTGTGCTGGACATATATGGTGGATTCGCCGATGGGCAAGTTTGCGCTGTTTATCGGGCATGTTGAGCCGGAAGGCCGTGCCTGGCCGTTTGAGGTCTGGGCCAATGGTCCTGCGGAGCCGCGCGGGTTGGGCGTCGTGGCCAAAACGCTTTCTATGGACATGCGCGCCAATGACCGCGGCTGGTTGCAGATGAAGCTGGATTGTCTGGCGCGCACGCATGGCGATTCCTTTGAGATGCCCATGCCGCCGCACGGCGAGAAGAAGCGAATGCCTTCCGTAATTTCCGCGATGGCGCAGATTATCCATTGGCGTTGTGAGCAGCTGGGCGCGTTTCGGCACGTCGGCGAGACCCCGGTTGTTGACGCGCTTTTTTCCGTCAAGGAGCCTAAGACCGGCACGGATGGTACGCTTTCCTGGACGGTGGATATTCACAATCCGGCGACGGCGGAAGATTTTGTTTTGGGGCTGAAAGAGATTACCTTGCCGGATGGTGTGACCCGGCCTTATTCCATGTGGCTTTCCGGGGATTATCCGCGCGCGCTGGACGGTTTATGCAAGCTCCTGTCATTGGATATGCGTGTTCTTGATCCTGCGTGGGTGGGGATGAAACTGCGGAAGTTGCTGGATTATCCTGAGCCTCTGGGCGATTTTATGGCTTTTGTGCCCGGTTCGCGCAAACAGCAGACGTATCCTTCCTCGGTCGCGTACATTGCTCGTCTGATTATTCACCGCTATGCCATGCTGGGGATTTTGGATGAGGAAGGCTTTCCGTTGCAGCAGATGGGGATTCTGGAAGCGCCGGATAATCCGGCATTCAATAAAGTTTTACCCACGCGAGGAAAACTATGCGGCGAATGCGGAAATCGCACGATGATCAAAAAAGATGGCTGCGATTTTTGTACCGCCTGCGGGGCGGTGGGGGCTTGCGGTTGATATGGGAATTTTTGGGCGAGGTTAAAAGCACAATTTTCCCTCGCTCATAATTTTGTGGAGAAACTTCACGAGGAGATTTCAAATTTGTCCAACCCCGCGCTAACCATTGACATCCTTTGCGAAGAAGCGCGTAACTTCTCTGTCATTGTCAGCAAATCCTCAGAGCCGAGTCTATTTGGCGTTACTGACGGTAAGGCGGTAGGAACTTATCTTGAGCACAAGTTCCGTTCTTCTTGCGAGAACGCTATGCCTTTGCCGAGGGTAATTTCGCAAGCGGCATTGACTTTCCAAGCCTCGGCGTTGACATGAAAGTTACAAGCATCCGGCAACCGCAATCGTCTTGCCCATTCAAATCCGCTCGCCAGAAAATTTACGGTTTAGGCTATAGCCTTATCGTTTTTGTTTATGACAAAGCGGATGATGCTTCTAGCAAAACAGCTATTTTGCGCATCACAAATACCGTATTCATCGACGCAAACCGCACAGCTGATTTTCAGATGACTCGCGGATTACGCGAAATCATTGAAAATGAGGGAAATGTTGACGATTTAATGGCTTTATTTCCGATAAAAATCTGCCCGTCGACAGCATAGAACTCAAAAACATTGCCAAAGAAATCATGATGAACAAACCTGAACAAGGCTATCTCACCATATCAAACGCCTTGCAATGGCGCTTGCAATACGGACGCATAATCGAAAAAGCGGGAGATGAATCTGGCGTCCGTTCCCTTTACAAAGGAACCAGCCCATGACCACGGCAGTATGCAAACAACGCATTGAATATGGCGACTTCCAAACGCCTAATGTGCTTGCCCGCGCTGTTTGCGCCCGTTTAACTGCGGCGGGGATTTTCCCCGATGCCATTATTGAACCCACTTGCGGCATCGGTTCATTTCTTTTTGCTGCGGCGCAAGAATTCCCAAATGTCCAAAATCTATTTGGCTTTGAAATCAACGCAACCTATTTAGATACTTTACGCAATCACATTAACGCACAATCTATTTCTCCGCGTATTCACCTCCAACAAGCCGACTTTTTCGCAACCAACTGGAAAACAATTTTTACCCAGATACCCGGCAGGCTTTTAGTGATAGGTAATCCGCCGTGGGTCACTAATGCCGGACAAAGTGTTATTGGCGGAAATAATCTTCCCGAAAAATCTAATTTTCTGGGTCAAAACGGCTTTGACGCTATCAGCGGTAAAGCAAATTTCGATATTTCAGAATGGATGTTTTTAGAAATTCTCCATCAATTACGAGGTCGAAACGCGGATGTGGCAATGCTAGTAAAAACATCTACCGCACGCAGAGTGCTTGTTTATGCCGAGCGGCGGCAGGACACGATTTATGATGCCTTTCTCGTTGGTATCGACACTAAAAAACATTTCGGGGTTGCTGTCGATGCGTGTCTATTAGTTATTCGCATCAATCCTGCCGAAACATTCTGTGGCAATTACACGATTTACGATAATTTTGAAGCAAAATTAGGGAAAAAAATTAGCCATCGCCACGGAATAACGATTGCCGATTTGGATGCCTTTGAGCGCGGTTCTTTTTTGTTTGGAAATAGCCCTCAAAAATGGAGGTCGGGTATTAAACATGATGCCTCGCCCATCATGGAACTTACGCGCACCAAAATAGGCTACAAAAATGGTATTGATGAAATCGTTCAACTTGAAGAGACCTATCTCTATCCGTTATTCAAAGGTTCTGATATTGCTAATGATAGGGAATGGCGCGATAAATTTGTTCTGGTTACGCAATGCAATGTTGGCGAACCCACAGAAATTATCCAAGAACGCGCCCCGCTCACTTGGGCCTATCTTCATTCACACGCCAATCGGTTTGACTTGCGTTCTAGTACGATTTATACAAATAAGCCTCGTTTTTCTATATTCGGCGTAGGGGATTATACTTTCCGCCCGTGGCGTATTGCGATATGCAGTCTCTACAAATCTCTCCGCTTCCGGCTTATTCCACCTATCAATGATCGCCCCGTTATGTTTGATGATACCGTTTATTATTTGTCTTTTGATACCAAAAACGAAGCGACTGAAACGCTAAAGTATCTTCAATCTCAATCCGCTACAGATTTTTTGTCGTCATTAATATTTTGGGACGAAAAACGTCCTATTAAAACCAGCATTCTCAATACACTAGACTGGTCAAATCTTGCGCATAGCATGAGTATACAAAATATCACAAAACAATTAGAGTTAATCTAAATTCAATGTGAAATAGCTATAATGAGTAAGCAAAAATTATTTCCGGAAAATCCCGCATGCCGATTCAGCGTAAAACAGGTATCTCGGATGATTTCAGAAAATACTTTGGCGACATCCTGTAACGTTGAAACTTTAGGCCAGGTTTTTACTCCTAAGGCAGTAGTAGATGTTATGCTTTCTTTACGGCGAAGGCAGGGGCGTGTATTGGAGCCGTCATGCGGCAATGGCGCGTTTTCAAATGTGCTTTCTGGCTGTGTCGCTCTAGAAATTGACTCTCGCCATGCTCCCGCCCATTCTCTCGACATAGACTTTTTTGCATACCCAGAATTTGAAAAATTTGAGACAATTATTGGCAATCCTCCTTATGTTAGGTATCAAGACATTACCCCATCCACAAAAGCGCTCTTAAATACCAAACAGTTTGATGGCCGATCCAATTTATATTTGTTTTTTATCGAAAAAGCCGTGCGCCATTTAGCCCCTCATGGAGAGATTATATTCATTACGCCCAGAGACTTTATCAAAAATACATCCAGCGTAAAGTTAAATCAATGGCTGTATGCAAACGGTACAATTACGGATGCCATTGAACTTGGCGACGCCAAAATCTTTGATGGCGCCGTTCCAAATTGTCTTATCTGGCGCTATGAAAAAGACTGTTTTAACCGGATGATGCGTTATGCTGAAATTGGTATCGGAACTGATGTAACGCACTCATTAAATAATCTTCACTGGGAAAACCGTTATTTTCAGGAATACTCCGGACATTTCATGTTTACATCCGGTAAAAACTTCCTCACATTAAAAGATATAGCCAGCGTCAAAGTGGGCGCAGTTTCTGGCGCGGATGATATTTACGAAAACGAGGAATATGGGACACTGGATTTTGTTTGTTCTAAAACCGTGAGAACGGGAGAAACAAGAAGGATGATCTGGGTAAATAACGATAACTGTCCGCCAGAATGTCTGCTGCCACATAAAAATCGTCTACTTTCTCGTCGTATTCGCGCATTTGATGAATCAAACTGGTGGCACTGGGGGCGCGGATTTCCAATAAACGATATGCCACGCATTTACGTTAACGGGAAAACGCGAAATTGCAATCCGTTCTTCGTTCACGATTGCAAGAATTTCGATGGTTCTATTTTGGCGATTTTCCCGCGCGATATAAGTATAAATGTGATAGATTTATGTTCTTCTCTGAACCAGGTTGATTGGGCGGAAATTGGCTTTGTGTGTGGCGGAAGATTTTTATTTACGCAGCGCAGCCTAGAACATGCCCCATTGCCAGAATGTTTCTCCAGGTTCTTGTTGCGCGAAAAAGCAACTTTACCTTCCGCGCATGCGCAGAAAACGCATGACCAAGGGATAGAGGCCTCTTCTGCGCGCTTGTGGAGTGTGAAACGCTAAGGCTTATGGATAGATGATATGATTTGTGTTGATCTTTTTTCGGGCGCGGGCGGGCTTTCCTGTGGTCTGCAACAGGCAGGTTTTTCCCTCATTTTGGCCAATGAGTTGGTTGCGCAGTATGCGAAAACATACAAAATAAATCATCCCAATACAGAAGTTGTAGAGGGGGACATTCGTCTTTTGTGCGAAAACAATCTCAAGAGACGCCTTGGTGTTGCGGAAGGAGAGATTGATTTGGTTGCAGGCGGGCCTCCTTGCCAAGGTTTTTCCATCAATGCCCCTATTCGCACACTAGATGACCCGCGTAATCATCTATTTAAGGATTTCCTTCGCGTAGTGTCTGTCCTCAAACCTAAAACGGTATTGATTGAGAATGTACCCGGCATGATTTCTCTTGGGCGCGGCGCCGTTGTCGAACACATCTACAAAGAATTGCAGGCAATGGGCTATACGGTTGCGCATAAAATTTTATTTGCCGGTCATTACGGCGTTCCGCAAATGCGTTTCCGCGCTATTTTTATTGGCGTACAGAATTATAAAGGGACAATTTCTTTTCCAGAACCTGAGTACGACGCGCAAGCCGTAGCCAATTTTACGGGGGCCAAGAGATTATGTCTCCAGACTTCCCCGCTTTTTTCGCGGGAACTAAAGCCAAAGATTACTGTGTGGGATGCGCTTTCTGACCTCCCCAAAATAGAGAATGGCAATGAACAAAGTCCGCGATTATATGTAGATAGCCCAAAGACAGAATACCAGACTTATTTACGAAAAGACGTTACGGATTTGACAGCGCACTATTGCGCGAAACTAAGCCAGATTAACCTGGAGCGGCTTCGACATATTCCGCAAGGCGGGAGCTGGCGGGATATTCCGTTCGATTTGCTGCCGAGTGGGTTAAAACGAGCGCGCCGTAGCGATCATACCAAACGCTATGGCCGTTTGCATCCTGATAAACTTTGCTCTACAGTGCTGACAAAATGCGATCCGCATTGGGGATGCTTTTTTCATCCTACACAGGAGCGAATTATTTCAGTTAGAGAAGCGGCGAGAATTCAGTCATTTCCAGATCGCTTTCAGTTTTCAGGAAGTATTACGCAGCAATATGAACAAATTGGCAACGCGGCGCCTCCTTTGCTTGGATATGCCCTGGGAAAAGTGATTGCGAAACTGATTGGAGAATGGTGAATGTCTGTCACTCGTTCCGCTAGAGATTTTATGGAAATTGATGCTAATCAAGTTTTATATATGGCATAACCATGAAAAAGAATGCTGGCCAATTGGAATTGCTTTGAACTTTATTGCAAGAGGAACTGCGGACTTGCATCTTTTGCGCATATTATGATTTTGCGGCGCTTTCCTTTTTCGGTGGCAGAAAGAATTCCCCCGGATGTGTGCAGAAGCGACGGAACAAGCCGCGCAACAATTGGCGTCCCTGGGAAAAAGTAACGCCGCGCGCGCGCAAGGCAACAGATAAGGCCAGGAAAAAACTCACGCTTAAATTAACGATCCCAACTCCCGCGACGCCCGCGACCGCCCAGAGAAAAGGCGTGATCGGCGGCGAAAAGTCATAGGCCGCGAGCGCGTACCCCAGGTATGCGGAGGAAAACGCCACATGGCGAATATCCAGCGGCAGTCCCAGCAGCATTCCCAGACCCCAAACGCTGGCCAGCATCATCCCGAACAAAAAATTACCCGCCAGCGCGCCCAGATTCCGTTCAATATAGTCCGCGAAGCGGCAAAGCGCCGTGTCTCCCAAAAGCCTTTTTGCCCAGGCCAGTCTTTTGAGCCGCTGCGGAATGCGGCTATACGCGGAAAGATTATCGAAGTACCCCGCGACCAGGCCGGAAAGAAATAAGCATATCCCGGCAAACGCGGCAAAAATAAGCGTCCCGGACAGAAATGGGTGATGCGCCTCCAGCAGATGCTCGGCCTCAGTCTCGGAAATTGCGGTATGACCAAAAATCGGCAAAAGGCACAAACTAACCAGTACCGCCGTGGGAACCGCCATCATTACATTGCCCAAAATGGCGACTAGCTGGCTTCTTGTAGCGCGGGCGATCAAAGTGATCAGATTTTCCAGATCGCGCATTTTTCCGCGCGCTTCGCCGATAGAGGCCGCAAGCGCATTGGCGGTCATCGCGGGCTGCTTTGTGGCAATGGTAAAGCCCAGCATATAAATGAACATGAAGCCCAGGCCGTAATTCAGGCCGTAAATCAGCATTTCGTTCAAGGGCGCGAACGCGCCGCGATGGAAAATAAGTTTCAATAGCGCGATCAGGGCGATGCACGCGCCCGCTCCCAGCGCCGCGCGCGCCATGCCCAGATATTCCGAGCGTGTTTCGGTAATGTAGTGTTCTCCCGCCTTGCCCGCGTATTCCGTGATACGCCGCGCGGTAATTTCCAGATTCTCCCGCCAGAAGGCGGCTAAGTCGTTTTTGCGGCAGGAAGCGGAAACCAAATGTTTGAACAAGGCGACAATGGACGGATAGGCAGTCAGACCACTTTTTTCGCGCAGCAATTCCCCCGCGATGAGCGCCAGCCGTTCGGAGCGTACCAAGTGGTCGCGCATACACTGCAATTTGTAGGTGAGCCTAAGGCTGGTTCCCGCTTGCATGGAACGGCGATGAATGCGCTCAATGGCTGTTCCGCATTGATCAAACAATACCAGAAGCTGCTTTTCGTCATTGCTGATCGCGTCCGCGTCCTGCCAGCGGGAAAGACAGCACTCCACAAAAACGCGCGTTTCCAGATTCTGCGCGAGAAATGGGGAATCCGTAACGTCATTCGAGCGCGAAAATCCATCCGTCAGACGCAGAATCTCCGGATCAAAGCCCATCGCTGTCATTTGATAGGAGAGCAGCCATAGGCTGTGCAGAAGCGCTTGCAGACTTGGCGGCAACGGCGTTTGCGCGCCGGAATCTCCGGTGAGCACCAGCTCTTCGCTTGCGCGGTCTTCGTTGTTCTCGCCAAAATTAAGCGCCTGGAGAAGATGGATCCAGACCTCGTCTTCTACGCCGCATACCCAAATTTCGTCTGTCTTGCGGTCAAAGAGGCTTTGCAGCATATCGCCCAGAAATTCCTCCGGGTTTTGTTCTTCCGGCAACAGGGTGTGCGAGACGCGCCGCCAGGTTTCTGAAAAAAAACCAGTGGAGGGCAGAATTCCCAGATTCATGTAGAGCGATCCGGCGCGGCGCGTCGCAAAAAGCTCCGCAAGCGCGGCACGGGTTCTGGCGCGCAGGACAACGCTTCCTGAGAGCGCTTCCGTCAGGTTTTGAATCCGCTGGCGCGCGCCTTCAATATCCTCTGGATTTTTCTGCGGGCGAATCCAGGAAATCATCGCCCGCAGAAGGTTTGCGCCGTTTTCTTCAATTGCCAGCCAGTTTTCCATTGTCCCGAATGCCGCGATAAAGTGCAGAGTCGCCATTATCGGCGAGGGCAGCGCGGGAAACAAATTAAACCGCTAGTTCAGGTAGGATCGCGCTTCCTCGAAGCGGGTTCGGTAATAGCTGTCCTGTAGGCTGTCAATGCGCACTTGCCCATTGCTGGAAGGCGCGTGAACAAAGCGTAGATCGCCGATATAAATCCCGACGTGCGATCGCGGACGGTTTTGCGTGTTGAAAAAAACCAAGTCGCCCGGTCGAATGGCTTCCGGGCGGACGGCGCGTCCCTTTTTGGCCATGTCGGCCGCGCTTCCGGAGAGCGGATAGCGCGCGGCTTCGCGGTAGATATAGTGCACCATGCCGGAACAATCCAGTCCGGCGGAAGGATTCTTGCCGCCGAAGCGGTAGCCTGTTCCAATCAGTCCCAGCGCGTAAAATACGACTTCTTTGCCCTGCGCGCTGGCTTCCAGATTGCGCGCGAAAGCAGGAGCGGAGGCTGCGGGTGAAGGAGTGCGCGCGGATTTTCCGCTCTTGCCGGGAAGGACGCCGCAGGCATTCAAGAAAAAGGATGTACTAAGCAGAATTAGGCATAATAGGATGCGTGGTTTCAAGGTATCTTGTTGTTCTGAAAGCGCGCGTTCTTGCATGATTGGGATTCTCCAGACACCGGACAGCGCGAGTATGACCTTTTTTGGAAAGGCAAAAAAGCCATGTCTGATTTTACCGCGCCCTGTTTTTCGTCGTCCGCTCGTCCGGATTTTTCCGCTTCTCCCGCCTGCTTTGTTGGCGGCGCGTGGATAGAAGCGGACAGCCGGGAAACGTTTCCTGTTTTGAATCCCGCGACGCGGGAGGTGCTCGCGCACGCGCCCTTGTGCGGCGCGGCGGAAACCGGGCGCGCGATTGCGGCGGCTGAAGCGGCGTTTCCTGCTTGGCGCGCTCGCATGGCAAAGGAACGGAGCGCGTTGCTGCGCCGCTGGAATGATCTCATTTTGCGGGAAATTTCCGCGCTCGCAACGCTGATTACCGCCGAATGCGGCAAGCCGCTTGCCGAAGCGGAAGGCGAAGTGCGTTACGGCGCGAGTTTCCTGGAATGGTTCGCCGAAGAAGGAAAACGCGCTTACGGCGAGATTATTCCCTCTTCTTTTCCGGACAGGCGCGTACTGGCGGCGAAAATGCCGATCGGCGTATGCGCGGCCATCACGCCGTGGAATTTCCCGATGGCCATGATTACGCGCAAGGTCGCGCCCGCGCTTGCGGCAGGCTGTACCGTGATCATTAAGCCGGCTGAGGAAACGCCGCTGTCCGCGTTTTTTCTGGCGCGGCTCGCGGAAGAGGCGGGGTTTCCGCGCGGTGTACTGAACGTGATTAGCGGCGACGCGCAAAGTATCGGCAAGACGCTGACCGAGAGTCCTGTGGTGCGGCATCTTTCCTTTACGGGATCCACGGAGGTTGGGCGGCTGCTTATGGCGCAATGCGCGCCGACGATAAAGCGCGTCGCTTTGGAACTGGGCGGGAACGCGCCGTTTATTGTATTTGATGACGCGGATCTGGAGGCGGCGGTTACGGGGGCGATGGAAGCGAAATTCCGCAATACAGGGCAAACCTGTGTGTGCGCGAATCGTTTTCTGGTGCAGTCGGGCGTGTATGAGGATTTCGCCGCAAGGTTTACCCGTGCGGTATCTCAGCTTAAGGTCGGCGATGGACGGGAAGCGGGCGTGCGGCAGGGGCCTTTAATTAACGCGGACGCGATGGAAAAAGTGAGGCGGCAGGTCGCGGACGCCGTTGAGCGCGGCGCCAGAGTATTGACGGGCGGGACTCCGCATTCCGTTTCCGCAGCGCTGGGCGGCGCGTTTTTTACGCCTACGGTGTTAGCGGACGCGAAGATGGAGATGCTGATTGCGCGGGAAGAAACTTTTGGGCCTGTCGCGCCGTTGTTTCGCTTTTCCACCGAGTCGGAGGCGATCTCGCTGGCGAACGCGGTTGAGCATGGTCTGGCGGCCTATTTTTACAGCCGCGACTTTGCGCGCGTGACGCGAGTGAGCGAAGCGCTGGAATTCGGCATGGTCGGCGTGAATACGGGCGTCATGTCAACGGAAGCTGCGCCCTTCGGCGGCATTAAGCAGTCCGGTTTTGGGCGCGAAGGGGGCAGACAAGGCCTGGAGGAATATCTGGATACGAAATATCTGTGCCTCGGCGGGATTCAATGATTTTTCGCGCTTACCAAACGCAGGACGCGGTATCGGGAAACATTGGCGTTCCTGCGCAAAAGGCCGCGACTGACCTATTGTCGTGCTATCTGGCGGCGGCGTGGGTTGCGCTCACGCTGTACGGCAGTTTGTATCCTTTTTCAGACTGGCAGATGGCGGGGGATCCGCTGGCGTTTGTGGAGTGGGCCTGGCCGCGTTACTGGAGCGTATTCGACTGCGCAGCCAATGTCGTCGTGTATGTTCCGACTGGCTTTTTGCTTATGATGGCTCTTCGGCGTTTGCTGGGGCGCGGCGGCGCGGCGGTGGCCGCGATTTTTTTGGCCTCGTTGCTGAGTTTTACGCTGGAGGCGTTGCAGGCGTGGCTGCCTAGCCGGTTTTCTTCCAATCTGGATTGGGCTTGCAATACCCTGGGAGCGTCTTTGGGCTGTGGGGTTGCCGGTTGCGCGGGGGAGCATTTGAGCCGCTGGTGGCACGGTTTCCGCGCTTCTTCCATTGCGTCCCTGCCGTACGTTGACATAGGGCTGACGCTTTTGGGCTTGTGGCTTTTGACGCTGCTTTCGCCAGAGATTCTGCTTTTCGGCGTGGGTGATTTGCGCCAGATTTTGCCGAGTCTACCGACGTTGCCCTACGATCCAGAGACGTATCACTCTGTGGAATGCGCGGTGATCGTGAGCAATTTTTTGGCGATCGGGCTTTTTTGCGGCGCGATGACGCGCGGTCGTTGGCGAGCGTATTGGGTAACCCCGTGTTTTTTTCTGCTGGCGGCGCTGGCGCGCAGTCTGGGCGCGGCCACCCTGATGGGCGCGGATGCTTTTTTTGCCTGGTGGACACCGTCTGTACGCGCGGGGTTGATGCTGGCCGCGCCGCTTTTGGCGCTGGCGCTTCTTTTGCCGCCGCTGTGGCGTTTGACGCTTGCGGCGCTGGGATTACTGGCGGGCGCGATGCTGGTAAATCTTACGCCGCAGAATCCATATTCCTATACCGCGCTTATGTTGTGGAAACAGGGGCATTTTCTTAACTTCAACGGACTGACCCGCTGGGTTGCCACGGTATGGCCATTTTTGGCGCTGCCCTATCTATTTGTAAGCGTGCGCAAGGTGTAGAAGGAGAAAGCTGCGGCGCGTTTTGCAGCGGTTCAGCTAAAAAAGCGTCCACAGCATTTTTCCGGAGAGGAGAATTAAAAGCGCGGCGAAAATCTGTTTGAGGCGCGCGATAGGTAAACGGTGCGTGAGTCGCGCGCCGAAACGCGCGGTCAGCATACTGGCGAAGGCGGCAAGCAATACGGCGGGCAAATACACAAATCCTAAGCTATGCGGCGGCAGCGCCGGGTTTCCCCAGCCGTTGAGCATATAGCCTGCCGCGCCTCCAAGCGCAATGGGCAATCCAATAGCGGCGGAAGTGGCGATGGCGTTTTGTATTTTTACATTGCACCAGGTCATGAAGGGTACGGAAAGCGCGCCGCCGCCAATGGCAACCAGGCAGGAAATCATACCGACGCCGAATCCCGCGCCCATAACGCCCGCCGCGCCTGGCAGGGTCCGGCTGGGGCGAGGTTTGAAACCGATCATGATTTGCAGCGCGACATACAGCGTAAAAAAGGCGAAAACGATCGCCAGAGACTCTGTGGGAATTTGCCGCGCCAGCCAGGTTCCAAAGAGCGTTCCGAGCAAAATTCCTGGCGTTATGCGCGCAAAAACTGGCCACAGCACCGCGCGATGTCGGGCGTGCTCGCGCATACTGGAGAGCGCGGTAAATAAAATGACGGACATGGAAGATCCCAGCGCCAGATGCATGATTTCTCCAGCGGGGAATCCTTGCGCGGCAAAGAACATTGCCAAGACAGGAGTCAGAATCAGGCCGCCGCCTATACCTAAAAGCCCCGCGAAAAATCCCGTAAAAGCGCCCAGGGAAAGATACAGCGCACACCAGTAAAATGTCATGTTGCAATCGAATAAGCCACAAAAAGGTCAAGGGCGAGAGCATCTCTGCCCTCGCCCTTGACCTGAAAAACGGCTCCCCGCAAGTACCGGCCAGAACCAGCATCCTGAACCTGAGGTTCAGAGTGGCCGCGCACCCGCAAAATCAGGGGCAGACATTAAGACCGCCCACAACATCTGCTTTTTAGGCGCACAACCGGATGCCATAGCAATATTGGTTCAAGGAATATATGGTTCTGAACAATACTGCGGAGAACACCGGGCGGATACACTATTGAGCCGCCAAAAAAGCGGCAAGACGCGCATCCATGCTTTCAATTCTACTCCGGATTCTTTCACTGTCAAAAGTTTCTGGGATTGCGGAGGGAGACGCCGCGTTTTCGCCGTGAATGCCTGCGGCAGCGGCGTCTTTTTCCAGATAATCGCTCGCGATGTTGACGGCGGCCAGCACCGCGACCCGCTCCGGCATGTTGCTGCGCGAGCGTTTTGCGGTTTCCTTCATTTTTTGTTCTACGAGATTGACGGCGGCGCGCAGGGCGCTTTCCTGTCCGGCGGGGCAGACGATACGATATTCTCGTCCCATGATGCTGACGTCGAGGGGGATAGGCGCGCTCATGCGCTACGCTCCGGAAGCCGGGCTATCAGGTGTTCTACGCGCGCGCGCGCCTGACTGATGTGCGACCGCAGACGCGCGAGTTCCGCTTCGGATTGCCGCAAGCGTTCCTCCAGCGCGGCGCGTTCGCACAGCCAGACAGCCTTTTCCGCGCGCAACGATTCGGCCGCGGTGAGTACGAGGTCAATTTTTCCGGACAAGGCGTCCAGGGTTTTTTCCATAGCAGAGAGAAGAGAAAACGCGGATATGTCCGCAGTAGAAAGCACGGGCGTTGCCGTAGGCGAGACTGGCATTCTAGCGATGCTTTTGCCGTTCGGCAATGACGCGCGTTCGCTGCGGAACAAATTTCGCTCCGGGCGGGACAGACGAAAGGGAACGGAGGATTTTGGAAAGCGGACGCGAACGGCAGACATGAATGTCTGCCGTTGGTTTTTGCTTCTCAAGAATGTTTTTTGCCGATAAAAACAGGATCTACTTTTTCAGCGGGCAGGTGCTGAATCCCAACAGAGAATAAACAGGACAAAAGCGCAAAAATCCGGTTGCCAAGGGAATGACGCCAATCCATCCCCAGTAACCGATGATTCCGGTAGAAGCCAGAAGAATGAGCGCGAGGCCAAGAACGATGCGCGATACACGGTCAATGAGGCCAATATTGTTTTTCATGAAAAGTTCCTTTCTGAGAGATTAGGCTTGTTTGAATTCGTCGAAAGCGCTTAAGGCTTCCGCCGCCCACATCATGGAAGGTCCGCCGCCCATGAGGATGGCGACGCCCAGCGTTTCCGCCACCTCTTCTCGCGTAGCTCCCGCCTTGACGAGCGTTTGCGCGTGGAAAGCGACGCAGCCCTCGCAGCGGGCGGCGACTCCCAGCGCGAGCGCGATGAGTTCCTTGGTCTTGGTATCCAAAGCGCCGGACGCGGTCGACGCTTGCTGCAATGCCTGAAAACCTTTCATGGTTTCCGGGATGGCCTGACCCAAAGGTTTTAATTTTGCGCCGATGGCCTGAATGCTTTCTTTGTATGAAACGGTGTGACTCATGCGTACTCCTGTAAAAAACGAGATGGTCTCGCGGGTTGAAAAAACGGTTAGTCTGGCGCGCCGCCAGACGAAGGGGCGTCAGGCGCGCAAAAAAGCTCCCAAAGCGCGCGCATGAGATATTCCGCGCGCGCGTCTTTTATCCGGTAATACACATACCTGCCTTCCTTGCTTGTCTCCACTAAACCTTCGTTGCGGAGAACTCCCAGTTGCTGTGAAAGGCTTGGCTGGGCGACGCCCGTCAGCTGCTCAAGCTCTCCGACATTTTTCCGGGTTTCCGCCAGGGCGCAGAGCAGAAGAAGGCGGTCTTCGTTGGCCAGCGTTTTGAGTAAGCCGCACGCCTGCGCGGCATGGTCGCGCAGCGAGGCGTGAGAACAGTTTTCGGTGGAGTTCATGATGCGCAGAAAGGAAATAGTTCATAAAAAAATATAATATATATTCACCTAAGTGTCAAGCGATTTTTATTGGAGGGCGCGTAGCGCGGCAAACTTCTGCGTATTCCCTGGAGGTTCTCGTTATTTTTGAAAGGGGGAAAACCGACGGGATGGGCTTGCGCGCGGTTTGCGGGGCGCGGTTCTGTGGACTTCCGGGACGATGGACGGGGCGGGAGAATGGAAGGGGTTAGTCCAGATTTTTCAGAATTCCCAAAATTTCCTGCTCCAGTCTAAGGCGCGCGGTATTTTGGTCCAGATCGCGCCCGCTGATTAAGAATACGTCTTCCGCGCGTTCTCCCAGGGTGGCGATACGCGCGGTGTGCAGGAAAATTTTGTGCCGCGCGAGCGCGTCGGCCACGCGATAGAGCAGACCTGGGCGGTCGGCGGTGATGATGGAAAGGATGTAGTGCGCGCCGCGTTCATCGGGATAGATCTGTATTTCCGGCGTGATGGGGAAGTGTTTGACCTGGCGCGAAACGCGGCCGGGAGAGGGGGGGGCGACAGGCAGGACGAATTCCAGGACGCGCGCCAGTTCGCTTTCAATAAAGCCAATCATGTCCCGGTCTTCGGCATTATCCGTGACGTTGAGCAGAATGAAGCTATCCAGCGCGTAGCCGTGCCGGGTCGTATGGATTTTGGCCTCGGCGACGCTGTAGCCCGCGCGCGTGAAAAAACCGGCTACGCGCAGAAAAATATCCGGCTCATCCCGGGTGTAGATCATGACTTGCAGCCCGCCGCCGGGATGTACGCGCGCCTTGACGACGGGCTTTTCTTCGTGGATGCGGTAATGCAGGGCGCGCGTGTGCCAGGCGATTTCTTCGGCGGAATGGCGGAGGAAGTACACGGTATCGAACTGACGCCAGAGGCGTTCGTGTACGGTATCCGAGAGTGTGAAATAGCGCAGCAGCCGCAAGGCTTCGTTTTGGCGTTCGGCGATAATTCCCTGAGGCTCGGACGCCGCGCCGCTTTCCAGATGACGTAAGGTTTGCCGGTAAAGGCTTTCCAGGAGCTGGGCTTTCCAGTTGTTCCAGACTTTTGGGCTGGTGGCGCGGATGTCCGCGACGGTCAGAAGATAGAGCGCGGTCAGGCGGCGCGCGTTCTGAACCCGCGCGGCGAAATCGGCGATGACGGAAGGATCGGAAATATCTTCCTTTTGCGTGGTATGGGACATGGAAAGGTGTTCGCCGACCAGCCAGACAATCAGTTGCGTGTCTTTTTCCTCAAGGGTATGCGCAAGGCAGAACGCGCGCGCGTCCTCCATGCCGAGCTGCGCGTGGTCGCCGCCGCGCCCCTTGGCGATGTCGTGAAAGAGAGCGGCGATATAGAGTACCCAGGGGCGCGCGAAGGCGTTGTGCAGCTGGCTGCAAAAAGGGTTTTCATGCGCGAATTCGTCCAGGGCGAAACGGCATAGATTGCGCATAACCATCAGGATATGCTGATCAACGGTATAGGCGTGAAAAAGGTCATATTGCATTTGCCCGGTAATTTTTCCGAACGCGGGCAGGTACGCGCCCAAAATGCTGAATTGATCCATCAGATGGAAAGCGCGGATGAGTTCTCTTGGGTTTTGGAACAGCGCGAGAAAATTCCGGCGGTTTTCCGGGGAGGCGCGGAAATCTTCATTGATGGCTTCGCGGCCTCTCCAGAGCGCGCGGAGCGCGCGCGCTGTCATGCCGCGCAGTTCGGGCTTTTGCTGCAGCAGCAGAAAACATTTCAGGAGCGCGGGCGGATGTTTCTGGAAGGTGTTTTCATGGGGGACGTCCAGAAAATTTCCAGAGACGCAAAAATGCGCGTCAATAGGCTCTGAAGTCTGCCGGGGGCCGGGCAGCAGTTTCGCGGCGAAAATTTGCAGCAAAACCGCGTTGATTTGCGTGACTCGCTTGGCGTTGCGATAGTAGGACTGCATGAGGAGTTCGGACGCGCGTTTTTCTTCTGCGGCTTCCAGTCCCATAGTTTGCGCGAGGCGCTCCTGATGATCGAAGAGCAAGCGGTCTTCACGCCGTTTCAGCAAAAGATGCAGACGGATGCGCAGATTTTGCAGGAGGCGTTCGCAGTCCTCTATCTGCCGAAATACGGCTTCCGTGAAAAAATGTTTTTGCGAAAGCGCTTGCCAGCTTTCGCCGTAGCCGCATCCTTTGGCGATCCAGAGAAGATTTTGCAAATCTCTGAGGCCGCCGGGCGCTTCCTTGCAATGCGGCTCCAGATTGTAGGGCGTCTCCTGAAAGCGCTGATGCCGTTCCGCTTGTTCCATGCGCTTGGCCAGAAAAAATTCTTGCCGGTCAAGGCTTTTGGTGAAACGCGCGCGAAAGTTCTTATAGAGCGCGGCGTCGCCGATAAGCAGACGGCTTTCCAGGAGCGCGGTAGCGACGGTGACGTCTTCTTTGGCGGCTGTGAGGCATTCTTCTATCGCGCGTACGCTGTGTCCGACTTCCAGGCCAATGTCCCAGAACAGCCCGACGAGACGTTGCAGGTTTTCTTCCAGCGCCGTGTCGGCGGGGCGGGGCAGCAACAGCAATAAATCAACGTCTGATTCGGGATAAAGCTCGCCGCGCCCGTATCCGCCGACCGCGCAGAGCGCGAGTTCAGGCGGCAGGTCCTGCGCGCGCCACAATTGCCGCAGAACGTCATCAACCAGGAGCGCGCGCGCCGCGAGATAGCGGGCGGGATCGGGATCGGCGTGATAGGCGTCGGCCAAAGATTCGCGGCCTTCGCGCAGGATGGCGCGCAATTGCGCGACGAGGGCGGAAGGATGGCCGCTCATGGAATTCAGTTTTGTTTGACGGGGAAATCTTTGGGCGTATCAGGATGAAGGGGGGAGAGTGTCAGGACTTCCGCGCCTTTTTCCGTGATCAGGACAGTGTGTTCCCATTGCGCGGAGAGGCTGCGGTCTTTGGTAACGACTGTCCAGCCGTCCGCCAGGGAGCTGATGGCGGCTTTTCCCGCGTTGATCATGGGCTCAATGGTAAAAATCATGCCGGGTTTCAGGGCTTCTCCGCTGCCCGCGCGCCCATAATGCAGGACTTGCGGATCTTCGTGAAAGGAACGTCCGACGCCATGCCCGCAGAATTCGCGGACGACGGAATAGCCGTTTTGCTCCGCGTGTTTCTGGATTGCCGCGCCGATGTCGCCAAAATGCCCTCCGGGGCGCGCCGCGCGGATGCCGAGCCACATGCACTCATGCGTGATTTGGCAAAGGCGTTTGGCCTGAATGGAGGGCGCGCCCAGAAGGAACATGCGGCTGGTATCGCCGTGAAAGCCGTTTTTGATGACGGTGACGTCAATATTGACAATATCGCCGTTTTTTAGCGGTCGGTCGCTGGGCATTCCGTGGCAGATTTGGTGGTTGACGGAAGTGCAGATAGAGAAAGGATAAGGCGTGTGGCCGGGCGGCGCGTAGTTAAGGGTTGCGGGGACGGTTCCTTGAACGTTGACCATGTAGTCGTGGCAAATCTGGTTGAGTTCCAGGGTGCTTACGCCGACCTGGACGAAGGGGGTGACGTAGTCGAGAAGTTCCGCGCCCAGGCGGCAGGCGAGGCGCATGCGTTCAATTTCTTCGGGGGTTTTGATCAGGATAGTCATGAGAGCGGTCTGTCGGGTAAGCGGGGCGCAAGGCGTTCAGTATAAAGGGTTTTCGCCTGCCTGCCGTTTCGTTTACGCGCGGCGTGACGGAGGTTATTTATCCGCGGGGCTATTGATTTTCATTTTTTATCTGGGAAAATGCACGGCTTGCGTTGGTGCGGTAGCAAAGCGGTTATGCTCTGGACTGCAAATCCAGCTAGGTGGGTTCGACTCCCTCCCGCACCTTATAAAGCAAGAACAGCAGAGAGGACGGACAAAGCGGCGTCCGGTTCTGTCTTGATGAAGTTTTCCGGGGGATGGGCCGCTTGAGGCGGTTTGTTTTCGGAGCGAGCTTTAGGGTTCAGAGGCGGTGGATGTTCTGTTTCAGCGCGGCAGTAGCTCAGTTGGTAGAGCGCAACCTTGCCAAGGTTGAGGTCGAGAGTTCGAGACTCTTCTGCCGCTCCAGACGGTTTCTGGGCGTGTTGCGAGTAGGTTTTCTTTTTCCCCTGTTTTTTCCGCGCGTGGTATTTCTCTTGCTGCCGTCGGTTTTGCGCCCGGGTGATGAAATTGGTAGACATACCGGACTTAAAATCCGGAGCCGAAAGGCGTACGGGTTCGATTCCCGTCCCGGGCAGTTTTGGCAAAGCTGTTCCATTGAGTAAAGCGAAAAAGAGAGGCAGGGCGATATGAGCGCGCATTCAGGTAATTTTTCTTCCGCTGCCGCGCCTGCGGAGGACGCGGCGCTGGCGCGTTTGCGCCTGCCGCCGCATTCCATTGAGGCCGAGCAGTCTGTGCTGGGCGGGCTGATGCTGGATAACGCGGCCTGGGATCGCATTGGCGATCGTTTGGGCGCGGATGATTTTTATCGTTATGAGCATCGGCTGATTTTTCAGCAAATCGGCAGACTGATCGCG
Organism: Zoogloeaceae bacterium; assembly: GCA_031256795.1. GTDB lineage: Bacteria > Pseudomonadota > Gammaproteobacteria > Burkholderiales > Rhodocyclaceae > Azovibrio. Next base: position 54,487 of record JAIRPW010000038.1, on the reverse strand, counting down.
GACAAGCATTCCGCAGATGTGGTGACGGTTGCGGAGGCGCTGGAATCCGTTGGCGAAAGCCAGCAGTCGGGAGGGTTGGCGTATCTGGGGGAAATCGCCAGAAATACGCCTTCTGCCGCGAACATCGCGCATTACGCGGACATTGTGCGCGAGCGCGCGATACTGCGTCAGCTTTTGACGGCGACGAATGAAATTGCGGAGGCCGCGCTGAATTTGGGGGGCGGGCGCGAGGCGCGGGAAATTCTGGACGAGGCGGAAAGCAAGATTTTTGCGATTCGTGAGCGCGGCGCGCGCGCCGCGGAAGGCTTTGTGCATATTGATACGCCGCTGGCCGACGTGGTCAAGCATCTTGAGGAAACAAGCGGCGAGGATGTGACGGGGGTTCCTACGGGCTTTATTGATATTGACCGCATGACTTCCGGGTTACAGCCGGGAGACTTGATCGTTGTGGCGGGGCGTCCTTCCATGGGAAAAACTGCGTTCGCGCTTAATATTGCCGAGCATGTCGCGGTGCGCGAGCGGCGGCCGGTGGGCGTGTTTTCGATGGAAATGGGCTGCGCGCAGCTGGCGCTGCGGCTTTTGTCTTCGCATGGCGGGATCAGTTCGCAGCATTTGCGCAATGGGCGGCTTTCGGAAGAGGATTGGGAGATTATTCCCATGTCTTTGGGCGCTTTGTCTGCCGCGCCGATTTATATTGACGAGTCCGGCGCGCTCAATCCGGTGGAGCTGCGCGCCAGGGCGCGGCGCTTGAAGCGCGAGGTAGAGCGCGGGGCGCGGGAGCGGGCGGATGGAGAGGAGGAGCGGGAATCGGGGAGCGGGGGGCTGGGGCTTTTGGTGATTGATTACATTCAGCTGATGAATTCAACGCGGCAGAACGAAAATCGCGCGACGGAGGTTTCGGAAATTTCCCGCGCCCTGAAGTCGCTGGCGAAGGAGCTGCATGTGCCGGTGCTGGCGCTTTCCCAGTTGTCGCGCAAGGTGGAGGAGCGCAACGACAAGCGCCCGTTGATGTCGGATTTGCGCGAATCCGGGGCGATTGAGCAGGACGCGGACGTCATCATGATGTTGTACCGCGACGAGTACTACAAAAAGGATGAATCGCAATTCAAGGGTCTGGCGGAAGTGATTATCGGCAAGCAGCGCAATGGGCCTACGGGGTCTGTGATTCTGACCTTTCAGGGGGAATATACCCGGTTCAGGAATCACAGCGCCGAGGATTTATAGGCTTGAAAAGGGTTTGAAAAGGGCTTGGTATGGGAGTGAGGCGTTTGATGTTTTTTGTTCTGGAGCGGAATCGGGCATGAGTTCTGCGCGCCCGTTTTCCGCTTCCCGCCCTTTTTCTGACAGCCCGTCGGCGCGAGTGGCGGCGATCCGCGCGGGGAAATAAACAGAATTTTGAGAGGCCGCCCGCCTGCGACTGATGCGAAGGACAACAAAAAAGCCGGAGAACCTCCGGCTTTTTGTTGGGCGTGGTTTTTTATTTCAGAAGTTGCCCGATTGCGAGAGCTAGGCCGCTTGCGGCGATAATTGCGGCCAGATTCCATTTGATGATGCGGGCTTCAAGTTCGGCCATGCCTACGTGCACTTTTTCTACGTCCGCGCGTACTTCGCTGATTTCCGCCTTCAGTGCGTTTTCTGTGTTTTTCAGGTCGTGTTTGGTGGCGAGGTCGGCGGTGGTGATGGCGTCCTGGATGGCTTCGGTCAGGCCTTCGGCGTTGGATCGCTCGAATCCGGACGCTTCCAGTTTCTTGAAGAATTTATGCGTATCGAATGCGACGACGTTTGACATGCCGCGTACTCCTTGGTTTGTGGTTGATGGAAAGTCTAACATGTTTCGGGTTTGGAGGGGTTGGCGCGCGTTCCCGCTTCGCCGCGCCCTCGCGAAATGTCGCCGCCCTTGCGCGTAAGCGCGGATTCTTTTGCGGGGAATGCAAAAAAGCATGACAGGCGAAAGCGGAAGGGATGCGGAATGCGCGCAGCGTCGCGGGATGACGAGCGTAGGCGAAACATGGAGCGAGCCCGGTTTTTCGCTTGCGAAAAAATCCGCCGCGGGTGGAGGGGCTTTAATAGAGGGGTAGGCCGCGCTGTTTCCAGCGGGTGAGCGGAAAGTCGGCGTCGGGCAGGAGGAGGCGCGTCATGGGCAGGGCGCGTTTTGTTTTGGGCAGGGCGATTTCGCGGTAGAGGCGGGCGTCGGAAAATCCGAGGGAGGCTGCCGCGCCGCGGGGATTGGCGTAGACCGCGCGGGAGATTTTTGCCCAATAGGCGGCCGCGAGGCACATGGGGCAGGGTTCCGAGGATGCGTACAGAACCGCGTTTTCCAGATGGCAGGATTGCCGCGCCTGACAGGCGGCGCGGATCGCCTCCATTTCCGCGTGCGCGGTTGGATCGTGGCGCGCCAGTACCTGATTGCTGCCTTCCGCGAGAATGGTTCCGTCCGCGAGGGCGATGACCGCGCCGAAGGGGCCGCCGGAAAGCGCGGCGGCGGGGCGTTCCGCGTTTTGGGCGGCGAGCGCGAGGGCGCGCGTCAGGAGGGCGCGGTCGGTTTTTTCCGCGTCGCGGTTCATGGGATTACCCGCGCGTATTGCTTTGCGGCTCAAATGCCGCGATTTCTACGCGCGGCGCGGTTTGCCAGCCGGGTTTGCGGTATTCGGCTTCCACGTTGGTAAAAATTCCGCCGCGCACGTTGAAGCGCGCGGTGAGGCGCAGAAAGCGCGGTTGGGCGGCCTGAACGAGATCGTCCAAAATCTGGTTGGTTACCGCTTCGTGGAACGCGCCTTTTTCCCGGAATGATCCGATGTAGAGTTTCAGGCTTTTGAGTTCTACGCAGTGTTTGTCGGGGATATAGTCGAGCGTGAGCGCAGCGAAGTCGGGCTGCCCGGTTTTGGGGCATAGGCAGGTGAATTCGGGGATCTGGATGTGGATATGGAAATCCCGTTCTGGTTTGGGGTTGGGGAAGGTTTCCAGGTTCATGGCGCGGCTCTTTTAGTGGATGGTATCGTCGAGCAGCGCCACGTCGTCGCGCCGCCGCTGGTTGTCGAGGTGTTTGAGGCGAATCAGGAACATGGCGGCGGCGGTGAAGAATCCGAAGAGAAAGATAGCCCAGTGGATGGAGAGGTTATTTTTCTGCATCAGATAGTAGAGGCCGGTCATGACCAAAATGGAGAGGTTTTCGTTGAAATTCTGTACGGCGATGGAGTGTCCCGCGCCCATCAGGAGGTGTCCCCGATGCTGGAGCAGGGCGTTCATGGGGACGACGAAAAATCCGGACAGCGCGCCGATGAGGATCAGGAGCGGGATTGCGATCTCTGTGGCGCGGATGGGGATCATCAGGATCACGAGGCCGCCCATGAGGATTCCCAGCGGGATGACGCGGACGGAGCGGCGCATGCTGATCATGCGCGCGGCCAGGGTCGCGCCGACGGCGACGCCGATGGCGACTACGCCCTGAAGCATGAAGGAGCGGGAAAGGTCGAATCCCAGCGCGCTGCCGGCCCAGTCAATCACGATAAATTGCAGCACCGCGCCCGCGCCCCAGAAAAGCGTCGTGACCGCGAGCGAGATTTGTCCCAGGCGATCGCGCCAGAGCCGGGAGAGGCAGTCTCCGAATTCGCGGACGAGGTCGAGCGGGGTTTTTTTCAGCGGCTTGAGTTCCGCGCCGGTATTGGGGACGTACAGGTTGATCCAGGCGGCGAAGAGGTAGAACAGCGAGACTGCGGCGATGACCATTTCGCCCGGAGTGTCAATGACGGGGAGTCCCAGCGCGAGGAGGCGTTCCGAGACGCGCGGATCGATGAGCTGCCCGCCGATGACCACGCCCAGCACGATGGCGGCCACGGTGAGGCCTTCGATCCAGCCGTTGGCGATCACGAGGAGGCGGTGCGGCAGATATTCGGTCAGGATGCCGTATTTGGCGGGGGAGTAGGCGGCCGCGCCCAGGCCGACGACCGCGTAGGAGAGGAGCGGATGCATTCCGGCGAACATCATGCCGCAGCCGACAATTTTGATGCTGTTGCTGATGAACATGACTTTCCATTTGGGCATGGAGTCGGCGAAGGCGCCTACGAAAGCCGCGAGCGCGACGTAGGAGACGGTGAAAAACGTTTTGAGGAGCGGCTCGTATTCCGTCGGCGCTTCCATTTCCCGGAGCACGACGATGGCGGCCGCCAGAAGCGCGTTGTCGGCCAGCGCGGAAAAAAACTGCGCGGCCATGATGATGTAAAAGCCGAAAGGCAAGGCGTGCTTTCTTCTTTCTGGGTTATGGACGGGAGAGGCGCGTCGCGGGGACTTTTTCTCGCTCCGGTTTTTCCGGCGCGCCGCGCGTGTTTTTGTTCATGGGGCGGCGCGGATTTTATCGCGCAACGCGCAAAGAGGAGTCGACGCCGATCAGGCGGACTTTTTCGCCGGGCTGAAAATTTTCCTGGCCGTCGGCCTGCACGATGGCGAGATACTCGCCGCCGTCCAGTTTTACGGTGATTTCCATGCCTTTTTGCCGCGTGATGGCTTCTTCCGCCGCCGCGCCGCCGACGCCGCCGACGACCGCGCCGATGACCGCGCCGACCGCGGAGCCTTTGCCGTGTCCGACGGCGCCGCCGGCGACGCCGCCAATGACGGCTCCCGCCGCGGAGCCGACGGGGGTTTTCGTGCCTTCAATCTGAACTTCGCGCACGCTTTCGACGGTGGCGAAGCGCACTTTCATGGCCTGACGCGCCTGACCGCGCGGGTAGTCCTCGCCGCCCAGTCCGGCGGCGCAGCCGGCGAGAAGAAGCGCGAGAAGGGCGGGGGCGAGGCGGCGGGAAGGCGGGGCGGAAGGGAGCGAAAGGCGGCGCATGGGAAATTCTCCTGCATCAACGGTTTTTATTGGGGATTCGGGCGCGCCGCAGATTTTACGTTATTTTTTCGCGGTCTGCCGCGCTTCGCGCGGCGGAGGGCTTCTTGCCCACTCTTGCGGGTTTTTGCGCGGGGAAAACCGTTTAGACCGGGAAAACAACCGCCTGTCATACCGCCGCGAAAAAGTTTTTATTTTTAAAGCGCAAAAAAACCGCGCGCATATAATATGCAACATTGCTACTCTTAAGCGGCGGCTTTTGGGCCGGTTTTCGCGGAATCCTTCGGAGTTCTCATCATGCTTTCCAGTTCTCGATTCATCCCCCCCCCCTCTCCCAAGCGTTCGGCGCGCGGGTTTGGCGGTTTGCGCGGCGGCGCGGCGGCGGCGGCGGTTTTTCTCGGCGTCTTTTCGGCGGTCTTGCCGGAGGCGGCGCGCTCTGTGGATATTGAACAGGCGCCCCTGGTGCTGGATAAAACCATTGAACCGAACGTCGTGCTGGGGTACCAGCAAACCGGCTCCATGGGCAATCCCTGGGCGCCGCATTTTCCGTTGGAAGATTATTACTTTTATCAGCGCTATCAGGATCTCTCGTCTCGTCCCTCGGAATATCAGAATGGCGGAGCAACGGATTCGCCGTTAACTTATCCGCAAATTCAGGAGGGGGATCGCCTGATTTTTAGTTCGGCGCTGGTCAATCAGATTTTTTACGATCCGCGCCGCACCTATCAGCCGCCGCTTCGTTATGTGGACGGCAAGCTGAAGCGCTACCCCAACAGCGATACCCTGTCGACTTTTCCGGTGATGAATTTCAACGGTTTCGGCACTCTGCCGGGGGAAAATGATACCACTTACCAGAAAGGATTTATTCGTCTGGACGTCCGGCGCAACGCGCCGCCGGCCGGCGTGCATTATTGGTACCACTCCCTTTCTGAAGGCGGATGGCGGGCCGACAATGGTGCAGACACGAGTACTGCTACGATATTCGGCACTGGAAGCCATACCGGCGTGGAGTTGGCGGGCTATATTGACTATGTGCCGGGGTTCGGCTCCATGCGCGATAACCCGAACTATAACGCTGCGGAAAATCCCGAAGAGAGCCAGAATAACTATGAGTATTGGGCGTTCCGCACTCCCCAGTCGGGCGCTTTTTTTCGCACGAGCCGCACAGACTCGGCTTTCAAATCCCGCACGGACGCCGATAACCGGCGTCTGGTGCGGCAGCGCGCCTGCCCGACCATATTTCTGACGACGGAAGAATCCAGGCTGTACTACGAAGGCGAGAAAGAAGGCCCGGTGACGGGAAGGAAACTTCCCCCTGCCGCACAACCGCCAAAGATGGCGGCGGACGATGACGGCGTGATTCGCGGCATTCCGCACGGGCAGTGCCGTAACATGTATCGCGTTTGGGGACCCGCCAGCATGGGCAACGTCAAGGGATATGCGAGTACGGACTATTTCAGGAGGGATCGGACTACAGACGCTCCGGTTGACGCGCGCCCGATTAACCTGCCCAATGGCCGCCCTTGGTGTATGCGGCGCACTTACACCTATGACAATAACCCCAAAGGCAGCACCAGTCTGGGATATATCCAGCTGGCAAGCATCCCCAGCGGTATTTCCGCGAATGATAACGGCATAGTCTATGCCGCGACCAGAACCTGGATACAAGGCTCTAGAGAAACTGATTCTATAGTGGCGTCAGAGGTAAACTCTGGACGCAGTGACATCGCGGATACAAGAAGTGGAACAACTATTTTGGAGCCGCGTTGGCATCAAGCTAGGGTACCTAACAGCGTATGGACGCCGCTGGAATACACGCCGTTTACAGATACCTGGGCGGCAGGGAGCGGATCTGCCCGTGAGCCCGAGACTTCCAAGGTGCGGATGCCGCTGAATTGCTTTGCCGGACGGCATGTGATTGGCGACGTGAACGGCGACGGGATTTATGACAGCCGGGACAAGGCGCGCGAGAACGAGCCGGTTTCCTATTTCGCCTATCAGGGGAAGAAGTTTGGCAAGGTTATGCCGATCGGATCGGACGCTAACGCGGAGACAACGTGTCTGCCCGGCGATCCGAGTGACCCGCTGATGAAAAACGCTTGCGGTAACTTAAACGGCCCGGAACAGTCGCTTCTGCACCTGACCGATCGGGTGGTGGACGAGAACGGGGAATTGGTAATGGTTACGCCGCGGCGCAGGACGGGCAAGGAGGAAATCCGCAACTACATGAATTGGTTTAGTTATTACCGCACCCGCGCCATGGCCGCCAAATCCGCGATGACACAGAGTTTCGGCGCGCTTTTGGACCACAGCGATACGACCAGGGCCAGCGACTTGATGAAGGGGCAGTTCATCCGCCTGGGCTACACTCCCTCTCGCCGCAATAACAATGGTGGGGGAGGATACTGCCTGGCGATTGAAGACCTGAATCCGAGCGTGGAGCAAGGGCCGGGGCAGTATGGCTGCTATAGGGCAGACCGGACCACAGGCAGCGGTATTGTGCCGCTCCGGGATTTTCCGGCGGACGCCAAACACCCGGATGACGTTCTTCCGGATGGCGTCACGCCCAAGCCCGACCTCGGCCGCGCGCCGCGCGCGCATCCCTACGCGGGAAAGAAATTTGTGGAGGATTTCTACAGATTCATCACCCTGGGTCTGCCTTCCTGGGGAGATTCCGATAACTACGGGGGGCGGCGTCTGCACCTGATGCTCAATACCATCGGCAAGTACCTTACGACAAAAGCGCCCTGGCGCACCTATCCGCCCGCAGACTATGTCTACGGCAGGAGAGGCGAAGGCGGACAGGACGGCGATGACGGAAAGGTGTACGGCTGCCGCCGCTCTTTCGCCATCATCGTGGGCGACGGCGATACGGAGGCGGATGGCAGTGGCGAAACTCTCTATTGGCCGAATCTCGGAGCCCAAGCCGTGAGCACGACCACCGGCCCGTCAATCTGCCCGACAGATACGGGCAATACCTGCATTGTCGGCAAGGAAAATTATCAGTACAAGCCGCAGTCGCCCTTTACCTCGCTGACGACCAGCAGGGCGCTGCAAGGGGACTTCTCGGACGTCGCGCTGTATTACTGGATGCGCGATTTGCGCCCGGACGTTCCCAACCTGGTGGCTCCCACCACGAAAAACCCGGCTTTCTGGCAGCACATGCAGACCTTTACCATGAATGTCGGCGCGGATGGATCGCTCACGGACACAGAAGTCAACGCCCTGCTTGCCAAAGCCGGAAAAATGGACAAGGACGGCTATTATCTGGACGAGAACGGGAACAGGAAAAAAATCCCGGACATCTACTGGGCCTATCCGGGCAATGTGGATACCTATTACGAGCGGATTGACGACATGATGCGCACGGGATTTTCCGGGCGCGGCGGCACGGCCTCGGCGATCAATTCAGAGGATTTCGCCCGCAAACTGCTGGACGCCCTGACGGAGTTTTCCGGTCTGCCGACGACGAGCGGGATTCCCTCTGTCGGCGGCATCCACAAAGACGCGGCCATGACCAGCATGACCGTGATGCAGAAATACAATCCGGGTACCTGGCATTCCGAGCTGGAAGGACATTTGCAGACCAACGCCGAGATTCAGAACAAAGCGGAATGGAAAGCCCATGAAGTAGTCCGGGAACAATTCAGCACTCCGGCGAAAGCGGCCGCGCGCAAAGTGTTCACCTGGGACAACGGAGCGGGCGCGGGCGTCGCCTTTGACACAAACATGCCGGATACCATCAAGACCGTGATTGATTCGGCGATTGGCGGCGGCGGGGATACCTGTCCCTTCACGCACAGCACCTCTGAATGCAGATTCAGGGACGGCAGCCTGTACACCGTGAACAAGCTGATTGACTGGCTGCGCGGCGACAATACCTATAAGGACACGGCGGGCGCGTATGCCTCGTATCCGAACGGTTTCCGGGATCGGGAAGGGTGGCTGTTGGGCGACGCGATCAACACGACGCCGTATTTGCTGGGAAGCTACGAATTCAACGATTACGGCTATGCCAGCTTTGATTGCGGCGAGGGCGTCAAGGCCGCCGGGAACGGCGGCTACACCGCTTGTCTGCGGAACGCCTTTTTCCCGGCCAGCGCCGTGGATAGCTACAGCCAGCGCGTAACGAATCTGTACGCGCGGATGCTGGACGAAAATACGAGAAACAAGGGCGCGGCGTTTGTCGCCGCCAACGACGGAATGCTGCACGCGCTGGACCTCTCGAACGGCGAGGAACTGTTCGCCTATGTTCCCGCCGCGACGCACGGAAGCCTGAAAGCCCTGGCGGATCCCGCCTATAAATCCACGCACCGCTATTTCGCGGACGGGATTCCGATGGCGAAGGACGTGCTCTTTTCGGATGAGTGGCGTTCGGTGCTGGTAGGACATACCGGGCGCGGCGGACGGAGCTTCTTCGCCCTGGACGTGGAAGACCCGAAAAACTTTTCCGCCGCCGATGTGCTTTGGGAATTTACGAACCCGGATCTGGGCGTGCCCGCCGACGGCGAGCCGATCATCACGCCCGTCTCCGGCTTTAACGGCGACAACGGCAAATGGGCGGTGATGTTCGGCAATGGCTACAACAGCGACAGCGGCGACGCCTGCCTCTTCATCGTCAGTCTGGCGCGCGCGCCCCTGCCCGTACCGGCGAATTTTCCCAAGTATGAAAAAATCTGCGTTCCCCGGCAGGGGCAAGCCAACGGCCTGATCGGCGTGCCTACCTGGGTGGATACGGATAAGGACGGCGCGGCGGACCTCGCCTACGCGGGCGACCTGCTCGGCAACCTGTGGAAATTCGACCTGAAGTCCATGACCGTCCGGGAAAAATTGCTGGAGGCCGTAGACAAGCCAAGCCGGGGAGCGGCGAAACCGCAGCCCATTACCGCGCCGCCCCTGCTGCTGACAACCAAAAACGAAAACGGCGACTACAACAACCTGCAAGTGATCGTGGCGACCGGAAAATATGTCGAGCGGGACGACGTGGCGGGTACGCAAACGCAATCCATCTACGGGATCCGCGATCTGAACGTCCTCGCCACAAACGGCACGGCCACCCGCGACAAGCTGCTGGCGCGCTCCTATGAAGGGAATCATCAGAATACCGAAGATACCTTCTACTTCAGAAGGCCGCAGCCAGACGGCGCGCTGGAAAAAACGTTCCCGCACACCTGGAAGCTGGAAACCTTCGGGAGCGGGCCGGGATCGGAAGAGGACACGCCGAAATACGGCGCGGGCCAATACGGCTGGGTGATTGACCTCAATGCCGCAGGCATGAAGGCGTGGGCGTCAAGAAGACAGGGAACGCGCGTCAGCAACGTCAAGACCGAGGGAGCGAATATGCTTCAGCCAATGCTCCTGCCCGGAGACGATCCCTGCGCAAGCACCCGGAGCGGCAGTCTCGCGGAAATCAACATGATGACCGGCGGCTGGATCCAAACGAAATTCTTCAGCTCGGTCAAAAAGAACGCGAATATCTGGATCGGGGACGGCGAATACGGCGAAGAAATCAACCGGGACGGCAAGTTCGACAAATCGGACGTCACGATCCAGGTGCCCGACCCGAACAACCAGGGAGCGTTTGTCTTCATGAAAACGAATACCACGGCGGACGCGCGCGGAGTCGTTCTGGGCGATCCTCCCAGCAGCCTGGGCTGCGAGGTGAATCTGGGAACGTCGGGAGGCATGACCGGGGGCGGGGAAGGCTGCGGCAGAGTGTCCGGGCGGCAAAGCTGGCGGCAAGTCCGCTGAAATCCCGCGGAAAGCGCGCAAACCAAACCCCGGCGATGGAGGCCTCCGTCGCCGGGGTTTTTTTTCCCGCAAAATCCCGCGCGCTTTCTTTCTATTGTTCCGCTGTCCTGCCGGCGCGCGCGGGGCAGATCCGCCAAAGAAAATCCCCTTCCGGCGCAAGGCGAAAGGGGATTGCGGAGAGAGAGGCGCGGCTTATCTGAATAGTTGCGCGATAGCGGCGGCAATTCCGCTTGCGGCAGCAACGGCAGCGACGTTCCATTTGATGATTTCCGCCTTGGCGCTGCCGATTTCCGCCCGTACTTCGCGGATCTCCGATTTCAGCTCCGCGCGGCGGCGTCAACGTCTCCGGCCTTTCGGACGATTTTGCGGCCATGCGCGGGAATTCCTCTGCGCCCGCGCGTTGTGCCGCGTTCTTTCAGGCGGACGCGCCATTTGCCATATCGGCGGGGCATGATTTTTTCCCCATGCGGCAAGGGTTGGGCCGACTCTCCCGATTTCCGGCGTAAATGCGTCCGGCCAGCTGAAAAACAGACATGGCATAAAAACTGGAACGGTTATAGCGCGTCAGCACATAAAAATTTTCCCCGCCCAGCCAGTACTCCGTCGGTTCATCGGGCGTAACCAAATCAATCAGCGCGAAACGGGGCGGTTTTTCTTCCGCGTTCACTTTTTCCGGGGGGGCCGCAGGTTTTCCCCCGGCGGGCTTTTCGGAGTCCGCCGGTACGGAAAAAGCGGCGAGCGGCGCGAGAGCAAGCGCGGGAATCCCCGCGCCGCGCAAGTCTTTTTCCAGAATCGCGGGGCGGACGCCCAATTCCAGCCACGGGCCAAGCGTATCGGCGGGGAACGATTCAGGCAAACGCAGCGGCACGGCGACAGGCAGATTTTCCCGCCAGCCATGCGCGGATAAGAAAGCGGCGACGCTGCCAATGGCGTCCGCCGCGCTTGCGGAAAGATCAATGATTCCGTCGCCGTCAAAATCCACCGCGTAACGGCGCAGACTGCCCGGCATAAACTGCGGCAAGCCCACCGCGCCCGCGAAAGAACTCCTGTAACTTTCCGGGTCTTGCCCCTGCTCCCGCGCGAGCAGCAGCAATTGCTCCAGCTCCTGACGAAAAAACGCGGCGCGCCGGGGATCGTGAAACGCAAGCGTAGCCAGCGCGGAAAAAGCAACAAAATTTCCTGTCAACCGCCCATAGAAAGTTTCCACGCCAAGAATGGCGACAATAATTTCTTCAGGGACGCCATAGCGCTCCCTGGCGCGTTTCAGCGTTTCGGCATTCCGCCGCCAAAAAAGAACTCCCTCCTGAATGCGCCGATGATCCAGAAAACGCGCCTGATAACGCCGCCAGGAACGACGCGCGGGCGTATCAGGCGGCGCGACAAGCCGCAATACGCGCGAATCAGGAGAAAACCGGGCAAAGCGTTTCCGCAAATCCGCGTCGTCCAGATCATGCAAGGAACGCATCTCTTGCAGGAACGCCTCCGCGCCGGGAGAGGCAAGAAAATTGTCGGGAAGTCCGGCAGGATTCGCCGCGCCCGCTGCGGCGGCGTAAAAAAGTCCCGCCAGGGAAAACAAAACAGCCAAAAGGGATCGAGGGCGCAAAAAGGAGAAAAAACAGGGAAAAAGCATGGCGGCAGAAAATAAAACAGGGAAAGCGTATAAAAAACCGCCGCGCAAGAGAAAACGGCGCGGCGGGAAAGAAAAGAGAAAGCGTAAACCTAGCTGATGAACCGGGACAATTCCTTGTGCAGGGAAGAGGCCGTGTCATTCAGCTGCGAAGAGGCCTTGGCGATTTCCTGGATGCTGGCAGCCGCAGAGACGCTTTCCGCGCAGATTTTCTCCATGTCAGCAAAAATTTCCTGGGTCTCCGTCAGCGCGACTTTCGCGTCCTCCTGCGCGCCGTCGACGGAATCGCGCGCAAGGTTCATGGAAACTACGGCAGTTTCAATGGTCTGCGTCGCGCGCGCCGTATCGTCCAGCATCCCGGAACAATCCTGCGCGTTACTCTTCATGGAATCGGACGCCGTAGTGATCGCCGCCGCGATAGAGCCGATGGTCGCGTCCGTTTCCGCGAGACTTTTCTGCGTGCGCTCGGCAAGTTTTCTGACTTCATCCGCCACCACGGCGAAACCCCGCCCGTACTCACCCGCGCGCGCGGCCTCAATCGCGGAATTGAGCGCAAGAAGATTGGTCTGGTCGGCAATGTCGCCAATCTGCAAAAGCACGCGCTTGACCTCGTCCGCTTCCTGGGAAAGCCGCACCAGGCGCGCGGATAACTCCTGCTGCGCGGTCGCCACATTGGTCATGCGCGCGCCGATCTGATTGATCTCTTCACGGGATCGCGTGAGATTCCCCGCCGCTACGCTCACATTCTCTCCGGTTTCGGAGAGTTTGGATTCCATGTGGGAAAGCAATTCCTGCGCCTTGCCGCTGCCTTCCATCGCCTTATTGGCGGTTTGCTGATTGGTCTCGGCGTTATGCAGCATGGAATGCGCGGAAGCGTCCAGTTGTTCAGTGGCCGAAACCGTCAGAGAAGAGCTTTTACTCGCGTGATGGACGAGCGTCTGCATCTCGCCAAGCAGAAAATTAAAATCCTGCGACAAAGCGCCAATTTCATCCTCGCTCGTTTCCACGCGCAGCGTCAGGTCCCGCTTTTTCGTAATGCCGCGCACGCTTTCCTGCGCTTTCTGAATCGGACGCAGCAGGCGCGTGGCGATAATCCAGGTCGCGGAAGCGGTAAATAAGAAAATCACGAGGCCGGTGCCGAAAGAAACAAGCAGGGTCTGCGTTAATTTTTCCTGAATTTCCCGGCTGCTAATATCCGATCCCGCGACAAAGCGAACGCCGGAAGGCGTCTGGCGCGGGATAAAAAGGCTGCGGTGCGGGCCAAATTCATCCGTATATTCAGCAAACTGCGGCTCTCCGCTTGCAAGCGCCTTTTGCAGGGCAGGGGGAGGATCGTTGTAAAGATAAAGCGCGGAATTGTCTCCCGTTTGCGTTTCCACCTCTTTCTCGGTGGGCGTGTCCAGAACGAAACGGAATCCTTCCGGCGACGGGATGAGCGTATAAACATACTCCACTTGCTGATTTTTCGTATAGCGCGCGTTGCGCCATAAAAAATGATCAAAAAGCTCCTGCGCCATCTCGCCTTTCGCCGCGGCGTCATAAACTTCCGGCTCGGCAAATTCAGAGACGGCATAGACGGCGGCATAAAGCTGCGTATCAATGAGTTCCAGCGTGTCAGCCTTATTATCCTCATAGAGATAAACCGTATAAATGCCCATTGTCAGCGCGTTGAGAGCCATGAGCATCAGCAAAATGCGGCCGCGGATAGACGACGGAAAGGCGATTTTCATGGAGAAACTCCTTCACCCAATTAGAATGTTTAATGATAAAAACATTGTAGCGTATAGCTGCGGGGTAATTATAAGGCGCATCGTTTATTTCTATTAAAGAAACATTGCGCGCGCATATGCCGCAAAGCGCGCTTTGTGTTTTTACGGGCTTCACTGTTACAATAAGAAAAAGTCTGGCGCGGCGCGCCGGCGTCGTTTTTTCTCCTTCCCCCATTTTGCTGGATTCGTTGGCGATATGTCGTTTTTCCGGTTTTCCATTGCTCTGGGCGCCTTTTTTGCCGCGCCGCTTTTCTCCCTGGCCGCGCCCGCGCCGGATGTTCTTATGCCGGTTCCGCCCGCCCTGGCCGCGCGCGCCTGGGTTTTGATGGAATTTCCATCCGGGCAGGTTTTGGGAGAAGAAAAAGCGGACGAGCAGCGCCCGCCCGCGTCGCTGACAAAACTAATGAGCGCCTATCTCGTGTTTTCCGCGCTGCGCCGGAAAACGCTCACGCTTTCCAGCGCCGTGAAAATATCCGAAAAGGCGTGGAAAAGCACCGGCTCCAGAATGTTCGCGCGCGTGGATGAAACCGTGCCGATAGACGCGCTCCTGAAAGGCATGATCATCCAGTCCGGAAACGACGCGAGTATCGCGCTGGCAGAGGCTGTGGCCGGCAGCGAAGAAGCTTTCGCGGCCATGATGAACCGGGAGGCGGAGCGTCTGGGCATGAAACGCACCCATTTCGTGAATGCCACAGGATTGCCGCATCCGGATCATTATTCCACCGCGCGCGATCTTTCCGCGCTGGCCGCGGCGTTGATCCGCGATTTTCCCGACGAATACGCGCGCTACTACTCAATGAAAGAATTCAGTTATCAGGGGATCAAACAGGCAAACCGCAATCGGCTTTTGTGGCTGGACGAAAGCGTCGACGGTATGAAAACCGGTTTTACCGAATCGGCGGGATTCTGCCTGATCGCCTCCAGCAGACGCGGCGAACGGCGGCTTTTATCGGTGGTCATGGGCACGGATTCAGACGCCGCGCGCGCGCACGAATCCCTAAAGCTCCTGAACTGGGGCTATCAGTCTTTTGACGCGATTCGGCTGTATCGTTCCGGGCAGTCCCTGTCTTCCCTGAGGGTCTGGAAAGGCGGCGCCAATACGGTTAAGACGGGATTTCTGGAAGACTTTCTCATCAGCGTTCCCAAGCACGCGGGCGAACACCTGGAGGCGCGGCTGATGACCAGGCCGCAAATTGTCGCGCCAATCCGCAAAGGGCAAACGATCGGCGTTCTGAAATTATCCCTGGCGGGGCATCCCTATGGAGAATATCCAGTCCGGGCGCTGGAGGACGTGCCGATGGGGAGCCGCCTGTCACGCTTTTTTGACAGCGTGCGCCTTTGGTTCTTTTGAGCGGGAGAGGGACGCCATGAGCGGTTCGTCAACGGAGTCCTTGCTGGAGTTTCCCGCGCGGTTTCCGCTCAAAATCATGGGGCGCGCCGACACGCTTTTGGAAACCGCCGTGCTGGAGATCACGCGCCGGCACGACGCGACGTTTGACGCCGCAACCGTGGAACGCCGCGTGAGCGCCAAAGGCAACTACCTGAGCCTGACCTGCACCGTCACCGCCTCTTCCCGCGAAATGCTGGACGCGCTCTATCGGGAGCTGACCGCGCATCCGTTGGTTCGCTTCGTACTCTGAAAATCGCAGGAGTCCGGCGCGCGAAAAATATCACGCCTTTTCTGTCGCGCCGCTGAAAAAGGGCAGTTCGGCAAGCGTTTCGGGAGGAACAGGGCGGGAGTACAAATACCCTTGCAGCAGATCGCAATTCAGCTCCGTCAAGGTTTCGCGCTGCGCCTCTGTTTCCACTCCTTCCGCCACGGTTTCCATGTCCAGCGCGCGCGCCATGTTGATGATCGCGTGGATAATCGAAAAAGTATCGTGACCTTCATCGCAAAGATGATCGACGAAGCTCTTGTCAATTTTGACCACATCCACCGGATAGCGCGCCAGATAGGAAAGAGAAGAATATCCCGTACCAAAATCATCAATGGCTACGCGCAAGCCATACGACCGCAGACGCGAGAAGACGCCAAAAACATATTCCGGGTCATCGGACATGGAGGATTCCGTCAGCTCCAGTTCCAGACATTTCGGCGAAATGCCCGTTTCCTTGACAATATCCAGCACCAAATCCACAAAATCATGATCGCGCAGCTGCCGCGCGGAAACATTAACCGCGACACGCTCGATCGGCGCGCCATTTTTTTGCCATTCCACCATTTGCGCGCATGCCGTGCGCAAACACCAAAAACCCAGGGTGCTAATGTAGTCGCTGTTTTCCGCGATATGAATGAATTTGTCCGGGAACAGCAATCCGCGCGTGGGATGCTGCCAGCGCACCAGCGCTTCCACGCCATAGAGCTTTCCAGAGCGGGAGTCAATCTGCGGCTGGTAATACAAGCGCAGTTCATCGCGGGCGGCGGAATAATGCAGCTCGCTTTCCAGCTCAAGCTGCTCCAGAGAATTGGCGCTGTCGCTTTCCAGAAAGAAACGGAAAGCGGCGCGTCCGGCAGACTTGGCGTTATACAGCGCAATATCGGCATTCTTGAGCAGAACGCCCTCGTTTTCTCCGTCCGCGGGATAAACGGCAATCCCGACGCTGACCGTCACGAAAATCTCGCGTCCCTCCAGGTTAAAAGGCAGCGTGAACTCCTGAAGAATCCGGCTGGCCAGCGTGGCGGCGTCAGCATGGGAGGTAATCTCCGGCAAAAGCAGGGAAAACTCATCGCCGGAAATCCGCGCAAGCGTATCCCCCTCGCGCAGCAGACGGCTGACTCGCTCGCTTGTGGCGGAAAGCAGGGCGTCCCCCGCGTGATGCCCCAAGGACTCATTGATGGATTTGAAGTTGTCAATATCCAGCATCATGACCGCTAAAGGACGGCGTGTACGGTGCGCCTGCTGCAAAGTGTTGCTCAGGCGATCCCCAAAAAGCAGACGGTTGGCCAAACCCGTGAGCGGATCGTGATAAGCCAGATGATGGATGTAGGCTTCCGTTTGCTTGCGCTCGGAAATGTCGGAAAAAAGCGCGATATATTGCTGCACAACGCCGCGGTCATTTCGCACCGCCGTGATAGAAAGCCATTCAGGATAGGTTTCCCCATTTTTCCGGCGATTGATAATCTCGCCCTGCCATTGGCCGTTGTCCAGAATTCCGCGCCACATCGCCTTGAAAAACTCCCGGTCATGCAGACCAGATCCCAGCAGCTGCCCTGGCGTGCGGCCAATCGCCTCCGCCTCGCTGTACCCCGTGATGTGCGTGAAAGCGTTATTGACAGACTGAATCAGACCGGATGCGTCCGCAATGGTGATGGCCTCGGAAAGATTGTCAAAGACACGGGCGGTGGTGCGCAGACGCGCCTCGCTTTTGCGCTGTTCCGTTACGTCCCGGAAAGAAGTCACATAGCCTTGATTAACCTCTTTGTCGCATTTTGGCAAAGGCCCGCCCAGGAAAAACGCGGGAAAACGCTCGCCATTGGCGCGCTGCAGCCATTCTTCGCCTTCATAGGGAAGACTGTTCTGCAAATTGGCGCGGAAAGGCGAAGCGAAAGCGTCCCCTTTTGGCCAGAGGCTGAAAGCCTCCGTGCCGAGCAGGTCTTTCTTTTCAACGCCTAAAAGTTGTTCCGCGCGCTGGTTTACAAAATTGACGTGTCCTTGCCCATTAAACCCCAAAATCCCTTCGCCCAGATGATTGGCAATATTGTCTACCAGCACATGGCTTCGCTCCAGATCGCGCGCGGTTTGCTGCAAACGCAGCATGATCAGCACTACGGCGGCTACCATCAGCAGGGAAAAGGAAGCCATTGCCCGCCGGTATTTCTCGGCGTTCAGCTGCTTTTCGGAAAAGATTCGCGCGTATTCGTTATAGGCGTGCTCAATATTGGCGGGAAAAGAGCTGCGCGAGATGTTTTGCATCAGCCGATAGACCGGCACATGACTGTTGACAATCAATCGGCCGTGCGCCGCCAAAAGCTGCGCCAGCACGGCGTTTTTCCCAAAAGCGGACGAGGAGGCGTCCAGATGCGTCAGTTCCTCCTGAAGTTTGGGAATCTCTTCCGCCTGCTGCTCATTCACAAAAATCAGCACATCGCGCGTGATTACAGAGGCAAGCTGAGTCGGCCCCAGACCAGAAGTCTGCACCTGACGGGAAAGGTTGATAAAGTGATAAAGAGAATTGGACAAAATCGTGTTCTGCCGCTTGAAATCCTCCAGCATCTGCTCTTTTTTATCCCACGCCTCATGGCTGGCGCGCAAAATATTGGAGAGCGGCACGGCGGCAAAGGTCTTGTCAAGAAATAGCAGGGAGTGCTCAATTTTGCGCGAGGAAAGGCTGATGGAGTCGTAGCCCAGAAGCTGGCGATGCCGCAAACGTAAAACGTCAAGATTCAGGCGGGTATCCAGCGCCAGAATTTGCCGCACTTGAAGCTCAACCTCTCCCCGCTCCTGATCGTTCATGGAGCGGCTCAGGAGATTCAGCGCAAACAGAACGCAGCCCAGCGTGAGCAGCAAAATCCAAGGCGAGAGCAAACGCACCAGATGATGGCGCAAAAA
Source organism: Zoogloeaceae bacterium (assembly GCA_031256795.1). Classification (GTDB taxonomy): domain Bacteria; phylum Pseudomonadota; class Gammaproteobacteria; order Burkholderiales; family Rhodocyclaceae; genus Azovibrio. The sequence continues at coordinate 35,965 of JAIRPW010000038.1, read as the reverse complement.
ACGTTTCACTGTAGCTGTTCTCCAGTCAGGGCGTGCAGGAAACGCGTAATGGACTGAGTGTCCTCTTTCGGCAAATCAATCCCCAATTGATAACGTCCCATGATCGTGACCGCTTCTTCCAGCGTGTTGACGGAAGCGTCATGGAAATAGGGGGCGGTAATCGCTACGTTGCGCAATCCCGGAACCTTAAAAACGAATTTGTCTTCCTCGCGCTTGGTGACGTTGAACCGCCCCAAGTCCGCTTCCGTAGTGGCGCGCCCCGCGAAATAATTGGCCATAATGCCGAAGCGCTGAAAAAGGTTTCCGCCGACATTTTCTCCTTGATGGCACGCTACGCAGCCATACTGCTTAAAGAGCCGGTATCCTTTCAGCTCTTCGTCGGAAAGCGCGTTGGATTCGCCGCGCAGCCAGCGATCCATGCGTGAAGGCGTCAAAAGCGAGCGCTCAAATTCCGCGATGGCATTTTGTACGCGCTCCGGCGTAGGCGGGCCGTTATAAATGGCGTGAAAACGAGAAAGCATTCGCTCATCCTCATTCAGGACGCGCAGCACCTGATCCCAGTTGGACGCCATTTCTACCGGATTCAGAATGGGGCCTGCCGCTTGTTCTTCCAGAGTTGCGGCGCGGCCATCCCAGAACTGGCGGAAATTGAGGCTGGAGTTATATACGGTAGGCGCGTTGATGGAACCTTTGGCTTTCCCGACCCCCAGCGACTGCGGCAGATGATCCACGCCGCCGCGCGTCAGATCATGGCAGGAAGCGCAGCTGACCGTGCCGTCCTTGGAAAGGCGCGCGTCACGGAAAAGCAGTTGTCCGAGCGCGACTTTTTGCGCGTCCAGATTTTCCGGGCGGCTGATCGGAATCAAAGGCTCGTCCAGCCTCTGCGCGGCGTCGACTCCCGTGTCTAAAAGATGCGCCTTCGCCTCGGCGACTCCGGGAGATTCTTTCTCGCCCCAAGAATAGAAAAAATAAAAAACGCCGCCAATCAGAAAGATACTGCCCACAATGACGCCAATCAGCAGATTTCTTCCCCGGTTGGTAAGGTGGTGATGCTGCGAATGAATTATCTTCATAACACAGATGCTTCTGTCTAAGATTGTCGGGCGGCGCGAAATTCAGTTTGAATGAACACCGAAACATCCGCAACGAAAGAAAAATCCACTGGTTGCCGCAGGAATAACGCGCGTTTCCGGGCATTCTAGCGCACATTTCCTCTAGTGTCGCGCGCCCGTCCGCACTTTCAGAAAAACGCGGAACGGCGCGTCAAAAGAACGGGAAGTCAGGCGCTTTCAAGGAATCAGCGGACGGCCTCCAGCAGGAAATCCACGGCTTTTTTCACTTCCTCGTCGGAAAGGGCAGGATTGCCGCCGCGGGCGGGCATGGCGTTTTTGCCGCGCAGCGCGGAATCGTAAAGCGCGGCTTTTCCGGTAGCGATGCGCGCCGCCCAGGCGGCCTTGTCGCCTTTTTTCGGCGCGCCGGAAAGCCCGGTTTCATGGCAAACCGTGCAGACCGAGGCATATACGGCGGGACCATCTTTGCCCGCGCTCACCGATTCGGCGGCGGCGGGCGCGGCGTTTTCCGCAGTGGGCGCGGCGCTTTCCGCCACGGCGGGCGGCTCATTGCCGGCAACGGGCGGATTGAAACGGGCAACCGGCGCGATGCGCTGCTCCGTAGCGTCGTCATCGGCAGGCGCGCCGGAACTTCCCAGAAAAAGCGGCGTCAAAAAAGCGAGCAGCACAAATACAACCGCGAGGCTGACCACAAGGGCAAAGGAAGGCTCAAAGCCGCCGCGATTTTTTCGGGAGGGGAGGTCGGCGAAAGACATGAAAATTTCCTTTCAGGGGCAGTAAGGCACGTTAAAAAAGCGGCAAAGGAAAGTAAATGAACGCGAAACAGCATCATAGTACAGACAAGTTTATCTGTCGAAAAAAGATGCCATACGCTTCTTTCTTCTTCCGCCTTGCGCGCGAACGCGGCGTTTGTCGCGTCAATAGCGCCGAAAAGTTCCGCGCGTTACAATGTTCCCCATGCGGATACTTGCCCTGGAAACCTCAACGGATACTGCCTCCTGCGCTTTTTGGCGCGACGGGGAGGTTTTTTTCGCGGAATGTCCGCCGGAGTTTCCGCAGTCTTCTACGCTGATGCCGCTGGCGCGGCAGATTATGGCGGACGCGGAAAGCGAACTTGCGCAATTGGACGCCGTCGCTTTTGACGCGGGGCCGGGCGCGTTTACCAGCTTGCGGGTGGGGTGCGCGCTCGCGCAGGGCGTCGCGCTCGCGCTGGGAATTCCGGTGGTGGCGATAGGTTCGCTGGAATGTCTGGCCTGGCAGTCCAAAAGCGAGAATGTTCTGAGTCTTTTGGACGCGCGAATGGGGGAGATTTATGCGGGTAAGTTTGCCCGCGAGAAAGAGGGAGTGCGCCCTCTTTGCGATGTTCGGCTGATGAAACCTGAAGAAATCGTCTTTCCGGAGTGCGGGGGAGCGGCGGAAAGCTGGCAGATCGCGGGGAACGCGCTGACGGCGTATCCCGCGCTCGAGGCGCGCTTAAAAGATTTTCCCCGGAGCGCGGCGCGTGTTCCAGAGGCAAAAACTTTGGCGGAACTGGCGGCGCTGACGCTGCGGCGGGGCGGCGGCGTTGATCCCGAATTTGCGCTGCCGCGTTATGTGCGCGATAAGGTGGCGTACACTACGGCGGAGCGCGCGCTCCGCGCCGCGTAATGGGTCAATCCGTTTTTCGCGTTTCACAATGAGTGCCTTTTCGCGTTTTTCTTCCCCGCAGACGCTTTCGGCTTTAGAGATGTTTCCGCTTACCACGAGAGACCTGACCTGGGTGACTGCGCTGGAGACTGCCGCGCAACGCTTTCCCTGGCGGGAAAAACACTTCGCGGATTCCCTTGCGGCGGGTGACGAAGGTTGGGGAGCGCGAAGGTCTGGCGCGCCCCTGGGCTTTGTCTGGCTGATGCTGGCAGGGGAGGAGAGTCATTTGCTGAATCTCGCGGTTTCCGTCGCCGCGCGGCGGCAGGGCGTGGGCGCGCGTTTGCTCGCGCACGCCCTTTCCCGCGCGCGAAGGGCGGGCTGCGGCCAGATGTATCTGGAAGTCCGGCCCTCAAACGCGGACGCGCTTCTCTTGTACCGGCAATTCAGCTTTCAACAAGTGGGCGTGCGAAAAGCGTACTATCCGGCGGGAACAGACGCCGAAAGCGGTCGTTCGTTACGCGAGGACGCGCTGATATTTTGCGCGTCCATTCTGCCCGAATCCGCGTCTATCTGAAATTTTGAATCCCGGATAAACACATGAGCCGTTATCGCCGTCATCTGTATCTGCGGGAGATGGGTTATACCCTGTGGCGGCTGCGCGCTCCCGGAGAAGAGCCAGAAACCGAAGTCAAAGCGGCGTCGCCGCGCGCGTTGCGCGAGACTGAATCCCTGGCTGCGCCGCAAGGGCGTAAAAGTATTGGAGAAAGCCTTTCTGCCGTCGCCGCGACGCAGGGGTATTCCCCGGAGAAAGCCGAGTTGCCGGCGAATCTGGAAATTTCCGCGCCGCGCCAGAAGGAGCGCGCGGATACGATTGCGCGCATGGAATGGCCGGAGTTGCTGGAGGCTGTCCGCGAGTGCCGCGCCTGTAATTTGTGCCGCCGCCGGACGCGCGCGGTTCCGGGAGTGGGCGGCCAAAAGGCGGAGTGGCTTTTTATCGGCGAGGGGCCGGGCGAGGAAGAAGATCGGCGCGGCGAGCCGTTTGTCGGGCAGGCGGGCAAACTTTTGGACGCCATGCTCGCGGCGATTGGCCTGGAGCGCGGGGAGAATGTCTATATTGCCAATGTGGTCAAATGCCGCCCGGAGGGTAACCGCACGCCCACGCAAGAGGAGATCGCGCTCTGCCGGCCTTTTTTGCTGCGGCAGATTGCGCTGATCCAGCCGCGTCTTTTGGTGCTGCTGGGAAAAACGGCGGTTACGGGGGTTCTGGGTCTGGAAGGGTCTCTCGCTTCCCTGCGGCAAAAGACGCTGCGCTTCGACGATATTCCCGTGGTTGCGACCTATCATCCGGCGTATCTGCTGCGCACTTTGCCGGACAAAGCCAAGGCTTGGAAAGATTTGTGCCTGGCGCGGCGCGTTTTTCGGGAAAACGCCGCGAAAAATTCCGACGCTACGACGGGATCGGCAAGACATGATTTTTCTGAAAAGTTTTTTCCGGGCCAAGAGCGCTGAATGCCGCTTCCTCTACAATAGCCGCCCTTTTTAGATTTCCTGTTTGGAAAATCCGCTGTGTCCGTACTGGAGTTTTCTTTGCAAACCAGGCTTCGCGCCCTTGCCGCGCAAGGGTTGACGCGCCGCCGCCGCGTTTTGGAGGGCAGGGCGCGCGCATCCGCGCGCGTCCTTGACGCGAGTGAAAAAGCGGAGACGCAAGAAATGCTGGCCTTCGCAAGCAATGACTATCTTGGCTTGAGCGCGAATGAGGAGATTGCGCGCGCCATGGCGGAGGGCGCCGCCAATTGGGGCGCGGGCAGCGGCGCGTCGCATTTGGTGTCCGGTCATCTTTTGCCGCATCAGGTTCTGGAAGAGGCTCTGGCGGCGCATGTTGGCTTTCCCGCCGCGCTGACTTTTTCTTCTGGGTATCTCGCTAACCTGGCGGTAACGCCTACGCTTGCCGCGCAAAGAGAAGACGCGATTTTTTCGGATCGCCTCAATCACGCTTCGTTGATTGACGCGGCAAGGCTTTCCCTTGCGCGGCAGTATCGTTATCCGCACAGGGATATGGACGCGCTGGCGCGTCTGTTGCAGAAAAGCCCCGCCAAAACCAAAGTGATTGTGACAGACGCCGTGTTCAGCATGGATGGCGACGTCGCGCCGCTTGCCGAACTTTTTACGCTGGCGGAGCGCTTTGACGCCTGGCTTGTGGTGGATGACGCGCATGGTTTCGGCGTTTTGGGCGAGCAGGGCGCGGGCAGCCTTTCGCATTGCGGACTTGCGGCGCATCCGCGTCTTGTATTGATGGGGACTTTAGGCAAGGCGGCGGGCGTGGGCGGCGCGTTTGTCGCGGCGGCAAAATCCGTAATTGCGTATTTGGTTCATAAGGCGCGTAGTTACATTTTTACAACAGCGCAGCCGCCCGCGCTGGCAGTCGCGGCGCAAAAAAGCCTTTTTATTCTCGCGGGCGCGGAAGGATCGGCGCGGCGCGAACGTTTGCGGGCGCGTATCCAGCAGTTTCGGGAAGGGGCGCGTATGCTCCCCTGGCCGCTTATGGATTCGCAAACCGCCATTCAGCCGTTGGTGACAGGAGGGAACGAGGCGGCTCTTTTGCTCTCGGAAGCGCTTTGGCGGCGCGGCTTGTGGGTTCCGGCAATTCGTCCGCCCGCCGTGCCCGCAGGGGCGGCGCGGTTGCGCGTGTCGCTTTCCGCCGCGCATACGGAAGAGGAAGTTGCAAGATTGCTTTTTGCGCTCTCTGCGCTTGCGGCGGAGGAAAATATCGCGGCCAGCGGCTTTTCGCGGGAAAAGGCGGCGTGACCATGGGAACGCGCGAATTTCCTGACGCGCCGCGTCTTTTTCTGCCGGGCTGGGGATACGGAGTTGAGCCAATTGCTCCCATGCTCGCGCGCGCGGGCTGGACGGCGCGCCCGCTACCGGGGATGACGCCGGGCGAGGAAATTCCCGCTTCGTTTCCGCAGGCCGTGGACACGCTTTTACGGACACTGCCGCCGAAGTGTTATCTGGGCGGGTGGTCGCTGGGAGGGATATTGGCGCTGGCCTGTGCCGCCGCGCGCCCGGAGCGTATACTTGGCCTTTCTTTGGTGGCGACGACGCCCAGCTTTATTCAGCGCGAGGGTTGGGCGCACGGCAGACCGCGGGAAGAACTGGATACTTTTATGGCGACAATTCGGGAATCGGGCAGCGAAACGCTTCCGGCGTTTGCCGAGCGGTTTTGCCGGGGCGACGAATATCAGGGCGCTGCGGCGCTTTTCTCTGGCGCGGCAAGAGAAAGGGAATCCCTTGAGGCGTCCTCCAGGCACAAGGCGGCTTTGCTGGCGGGTCTGGATTGGCTGGCCGAGGCGGATGCGCGCGCGGAGACTGCGCGGATAACCGCGCCGGTTACGCTGTGGCATGGGGATCGGGATCGGTTGATTCCTCCAGAGGCGTCGCGCTGGCTGGCGCGGCATTTGCCGAATGCCGCTTCTGTCCGGCTTGTGATTCTTCCGGGGCGCGCGCACGCGCCTTTCGCGGGGAATGAGGCGTTGTTGCTGCAATAGATGCTTTGATTGCGTGTGATTTTAATTTTCTCGGATGACCATTGATGGCGCCACAACACCAGGAACTTTTCAAAGCGCGGGTGCGGCGGAATTTTGACCGCGCCGCCGCGACGTATGACGCGGCGGCCAAGGTGCAGCGTTGGGTGTGCGCTCGCCTGGTTAGCGGTCTGCCCGCATCCCTGATGCCGGCGGTTATTTTGGACGCTGGCTGCGGAACGGGGTTCGGCATGGAAATTCTCGCGCGCCGCTTTCCGGCTGCGCGGCGTATCGCGCTGGATATTTCTCATACGATGCTAAGCCGCGTGGAACATTTGGAATTTGGGATTGTGGGCGACGCGGAGCGGCTTCCGCTCAAGAGCGGTATCGCGGGGCTGTATTGGTCGAATCTGACCGCGCAGTGGTGCGATCCGGATTTGCTGGCGAAGGAGGCGCTTCGCGTGTTGTGGCCGGGCGGTTCCATTGCGCTTTCCAGTCTGTCGCCGGGCACGTTCCATGAGTTGGAAGAAAGTTTCGCGGAAGTGGATTCGCATCGCCATATCCTGGCGCTGCCTTCTTCGGATGTGTTGCAGCAAGCCCTGGCTCTGGCGGGATTTTGCGATATTCGCTTGCGCGTTGAGCCTTGCGTGGCGCATTACCGCGATCTGAAGAGCCTTTTACGCGCCATTAAATCCATCGGCGCGAATCTGATTTCCGGGGAGCGGCGTCAAGGTCTTATGGGACGCGGCGCCTGGCAGAAACTGGAGAAAAGTTATGAGTCGCGGCGCACCCCGCGCGGCTTGCCGCTGACCTATCAGGTCATTCTTTGTTATGCCCGAAAATAAGCGGAATGCCTCAAGCTTTTTTTCTCACCGGCACGGACACGGAGGTTGGGAAGACGTATACCGCCGCCGCTTTGCTGACTCACGCGCGGCGATTGGGGAAACTCGCGGTGGGAGTAAAGCCGATCGCTTCCGGGACAGACGCGGCGGGGAAAAATGAGGATGTGGAAGCCTTGCGCGCGGCTTCCAGCGCCGGATTTCCAGAAAAAATCACGAATACCTATCTTTTTTCGCCGCCGGTCGCGCCGCATCTTGCGGCGGCGGAGGCGGGCGTTTCCATCCATTTTTCGCCCATCCGCGAAGCGGTTCTTGCCGCCTGTCAGTGGGTTGGCGAAACGGGCGTAGTAGTGGCGGAAGGCGTCGGCGGCTTCTGCGTGCCGCTGGGCGAAGAGGGAGATACCGCTGATCTGGCCGTGTTTCTGGGTCTGCCGGTCATCCTGGTCGTCGGTATGCGCCTGGGCTGTATCAATCATGCTCTTTTGACGGCACAGGCCATTGCAAGGCGGGATTTGATTTTGGCCGGATGGATCGCCAATACACAGACTTTGCCTGCCATGCCGCGTTTTGCGGAGAATCTCGCAACCTTGCGGACGAGGCTTCCCGCTCCGCTTTTGGGGGTTGTGCCCGCGCACCCGAAAGGCGGAATCGAGGAAGCCGCTCGCTACTTGAAACTGCCGGAAGCAGGTTGATTTGCAAAAAGTTTTTCAAAAGGAGTTCGTTATGACTGTCGCGCTTTCTTCTCGCCATCATCCCCTGATTATTCTTGGGTCGGGACCTGCGGGGTATACCGCCGCAGTGTATGCCGCGCGCGCCAATCTTGCGCCGCTGCTGCTCACTGGAGTTGCTCAAGGCGGGCAGCTGATGACGACAAGCGAGGTGGAAAACTGGCCTGCGGACGCGGAGGGCGTACAGGGGCCGGAGCTAATGTCCCGTTTTGAGCGCCATGCGCGCCGGTTTGACGCGGAAATTGTCTTTGACCATATCCACAAGGCAGAGCTTGCCGCGCGCCCTTTTGTCCTTGAGGGCGACCAGGCGCGCTATACCTGCGACGCTCTCATCATAGCGACGGGGGCGTCCGCGAAATATCTGGGCTTGCCGTCGGAAGAAAAATTCAAGGGGCAGGGGGTTTCCGCGTGCGCGACCTGCGACGGATTCTTTTATCGCGGCAAGCCCGTTGTCGTTGTGGGCGGCGGCAATAGCGCTGTGGAAGAGGCGTTATATTTGTCCAATATTGCCAGCCGTGTCTTTTTGGTACATCGGCGCGATACGTTCCGCGCGGAAAAGATTATGCTGGACAAACTGCGGGAAAAAATAGAGACAGGGCGGATTGAATGCGTACTGGACAGCGTTGTGGAAGAAATCCTGGGCGACGCTTCAGGGGTGACAGGAGTACGTGCGCGCGACAAGGCAGGGAATGTCCGAACGCTGGACGCTCCGGGCGTATTCATCGCGATCGGGCATCGCCCAAATACAGAGATTTTTACGGGGCAGCTGGAAATGGAGAGCGGCTATCTCGTTACGCGCGGCGGGCGGCGGGGCTGGGTGACGGAAACCAGCGTCGCGGGCGTTTTCGCGGCAGGCGATGTGCAGGACCCGGTGTATCGGCAGGCGATTACCAGCGCCGCGTCGGGATGTCAGGCGGCGCTAGACGCGGAGCGGTATTTGGATGGCTTGCGCCGCTAAAAAAACGTCCGGGGAAAAAACCGCCGGGGACGCAACGGCAGAGGATCAGGCAGCGTGGCGGCGGGAGGTGGCGGACGTCGTTCCCATCAAAACCGCGTCCGCGCGTTCAGAGGGGAGCAGCAAAAAAATCCCGCCGCGCGCGCCCGTCGCGCCGGGATTGGAAGAAAGAGGCGCAAGAAGCGCGCTGCTGGACTTGAGAATTGGGCGGCGCGCGGTTAGCGTGCGCAGCCTGGAATTGAAAAAAGAGACCGAAGAGAAGGACTCGTTTCGCGTTTCTGGCGTGCCGCGCCGGATAGTGGCGGCGTTGCGGCGCGGGCAGCCGCGTATCGGCGATGAATTGGATTTGCATGGCATGACGCGCGACGAGGCGGAAGCGGCGCTGCTGCGATTTTTGGAAACCGCCCGATCGCGCGGGATTCGGGCGGTACGGCTGATTCATGGGCAGGGGCATTCGTCTCCCGCGGGAATGCCAGTATTGCGCGCTCTATCCAGAGAATGGCTGCGCGCGCATCCGGCGGTGCTGGCATTTTGCTTCGCGCCTCCAAAAGAAGGCGGCGCGGGCGCAACCTTGATTTTGCTGCGCCGGGACAAATAAGCGCGGAGAATCCGCTGAAAAAACCGTAAAGCGTACAAGAGAAAATAGGATCAGCTCGTTCTTTTTCGCGGTCAATTCTTTTTCAGGCCGAAAAAGCGACAGACAGGAAGGGCGGAGAGCGTCCGCCCTTCCACAGGCTTATTTGCCTTTGGTCAGCGCGGTGTGGCTGACAATAAGGTTGGCATAATCGGAAAGATGATCCGAACAGAGCTTGGCAAGCCCTTCAATATCGTTACGCCAGTCACGATGCAGTTCGCAGGCAACCGCGAACCAGGTCATCAACTGCGCGCCGGCAGCGGACATGCGCAGCCAGGACGAGTGGCGCGCGAGGTCGTCAAACGTTCCGGAGGCGTCCGTGACGACGAAGACTTCAAATCCTTCCTCAATGGCGGAAAGTACCGGAAACGCCACGCAAACCTCCGTGACGACCCCGGCGATAATCAGTTGTTTTTTTCCGGTGGCTTTCACCGCTTTTACAAAGTCTTCGTTATCCCAGGCATTGATGTTTCCAGGCCGGGCAATATAGGGCGCGTCTGGAAACTGCGCCTTCAGTTCCGGGATGAGAGGGCCATTGGGGCCGGTCTCAAAGCTGGTGGTCAGAATGGTGGGCAGTTTGAAAAACTTGGCCAAATCTCCCAGCGCGCGCACGTTGTTCCTGAACTTGTCCGGCTCGATGTCGCGCACGAGCGACAGGAGACCCGTCTGATGGTCAACCAGCAGCACGGCTGCGTCATTTTTGTCCAGGCGCTTATATTTGTATGACATGGCAATTTCCTTTCGTCATTTTTTAAAACGGGTGCATATTCTGGCATTGAATTTTGGTTGGGACAAATAGTATGAATAGCGACGCAATGAGGCGGGGCATGTCCTTGTTTTCGGCGGCGCAAATTTCACGCGGATAGAGCTTCGGGGAATAGGGGGCGCGCGCGAAATGCCGCGTTAAGCAAGGGAGCGGCAGGGACGGAACGCGGTACGGAGAGATTCTCTGGTAAAATGAAAAATCCCCGGTACATTCCTTTTCCTGTTGGTTTTTATGTCTGGCGACTCTTTTGTGCGCGTTGAGGAGGTCTCTTTCAGCTACGGCGATAGACCGGTGCTACGGGAAATTAACCTTAGCATTCCGCGCGGGCGCGTAGTGGCGATTATGGGCGGGTCGGGTTGCGGAAAAACAACGCTTTTGCGCCTGATCGCCGGACAATTGCGTCCTTCTTCCGGTCGAATCAAGGTGGCGGGTGAGGAAGTGGGAAAGATGCGCCAGAACGAGCTTTACGCGCTCAGAAAACGGATGGGGATGTTGTTTCAGTTTGGCGCGCTATTTACTGATCTTTCCGTTTTTGACAACGTGGCTTTTCCCTTGCGCGAACATACGGATTTGTCCGAGGCGCTGATTCGCGATCTTGTCTTGATGAAATTGCAGGCAGTGGGTTTGCGCGGCGCGTGGAATCTGACGCCCAATGCTCTGTCTGGCGGAATGGCGCGGAGAGTGGCGCTGGCGCGGGCGGTAGCGCTTGATCCGGCGCTGATTATGTATGACGAACCTTTTACCGGGCTGGACCCGATTTCTCTGGGAGTCATCGGGCAATTGATTCGGCGCTTAAACGACGCTCTAGGCGCGACTTCCATCATGGTGACGCATGACGTGCAGGAGTCCTTGCTAATGGTGGATTACATCTATTTTATTTCTGAGGGCAGCGTGGTCGCGGAAGGAACGCCGGAAGAAATCCGTGTTTCCCGCGATCCTTTCGTGGAGCAGTTCGTATGCGCGAAAGCAGATGGCCCTGTTTCGTACCATTTTCCCGCGCCGGACATGGCGATCGACTTTGGTATGGCGGCGTTATGACCCGCCTCGCTGTAGTTTTTGCCGCTGTATTTCGCCGGATTGGGCGAGAGACGATTGATCGTGTCTGGCGGTTGGGGTATGCCAGCCGGTTTTTTCTGGCGTTGCTTTGCCGTTCTGGAGCGGTTTGCGCGCGTCACCGTTTGCTTTTCCGGGAAGTTTGGTTTTCCGGAGTGCTTTCGCTCATCATCATTTTGGTATCCGGTTTGTTTGTTGGCTTGGTGCTGGGTTTGCAGGGATATGAGATTTTGCAGCGTTACGGGTCGGCGCAGGCGCTGGGTACGATGGTCGCGCTTTCCTTACTGCGTGAATTGGGGCCTGTGGTGGCTGCGTTGCTTTTCGCTTCTCGCGCGGGTTCCGCGATTACCGCTGAAATCGGCCTTATGAAAACGACAGAGCAGCTAAAGGCGATGGACATGATGGCGGTAGATCCGGTCGCGCGAGTGGTTGCGCCGCGGTTTTGGGGCGGCGTGATTTCCATGCCGCTTTTGGCCGCGCTTTTTTCCGCGATGGGTATTTTTGGAGGTTGGTTGATCGGTGTTGTGTTGATTGGCGTGGATGATGGCGCGTTCTGGTCGTCTATGCAGGCCTCGGTGGATTTTCGGCATGATGTTTGGAATGGGCTGGTCAAGAGCTTTATTTTTGGCGCGGCAGTATCGTTGATCGCGGTGTTTGAGGGCTATGACGCTGAACCGACAGCGGAAGGCGTTTCTCACGCGATTACCCGCACGGTGGTAACTTCGGCGCTCGCCATTCTTGCTTTGGATTTTGTTTTGACCTCTTTTATGTTCAGGGGAGTCTCATGAACCGTTCAGCGATGGACCTCTGGGTCGGCATTTTCGTAGCCGCAAGCATGGTAGCCTTGTTGTTTTTGGCGCTTAAGGTCAGCAGTTTTTCCGGGATTCGCGCGGAAGATACGTACCGGATCGCGGCGCGTTTTGATAACATTGGCGCTCTCAAAATCAAGGCGCCGGTAAGAAGCGCGGGCGTATTGGTCGGCAGGGTGGCGAGCATCCGTTTCAATGATGAAACCTACGAAGCGGAAGTGGAAATTCGCGTGGATAACCGCTACCGTTTTCCCAAGGATACCTTTGCGTCCATCTACACTGCCGGGTTACTGGGGGATCAATACGTCGGTCTTGAGCCGGGCGGAGACGAACAGTATCTTGCGGATGGCGATCAGATTGTCAAAACGCAATCCGCTGTGGTGCTGGAAAAATTAATTGGTCAATTTTTGTTCAGCAAGGCTGCTGAAAGTCAGGCGGATTCGGCCTCTCCGCCGCGATAATGTTTTTTCTATTTTCTGCTATGTGTCTAAAAAACTGTTTCTGGATCGCTTCCTTTTTATCGCTGCTATTCCTGTCTGGCTGCGCGGCGGAGCGCGCGCCTTCCGCGCAGGATCCGTTTGAAGGCTTTAACCGCGCCATGTTCGCGGTGCATGAGAGGATAGACTCAGCCCTGCTGAAGCCTGCCGCGCAAGGATATGACGCCTTGACCCCTCTGCCGGTCAAAACAGGCGCGTTTAATTTTTTTGATAATTTCCGTGATATTGGGCGTGGCGGGAATGCGTTTCTGCAAGGCAAGGGCCAGGAAGGTTTGTCTGGCTGGGCGCGGTTTTTGATCAATTCCACTGTGGGATTGTTCGGCGTTTTCGATGTGGCAAGCGAGATGGATGTGAGCCGGGGCGACGCGGATTTTGGTCAAACCCTGGGCGTTTGGGGCGTGTCCTCTGGCCCTTATCTTTTCGTTCCGCTGGCTGGCCCCTTTACGGGGCGTGATTTGGCGGGGTTTGCGGTGGATCAGTCTATTGACCCGCTCTGGCGGCAAGTGGAGGATCATCCAGCTCTGAGGAACTCCCTGCTGGGGCTTTCTGCCGTGCAGGCCCGCGCGCGGCTTCTTCCTGCGGATCGCGTTCTGGAAGAGGCGTCGCTGGATAAATACGCCTATTTGCGCGCGGCCTATTTGCAGCGCCGCGCCGCGCAGATACGGGGAGAGACGGCGCTGAATGAGGATGAAGAGGATAACGACGATTCTGATTTGCGAGAAGGCGCGGCGCAATGAGTTTTGCCGCTGTATTGGGGTTGTGCTTTCCGCTTTGCGCGGAACAGATTTTTAGCAAGGATTGATCATGATGCGCAATGTTTTTCCGCTCTGGCGTTTGGCGTTATTTCTTTTCGTTTTGCTGGCCTCTCCCGCGCGCGCAGAGGAGGGGTTGCTGCCGGATGCGCTTGTGCGCAATGTCAGTGAGGAAGTGCTGGAAACGCTGAGGCAGAAAAAGGGAGGCGCGCGGGAGATTATTGCCCTGGTGCAGGAAAAGGTATTGCCGCATTTTGATTTTCGGCACATGACGCAGCTGGCGGTCGGGCGTGACTGGAGAAAGGCTACGCCTGAACAACAGAATGCCTTGACGAAACAATTCCGCGACCTTTTGGTGCGTACATATGTCAATGCCGTTTCCGTGTACAGCGGACAGAAAATGACCTATAAGCCGCTCAAAATAGCTCCGGGCGACACTCGGGTGCTGGTGCGCACGGAGGTGTCCCAGTCTGGCGGGACGCCGATTCCGGTAGATTACGGGATGGAAAAAACAGGGCAGGGCTGGAAAGTGTATGACGTCGCGGTTGGCGGCGTGAGCTTGATTATCAATTACCGCGACAGTTTCGCGCAGGAAATCCATGCGGGCGGTATTGATGGCCTTATTGCGTCGCTCTCAGCAAAAAACCGCGAGCTGGCGGCAAAGAACAAATAACGCTTCGGCCTGTTCCATGATTCGTCTCGCCCCTTTTACTGCTGGACGCCCTTCGCGTTTGATCATAGAGACTCCCATGCGCTTGCCGGTTGCGCGTGCCTTATGGGAGGCGGGGCGGACGCATCTGGATGGGAGCGAGAAGGAAGTTGATCTTTCTTTGGTGCGCGAAGTAGATTCTTCCGCGCTGACGGTGTTGCTGGAATGGCAGCGGGAAAACCGCGAAAAGCAACGTGCGGTCTCGAAAGATTTGACCGCTGCGCCCGATGGGAAGAGTGATTTGATTTTTTTGAATCCGCCGCCAGACCTCATGACGCTCGCGGAGCTTTACGACCTGGACGGAATACTGAATTTTCAGTCTGGACATGCCCAGGAAAGCGCTTTTTCTGCGGGCGGCATATAGCAAAAATTTAGCGGCCCGCAAGGGCTAATCCGGGAGTTTTGTCGGATTCGGGTAGTTTGGCTGAAGGTGCGCGATGGCCGCCTGAATGCTGGGGAAAATATTTTCCGCGCCGACGATCTCGCGGAAACCGGAGCGGCGGACAATAGAATTCGGCTGTTTATTGAGACCGCAAAAAATAAGGCGGGCGCCCTGTTTATTTAGGTTGCGGTGCAAGGTGCGCAAAATATCCAGGCCGGTCGTATCAATATTGATAACCTTGTCCATATCCAGCAGCATGACTTCCGGCAGGGCGGGCTGATTGAGCAGTAAATCTTCCATTTTGTTGGCGACGCCAAAAAAAAGCGCGCCGAAAATCCGATAGGCGCGCACGCGCGTTCCCGCGCCTTCCAGGGCGCGGATGGTAATCGGCTCGATTTTGGTTAGGTTGGCTGTGTGATAGATGAAAAAGAGGCTTGCCAATCCCATGCCGATTTCAATGGCCAGCGTCAGATCAAAAATAACCGTAATGAGCATGGTGCCCAGCAGCTTGACGCGATGGGTATTGGAGTAGCGTGCCAGCTCGCGCGGTGACAGGGCTCTCCATTCCCCCATATTGACCGCGACCATCACGACGATGGCGGAGAGCGTTGCCAGCGGGATATGGCTCGCCAGCGGCGCGAGAACCAGCACGATCAGCAGCAGTACCAGAGAATGAATGATCCCGGCAACGGGGGTTTGTCCGCCGCTGCGCACGTTTGTGGCGGTGCGGGCAATTGCTCCGGTAGCGGCAAAACCGCCGAAAAGCGGCGCGATAAAGTTGGCGACGCCCTGCGCCATGAGTTCCTGATCCGGATCGTGGCGATCGTCAATCATGTTGTCGGCAATGCGTGCCGAAAGCAGGGATTCGATTGCGCCCAGAAGCGCGATGGCAAGCGCCGGGGCAAAAAGTTTGCCCAATGTCCCTAGCGTGAGTTCAGGCAGACCGATGGGGGGCAGTTCATGCGGAATGCCGTTGAAGCGCGATCCTATTGTGGCGACGCGCGCGGCGGAATCCAGCTCAATGCCGATCAGGGGCAGCGCGTCAAGCGCGGCATTGAGGAGGGTAAAAATAATCAGTACCGCGAGCGGCCCCGGCAGACGACGCATCCAGGCGACGGTGGCAGACTTGCGATTCCATGCCAGCAATACCGCCAGTGAGGCAATGGAGAGCGCCAGAGTCGGCGTGTGCAGATGAGGCAGCGCCGCGTAAAGCGCCCTGATTTTGGCAAAAAATTCACCGGGAAGGTTGTCAATCGGCAGACCTAAAAATTCCTTGATCTGCGACAAAAAAATGACGATTGCAATCCCGCTGGTAAACCCAATGACTACAAGACGCGGAATGAAGCGAATCATGCCGCCCAGACGCAGGAGTCCGAGCGCGAACAACAGCACTCCCGACATCATGGTCGCGATCAGGAGATCATGGACGCCCAGCGTCGCCACAATGCCATAGACAATGGGGATGAAGGCCCCGGTGGGGCCGCCGATCTGTACTCTTGAACCGCCCAGAAGGGAAATTAGAAAACCCGCGACAATAGCCGTCCAGATTCCCGCGCCCGGCGGCATTCCAGAGGCGATCGCGAAAGCCATGGCCAACGGCAGCGCCAATACGCCGACGGTAATACCCGCCGAAACATCGCGCGCAAAAATCGCCCGATTGTAGTGAGGCCAGACGTCAAAAAGTTTTGGGCGAAAAGAAAATTTCATACGGGAAAAGAGGCGGAAAACGAGTTGCGTAATACCTTGACAAAGGGGAACAAACCGCGCTGCCGCGGCTTTTCAGCGGCAGCGCGGCAAGGTTAATGTTCGGCGTGTGCGGCAGGGGGGGTCATGCTATGCGCATCCTGAACGCTTGTCGACATTTCTTCAGGAACGGAGGCGGCGTCAGAATAGCCCAGTACGCCGGGATCGGTCATGCCGGCAATCATTGCCAGATGCCCGAAAACCAGAAAAGCGGCAACATAGGCGGCATGCCAGCCCAATTTTTTCTCTTCCGGCAGACGCCGATGGAGAAGATTGGTCTCCAGAAGCGCTAGCAGAATCAGGGGCAGACCGCTTACGAGGTAGCCGATTACCGCGACGACGTCAAGCCAGGTGCGCCATTCGCCGCCGTAGGTAATGGGCAGTACCGCGTTGGGGACGAGCCAGAAAATGACTCCGGCAAAATACACGCCAGCGGCAATACCCGCGATTCGGTTAATCTGGCGAACTTTTCCGGAAAGGCGGCGCGTGTAGAGCAAATACAACTCGGTAATGGCGACGGTTTCCGCTAAAACTACCGGTCCCGCCATGAAAATGAGCAGATTCCAGGGCTGATTTTCCGCCAAGAGCGCCATGTAGTGTGTCATGTGCATTGACATTGCAAAACTCCTGTAAAAACGAGATTCAGTCCACGCCGCTTACATAAGCGCGCGGAATAAAAAAACTTGCTGATTTCTGATTCAGGAACTTTGCCGGGGTGGGCGGAAAATATCTTCGGCGCGGGTTTGTAATCTCGCGGAAGAGGAAAAGTCAGCGACGCCGCGCAAAACGTCGAGAACAGGCGTCCACGAAGCGATAGACTCCATGAGCGCCAGATGCGCGCAACATGTGTAGGAAAGCTGAAAAGGGAGCGTGGATTGCGTTGTTTTTTCTGCGGCGGCAGTTTTTGCGGAATTGTGCGCTGCTTGTGTGCGGACATGTTCCCGCGCGTGACAGGACGCCTGAGCCAACGTTGTTTTAGTTTCGGAATGTTCGTGTGCCGCGCGAAGCCATGCGCTTTGCTCTGCCAGGGGGAGCAGAACCAAACAAAATGTCAGAAGGGGAAGCAGAATACGGCGGAACATGCGCGGAACTCTAGCAAAAGGCCGCATTTGAGTAAAGGACTTCATGACAAGCACATCCATGCATGGTCAGAGCCGTTTTGGTTACTCCGTTCAAAGCGGAAATTCCATGCGAGGCAAACGTCGGCATTCGGCAGATGATTTTTAGAAAGTTATGCGCGAACATCCCAGCCCGTAAGATGCGTTTCCGTGAGATCGGCGAGCGCTTCTATCCATGCGGGCGACGCGTTGAGCGCCTCAATGTAGTAAAAAAGTTTCTCCGTATTTTTTTCTGCGGATGCCGTCTGTTCGCGTAAAAATAGGGCGCGTCCCGCAATGGCGATTTCTTCCAGCGTTTCCAGGCAGTCCGCGACGAAACCAGGCGTGAATACGTCTACGCGCGGCGCGCCCTGCCGCGCGAGTTCGGCGAGCGTTTCCGCCGTGGAAGGGCTTAACCAATCCGCGCGCCCGAAACGGGACTGAAAAGAAAGGCGCGTTTGCCGTTCTTCAAGCCCCAGGCGCGCGGCCAGAGCCGCTGCGGTCGCGCGGCATTCCGCGTCATAGGGGTCTCCCAGCCGTCGGCAGCGCTCTGGAAGTCCATGAAAACTCAGCAAGAGACAGCCCTCGCGCGGAAGCTCTCCGTATCTTTGCCAATGCTGCCGCACACGCGCTTCCAGCGCGGCCAGATAACCAGAATGCGCGGGAAAACTGCGCGCGACACGCAGTTCAGGCTGGTTGCGGCAGGACTTGAGCCACAGCGCGACTGCGTCTAGAGCGGATGCGGTCGTACTGGCAGCGTACTGCGGGTAGAGCGGCAGTACGAGCAGGCGGGACATGCCTTGCTGGCGCATTTCATCGAGTACGGAGGCGATGGAAGGTTGGCCATAGCGCATTGCCCAGCGCGTTTGTATTGAGAATCCCCGCGCTTTCAAAGTTTTTTCGAGTTGCGCGGTCATATGGGCGGTATGCTCGGCCAGAGGCGCGCCGCGCGCGTGTTCTTTCTCTCCCCAAATCAGCGCGTATTTGCGCGCAGAGCGGCGGGTGCGCAGCGGCAGGAGGAAAGCATTCAGGAAAAACAGCCACAGGGCGCGGGAAAACCATCCTTTGGTTTCCACAACGCGCGGATCCCGCAGAAATTCCCGCAGATAGCGGCGTACCGCAGCGGGCGTAGGCGCGTCGGGCGTGCCAAGATTGACAAGCAGCACACCAGTAGGCGCGAGGGAGGGCATGGACTCGCGCGTTTAGCTGTTTGAGGACAGCGCGGAGGACAAGAGCCGCGCGGTCACGTTGACAACCGGAATGACACGCTCATAGGCCATGCGTGTGGGGCCGATCACCGCCAGGGAACCGAGCACTTGCCCGTCAGCTTCATAGGGCGCGGTAATGACGCTGCATTCGTCCAGGGGGGCAATGCCGGATTCCCCGCCGATAAAAATCTGGATACCTTCCGCATGGCAAGAGTGTTCCAACAGGCTCATCAGGCTGGAACGATGCTCAAATAGCTCGAAAAGCTCACGCAGACGCTCAATGTTGGCGGTGAGATCCGTCGCGTCCAGCAGATTTTTTTCTCCGGAAATGACGCAGGATTGCGTATCGCTAAGTGTTTCATCACTGGCTTCCAGTACTGCGCTCATAAGATTCTTGAGATCATTCCGCAGATTTTGCAGGTCCTTGCGGACATTGTCCCGGATTTGATCAAGACTTAATCCGGAAAAATATTGATTGAGATATTTTCCCGCCATACCGAGATCATGATCTGAATAATCGCGCGGCGTCAGCAGAATACGGTTCTGCACATTGCCTTCTTGGGTAATCAGGATGAGCAGGATGCGCTTTTCGGAAAGGCGTAAAAACTCAATTTGCCGGATCACAGGCGCGGCGCGGCGCGGCGCGGTGACAATGCCGACAAAATGCGTTAACTGGGAGAGCAGCCGCGAGGCGTTGTCCAAAAGCTGTTGCTGCGGCTGGCAGGGGTGCAGGGTATCGCCGATTTCATGGACTTCCGTTTCGTTGGGCAGACGGCTGGTCAAGAGACGATCCACAAAAACGCGATAGCCCAGCGCGGTAGGAATGCGTCCCGCCGAAGTGTGCGGACTGACGATGAATCCCGCCTCTTCCAAATCGGCCATAACGTTGCGGATGGTGGCCGGAGAGAGTTCCAGTCCGGAAACGCGGGAAAGCGAACGCGAGCCGACAGGCGCGCCGTCGGCGACGTAATGCTCGATCAGGGTTTTTAAGAGTATGCTGGAACGTTCGTCTAGCATGGGAAGAGAGGGAACAAATCACAGAGACTGCGGTCTGTTCCCTTCTTAGTACGGTGGGTGCTGACGGGATCGAACCGCCGACATTCGCCTTGTAAGGGCGACGCTCTACCAGCTGAGCTAAGCACCCCTGTCCGTGATTATTTTTTACCGCGCTTGGTATTGACAGCGTCTTTCAGCGTCTTGCCCGGTCTGAATTTGGGCACATTGGAAGCCGCGATGTTAATAGGCTCTTTGGTGCGCGGATTCCGGCCTTTGCGCGCGGCGCGTTTGTCTACCTGGAAAGTGCCGAAGCCGACCAGGGAAATCTTGTTGCCTTTTTTGAGCGCCTGGGTCACAACCTTGATGAATGCGTCCAGCGCTTCTCCGGCAGCCGCCTTGGTGAGTTTTGCTTCCGAGGACACAGCATCAATCAGCTCTGTTTTGTTCATAGCCACCCCTTTGTCTGGTTAAAAAACGTCTTCACTTCATGGTAATGCCTGGTTTGTCTCGCATCCACATGCCTGGAATCCAGATACGCCGAACGATTAGCCGATGCGCATCCTAGCCGATAGAGAGTGGAGTGACAATATGAAAAAGCACAAAAAGACAGGGAAAAATTAACTTTTATCGCGAAACGTCCCATTTGGAGGGAGGAAACGCCCAAAAAGCGCAAAGAGTCCACCATCAGACAGGAAATCTATTCCTCGCGGCGCGATGCGCTTTTTGCGCGAGACGTCCTGCCGGAAAACGTATGCGCAAAATTTTGTCAGACGAACATCTGCCGAAAACAGTCCGGATTTTTATACGGGCGCGGGCGCGACGCCGTTCTTCCGGGCGTTTCTTAAAAACGCGCCGCAACCTTCCGCGTCCAGGGGGCGCGAAAAATAATATCCCTGAATGATCTGGCAGCCATGCGCGCGCAGAAAATCCAGCTGGGAAGCGTCTTCCACGCCCTCGGCCAGCGTTTTCATTTTCAGCTTGCGCACAAGTCCCAGAACCGCATCCGTAATCTTGGCGTTATTGGTATTCGTGATGATGTCTCGAATAAACATCCGGTCAATTTTCAGTTTGTGAAAGACCGGGCTGGAAAGATAGCCCAGCGAAGAATAGCCTGTGCCGAAATCATCCAGCGCCAGACGCACTCCCAGTTCACTCAGGCTCTGATGGAGTTCGGCGAGCTGTTCCTCGTTCTCCAGAAACACGCTTTCCGTCATTTCAATTTCCAGCAATTCTCCCGGCAGCCGGTACATAGTCAGGGCGGCGTCAATTAAGTCAGCCAGGTTTTTCCCATGCTCGGCAATTTGCTTGGCCGAGACATTCACCGCCATGGTGATCTGAAAGCCTTCGTCGCTCCAGATTTTCATTTGGCGGCAGGCCTCAAAAATCGCCCATTTGCCCAGAGAATCAATCAGACCGATCTCTTCCGCGAGCGGAATGAAATCCACGGGCGAGACCGCGCCCAGCGTTTGGCTGTGCCAACGCATGAGCGCTTCTACCCCGCAGACCGAGTTATTCGTAATGTCAATCTGCGGCTGATAATGCAGCGAAATTTCCTTGTTCAGCAGGGCGCTGCGCAGCGCGTGCTCTACTTCCAGACGGCGGTTGACCATCACGCCGATCTGAGAGGAATAAAACTGGAAAAGATCATCCTTCGCCTTGGCCTGATCCAGCGCGAGCGTGGCATGGTGCAGCATTTCCGTAGCGGTTTTTCCCGTATCCGGATACACGCAGATACCGATGCGCCCGCCGCAGTCAATCGCTTCTCCCGAGGACAATTCCACCGGCGTGGAAAGTCTGTCCAGAATTTGGCTGATCACGCCGGTGATTTCGTTTATTGTCTCCGCGGTTTGGACAAGCACGGTAAATTTGTCGCCGCCTACGCGCGCCACGAGATATTTTCCGTCCGACCACTGGCATAGCCGAAAGGCGTAGGTTTTCAGAATTTCGTCCGCGACTTGATAGCCGAGCTTGATATTCTTTTTCTTGAAATTTTTCAGATCAATGCAGAGCAGGGCGATGCGCTGCCGTTTATGCGCCGCCGCCTGCAAAGTATGCTCCAGAATGGAGGTGAAGAGAGTGCGGTTGGGCAGTCCGGTGAGCGGGTCGTAGTGGGTGAGAGAGCGCTCTTCCTCCCGCTGCTTCAGGCGGGAATAGCTTGTCATGACGCCCAGATAGCAGGTTTTGTGCCCCGCGCCGTCGCGGATTTCGCTGATGTACATGAGCTGGCGGTAAAGCGTGCCGTTCTTGTGGCGGTTGTAAACGACGCCCTGCCAATCTCCGCTGTCGTTCAGGGCTTGCCACATGCTCTGGTAAAACTCAGGCTTCATCAGATTGGAACGCAACATGCCGGGCGTGTTGCCCAGCGCTTCTTCACGGGAATACCCGCTGATTTCGCTCCAGGTGTTATTGACCCACAGGATACGGGAGCGGGCGTCCGTCAGCGCCATCCCGTCTCCCATATGGTCAAAAACATCCGCGACACGCTGGACGAAGTATCTGAAGTCAATCTCAGAGGCGGGTTTTTCAGAATCTTCAGCAAACGCAAAAGTTCCAAACTTGATAGGGTGACTCATAAATAAACCTCAAAAAAAATTAAAGTCAGCGGCGTCGCGGACAAAGCGCGCGCCCTTATTTTTCTAAATTCCTGTCTGGCGTCCGGGCGAGGGACAGGATTGTGCGCACTTTATCCGTAGCGCTGTGCAGCACGGTTTCCAGCTGCCCAAAATGAATTCCGCGCGCGGAGTCGCCGCGTCCCGCCGCGTGGTTGACGATCAGCGCGATACTCGCGTAAGGCAAGCCAAGCTCCCGCGCCAGGGACGCCTCCGGCATTCCGGTCATGCCGACGATTTCCGCGCCGTCCCGTTCCAGACGATCAATTTCCGCCGCCGTTTCCAGGCGCGGCCCTTGGGTCGCGGCATAAACGGCGCCGTCGCGCAACGGGATATTCGCGGCGGCGGCGGCCTTGATCAGAATGTTCCGCAAAGCGGCGTCATAAGGTTCGGTAAAGTCCGTATGGGTTACGGGCGCGCCGTCGCCGTCAAAAAAAGTATGGGCGCGTCCCCAGGTGTAATCCAATATCTGATTTGGAATGACGAGTTCTCCGGGAGAAAGCCCCTTGCGAATGCAGCCTACGGAGGCGACGGAAACCACGCGCGACGCGCCGCATTCGCGCAGCGCCCAAAGGTTCGCGCGATAATTGACCCGGTGCGGCGGAATGGTGTGCCCGTGTCCGTGCCGCGCGAGAAAAACCGCGCTCTTGCCGCCAATTTGTCCGAAAGACAGAATTCCGGATGGCTCGCCATAGGGCGTGCGAACAACTTCGCGGCGGGAAACCTCAAGATTGGAAAGCTGCGTGAGTCCGCTGCCGCCGATAATGGCCAACATAATGGAATTTGCTCCTCAATTTTTCTGGAAAGCTATCAGGCGGTTTTCATTCTTCCGAAAGTTTATAGCACATCGCTGAAAGGCAAGTTTGAAAAGCGAAAGTCAGCTTTGCGCTAAATTTATACGCTTTAGGCATAACGAGGCCAGGGCGGGCGCGACGCTTTTCAGGCCGGGATGCGTATGGCGCAGTTCGGTCAGTTCCGCGCCGGTCTCCAATTTACGGTAGAGCGAGTCGCGGCGCGACGCCGCAAACGGCAGTCCAGAAAACGTTTGGCGCAAATGGTACTGCGCCAAAATCTCTCGTCCGTGTTCTTTGCCTTGCCAGGGGATGGCCGTGCGGTCTACAAGATGCGCGTAGCGGACGGAAGAGAGGTCATTGGCCAGCAGCGCGACGGCGCGATGCAACGTCTCGCGGTAGGCGGCGACAAACCGTCCCATTTCGTCACGGGTCGTGTTTGCCGCGACGCCGACGTCCTCTGCCGACGCGCCCATGAGCCAGCAGACGATAGCGTCAGGCCGGAAATTCTGAAGCGTTTTTTTCGCCGTTTCGGTAAGCGAGCGCAAGTCGGCATGAAGCAGCGACAGGGCGGGCGGACGCTCGCCGCTTTCTGCGGCGCGGGAGAGGCATTCCTCTCGGTTGTCCAGCGCAAGCACTGAATATCCTTTTTTCAGCAGCGCCAGAGTAGAGTATCCCGCGCCGCAACCGATTTCCAGAACGGTCGTGACGTCTGGAGGCAGACGATCCGCCATCCAGTCATAATCTCCATACGCTTGATGCGCCTTGCCTTCTTCTTCCCAGCGGGCGAGAAAATCAAGGGAAGAGAAATCGGCAGGGGAAGAGAGGGCGGCGGACATACGCGCAGAAAGCTTATGAGACTTTCCTATTCTACTTGTTTTCAGAGAGGCGGGAAAAATCGGTAGAATGCTGAATGCTCATAGGATGTGTTTTTGCGCCTCATGGCTACGGATGAAAAAAAAGAAAGGATTCTGATTGTGAAATTGCTTGTGATTGGTTCTGGGGCGCGCGAGCACGCTTTGGCCTGGCGTCTTGCGAATACGCCGGGCGCGCGGAAAGTGTATGTCGCGCCGGGTAACGCGGGAATCGCGCGGGAGCGCGGGATGGAAAACTTGCCGCTGACGGAGCCGGAAGCTCTGGCGGATTTTGCCGAGAAGGAAAAGGTGCGCCTGACGGTAGTGGGGCCGGAAGCGCCTTTGGCGGCGGGAATCGTGGATATTTTTCAGGCGCGCGGGCTGAAAATTTTCGGTCCTACGCGCGCGGCGGCGCAATTGGAGGCATCCAAGGACTTTGCCAAGCGCTTTATGACGCGGCATCGCATTCCTACCGCGCGTTTTGCCACATTTACAGAAATTGACGCCGCGAACGCTTACGTGGATCAGGAAGGCGCGCCCATCGTGATTAAGGCGGACGGTCTGGCGGCCGGCAAGGGCGTAGTAGTCGCGCAGACAAAAGAGGAAGCCAGGGCGGCGATTGCGGAAATGCTCGCGGGCGGGGCGCTGGGGCAAGCGGGGCGTCAGGTGGTGATTGAGGAATTTCTGAAAGGGGAAGAGGCAAGTTTCATTGTGATCTCCGATGGCAAAAATGTGCTGCCGCTTGCCTCCAGTCAGGATCATAAGCGTATCGGCGATGGCGATACCGGCGCCAATACGGGCGGGATGGGCGCGTATTCGCCCGCGCCGGTAGTGACGCCTGAAGTGTACGCGCGGGTCATGCGCGAGATCATCCTGCCGACGGTGAAGGGCATGGAGAAAGACGGCGTTCCGTATGTCGGGTTTTTATACGCGGGGCTGATGATTGGCAAAGACGGCGGAGTCAAGACGCTGGAATTCAATTGCCGTATGGGAGACCCGGAAACGCAGCCCATCATGATGCGGCTGAAAAGCAACCTGCTGACTCTTCTGGAGTACGCGCTGGAAGGCCGTCTCAAGGATGTGGAAGCGGAATGGGATCGGAGAATCGCGCTTTCGGTGGTGCTGGCCGCAGAAAATTATCCCGCGACGCCGCGAACGGGAGACGCGATTTCCGGTCTGCCGAAAAACAATGTCTGGGATGAAAATACGCGCGTGTTTCACGCGGCCACGGCGGAGAGGGAGGGGAATGTCGTGACGGCGGGCGGGCGTGTGCTGACGGTGTGCGCTCTGGGGGAAACGGTTCGCGCGGTGCGCAAGCGCGCGTATGACGTGATCTCCGGCATTCAGTGGGAGGGAATGCAGTATCGCGCGGATATTGGGCATCGCGCTCTGGTCGCGCATGACGACGCCTGAAAGCCGGGAAAACTTGCCGCGCCATGATTGAAACCGACGATCTTTCCGCGCAGCCTTTTCCCGGCGCGCCAGAGCGGTTGACCGCTCCGGAGGTTCGTTCCGAGCGGGAGGAGGTTCTGGAGCGCGCCCTGCGTCCTTTGCGTTTGGCTGACTATACCGGGCAGACGCAGATACGCGCGCAGCTGGAAATTTTCATTGAAGCCGCGAAGCGGCGCTTTGAGGCGCTGGACCACGTGCTGCTGTTCGGGCCGCCGGGACTGGGGAAAACCACGCTCGCGCATATTCTCGCGGAAGAAATGGGCGTGAATTTGCGGCAGACCTCCGGCCCCGTGCTGGAGCGCGCGGGCGATCTTGCCGCGCTGCTTACGAATCTGGAGCCGCGCGATATTTTATTTATTGATGAGATTCACAGGCTTTCGCCCGTCGTGGAGGAAATTCTCTATCCCGCGATGGAGGATTTTCAGATTGACATTATGATCGGCGAAGGTCCCGCCGCGCGTTCCGTCAAACTGGACTTGCCGCCTTTTACCCTGGTCGGCGCGACGACGCGCGCGGGCATGTTGACCAATCCCTTGCGTGATCGTTTTGGCATTGTCGCGCGCCTGGAGTTCTATTCCGCGGAAGAGCTGCGGCAGATTGTTCGGCGGTCGGCGCGTCTGCTGAGCGTCAAAATGGACGAGGAGGGCGATCTGGAAATCGCGCGGCGTTCGCGCGGCACTCCCCGGATTGCCAACCGGCTGCTGCGCCGGGTGCGCGATTATGCCGAAGTGCGTTCGGATGGCGTGATTACCCGCGCGGTGGCGAATGCGGCGCTGGCCCTTCTGGAAGTGGACGCCAAAGGGCTGGACTTAATGGATCGAAAACTTTTGCGCGCCATTACCGATAAATTTGGCGGCGGGCCGGTGGGCGTAGACAATCTTGCCGCCGCGATTGGCGAAGCGCGCGATACCATTGAAGATGTGCTGGAGCCTTATTTGATTCAGCAGGGGTATTTGCAGCGCACTCCGCGCGGGCGTGTCGCGACGCCGATGACCTACCGGCATTTTGGGTTTCCCGCTCCGGAAAACGCGGCGCCGGGCGCGCCGGAATTGTGGGACGGGGAATGAGGAAGCATCGTAAAGGAGGGAACATCATGTGCCGCGCGTCTTGTTTTGCGATGGGGCGTTGTTTGTTGTGGGTATCGTGGCTGTGTTTGGGAATCGCGCCGCAGCTTTCGCGCGCGGCGACGGACGCGCCGGTGCGCAAGGTGACGCTGTATCCCGGCGGCGCTTTGGTGGAGCGCGTTGCCGGAGTGGGCGCGGGGGAAAGCGTTTTGCGTTTGTCTGGCCTGCCCGCGAATTTTGATCTGGACAGCGTGCAGATTGAGGCGGAGGAAGGCATTGAGATTGGCGAAGCGGTTTGGCGCGACGAAGCGCGCACCGAGCCGCTGAACGCGGAAGAGGCCGCGCTGGAGAATGATGTGCGGGCGCTTTCCCTCCGCCTGGAGTCTTTGCTGATTGAACGAAGGACCGCGGAACGCGAATTGGCGTATCTTGCTTCGCTGTCCGCCGTGGATCCGGAAGCGGGCGTGCGGAATATCGCGGCGCGTCCAAAAGAGACTTTGGCGCTGATTCATTCAGGCAGTTTGGACGCGGAGCGGCGTATTTTGAACATTGATACGCAAAGCGAAAATGTGAAACGCGCGCTGGAAGGGCGCAAGAAAGACCTGGAGCGGATTCGTCCCGCGGTGGAGGGCGTTCGCCAGCTTTCGTTGCGTCTGGCGGCCAGAAAAGCGGGCGAAGTGCGCGTGCGTTATTTGTTCCCGGACGCGGGATGGCGTCCCGCCTACCGCGCTTTCCTGAATTCTGAAGACGGCGTAGTGCGTCTGGAGCGCGTCGCGTTGATCGCGCAGCGCAGCGGAGAGGATTGGAATCGCGTTCGGTTGGTTTTGTCTACCGGGCAGCCTAAAAAAAATTCTTCCGGCCCGGAGCCGGAAAGCTGGCGGCTTCGTTTTGCTCCGGATGTGTTGGCGCAGTCTGCCGCGGCGCGGAGGCGGATTCCGGGAGGAGATGCGGATTCCTTCATGAATGACGCGGAGAGCATGGCGGTTCTCCCGATGATGGCTATGTCGAAGGAGACGCCCGCAAGCGGCGGCGCGCCGCTTTTTGAGACTGCGGCGGTTCATGGCGAGTTTTCCACGGAATTTACCTTGCCGGGCGTCTTTGCGCTGCCGGCGGATGGGCGTCAGGTTTCGGCGACGCTGGGGGAGGAGAAAATTTCTGTCGCTTTGGAAGCGCGAATGACGCCGCGCGCGGAGAAAGCCGCGTGGCTCGTGGCGCGGGCGGAATTTCCGGAGGGAGTTTGGCCGCCGGGGATTGTCCGTTTGTATCGTGACGGCAACTATGTCGGCGAGTCTTTTTTTCAGGCGCGGGATGACGCGCGGCTGTCCCTGCCTTTTGGCCGGGACGACAAGCTGCGGGTGAATCTTCGCCCTCTGGCGGATACGCGCGGTCACGGCAGTTTTCTCGCGCGCAAGAATGAGCGCCGGATTGCGGATATTTTTACGGTGACCAGTCTGCACAAAAAACGCGCCCTGAAGATTTTGGTATTGGAGGCGTCGCCGGTTGCGCTGGATACGGAAATCGTGGTCGAGCGGCGGCAGTTTTCGCCTGCCGTGAGCGTGGAGGACTGGGAGGGGCGTCCGGGCGTCGTGGCCTGGGAAACTACGCTGCCAGCCGGGGAAACGCGCGAGTTTTCCGTGGACTATCTGATTTCCTGGCCGGAGGGACGGCGCGTTGGCGGTTTGGAGCGGTTTTGAAACCAGGGCATATTTCTGGCGGGGGCGTATTTTTTTGTCGTAAAGCGGGCGCGGCATGAAGATTTATTGTGTGGGCGGCGCGGTGCGCGATCGGCTGCTTGGGCGCGCGGTGGCGGACCGGGATTATGTGGTGGTGGGCGCGACGCCGGAGGCGATGCGGGCGCGTGGCTTTAAGCCGGTCGGGCGTGATTTTCCTGTGTTTCTGCATCCCGAAACGCATGAGGAATACGCGCTGGCGCGTACCGAACGAAAACACGGGCGCGGCTATCATGGCTTTGTCTTTCATGCCGCGCCGGAGGTGACGTTGGAAGAAGACCTGGCGCGGCGCGACCTGACCATCAACGCGATGGCGGAAGACGGCGAGGGAACGGTGATTGACCCTTACGGCGGACGCGCGGATCTGGAGGCGCGCGTGCTGCGGCATGTCAGTCCGGCTTTTGCGGAGGATCCGGTGCGCTTGCTGCGTGTCGCGCGGTTTGCCGCGCGCTTCGGTGATTTTTCCATCGCGGCGGATACGCTGGCGCTGATGCGTGAACTGGTCGTTTCTGGCGAAATGGAGTGTGTAACCCCGGAGCGGGCCTGGCGGGAAATCGCGCGTGGTCTGATGGAGGCATACCCTGAACGCTTGATAGAAACTTTGCGCGAATGCGGCGCGCTGGCGCGCCTTATGCCGGAAGTGGATGCGCTGTTCGGCGTTCCAGAGCGGCGGGACTATCATCCGGAAGGGAACGGCGGCCGGCATGTTTTGCTGACGCTAAAAGCGGCGGCGCGCTGCTGCCCCACGCTGGCGGCGCGGTTTTCCGCGCTGACGCATGATTTGGGCAAGGCGGAGACTCCGGAGGAAATATTGCCGCGCCGCTATGGGCATGAGGCGCGCGGCGATATGCCGCTGCTGGCTTTATGCGAGCGCCTGAAGGTTCCCAACGAATGCCGTGATTTGGCGCGGCTTGCGGTGCGGCTGCACGGGAAAATACACGCTTTGGGGGAGGCGCGGGATGGCGCGCCGCGCGCTTCTACGATTGTGAAAACGCTGGAAGCCTGCGATTTGCGCCGCCGTCCGGGGCTTTTCGCGGAGCTGCTGACGGTATGCGAGGCGGATTTTCGCGGCAGGGCGGGACGGGAAAATCCGCCGTGGCAGCCAGGAATTTTCTGGCGGCGCATGGCCGCGGCCTATCTTTCTGTGCCGGAGAGGGCGCTTGTGGCGGAGGTTCAGCGAAAAGGAAAGGACAGGAAAAAAATTCCGGAGTATTTGCGCGCGGCGCGGATTCGCGCGGTGCGCTCCGCGCTGGCCGCGCCGCCGGAGGCGGAAGAGCCGCAATCCTTTCCGCGTTAAAGTTTCCAGGCGCGGTGCAGGGCGACGACGCCGAAAGTCAGGTTGAAATATTCAACCTGCTGGAAACCTACGGATTCCATGAGTTGTTTTAGCCCTTCCTGATTGGGGTGCATTCGGATGGATTCCGCGAGATAGCGGTAGCTTTCCGCGTCTCCGGCAATCCATTGCCCCAGGCGCGGGATGACCTTGAAAGAATACAGATCGTAGAAGGGCGCGAGCGCTTTGTGGATTTGCGAAAATTCCAGCACCAAAAGACGTCCGCCAGGTTTCAGCACGCGGCGCATTTCGGAGAGCGCGCGATCTTTGTGCGTCATGTTGCGCAGACCGAAAGAAACGCTGACGCAGTCAAAGCTCTCCTCTTTAAAAGGCAGGTTTTCCGCGTCGCATTGCCCGACGGGAAGAGGGCAGCCTTTGTCGAGCAGACGATCGCGCCCGCGCGCCAACATGGCGTGATTGACGTCCGTCAGGACTACCTGTCCGGATGCGCCCACGCGCCGGGCGAAGGCCAGCGCGAGATCGCCGGTTCCGCCCGCGATGTCCAGCACACGGTCTCCCGGCCCCACTCCGCTTCTGGCTACCGCAAAGCGTTTCCAAAGGCGGTGCATCCCCGCGGACAAAAGGTCATTCATCACGTCGTAGCGGTCCGCGACAGAGTCAAAAACATCCGCGACTTTTTTGGCCTTGTCGTTCAGGGGGACTTCCTGAAAGCCAAAATGGGTGCGGGGGGTGGTCTTGGTTTGGGGGGATTGCGTGGCATTCATCGTAAAACGGGCTTTCTTTTCGTAAGGTTGCGCGGATGCGTTCATTGCGCGGTATAGGTGACTTCCACAAAATCGTAGCCGCGAAACAGCGTCTCTTTGACCAAAACCCGGACTACGTTTCCGCCCGCCGCGAGAGAAAGCGGGGCGTCCGGGCGTCCCAGGCGGTGCGGAAGCACCAGCGAAGAGGGCAGGTTGACTCCCGGTATGCCCGGAAGCAAAAAAGCGCGCTCATACCGCAGGGCGTCCGTTTTCAGGCCAAAGTTAATGCCGTCGTTGTTGTTCGCGTCTTCCTCGTCGCGCAGAAGCGCGACGGCGCACGCTTCCGGGAAACCCGGCAACAGGGAAATCCCCATGTGCAGGCCGCTGGCGTTCTGCATGAGCCAGGAGACTTTGGCCAGCACGTATTTGTCCGTATCCGGCAGCGGCAGGGAAAGCAATTGCCCGTAAGCCGTCCGCGCGCCAATCAGCGAGCGGCTTAGGCGAAAGCCGCTCGCGGACTGGTTGATCATTTCCCATTTGTCGCTGTGGGCGCGCAATCGGCTCATTTGCAATTCCTGGCGCTGATGCTGGACATTGCTTCCCGCCAGCTGCCGGTCTTCCAGAATGCCGAAACGCACGGCGTCTTCGCTCGTGCTGATCATGCGGTCATGGTAGATATAGCCGCCCTGGGGCGGGGTGAACGGCGCGCCGGAAACGGCGAGATGGATCGGCGCGAAATCCATCAGAATGGCGATTTGCCCCTTGCCCGCGCGCCGGTGAAAACGGCGGGTGATGCGGGTTTGCGCCCAGGGCGCGCGCAGCGCCTCAATGATTTTGAGGAGCGGCGCGCGCGGCACTTTTTCCTGATCGTCGCCGATGGCGATGGTTTCTTCGTCGCTTTGCAGCAGACGCGCGCGGGTTTCTTCCATTTGCCGTGTAAGCGCGTGGGTGTTGAGAAAGCGGGCGGTATCCGAAACCTCGCCGCGATCCGGCGTATGCAGAGGGGCGTCTTCGTCCAGGTCGAGGATGAAGGGCGGGATGTCCAGCATGGAATCCAGCGGTTCAATGCGCGCGAGCGGCGCGCCCAGACGCGCCAGACGGTAAATCAGTTCCTGCGTGTCCGCGCTGTAGCTGTAGGGATTGGCAATTTCTACCAGCAAGAGGGTGATGTAATTGGCCATGCACGAGATGCTTTGCCCTTTTTTCAGGGGGTCCGCAATCGGGCGATCGGCAAGGCCGCGCAGTTCGGCCAGCTCATAATACCCGTGGATTTCCCGCCAGATTCCGGCGGGCAAATCCTGCCGCGCCCGGTAATATTCAAAAACAATGGCGGATGTGTAGTAGATATTGCGGTGCAGTACCTGCGCGTGCAGCCGTTCGTTTTCTTCTTCCGAGAGCAGTTGCCCGCAATGGCGGTAGGCCTGATTCATCTGGCGCAAAGCGGAAATAACCTGGGAAAAAGCGGTTTCTTCCTGTTCCATCTGGGGGAGGGGATGATCCCGGTAAGATTTTTTGGCCAGCGTGATGACGGTTTCGCGCAGCGGTTTGCGCAATTCTTCCAGGATGGAAAGATAAAGCGTCGCCTCCGGAGAATAGGTTTTCAGGTTGCCGAGAATGCGCCGGACGCCTTCCAGCGCTCCGACCGGGTCAACCGGCAGAAAAGTGATGAGGCGCAGGGCGTCCGTCAGCCGCTCAATGCGCCGCCCGGTCAGCTGCTCGAAGCTAGGTTCCATGACAAAGACCTCAAAAAAATGGTTTTTTGCGGGGAGTATCTCCCCGTCATTTTATCGTTTGCGCCGGGTCTGGCGGTTTTTTATCTCCGCGCGGCCAAGAGTCGGGTCGGGTCATAGCAATACGCGCTCAATGCCGCCCTGGCTGACCCGGCGGACGAACGTTTCCATCCAGTCCTCGCCCAAAAGACGTCGGGCAAGCTCAATGAGAAGATAGTCCGCCTCAACCGGCGCGGTTTCGCGGTAGCGCGCCAGTCCCTGCAGGCAGGAAGGGCAGGAGGTCAGAATTTTAACGCGCGTTCCGTCTTGCTCCGGGAGGCCAAGCGCCGCGCAGCCCGCCTCAATTTCCTGCTGCTTGCGGGAACGTACCTGTGTGGCGACGTCCGGGCGGGTGACGGCAAAGGTTCCGGATTCTCCGCAGCAGCGATCCGACAGGAGCGCGCTTTGTCCCAGCAAAGTCTCGGCCACCTTGAGCGGCGGCATGGTTTTCATTGGCGAGTGGCAGGGATCATGAAACAGATAGCGCGTTTTCCGGGATTCTTCCCCCGTTTCCAGCGTCACGCCTTTTTCCGCCAGATATTCATGGACGTCAAGCAGGCGGCATCCGGGGAAAATCCGCTCGAAAGCGTATTTTTGCAGCTGATCCATGCAGGTTCCGCACGACACGATGACCGTGCGAATATCCAGATAATTGAGCGTATTGGCGACGCGGTGAAAGAGCACCCGGTTGTCGGTGGCGATTTTTTGCCCTGTTTCTGTTTCTCCCGCCGCGTTTTGCGGATAGCCGCAGCAAAGATAGCCCGGCGGCAGCACGGTAGTTACGCCGGCGTCGTACAGCAGGGCCTGCGCCGCCAGCGCGATCTGGCTGAATAGCCGCTCGGATCCGCAGCCGGGGAAATAAAACACGGCTTCCGGTTCTTCCGCGCGCTTTTCCGGGTTGCGGAGTACGGGAATGAGGGTGTGATCCTCAATATCCAGCAAGGCGCGGGCGGTGCGGGAAGGCAGGCTGTCCGGCAGGGGGCGGTTGAGAAAATGGATGACTTCGGTTTTGACGTCCGGCGGGTTGTGCGTCGCGGGCGGGCGGCGCAGCGAGTTCTGAATCAGTCCCGCCGCTTTTCCGATCCGGTATCCGGCGCGCTGCGCCCGGTAGGCCCAGTCAATCATGACTTTGCGCGCCGCTTTGAGGGTCAGCGGGTCTTTCAGGGTCAGAAACGCCATCGCGGCGGCGCCGGCGACGGAAAATCTTTTCTGTTTCAGGCGTTTCAAAAAGTGACGGATGGCTACGGTCACGTCGCCGAAATCAATATCAACCGGGCAGGGTTTGACGCAGCGGTGGCAGACCGTGCAATGCTCCGCCAGGTCGTTGAAAGCGCCGAAGTGCCGCAGACTGACGCCGCGCCGCGTCTGTTCCTCGTAGAGAAAGGCCTCAATCAGCAATCCCAGCGCAAGGATTTTGTTGCGCGGGCTGTACAGCAGGTTGGCGCGCGGCACATGCGTGGAGCAGAGCGGTTTGCACTTTCCGCAGCGCAGGCAGTTTTTCACCATGCCGGAAATGCGCCCGACGTCCGACTGTTCCATGATGAGCGATTCCGCGCCCAGGAGCGAAAAGGAGGGCGTGTAGGCGCGCGCCATTGTGCCGTCGGGCATGAGTTTGCCGCGGTTGAAATGTCCTTCCGGGTCCACTTTTTGTTTATAGGCGCGGAATGGCGCGATTTCCGCTTCTGACAAAAAGTCCAGCTTGGTCAGGCCGATGCCGTGTTCGCCGGAAATCACGCCGCCCAGCGCGCGCGCCAGCGCCATAATGCGTTCCACCGCGCGGTTGGCCGCTTGCAGCATGGCGTAGTTATCCGAATTGACCGGAATGTTGGTATGCACGTTGCCGTCGCCCGCGTGCATGTGCAGGGCGACAAAAACCCGCCCGCGCAAAATATCCTTCTGGATGGCGACCAGGCGTCCGGAAAGCTCGCGGAATACCGGCCCCTCAAAGATAACGTCCAGAGGCTCTTTGAGTTCGCGTTTCCAGGAAACCCGCACGGAATAATCCTGCAAACGGTGAAAGAGCGTGGGGCGCGGGGCGCGGTTGCGCAATTCCTCCGCTTGAATCTCCCAGCGCGCGAAAGCGGGTTCCGCTTCGGCAAGCGGCAGGTCGAGATTGTCCAGAATCCACTGCCAGCGCGCGCGCACGCCGAGGATATGCTCTCTGGCGGCTTCCTGCCGGTCTCCGATCAGCTCGTCGCGCGTCAGTTTGCTGTCTCCGGCGTCAATGGGCAGGCTGCCCGCGAAAAAGGCGAGCAGGGCGTCGCACAGGGCCAGCTTGTTCTGGATGGAAAACTCGATATTGATGCGCTCCACGCCGTCGCAATATTCCCCCATGCGCGGCAGCGGGATGACGACGTCCTCGTTGATTTTGAAGGCGTTGGTATGTTTCGAGATCGCGGCGGTGCGGGAGCGGTCAAGCCAGAATTTCTTCCGCGCTTCCGGCGTGACCGCGATAAAGCCTTCCGCGGCGCGCTGACTGGCCATCCGCACGACTTCGGAGGCGGCCGCCATGACTTCCTTTTCCTGAAAGCCCGCGACGTCGCCGATCAGCACCATTTTTGGGCGGCCATGCCGCTTGGCTTTGGCCGCGTAGCCGACGGCGCGCACATAGCGCTCGTCCATATGCTCCAGGCCGGCCAGACGCGCGCCGCTCGCGTAGCCTTTGCCGCCGGGCTTGAAGTAATCCGTGATCTCGACGATAGAAGGCACGGCTTCCCGCACCTGGCCGAAAAATTCCAGGCACACCGTGACGGTGACCGGGGGCATTTTATGCAGAATCCAGCGCGCCGAAACGATGACGCCGTCCGTGCCTTCTTTTTGCACGCCCGGCAGACCGCCCAGAAATTTATCGGTAACGTCTTTGCCCAGACCGATTTTTCGGCAGGAGGCGCCGGGCATTTCCAGAATTTCTTCTCCGATGCGCTCTCCGGAGGGCGCGGCGCGCGTGAGGCGAAAGCGCGCGCGGTCCTGTTCGTGGATTTTGCCGAAGTTATGTCCCAGCCGCTCAACGGTCAGCCAGTTGCCGTCGGGGTCGACCATGGTCCACGCGGCGAGGTTGTCCAGCGCGGTTCCCCAGAGTACGGCTTTTTTGCCGCCCGCGTTCATGGCGATATTGCCGCCTGCGGAAGAGGCGGAGGCGGAAGTGGGGTCCACCGCGAATACCAGCCCCGCGCGCGCCGCCGCTTCCGAGATTTTTTCCGTGATGACGCCCGCGCCGGCGGCGATGGTCGGGCAGGCGTGATCGCAGTCCGGCAGAACGATTTCTTCTACCGCGCTCATGCGCAGGAGCTTTTCTGTGTTGATGACCGCCGAATTTCGGAAAAGCGGGACTGCCCCGCCGGTATACCCCGTGCCGCCGCCGCGCGGGATGATGGTTAGTCCGGCCTTGATGCAGCCCGCGACGAGCGGCGCGACTTCCTCTTCGCTGTCCGGGGTCAGAACGACGAAAGGGTATTCCACGCGCCAGTCCGTGGCGTCGGTGACGTGCGCCGCGCGGGACATGCCATCGAAGGCGATGTTGTCGCGGCGGGTATGCCGTCCCAGGATGCGCAGGGTTTTTTTGCGCAGCCGCGCGGTTTCGGTAAACCAGGCCGCGAAAGTTTCCACCGCCTTTCGGGAGGCGGCGATGAGGCGCGCGACCTTTTCGCTGCGTTCCGCGTCGTCTTTTTCGCTTTCCTGGCGGCGCTTTTCAACTTCCGCGAGCCGGTGGTAGAGGGCGTTGATCAGCGCCTGACGCCGTTCCGGGTTGGCGAGCAGGTCGTCTTCCAGATAGGGGTTGCGCTCGACTACCCAAATGTCGCCCAGCACTTCATAGAGCATTCGCGCCGAGCGGCCTGTCACGCGCTCGCCGCGCAATTCGTCCAGAATGCGCCAGTTCTCTTCGCCCAAAAGGCGGATGACGATTTCCCGGTCAGAGAACGAAGTGTAGTTGTAGGGGATTTCTCGCAGACGAATACGCATCATGGTGAAAGGCGGGAAGAAAAAGGGAAAAGCCGCGCGCGGAAAGACTGAACGCTTTCATTATAACGTTCTGGCGAGGCAAACCGGGGCGGGTTTTGCGGGCGCGGTAACGATACGCGAACGCGCGTTATGCGTTATTTGCATATCGCGCGCCTTTGAGATTCTAAACAAATATGACGAAAAACGGTTTTGTGACGCAATGGGCGGGGGGGGGGGGGGGGGGGGGGGGGCGGGGGGGGGGGGGGGGGGGGGGGGGGGGGGGTGGGGGGGGGGGGGGGGGGGGGGGGGGGGGGGGGGGGGGGGGGGGGGGGGGG
>JAIRPW010000008.1 GCA_031256795.1 Zoogloeaceae bacterium | reverse complement strand
AGCATTTTTAAGAGGTTATCACCGGAAAGCGCGGGGCTTTGCTGCCAGAAAATACCACTTTTTTTGTCGCCGTTGCCGCGAATTTCCGCTTCAAGCGCAATATCCGCGTGAGGATTGCCAAACTTGCGTTGACATTCAAAGAGACGCGCCAATTCTTCATCAAGCAGTACGCGAGACAAGGCTTTGCTGTAATCACCGCGTTTATTGCGTTGCGCGTCCGGGAATTCCGCAACAACCATTTCCGCAGTGCTGCGATAATTTTTCTCCGCCATCAATTTCTTTGTGCCCGCCAAACCTTTTTTAACCTTGCCGCCTTCACCTTTGGTATCGGATTCCGCCGCTTTCTCTTCCGCCTTGGAAATCCAGTGAAACCCGCGATGCTTTACGAGGTGATAAATCACCCGCGCCCATTCTTCAGGGGTCAGCTTTTCATCCAGACCTTTCACGCGCAACTGCCAAAGGGAGTGCTCTTTGTTGACATAGGGGTTTGTTGGTTGGAAAAAATCTTCACTGTTAATCAGCCCGCGCAGTTTTAATAATCTTGCCAGCTTCTTCAACCGCCACGCCCGCCGATACAAGCGCCGCCGCGCAAGCCTCGCTGTACGGCGCGCAAGATTCAAGGATTCGCCTTTATCGGCGGTTTCGGCCTTGTCAAACGCACGCACGCCCAAGTTGATGATGTGATCATCCGCCGAAAGACACCAGCCCACGGAAGCAATCCCAATATCCAAACCCAATGTGTAAGCCATGAGAAACCTCGCTGCGTCATAGTCAGAGAAATATACAGAATAGCATTGACCGCTATCATACGGAATATCAATGTTTTTGTACTATTTGCAAATTCATAAGTACGCCGCAATAGTTTGTGCGGGATCGTGAAGTAATGCTGCTAGCGTAGACACAAAAGAAAAATCAGGTGTAGAATATATTATGTTGTAGCCATCCGGGGTGAGAGCCGTTACTACAATAAGGAACGACCGAAAGGTCTGACCGAACCCACGCCCGACAGCAATGTCGGGCGTTTCCTTTTGTGGCTTTCTTGTTCTAACCCGCTCCGATTACGCGCAAGCAAAATAAAAAATCCTTCCAGATTCGGAAGGATTTTTTTTCACGCGCCTTAACAGGCGCAAACGAAACGCCGCGCGGGAATGGATCCGTCAGGCGTCCTGCTCTTCTGGCGGAGCGGGTTCTTCGGCGAGCGTTTCCGGCCTGAACATTTCTTCCAGCCGCTCCCGCGCCTGATCCTCGCCCTCCTCCCGCGCCTTGCGGCTTCTGTGATACGCCAGACCCGTTCCAGAAGGAATCAGACGCCCCACAATCACGTTTTCCTTCAAACCGCGCAGAGCATCCTTCTTGCCCATAATCGCCGCCTCGGTCAAAACGCGCGTAGTTTCCTGGAACGAGGCCGCGGAAATAAACGAATCCGTTGACAACGACGCCTTGGTAATCCCCAGCAGAATGGAATCAAACTCCGCCGGACGTTTGCCCTCCGCCTCCATGCGGATGTTCTCTTCCAGCAGATCCGCGCGCTCCACCTGCTCGCTCTTGATAAAGCGCGTATCCCCCGGATCCGTCACCACAACCCGGCGCAGCATCTGCCGCACAATGACCTCAATATGCTTGTCATTGATCTTGACGCCCTGCAAGCGATACACATCCTGCACTTCGTCCGTAATGTAACGCGCCAGGTATTCCACCCCCTTCAGGCGCAGAATATCGTGCGGATTTTGCTCGCCCTCAATCAGCACCTCCCCTTTCTGCACCACCTGGCCGTCGTGGATCTGCACGTGCTTGTCCTTGGAGATCAAGTATTCATGCGCGGTTCCATTCGGCTCCGTAATGATAAGCCGCTGCTTGCCCTTGGTATCCTTGCCGAAAGACACCATGCCGGTATGCTCCGCCAGCATGGAAGCGTCCTTGGGAACCCGCGCCTCAAACAACTCCGCCACGCGCGGCAAACCGCCCGTAATGTCGCGGGTTTTCGCGGACTCCTGAGGAATCCGCGCCAGCACATCCCCCTCATGCACTTCCTGACCATCGCTCACCAAAATGATGGAACCCGTCAAAAAGGCAATGGAGACCGGCTCTTTGTTCGCGCGCAGAACCTCTTCTCCCCGGTCATCCAAAAATTTTACCGATGGACGCACCTTGGTCTTGGAAGACTTGCCGCTGCCCGCAGGCTTAACGTCAATCACCACCAGCATGGAAAGGCCGGTCACTTCATCAATCTGCCGCGCGACCGTCACCCCTTCTTCCAAATGCTCGAACTTCACCGTGCCCGCGTGTTCGGAAATAATCGGGCGAACGTGCGGGTCCCATTCCGCGAGCTTCGCGCCCGCCTTGACAGACTTCCCGCCCTCCACCAGCAACGTCGCGCCATAAGGCACTTTGTGCCGCTCCCGCTCCCGTCCATTGTCATCCAGAATCACCAGCTCACCCTGGCGGGAAATGACAATTTTTTCCTTCTTCGGATTCAGCACAAACTTAAGGTTATCCTCAAAACGCAGCTTGCCCGCAGACTTGGCCTCAATCTCAGAAGCGGCGGCGGTTCGTGAAGCCGCGCCGCCAACGTGGAAAGTCCGCATGGTCAACTGCGTTCCCGGCTCGCCGATGGACTGCGCCGCGATGACGCCGATCGACTCGCCCACATTCACAAGGTAACCGCGCCCCAAATCACGCCCATAACACTTGGCGCACAAACCGTAGCGCGTTTCACAGGTAAGCGGCGTGCGCACCTTGACCTCGTCAATGCCCAGCTTGCCGATCAATTCCACCTTGTCTTCGTCCAGAAGCGTTCCAGAGAAAATCACGGTTTCCCGCGTTTCGGGATCCACCAGATCGTCCGCGGTCACGCGCCCCAAAATACGCTCGGAAAGCGGCTCCACCTCTTCGCCCCCTTCCACCAGCGCGCGCATGGTGTAGCCATTCTTTGTGCCGCAATCTTCTTCTATGATGACCAAATCCTGCGTAACATCCACCAAGCGCCGGGTCAAATACCCGGAATTCGCCGTTTTCAGCGCCGTATCCGCCAAACCTTTACGCGCGCCGTGCGTGGAAATGAAGTACTGCAAAACATTCAGCCCCTCGCGGAAATTGGTCGTAATCGGCGTCTCGATGATGGAGCCATCCGGCTTCGCCATCAGGCCGCGCATCCCCGCCAGCTGACGAATCTGCGCGGCGGAACCGCGCGCGCCCGAATCCGCCATCATGAAAATGGAATTGAAGGAATCCTGCTCCACATTCTTTCCGTTCCGATCCTGGACGTTTTCCAGAGAAAGCTGCGCCATCATGGCCTTGGAAACCTCGTCGCCCGCGCGCCCCCAAATATCCACCACTTTGTTGTAGCGCTCCCCCTTGGTCACCAAACCATTGGTGTACTGCTTTTCAATCTCCTTCACCTCGGTTTCCGCGCGCGCAATGATTTCCGCCTTTTGCGGCGGAACCTGCATATCGGACGCGCAAAAGGAAATCCCGGCGCGCGTCGCCAGCGCATAGCCATTCTGCATCAGCTTATCCGCAAAAATGACCGTTTCGCGCAAACCGCAATGCCGAAAAGATTTATCAATCAGGCGCGAAATTTCCTTTTTCTTCAAGGGCTTGTCAATATTGGAAAAGTCAAGGCCGCGCGGCAGAATGCGCGACAGCAGCGCGCGCCCCACCGTAGTATTCACGCGCTCCGTCCGTTCGCTCCACTCGCCTTCCGCAACCCCCCTCTTATACTGCTTCAAGCGCACAGATACGCGGGTATGCAGTTCCACTTCCTTCGCGGCCAGCGCGCGCTCCATTTCCGCAAGGTCCATGAACAGCATGCCCTCGCCCGTGGCGTTAACGCGCTCGCGGGTAGCGTAATACAGCCCCAGGACAATATCCTGTGAAGGCACAATGATCGGCGAGCCATTCGCGGGCGAAAGCACATTGTTGGACGCCAGCATCAGCGTGCGCGCCTCCATCTGCGCTTCCAGCGACAACGGCACATGCACCGCCATCTGGTCGCCGTCAAAGTCGGCGTTAAAGGCCGCGCAAACGAGCGGATGCAGCTGAATGGCCTTGCCCTCAATCAGCACCGGCTCAAACGCCTGTATCCCCAAACGGTGCAGGGTCGGCGCGCGGTTGAGCATGACCGGATGCTCGCGGATTACCTCCTCCAGAATATCCCAGACCACCGCCTCCTGATTGTCCACCATCTTTTTGGCCTGCTTTACCGTCGCAGCCAGCCCCAAACGCTCCAGGCGATGGAAAATAAAAGGCTTGAAAAGTTCCAGCGCCATCAGCTTCGGCAAACCGCACTGGTGCAGCTTTAACTGCGGCCCCACCACAATGACGGAACGCCCGGAATAATCAACGCGCTTGCCCAGCAGATTTTGCCGGAACCGCCCGCCCTTGCCTTTAATCATGTCCGCCAGCGATTTCAGCGGACGCTTGTTCGCGCCCGTCATCGCCTTGCCGCGCCGCCCATTGTCAAGCAGGGAATCTACCGCCTCCTGCAACATCCGCTTTTCGTTGCGCACAATAATTTCCGGAGCTTTCAGCTCCAAAAGACGGCGCAGACGATTGTTGCGGTTAATGACGCGGCGGTACAAATCGTTCAGGTCGCTCGTAGCGAAACGCCCGCCGTCCAGCGGCACCAGCGGACGCAAATCCGGCGGCAGCACCGGCAGCACTTCCAGCACCATCCACTCCGGCTTAATGCCGGACTTCTGGAACGCCTCCAACACCTTCAAACGCTTGGCGATTTTTTTATTCTTGCTTTCGGAAGTCGTGGTCTCCAGCTCGCCGCGCAACCGCGTAATTTCCTCATTCAGATCCAGCCGGCGCAGCAGCTCGCGAATCCCTTCCGCGCCCATCAGCGCGTCAAAGTCATCGCCATGCGCTTCCATGGTCTCCAGATACTGCTCTTCGGTCAAAAGCTGATTGCGGGCAAGATTGGGAACCATGCCGGGGTCCACCACCACATACGCCTCAAAATACAGTACGCGCTCAATGTCGCGCAAAGTCATGTCCAGCACCAAACCCAAACGCGACGGCAAAGATTTCAAAAACCAGATATGCGCAACCGGAGAAGCCAGCTCAATATGCCCCATGCGCTCCCGGCGCATCTTGGCCAGCGTCACCTCCACGCCGCACTTCTCGCACACCACGCCGCGATGCTTCAGGCGCTTATATTTGCCGCACAGGCATTCATAATCCTTCACCGGCCCGAAAATTTTCGAGCAGAAAAGACCGTCGCGCTCCGGCTTGAAAGTGCGATAGTTAATCGTCTCCGGCTTCTTCACTTCCCCATACGACCAGGAACGAATCCGATCCGGCGAAGCAAGGCCAATGGTAATGGCGTCAAATTCCTCTTCTTCCTGCGTCTGCCGAAAAAGATTCATCAGATTGGTTTGCGTCATGTTTCTCTCCTGCCCCTTTAGCTACGCTTGAGATCAATGTCAATCGCCAGCGAACGAATTTCCTTGACCAGCACATTGAAGGATTCCGGCATACCCGCGTCAATTTTATGTTCGCCCTTGACGATGTTGTCATATACCTTGGTACGCCCGTTTACATCGTCGGACTTCACGGTCAGCATTTCCTGAAGGACATAAGACGCGCCATAGGCTTCCAGCGCCCAGACTTCCATCTCGCCGAAACGCTGCCCGCCAAACTGCGCCTTGCCGCCCAGCGGCTGCTGCGTCACCAGACTATAAGGGCCGGTAGAGCGCGCGTGCATCTTGTCGTCCACCAAATGGTACAGCTTCAGATAGTGCATGTAGCCTACCGTGACAAGCCGCTCAAACGGCTCGCCCGTGCGCCCGTCAAACAATTGCATCTGCCCGGATTCAGGCAGATTCGCAAGCGCCAGCATGTGCCGGATTTCCTCTTCTTTCGCGCCGTCAAACACCGGGGTCGCAAACGGAACCCCGTCTTGCAGATTTTCCGCAAGCGCCAGAATTTCATCATCCGTCAGCGATTTCAGGTTCTCCTGCCGTCCCTTCTCATTGTAGATTTTGTCCAGGAAAGCGCGGATATTCTTCACGCGGCTCTTCGTCTGCTGCTTGAGCATCGCGCCGATTTGCTCGCCCAGTCCCTTCGCCGCCCACCCCAGATGCACTTCAAGAATCTGCCCGACGTTCATCCGCGAAGGCACGCCCAGAGGATTCAGAACAATATCCACAGTACGCCCGTCCGCCATGTGCGGCATATCCTCCACCGGAACAATGCGCGATACCACGCCCTTGTTGCCATGACGCCCGGCCATTTTGTCGCCCGGCTGAAGCCGCCGCTTCATCGCGATATACACTTTGACCATCTTCTGCACGCCAGGAGAAAGCTCGTCGCCCTGCGTAAGTTTCTTCTTTTTGAGTTCAAACGCTTCGTCAAACCCTTTCTTCTTCTCTTCCAGCGTGTCTCGAATCTGCTCCATCTGCCGCGCGACATTGTCATCCACGATGCGGACGTCGAACATGTGCCAGGGGGATTCCAGTCCCTCCAGATATTCGCCCGTTATCTCCGTTCCCTTGGAAAGGCGTTTCGGCCCGCCATTGGCTTTCTGCCCCGTGATGAGCCGCTTCAGGCGCTCAAACGCGTCGCGCTCTACGATACGCATCTGATCGGCCAGGTCTTTTTTATAGCTTTTCAGATGTTCTTCAATAATGGACTTCGCGCGCTGATCGCGCTCGACTCCCTCGCGAGTAAACACCTGCACATCAATCACCGTACCCGCAATGCCCGCCGGAACCTTCAGCGAAGTTTCCTTCACATCAGAGGCTTTCTCGCCAAAAATCGCGCGCAGCAGTTTTTCTTCCGGCGTCAGCGTCGTTTCGCCCTTAGGCGTCACTTTGCCGACCAGCACGTCGCCCGCCTGAACCTCCGCGCCGATATACACGATCCCGGATTCGTCCAGGCGCGACAGCTGCGCCTCTCCCAGCGACGCAATATCGCGCGTGATTTCTTCCGGCCCCAGCTTGGTGTCCCGCGCCATCACCGTCAGTTCCTCAATATGGATTGAGGTATAGCGGTCATCCGCGACCACGCGCTCGGAAATCAGGATCGAATCCTCATAGTTGTAGCCATTCCAGGGCATGAAAGCAATCAGCATATTTTGCCCCAGCGCGAGCTCGCCCTGGTCCGTAGAAGCGCCGTCCGCGACTACGTCGCCGCGCGCAATCTCGTCGCCCACCTTGACGACAGGCCGCTGATTGATATTGGTATTCTGGTTGGAGCGGGTGTACTTCACCAGATTGTAAATATCCACGCCCACTTCGCCCGCTTGCGTTTCGTCATCGCGCACCCGCACCACGATGCGCCCCGCGTCTACATAATCCACTACGCCGCCGCGCCGCGCGACAATGGCGGTGCCAGAGTCCACCGCCACCGTGCGCTCAATCCCCGTGCCGA
Source organism: Zoogloeaceae bacterium (assembly GCA_031256795.1). Taxonomy (GTDB): domain Bacteria; phylum Pseudomonadota; class Gammaproteobacteria; order Burkholderiales; family Rhodocyclaceae; genus Azovibrio. The sequence continues at coordinate 6,280 of JAIRPW010000008.1, read as the reverse complement.
CCAGCGGCTTCTCCGGTTTCAGGCAAGGAACCGCCTGACGCTGCATGTTCGCGCCCATCAGCGCGCGGTTGGCGTCGTCATGCTCCAGGAACGGGATCAGCGAAGCGGCAACAGACACAATCTGCCCCGGCGCCACATCCATATACTGCACCCTTTCCGGCTCGGCAAAAATCGTCTCGCCCTTTTCCCGGCAAGTCACCAGATCGTCCGTCAGCCGGTTGTCCTTGTCCAAAGCGGCATTGGCCTGGGCAATCACATACTCGCCCTCCTTGATGGCGGAAAGATACTCAATCTCGTCGCTCACCCTGCCGTCGCTCACCTTGCGGTACGCCGTCTCAATAAACCCGTAATCATTCACCCGCGCGTACAAAGCCAGCGAGTTGATCAAGCCGATGTTCGGACCTTCCGGCGTTTCAATCGGACAAACACGGCCATAATGCGTCGGATGCACGTCGCGCACCTCAAACCCCGCGCGCTCCCGCGTCAGCCCGCCCGGCCCCAGAGCGGAAATCCGCCGCTTGTGCGTAATCTCCGACAAAGGATTGGTCTGATCCATAAACTGCGACAACTGACTGGAGCCGAAAAATTCCTTGATCGCGGCGGAAATCGGCTTGGCGTTAATCAGGTCCTGCGGCATCAAATTTTCCGCCTCCGCCTGCGACAAACGCTCCTTGACCGCGCGCTCCACCCGCACCAGACCAGAACGGAAATGATCCTTCGCCAATTCGCCCACAGAACGCACGCGGCGATTGCCCAAATGGTCAATATCATCCGTTTCCAGGCGTCCATTGCGCAGTTCCACAAGCATCCAAACCGCGTCTACGACGTCCAGCGGAGACAGGGTAAATTGCGGCACGACCTCCGTGCGCGCGCTGGTTTTTTCGTTCAGCCGCTTCGAGAGCGCCTCCGCTTCCTTCTTGTCCAGATTTTCCGCGATGGCGCGCGCGCCGTAAGATAACTGCGCGTTCAAATCCTGAATAACCGTCAGCGGCAGTTTGGACTCTTCCGCCAGCTTTTTCAGCTGCGCTTCCGCGCGCGACTGCAAATTGTTGACCATGACCTTGTATTCGATCTCGCGCTCGCCGCGCCCCAGACGGCGGTTAAACTTCATCCGCCCAACCCTGGATAAATCGTACCGGTCATCCGAATAGAATAACCCATGGAAAAGAATTTCCACCGCCTCTTCCGTCGGCGGCTCGCCTGGACGCATCATCCGGTAAATAAGCACCCGCGCCTGCTGCCGCGTCAGCGGCTCATGACTACGCAAGGTCTGCGAAATAAACGGGCCGCGATCCAGGTCATTGGTATAAAGCGTCTGAATCTCCGGCACGCCCACTTCAAAAAGACGATGCAAAAGCTCCGGGGTAATCTCCGCGTTCGCTTCCGCTTTCACGCCCGTTTTTGCGTCCGCGATCACGGCAACCCCATCCTTTTCCAAATCGGAAAGGGCTTCGTATTCTTCACGCGAACAAAATTTACCGCTTTCCTTATAGCAGCGCATCGTCTCCGCCAAGGCGCGCCCCAGCAGAAAATCTTCCGGAACGGAAATTTCTTCCAGCTTGGCCGCCTGCATATCGCGGATATGCCGCTGGGTGATCCGCTTGCCCGACTGCACAAGCGCCTTGCCCTTGGCGTCGCAAATATCAAAGCGCGCCATTTCGCCGCGCAAACGTTCCGGGATAACTTTAAACAGGACAGAACGAGCGTCGTTAGAATTTTCGCCCGCCTTCAGGGAAAACCGATCAAAGTCAAAAAATCTCTTCAGAATCTCTTCCGGCGTCAACCCCAGCGCCATCAGCAAAATACTCACGTGCATCTTGCGGCGGCGGTCAATGCGGAAATAGAGCAAATCCTTGGCGTCAAACTCAAAATCCAGCCAGGAGCCCCGCGCGGGAATAATCCGCGCGCTGAAAATCTTCTTGCCGGAAGTGTGCGACTTGCCCCGGTCATCCTCAAAATAAATCCCCGGCGAACGATGCAGCTGCGAAACAATCGCGCGCTCCGTCCCGTTGATCACAAAAGAGCCGTTTTCGGTCATCAGGGGAATTTCCCCCATGTAGACCTCGTGCTCCTTCACCTCCTTGACGGTTTCCGTCACGGCCTCTTTATCCATCAGCACCAAACGCACCCGCGCGCGTAAGGAAGAAGCGTACGTCAGCCCGCGCTGATGGCACTCCTGCACATCAAACGCCGGCGTACCCAGCGTATAGGAAACAAACTCCAGCCGCGCGCTCCCGGAATGGGAAGAAATCGGGAAAATGGAATGAAACGCCGCTTGCAGCCCCTCATCCTTTCGCTTTTCCGGCGGCACGCCCTCCTGCAAAAAATCACGGAAAGAATCCAGCTGCGTGGACAAAAGATAAGGAACCTTCAGCACGTTTTCCCGCTTGGCAAAACTCTTGCGGATACGTTTTTTCTCCGTATAGGAGTAGGAAGAAGGATGCGCTGTTGAAGTCGGACTCATGATCGCTCCAAAAGAAAAAACTGCACACAATCAGAAGCAAACCCGCCGCGCGCGCGGCAGTAAACGAAACTTCTGGTAAAAGGGCTTGCGTTTGACGCCATAAGGAAAATTTTTCCCGGATACAACCAGACTAAAACAGGAAAAGGCCGACGTCCCGAAACAGGACGTCAGCCCATAAAAGCACGTCGCGCTTACTTCAGCTCGACTTTCGCGCCCGCGTCTTCCAGCTGCTTCTTCAACGCTTCCGCGTCCGCCTTGGGAATGCCTTCCTTGACCGGCTTCGGAGCGCCGTCTACAACGTCCTTGGCTTCCTTCAGCCCCAGACCCGTCGCCGCGCGCACCACTTTGATGACCTCAACCTTCTTGTCACCCGCCGCCGTCAGAATGACGGTGAATTCCGTCTGTTCTTCCGCCGCCGCCGCCGCGCCGCCCGCAGCCGCGCCCGGCGCCGCTACAGCCAGCGCCGCCGCGGAAACGCCAAACTTTTCTTCAAAAGCCTTGACGAGATCATTGAGTTCCATCACGGTCATCGCGCCTACGGCCTCAAGGATGTCTTCTTTGGAAATGCTCATGTGAAATGCTCCAGTTTGTTTTCAAAAATCAGAAAGTAAGATCAAGCGGCAGCGGTTTCCCGTTGCTTGGCCAGCGCCGCCAGCGCGCCCGCAAAGCTAGACGCCGGCGCCTGCATAACCCCCAGCAATTTGGCCAGCAGCTCTTCGCGGCTCGGAATGGAGGCCAGCGCCTGCGCGCCCGCCTTGTCCAAAACCTTGCCCGCATAGGACGCGCCCCGGATAACCAGCTTTTCGTTGCCCTTGGCGAAATCGCAAAGCACCTTCGCGGCGGCTACAGGATCAGCGGAAATACCATAAATCAAAGGACCGCTCATCTGATCCGCCAGATCCGCAAACACGGTATCCGCCACCGCGCGGCGCACCAGCGTATTTTTCAGCACATGCAGGTAAACGCCCGCCTCGCGCGCTTTTTTGCGAAGCCGCGTCAAATCGCCAACCTCCACGCCGCGATACTCCGCGAGCGCGATGGTCTGCGCATCCTTCAGCTGCTCCGACACCTTCGCCACAACGGCTTTTTTGTCAGCAAGATTGAGACCCACAGGCCCTCCTCCTTTCAAGTCCACACAAAAGACAGGAACCCCTGTCCACTCTTACGGCGACCTGAACAGAAAACTGGCCGCGCTTTCCAAAAAAACAGGAAAACGACAGCAAAATTATGTTCCGGGCACACCGTCTACGCAGGCTGAAAAACAATTTCGTTTAAGCGTTTCCGCGCCGATAAGGCTGCGCAGCCAAAACGCGCCTGCGGTCTTTGACGATCCACGCCCGCCGACAAAAGTCAGCAAGAGGCGTGTCCCAAAGTTCCTAAAATTCCGCGATCCCTCCTCAAACCGAAACGGAAGCCAGACTGGCCTGGTCAACCCGAACTCCAGGCCCCATCGTGCTGGTCACGGCGATTTTTTTCAGATACTGCCCCTTGGAAGCGGCTGGCTTCGCCTTGTTCAACGCCTCAACCAAAGCGCGCAAATTCTGCTCCAGCTTTTCCACGGGAAAAGACGCGCGGCCAATCGTGGCATGAACAATCCCGCCCTTATCGGTACGATACTGCACCTGACCAGATTTGGCGTTCTTCACCGCCGTAGCCACGTCCATCGTCACCGTGCCTACTTTCGGATTCGGCATCAGGCCGCGAGGCCCCAAAATCTGCCCCAATTGCCCTACAACGCGCATCGCGTCCGGAGTGGCGATCACCACATCAAAATTAAGATTGCCGCCCTTGACTTCCGCCGCAAGGTCGTCAAATCCCACGACGTCCGCACCCGCCGAACGCGCGGCCTCCGCCTTTTCTCCCTGGGCAAACACCGCGACGCGCACCGTTTTCCCCGTGCCCGCCGGCAAAACGACAGAGCCGCGCACCAGCTGATCAGATTTGCGCGCGTCAATCCCAAGATTGACCGCGACGTCCACCGATTCATCAAACTTGGCCGTCGCCGCCTCTTTGACCAGCGCAAGCGCTTCCGCCAAAGGATACAGTTTCTGCGCCTCAATTTTCCCGGCAAAAGCCTTTTGCCGCTTGCTGATCCCTGTCATTTACAGTCCCTCCACCGTAATACCCATGCTGCGGGCAGACCCCGCAATGGTACGCACGGCGGCATCCATATCCGCCGCCGTAAGATCGGGCATTTTCGCTTTCGCGATTTCCTCGCACTGGGCGCGAGTAATCTTGCCTACCTTGTCCGTATGCGGTTTCGCGGAACCCTTCTCAATTTTTGCGGCTTTCTTGATCAGAATCGTCGCGGGCGGAGTCTTCATCACGAACGTGAAGGACTTGTCCGCAAAAGCGGTAATCACGACAGGAATCGGCAATCCCGGCTCAACGCCTTGCGTCTGCGCGTTGAACGCTTTACAAAATTCCATGATGTTAAGACCGCGCTGACCGAGCGCGGGACCAATGGGCGGCGAAGGATTCGCCTTGCCCGCAGGCACTTGCAACTTGATATAGCCGATAATTTTTTTGGCCATGTTACTTCCTTTGAAAATGAGTGGTAACGCGCGCCAGCAGCCTTATTCAAACCGCCTCTGCGCTCCTCCGCCGAAATGAAAACCAGGCTTTCGGCAAGCCTTAAACCTTGATCAACCTTTTTCGACCTGCGCAAACTCCAGCTCAACCGGCGTAGAACGCCCAAAAATGCTCACCGAAACCGAAAGACGGCTTTTTTCGTAATTGACGTCTTCGACGCTGCCCTGAAAATCCGTAAAAGGGCCCTCTTTGATCCGAACCATCTGCCCCACCTCAAACAACACTTTCGGACGCGGTTTCTCCACGCCCGCCTGCATTTGCAAAAGCAGCGCGTCAACATCCTTTTCCGGAACGGGAGAAGGCTTCATGGACGTACCGCCGATAAAGCCCAGAACCCTGGGGATATTCTTCACAAGATGCCAGGTCTCATCGTTCATTTCCATTTCGACTAGCACATAGCCCGGAAAAAACTTGCGCTCGGAAACCGATTTATGGCCTTGCTTCATTTCCATGACTTCCTCGGTCGGCACCATGATGCGCCCGAAAAAATCATCCATGTAGTTCCGGGCAATCTGCTCCGACAGGGAACGCATGACTTTCTTCTCGAAACCGGAATGGACATGCAAGACGTACCAGCGTTTGCTCATGATTTTTTCCACCCAAGGATCAGGTCATACATAACCCATTCCAGCGTTTTATCCGTCAAAAAAAGAAAAGCGGCCATAACGACGGCAAACAAAAATACAACCCCCGTCAGCTGCACGGTTTCCTTGCGAGTCGGCCAAACCACCTTTTTCAGCTCAACCCAGGATTCGCCGCAGAAAATCCAAAAGACACGCCCCAAAGCCGTGGCGCGGCAGAAAAAAATCAGACCCGCCGCCAGCCCCGCGCCTACCGCCAGCACGCGAAATACCGCAGCCTGCCCGGAAAGCAGATAAAACGCCACAACGCCCGCGACTACGAGCAAAAGGGCAAAAGCGATCTTGATTTTCTCAATCATGTTGTCCAGACAAACTTTCGCGGCAAAATAAAAATGGCAGGGGCAGAGGGAATCGAACCCCCAACCTTCGGTTTTGGAGACCGACGCTCTGCCAGTTGAGCTATACCCCTGCAGAAACCGAAGACGCCCGCATACGCGCAAGCGCCTTCAGAAAGAACAAACCTTTCCTCACTCGATGATTTTGGTGACAACGCCGGCGCCGACCGTGCGACCGCCCTCGCGAATGGCAAAGCGCAAACCCTCCTCCATCGCAATCGGACAAATCAGCTTCACCGTAATCCGCA
>JAIRPW010000039.1 GCA_031256795.1 Zoogloeaceae bacterium | reverse complement strand
CTCGCCTCCCTCATGACCGCCGCCGACCTCCGGCGCAACCAACCATAAAACCATGCCCCCAGCCTCCCGCTCCACCCTCGTCACCGGCTCCGCCGGCGCCCTAGGAACCGCCATCTTGCCTGGCATACACTTGAGATTGACATGTATTTAGTAATGGGGGCAAGCGGTTATGTCGGAAATTATGTCATCAAAAATATTTTGGAAATGACAGACGATCTGGTGCTTGCAACTTCTCGATGTGACGAGAAGCGCGTAACGGATAATTGTCGAGTGGAATGGCTGACTATCAATATAATAAACTCCGCGCAAATCGCGCTGCTGAACGCGCGCACAAAGTCAATGTCCAATCTCAAAGTAATTTACCTCATCGGCGTAGCTTCTCCAGATAAAGTTCAGCAAAACCCGCAGGACGCATGGGATATAGATATTATTGCGCTGGCGAACTTCCTAAATATTATGGAAAACATGACGGTTTTTTGGTATGCGTCCAGCGAAGCTGTTTTTTCTGGCGGTTCCCGCGGGTACAAATTTATGGATAATGATCCTCTTTGCCCGATGAATCTTTATGGACGGCACAAAGCGGCCGCAGAGTTCCTCGTTACCGCAAAAGGGTTCAACTCGGTACGTTTTCCGGTCATGATCGGGAAAAGCCTCTCTCCGCATAGAAAGGCTTTTTTTGACGAGATCACAGACAAATTATTGCGCGGCGAAAAGATCGCCATGTTTTCTGACATGGTCCGATCAATTATTGATGTGGATACGGCGGCAAAAGCGCTGGTTAGTTTGGTTGAAAATAACGAAGCGCATAAATATCCGGCGATAAATATTTCCGGCGATGAAGCGTTGTCTAAATATGAGATTGGCCTTAGGATTGCACATAAATATGGGTTCTCAAAAGAACAAATACTCCCTGTTAAAATGAATGACGAAAAAATATTCAAAGAGAAACGGGAGCATACGCATCTTTTGGATAATACGCTTTTGAAAAAACTTCTAGAAATTGAAGCGCTAGAGGCGCAAATATGAACCAAGGCGGGATACCTGTATTTTTTATTGCGTCCAAAGATCTGATAGAGGTCATGTGCGTGGCAGTCTCAAGTCTTTTAGCCAACTCATCAAAGCTAGTTGACTTGTACTTCATGGATTGCGATCTATTGGAAACGCATCGAAAAGCTCTGCGCAGGATGTGCAGATCATACGCGGCTTGCGGAAATATGGAGTTTTTGCGCATTGATGTTGAAAAAGAATTTTTCGGAATGGACAGATACAACGGTTTTTTGGATACATGGGCACGTATTTCTATTCCGCGCCTTGCGCCAGATGTTAATCGCGGAATTTATCTGGATAATGACGTCGTCGTTCTTGGTGATATATCCGAACTATGGGCAGAAAATTTAAATGGACACGCCATCGGCTGCGCGATTGAGATTGGAGTCAAGGCTTCTGAATATCCTTTGTATATGAAAATGCTCAAACTTTCAAAAAACGATAAATATACTATATTCAATAACGGGGTTATTCTTATGGATTTTGATAAATACCGAGAACAGGGAATTGAAGAAAAACTAAAAAAAACAGCGCGCGACAGCGCGGGAAAACTATGGCTGGCTGATTTAGCGGCCATGAACATGGTCTTCGGCGATCGCTATAAAATACTAGAGCAACGATATAATATCTCATGCAGAAAAAATTACGCTAGAGAAATTCCGCAAGCCGCATGGCTTGCGGAACGTATTTCAGAGGAGTATATAAGCGCGGAACTTAATCAAGCGGTTATTGTCCACTTCTCGCCTCAAAAACCATGGCGTTCACTCGCGGGGGAATCCGGGGGTTCTATGCGCTACTTCAATGAATTTTGGGCGTTCGCCAAAAATACTCCCTATTTCGAGTCATTACAGTGGAGGTTTATCCATGGATAAACCTCTTGCCGATATAAAAGATTTAACTATGAATTTACGCCGCCAATCTATTCCTGTATTTTTTATCGGCAGCAGCAATTGCGTCGATCAGATGTGCGTCGCTATGGCTAGTTTGCTGGACAACACGGAAAGTCTCATTGATTTTTATATCATAGACTGCGATTTGACGTCAAGCGATAAAAAAGCGATAGAAGGAATGCGTTCCAATTTTCAGGATGCATGGAACAGTATCGAATTTATTAAAGTAGATATTGAAAAAGAATTTTCTGGATGCTCAAGATGGAAAGGTTATCTGGACACCTGGGCGAGATCACTGATTCCAAACTTAAAGCCAGAACTTCCCAGGGCTATTTATCTGGACAGCGACTTTTTAATCTATGGCGACATAAAGTCATTGTATGAACAAAATATCGCCCCAGAATATGCTCTTGCCGCCGTTCCAGATATTGGCTATATTGTCTCAAAAGATTCATGGGCGCACGCGAAAAATTTGGATAGCAGACATGATTATTTCGCATCCGGAATGCTGTTGTTTAACTGCGATAAATACAGAGAAGTCGGCGCATTGGAGAAAATTAAAGAGGCTGGCAGAAAGCTCAAACCATTTTTTTGTGAACAAGACGCCATGAATACCGTTTTTGATAAAAATAACTATCAAAAACTTAAGTGGCGTTTTCATCTTCGTGATATTAATATAGAACCATTATCAGATACGAAGGAAGCAGCATATCACGAGATAAAAAACGAGTGGCAGCATGTTGTTTGCCAGCATTTGACTCATAGAAAACCATGGTTAACTATGCGCAATGATTACAACAATAAAATTCTACAGGGTTTTAGTGATTTCTGGCGCTATGCCGCGATGACGCCTCATGTTGAGGCGCTGAAATTAAAACTTATGCGCAATCTGTCATTCACAAAAATAATGACGATCCGCAAAAAATATTTTCTCGGTATGATTCCTGTCCGCATCAAGATAACAGTTGACGGAGCATATAGTATTTTGGGCATAGAAAGTAAATTCATGGGAGATTCACTTCTATTTGTTGCAGTCAAAAAGATGTTTTTTTTCAACAACCCGATTTGGAAAGGAGTAAGTCATGGTTAAGAAAGTCATTCTGCATTTAGGGCATCTAAAAACAGGTACGACCAGCATTCAAGAGACTCTGTTTGAAAATTCCGACATCTTACAGGAAAACGGCTTTTATTATCTGGCAGAATGGATGTATAGAAATGCACAAATTAGGGTAATGGAACACATTGTTTCGGTACCTGGCTGCCGGTCAATGAAAAATTTAAATAATATGGCTTCTGAGTCGGAGATGGCCAACGTTCGAGAAGAAAAACTTGCGGAACTTGCGCGTGTTATGCAAGTATCGCAATGTGATACGTTAATTATTTCCGCAGAAATAGTTTGGTCTCTTTTCGAGCAGCGTTGTGTAAATTTACTACAAGATCTCATCAGCAAACATTTCAGCGGCGTTGAAGTAAAAATATTGTTGTTCGTGCGTAATCCGCTACATTATTACATCAGCCTATATCAACACTACCAAAGAATGGCAACATTTAATGACGTCAATACGCATAATTGTGATTATTGTAGCCAACATATTTACCAATATGTTAAAACCACTGAAAATATACGAAATTATTTCGGACAGTATGCCAAGTTTATTAAATTTGAAGACGCTGTAAAAGACTCACAAGGATTAGTTAGCTATTATTTAAAATCAATTGACTTTCCAGCAGAAAATTTACAAAAATTAAAAATTATAAAGAGCAATGAAGCTTCCTGTCAGGAAACAATGGATTTTTTGGAGTACGCCAGTGATAAAAAATACTCCGGAAGATATTATTATGATGCAAGATTTTTAGGAGAAATCAAAGGCACTAAATATGATCTCGCCTATCCAGAAAAATTATCCTTATGGAATTCTGACGTAATGCAAGACGCGGTCAGGAAAATTCAAGAAATCACAGGGATTGATTATTCTGATTACACAGAGACATTGGAAGCGGAGCGGGAAGAGGCGCGCGAGCGGGCGTTACAGGAAACCTGGCGGCAAGAAACCATTGATGGGTTTATCGCCGCCTTTCCGAAACTATCGCCCACTTTGCAAAAACTGTTCCTGGAGTTTTTCCAATATAAATATGCCCAAACGGCAAACGCAAAATTCAAACAGCTTTATTTCGTTGGCAGTCTGCCGCGCGATATATGGAACGCGCTGGAAAAAGCGCGTTCCACGGCAAAGGTCGTCGCGGCGTCCAGCGCAGAAACAAATGTGCCTGTCTCGCGTTTGTCATGGAAAATAAAGCGCGCCATTAAAAAGCCTCTTCAATGGGTTTTGTATCGTCTTCCCGAACGCTGGCGGCCATTTCTGCGCCGCACTTGGACGCGCCTGATCCGCTAAGGCGTTTTCGCAAGAGTACCGGTCAAAATTGCGGAATGGCGGGGGATTTTTTGGAATTACAGCAATAAAAACCCAAGAAAAGCCTCTCTGTCGTTTGCTTGGGGAACGCCGTTATTTCGGCGTCTGAACAATGGCGGCCACTCATGCCGCATGAGGCGAAAATCGCGCCCAGCATCCATGGAGTCAGTTTTTACCGCGTCCACCGGTCACCTTGGGGAAAACCCCGCCGCTTGCCGTCGCGTCATTTCATCTTGCCGAGCCGTCCTTTGCGTTCTCGCTTTCAAGCCGCCAACGCCGCTTGCCGAAGGGCGTCTTCAGCCCATTTGTCGGGGGCGAAAGCGACGACGGTAAAAGGGCTTTTTCAGCCGCCTATCCGATACCATGCCGACGCCGTTCACCGAAACATGGTTCGGCGACTTCTTCAATGGCGCTCAGGAAATACCATGAAAAATACCATTGATGATGCGGGCGGAGTCGTCATTGAATATAAAATTATTAAACAAAATTAATTACTTATAAGCGACTCTCACTCCCACTCAATCGTCGCGGGCGGTTTCCCGGAAATATCATATACCACGCGGTTGACGCCGCGCGCCTCGTTAATCACGCGATTGGCCACGCGCCCCAGCAGCTCATAAGGCAGCCGCGCCCAGTGCGCGGTCATGAAGTCGCTGGTTACGACCGCCCGCAGCGCCACCACATGCTCATACGTCCGTCCGTCCCCCATCACCCCCACGCTCCGTACCGGCAAAAATACGGCAAAAGCCTGACTGGTCAGGTCATACCAGCTTTTCCCCACATCCTCTTTTGCGCACAAGCCCGCCGCCGCGTCCGCCGCCGTCGCCCGCGCCGTCCGCAATTCCTCCATGAAAATCGCGTCCGCCTGCCGCAAAAGCCGCGCGTATTCCGCTTTGACTTCCCCCAAAATCCGCACGCCCAAACCCGGCCCAGGAAAAGGATGACGATAGAGCATCTCGCGCGGCAAACCCAGCGCCACGCCCAACTCCCGCACCTCATCCTTAAAAAGCTCGCGCAAAGGCTCCAGAAGCTTTAAACACAATTCCTCCGGCAATCCCCCCACGTTATGATGACTCTTGATGGTGTGCGCGCCCTTTTTGCCCTTGCCCGCCGATTCAATCACGTCTGGATAAATCGTTCCCTGCGCCAGCCACTTCGCCGCGGGAAGTTTTTTCGCCTCGCGCTGAAAAACCTCTACAAAGCCCTTGCCAATACTCTTGCGCTTTTGCTCCGGATCCGCCACGCCCGCGAGTTTCTCCATAAACTCCGCCTCCGCGTCCACGCGCATGACCTTAAGACCCAAATGGCGGGCAAACATTTCCATGACCATGTCGCCCTCATTAAGGCGCAACAAACCATGATCAACAAAAATACAGGTCAGCCGCTCGCCAATGGCGCGATGAATCAGGACGGCGGCAACCGAAGAATCCACTCCCCCGGAAAGCCCAAGAACCACTTCCTCATCCCCCACCTGCCGACGAATGGCGTCAACGGCTTCCCCGATATAGTCGCCCATCGCCCAGTCCGCGTCGCAGCCGCAAATTTTTCGCGCGAACCGCTCCAAAATCTCGCGTCCCCGCAAAGTGTGCGTGACTTCTGGATGAAACTGCGCGCCGTAAAAACGCCGGCTTTCATCCGCCATCACGGCGACAGGACAGGAAGCGGTCGACGCGAGCGTCACAAAACCCGGCGGCGGCGTTATCACGGAGTCGCCGTGACTCATCCAAACCTTAAGCAGATTCGCGCCATCTTCCGCGCGGGCGTCGGCAAGACCATCCGTAAGCGGCGAGCGCGCCCGCACCGTCACTTCCGCGTAACCAAATTCGCGCGCCTTGCCCGCCGCTTCCGCCGTCATCACAACGCCGCCCAGCTGCTGCGCCATCGTCTGCATTCCGTAACAAATGCCCAGCACCGGAACTCCCAGGTCAAACACCGCCCCCGGCGCGCGCGGCGTATCGCCCTCGGTTACGGAATTCGGCCCCCCGGAAAGAATGATCCCCTTCGCGCCATAACCACGCACAAATGCATCGGAAACATCTGCCGGAAAAATCTCGCAAAAGACTTTCGCCTCCCGAATTCTCCGGGCAATCAGCTGCGTTACTTGCGAACCAAAATCAAGAATGAGAATTTTTTGATGGGTCATGGTGGCTTTTATTCACAATGTCCGCGCCAGAAGCATTTTGACAAAATCAGGTAAATCTTGCCCTTTCAAGTTCGCTTTCTTACGCAAGAGTTCGTAGCGCTCCGTTTCCGCGCCTTGCCAAATTAAGTCAAGGCGTCTGATTTGCCGCATGGCGACGTGCCGATAATTTTCAGGGAACGCCCAGTAGCAACTCCGGCAAATTTCTGTTGATTTAATCTGCTGCCAGTTTTCACAATGTTCGCAAGACCATGATTTTGCGCGATTCGCCGATGCGCACAGCAACATGAAATTTTCTGCGTGCGTTTCGCCTGCGTCACCGGAAATTTCATAAGGGACACGGTGGTCAATCTGCAATTCCGCCTTGTCCATTGTTTCCAGATAAATAAAACAGCGAGAACCATAAACGGAAATTAGTTCGTCACGGATTTTTTTTGACAGCCCTGTACGTCCGTCCATTCGGCGCAATCCAGTCTGTGCAATCTCTCCAAAACGATAAGCCGCGATTTTCCGTCCATCCGATCCTGTAACGCGAAAAGTTTCCAACGGGACGCCTTTTTCACGCACGTCACGCGCCGCTCTGGGGGGATGGTTGTACCCATAAAGATTTTTCAGTTCATCAGTTGTGACTTGGCCATATTTCAGAATGTGGTCAATTACGGTTTTGGGCCGTTTTCCCTGTACAGAAGCGCATAAATCAAGCAACGCCCTAGGATATTTCTTCTTCATCATATGCGCTCATACAAATAGAAATTCCTGAGTACAGATTGCCTGACACGCAGCGCTGTCCCGAAGCTCTTCTGCGAGACGCGGAGAAAGATACAGCGACTCTATCGTAAGCTCTTGCCTTCCCAGCAAAGTTGCCTGCGCGGAGCGTCCCGCATGAATCTCGACGCGCGTTAAATCCAGCGCGGCGGGCAGCGGTTTGCCGTAAGCCCGCGTTCCCAGGCTGCCATCGTAACTGACCAGAAAGCGGATATTCAGATCGTTCAGACGCGCCAGCGCCGCGACAAATTCATCAAAATCAATCCCGCTGAAATAACGCGCGTCGCGCTCGCCGCAAACGCCCTGATACGGCGGGTCCATATAAACAACATCTTCCGGCGCGCAATCCGCCAAAACTTCCTGATAATGAAAACCCGTTATCCGCGTCCTGCCGCGCAGCCATGCGGAAACCGACAGCAAATTGCGGCGCATAGTTTCAGGCCGCGCGCCCAGCCGCCGCTTGTCCGGACTTTGGTTGAACAGCCCGTCCGCGTTGTAGCGCACAGAACCCTTAACACAGCGCGCCAGCAGATAAAGCAACAACAAAGGATTCCCGCTGCGGTTGAATTCCTCGCGTACCTGATAATATCGGCGCAGCGCCGTTTCCGCGTCGTTCAGCCACAGCGATTGATAAACCGCTGCGGCCTCCTCCGGAGCGTGAATAATCTTGTCCATGAGTTTGGACAGCGGCGCGTTATAGTCGTTCAGCCAGAAAGTTTTTCCGCGCCCGCGCGCCGCGCAGGCGATAGAAACCGCCGCCGATCCCGCAAACGGCTCAATCAACCGTTCCGTACCCGTCGGCAGATATTCAAGGATCGTTGCCGCCAAAGCGCGTTTGCTGCCCTGATACTGAAAAGGCTGCGGAATTTTCATGGTAATGGCGATCCTTACTCCACGCGGTAATTCGGCGCTTCCTTGGTAATTTGCACGTCATGCACGTGCGATTCGCGCACGCCCGCCGCTGTAATCTCCACAAAAGCGGCGTCATGGCGCATCTCCTCAATGGAAGCGCAGCCCAGATAGCCCATGGACGAGCGCAAGCCGCCCATCAGCTGGTGAATGACCGCCAGCACGGAACCCTTGTACGGAACGCGCCCCTCAATCCCTTCTGGAACATATTTGTCAAAATTGGCCACGCCATCCTGAAAATAACGATCCGCAGAACCAGACTGCATCGCGCCCAGCGACCCCATGCCGCGATAGGATTTATAGGAACGCCCCTGAAATAGTTCCACCTCGCCGGGAGCTTCCTCCGTTCCGGCAAATAGCCCGCCCAGCATGACGCTGTCCGCTCCGGCGGCAATCGCCTTGGCAATATCCCCGGAATAACGAATTCCCCCATCGGAAATCATGGGAACTCCCGTGTCCTTCAGCGCCTCGGCTACATCATGAATCGCGGTGATTTGCGGTACGCCTACTCCCGCCACAATACGAGTCGTACAGATAGAGCCTGGCCCGATTCCTACCTTGACCGCGTCCGCGCCCGCGTCTACCAGCGCCCGCGCCGCGTCCGCCGTCGCGATATTCCCGCCGACAACCTCCAGTTCCGGGAAGTTTCGCTTGACCCAATGCACGCGCTCCAGCACTCCCTGCGAATGCCCGTGCGCGGTATCCACGACAACCACGTCAACGCCCGCTTCCGCCAGCTTTCCCACGCGCTCTTCCGTGCCTTCGCCTACTCCCACCGCCGCGCCGACGCGCAACCGCCCGGCGGAATCCTTGGAAGCCAGCGGGTGCGTCGTGGCCTTGGTAATATCTTTGACCGTGATTAAGCCGCGCAGACGAAAATCTTCGTCGACGACTACCACGCGCTCCAGACGGTGCGCGCGCAACAGAGCCTTGGCGTCCTCAATACTGGCGTTTTCCCGCACGGTCACCAGCCGCTCCTTCGGAGTCATGACCGCGAGAACCGGCTGCGCAAGCTGGGTTTCAAAGCGTAAATCGCGGTTGGTTACAATGCCCGCTACCCGTCCGTCCGCGCCGATTACCGGAAAACCAGAAATGCGATGCTGTCTTGAGAGCGCCAAAACCTCGCCTACGCTCATCTCAGGCGACACCGTGATGGGGTCTTTCAGAACTCCCGATTCATGCCGCTTGACTTTCGCTACCTCTGCGGCCTGCGCGGCTGCGGACATGTTTTTATGAATAATGCCAATCCCGCCTTCCTGCGCGAGCGCGATGGCGAGCTGGCTTTCCGTCACAGTATCCATGGCGGCGGAAACCAGCGGAATATTGAGGGCGATCCGGCGGGTCAGGCGGGTGGAAAGGCGCGTATCTTTGGGCAAAACGCGCGAATGCGCCGGGATCAGGAGGACGTCGTCGAACGTCAGAGCTTTTTTGAGAAGTCGCATGGCCTTTAATCCAAGGTCACAAAAGAATATTATACACGTCTGCGGTTTTCCCGCGCGCCGCTCCGAACGTTTGCCTTTCGGCCATGAAGCCCGAAAGCGGCGTTGCGGTTTCATGGCTTTTTCAGGAAAGGTTTCTATCATGCGTCCATACGTGTTGCCGCTTGCGGTTCTTGTGTCCTTCGCCGTACCGCTTGCCAGCGCGCAAGTGTACACATGGAAAGACGAACAGGGGCGCACGGTTATTTCCGATACGCCGCAGACCGGGAAGGGGCCGCAAAAGCCCGTCGTACCCCAGACGCTTGGAAATTCCGCCCCTTCGGCGGCGGAAGAGGCGGCGCTCGCCGATCAGGAGCTCGCTTTCAGAAAACGTCAGCAGGAAAAGAAAGAGGCGGAAGCGAAAGCGGCGGAGGCAAAAGCGGCGGAGGAGAAAAAACAAAAATCCTGTCAGGACGCCAGAAACTATTTGCGCGCCCTGGAGTCGGGACAGCGCATCACCCACTCCAACGACAAAGGCGAAAAGGAATTTCTTAGCGACGCGCGGCGCGCGGAAGAAGTGAGCGCCATGCAAAAACGTGTCCAGGACGCTTGCGGCAATCTCTGAACGCGAAAACATCCGACGTTGGAGACGCCCTGATTTCGCGCTCGCGCGGAAGCGCCATGTAAACTGACGGCGTTACGTCAGAGCCTCAATCTTGATTTCATCCTCTTCGCGGCGCGCCTGCGCGGGTTTTTGCGTAAGCGCGGCAAAAGCCTCGTCCTCCGCGAGCGCGAGCGGCAAATGCGCGATCGCGACGACTTCAGCGGCAAAATGCGTCGCCAGTATCCGCGCGTTAACGTCGCCGCAAACGCCCGCGTGCGCGCGTCCGCGCAAGGGCGCATAGGCGTAAATGTTTCCGTCCGCCATAATTTCCGCGCCCGGACTGACGAAAGCCGTTACTACCAAATCGCTGTTTCGCGCGTAAACGACCTGACCGGAACGCAGAGGACGATCCAGAAATAGCACGCCGCGCGCGCGGGAAGGCTGCTCGGATTCCTCGTCCGGAGCTGTTTCCGGCGGTTTCGGGTTGTTTTCTTCGTCTGTGCCGGGGAACTCTTCTGCCGCGAAGCGCGCGTTAGAGAGCGGACGCGCGCGCTCTTCCGCGTCAAACCATGCCAGCCCCGCCTCCTTTGCGCTTTGCCGTAACGCGGGAATGCCGCCGCGCAAACCAATAAGATTGAGCCCGCGCTCCGAAAAATCAGCGATGAGCTTTCCCCAGTCTATGTGCGGCAGCGCCTCTTTCTGCGCGGCTTCCGGCAGAGCGTCAAGCTCCGCGACGCAGGGGCGTCCCGCGAAAAAATTTTTGGGCGTCCGCTCGGCGAAAGCCGAGAGCGCGGCATTGTCCAAAGAATGCAGTCGTAAGAGAAAAATATCGAGCGTGCCGCTTTTGCAGGTAAAAGGGGTTTTGGATTTCATGGGATTTCCGGGGAAACAAAAAGGAGAGCCAGACGCTGGCATTGATTTTGCATGGATTTATGCGGCGCGCGGCAAGGCATATTTTGCCGTATCTGGCACGACTGTAAAACAGTGTAACGATTTTCCCTGAAGATTGTCCTGATTTTGCCGATAACAGGGAAGAGCGCGCAAAAACGCCGCCGCAAAGCTGTTCTTTGTCAGGATGTTTCGGCAGAATAGAAAAGAAGGAGCGCATCATGAACGTTGTCTATAACAGCCCGCATTATTCGGTGTTTTCCTATCCGATGCAGGAAGGTTTTGAGCTTCTGGACAAGGACGCCATGCGTATTCGTTTCTTGCAGGGGGTGCTGGCGCGTCACTTCAAAAGCGCGATTAGCGGTATTCCGGAAGACGAGCGGACGGAAGAAAATATTGACGCCTTTCTGGGAAATTACTGCGAAGGCGTCGTAACGCAGCCCATTTCCTTTCATTGAGCCGCCGCTTGAGGCTTTGCGGGTCTTTGGACGGGCGAGCGCGGTATACTCGCTTTTTGCGCGTCGTTTTTCTAGGCTGTTTTTATGATCCGTTTCTGCAATCAGTGCGGCAAAACCGTGGAGTATCGAATCCCGGAAGGGGAGAGTTTGCCGCGCGCCGTTTGCGGGGGGTGCGGATATATTCAATATGAAAACCCGCGTCTTATCCTGGGGGCCGTAGCGGAATGGGAGGGCAGGCTGCTCCTTTGCCGCCGCGCGATTGAACCCAGGGCGGGCTTATGGACGCTTCCCGCCGGTTTCATGGAAAACGGGGAAAGCTCTCTGGACGCGGCTTTGCGGGAAACGCGCGAGGAAGCCCGCGCGGAATTGCTGGAGGCGCGGCTCTTCGCGCTGATGGACGTTCCCGGCGTGAATCAGGTGCATGTGTTTTATCGCGCCAGATTGGCCGACGGGCGGCACGCGCCCGGAGAGGAAAGTCTGGAAACCATGCTTGCCGCCGAGGCGGAAATTCCCTGGAGCGCCCTGGCCTTTCGTACGACGCGGCGCTGTCTGGAGCTGTATCTGGAGGATCGTCGGCGGGGCGTGTTCCAGACGCATCAGATCACGTTGGACGGCCGTCCTTGCGCTGCCTGAGGTTTTTCGCGTGAAGCGTTCCTTCTTTTCTGGGGAGTCCGGGGTTTCGCCGGATATTCAGACTGCGGCGGTTTGTCTGCGCGCGGGCGGCCTTGTCGCCTTTCCGACGGAAACGGTCTATGGGCTGGGCGCGGACGCGGCCAACGCGGAGGCCGCGCGGAAAATTTTTACGGCCAAGGGGCGTCCCGCCAATCATCCCCTGATTGTGCATCTGGCGCGCGCGGAAGACGCGATGGATTGGGCTGCCGATATTCCTGAGGTCGCCTTCCGTTTGGCGGATGCGTTCTGGCCTGGGCCGCTGACACTGGTACTGAAAAAGCAAACCTGGATTCCCGAAATCATTACGGGCGGACAGGACACGATCGCCTTGCGCGTTCCCGCGCATCCGATGGCGCTGTCGCTGCTGCAAGCCTTTGCCGCCCTGCCGCGCCGCGCCGCGGGCGCGGGGATTGCCGCTCCTTCCGCCAATCGTTTCGGGCGCGTCAGCCCGACTGCGGCGGCGCATGTGCGGGAAGAGCTGGGCGGCATGGTGGAAATGGTGCTGGAGGATACGACGCAAGCCGGGTGTCATGTGGGGATTGAGTCCACGATTTTGGACCTTACGCGCCTGGGAACGGCGGGCGCGGTTATTTTGCGCCCCGGCGGCCTTGCGGCGTCGGAATTGGCGGAAGTCCTGGGGGATTTGCCGCGCCCTCCCGGCGGAATGTCCGCGCCGCGCGTTCCCGGCGCGCTGCCCTCGCATTACGCGCCGGGAACGCCGCTGCGCGCGCTGGATCGCGCGGCGCTGGGCGCGGCGCTGGACGCTGCGGGGCAGACGAATCGCCGCTGCGGCGCGTTGCTGTGTCGTGATATTTCCGGCGCGCCGGGTCTTCATGTTCTGCGTGTTTTGTCTGCCGCGCCCGAAGTCTATGCGCGGGCGCTTTATGCCGCTTTGCGGGAACTGGATCGCATGGAGTTTGCGGAAATTCTGGTTGAAATGCCGCCGGATACGGCAGAATGGGCGGCGGTGCGCGATCGCCTTTTTCGCGCCGCGGCAAAATAATGCGGCGGCGAAAGGGAGGGCGGACGGAGCTTGAAGCGGTGGTACACTCGCGCCTCCTGTTTTTCCCGCGTCGTTGAATTTTTCCATGCCCGAAACCGAGAGCCAATCGTTTACACTCATTCTCAATGGCGCGCCGCGCCATTTTTCGGGAATGCCGCCGCATCTTGCGGCGCTTATGCGCGCGCTGGGTTATGAGGGGAAGCGCGTCGCCGTTGAGCTAAATGGCGGCATTATTCCCAAAAGCCGTTATGCCGCGACGCCGCTGAAAAACGGCGACACGCTGGAAATTGTTATCGCGGTGGGCGGAGGATGAAGGTAAAAATGAATACGTCGCAAAAAAATCCGGACACGAATTCGCTGGTAATCGCGGGGAAAGCTTTCCATTCCCGGCTTTTGGTGGGAACCGGGAAATACAGGGATTTTGCCGAAACAAAGGCTGCTGTGGAGGCGTCCGGCGCGGAAATCGTGACCGTGGCGATCCGGCGCGTCAACATCGGTCAGGAGCCTGGAAAACCGAATTTGCTGGATGTTCTTGATTCTTCGCGGCATACGCTTTTGCCCAATACCGCCGGCTGCTTTACCGCCGAGGAAGCGGCGCGCGCCCTGCGTCTGGCGCGCGAGCTGCTGGACGGCCAAACGCTTGTCAAGCTGGAAGTCCTGGGCGATGAAAAAACATTGTTCCCCAATATGCCGGAAACTTTACGGGCGGCGGAAACTCTGGTTAAAGAAGGCTTTGACGTCATGGTTTACTGCGCGGACGATCCTATCCAGGCCAGAATGCTGGAGGATTTGGGTTGCGCCGCCATTATGCCGCTGGCTTCGCTGATTGGTTCCGGCATGGG
This sequence comes from Zoogloeaceae bacterium, assembly GCA_031256795.1. Taxonomy (GTDB): domain Bacteria; phylum Pseudomonadota; class Gammaproteobacteria; order Burkholderiales; family Rhodocyclaceae; genus Azovibrio. The sequence goes on along the minus strand of JAIRPW010000039.1, from coordinate 18,649 downwards.
GATTGTAAATCCGTGGAATCTTTCCCTGATTCTTGAGCGCGCCCGCGTGCCTGTGCTGGTGGACGCGGGGGTGGGGACGGCCTCGGACGCGACAGTCGCAATGGAGCTGGGCTGCGACGGAGTGCTTATGAACACGGCGATTGCCTGCGCGCAAAATCCCGTGCGCATGGCGCGCGCCATGAAGCTGGCGGTGGAAGCGGGGCGGGAAGCGTATCTTGCGGGCAGGATGCCGAAAAAACCATATCGCGCCGAGGCTTCTTCGCCCGCGGCGGGGAAAATCGGCGCGTGAGCGTTTGGGGCGCGCCTGTTTTTATGACCGAAGCGTATCCGCATATCCGCAGCTTTGTCCGCCGCGCGGGGCGGGAGTCTGCCGCGCAGGAGCGTTCCCGGCAGTTGATGATGCCGAAAATTGGCATCCCCTGCGCGCGGCAAGCCTTGGATTTTCCTGCGGTTTTCGGGCGCGTCGCGCCGGTGATTCTGGAAATTGGGTTCGGCATGGGCGAAACGACAGCGCGGATTGCGGCGGAACATCCAGAAAATGATTATCTGGGCGTGGAAGTGCATACGCCGGGCGTGGGGAGTTTGTGCAAGCGCGTGGCGGAGCAATCTCTCCCCAACATTCGGATCATTCAGCATGACGCGGCGGAGGTTGTGCGGGATATGCTTGCGGAGGATTCGCTTGCGGGCGCGCACGTTTTTTTTCCGGATCCCTGGCGGAAAAAACGGCATCACAAGCGCCGTTTGCTGCAACCGGCTTTTGTCGCCCTTCTGGCCTCGCGGATTCTTCCTGGAGGATACCTGCATTGCGCGACGGACTGGCAAGAGTATGCCTTTGAGATTCTGGCCGCGCTTGCGGGGGAGCCGTTGCTCGTCAATACCGCCGACGGGTTCGCGCCTCGCCCCGCCGCGCGGCCGCTGACCAAATTCGAGGCGCGCGGATTGAGGCTGGGTCATGAGGTTTGGGACCTCCTTTTTTTGCGCGCGGCAACACCATGAGGACTTGACGCATGTGGTTCAAAAACCTGCAAATTTATCGTTTGCCTATTCCTTTTTCCGTAACGCGCGAGGAGCTTTTTTCCGCGCTTGCTTCGGGAAAATTCGCCGCTTGCGGCGCGCTGGAGGCGGCAAGCCGGGGCTGGGTTCCGCCCGCGCCGGAACGTGACGACGAAGAGGAAGACGCGCTGGTTCACGCAGTAGGCAAGCATTGGCTTTTGTCGCTCGCGACGGAAACCAGGCTTTTGCCTGCCTCGGTAGTTTTGCAGGAAACGCGCGCGCGCGCGCGCAAAATTACGCTGGAACAGGGAACCCCGCCGGGAAAGAAAACGTTGCGCGATTTGAAGGATCAAGTGCGGGACGAATTTTTACCGCGCGCTTTCGTATGCCGCCGCGCAATGCCGCTATGGATACATGCGGAGCGGGGCTTTCTGGGCGTCGGCGCCGCCAGTTTGGTGAAGGCGGAAGAGGCTCTGGAGCATCTGCGCAAAAGTTTGCCTAACCTGTCGGCTTCCTTGACGCAAACGCGCGTTTCGCCTTCCGCCGCTATGGCGGATTGGCTTGCGGCGGGGGAAGCGCCCGCAGGGTTTACGCTGGATCGGGAGTGTGAGCTGAAAGCCGCGAACGAAGAACGCGCCGCGGTGCGTTATGTGCGCCATCCGCTCAGCGACGAGACTTTGCCGGAAATCCGCGCGCACCTGGCGGCGGGAAAGCAGCCGACCCGGCTGGCGCTGACCTGGAAGGATCGTCTGGCTTTCGTGCTTACGGACAAGGGGGAAATCAAGCGTCTGGAGTTTTTGGATATTTTGAAAGAAGAGGCGGCGCAGGGCGCGGATGGCGCCGCGGAAATATTTGACGCCGAGCTTGCGCTGATGGGCGAAACCTTTCTCCGTTTTTTGCCCGATCTGTTTGAAGCGCTGGGCGGGGAAAAGACAGGCGAGTAGCGCGCCGCAATGGCATTCTTTTCTGCCCCCGCGTGGCTGAAGCCGCTTCTGACCCGCAAGATGCTGATTTGCCTCTTTACGGGGTTTTCGTCCGGTTTGCCGCTGTATTTGCTGATTCAGTTGATTCCGATTTGGTTACAGGATGGCGGGGTGGACATCAAGGTCATCGGCTTTGCCGCGCTGACGCAATTGCCGTTTACCTGGAAATTTTTCTGGGCGCCTTTTATGGATCGCTTTGCGCCGCCTCTGGGGCGGCGGCGCGGCTGGATGTGGATTACGCAGATTGGGCTTTTGCTTTCGATCGGCGCTTTGGGGAGTCTACGCCCGGATGGCGATCTGTCGAACATTATGGCGCTTTCCACGCTGATCGCTGTTTTTGCCGCCTCGCAGGACGTCGCGCTGGACGCCTTCAGACGAGAAATTCTCGCGGACGAGGAATTGGGGCCGGGCAACGCCATGCACGTCAATGCCTATCGTATTTCCGGCCTGATTCCCGGATCGCTGGCGCTTGTTCTCGCGGATCATCTGCCCTGGACGAGCGTATTTTGGATTACCGCGTTTTTCATGCTGCCCGGCCTTTTTTTGACTTTGTGTGTCAGCGAACCCGTGACGCCGGGCCAGCCTCGCACTTTGAGAGCGGCCTGTGTGGAGCCGCTTCTGGAATTTTTGCGGCGCGTGGGCTGGCAGGGGGCTTTGCTGATGCTGGCCTTTTTGTTTTTGTACAAGCTGGGGGACTCCATGGCGACCGCGCTGGCCAGTCCGTTTTATCGCACCATGGGGTTTTCCAAGGAGGATGTTGGCCTTGTGGCGAAGCACGCGGGCCTGTGGCCGATGCTGATTGGCGGAATGGCGGGCGCGGTCATTATGGTGAAAATCGGGATTAATCGCGCGTTATGGGTATTTGGCGCGGTACAGATGATCACGATTTTGGGCTTTGCCTGGCTGGCCGCGCAAGGGCCGTTTCCGGCGGGGCGCTTGACGGAAGCGCATTATGCTTCGCTCGCGGCGGTTATTTCTGCGGAATATTTGGGCGTGGGCTTGGGTACGGCGGCGTTTACCGCCTTTATCGCGCGCGCCACGCATCCGGCCTATACCGCCGCGCAGTTTGCGCTATTTACCAGCCTTACTGCGGCGCCGCGTACCTTGTGCAGCGCGTTTGCGGGCGTTCTGGTCGCGCATTTGGGCTGGAGCGTGTTTTTTCTGTTCTGTACCGCGCTTGCCGTCCCTGGAATGCTGCTGCTCTTCAAAGTCGCGCCCTGGCGCGAAAAGGAGGAAAGCAGGACGGCGCTCGTCAGCCCATCTTAATGACGCGCGACGTCCCGCTCCTTGCCGTGATTCCATTTCCCGTTCCCTGATTTGACATGGGCGGCGGCGCGGTTTTCCGGAGAGCGCTGTCGTTCTTGTTTGTTCGGGGCGCGTGCGATAATGCGTTTCCGGCAGTAAAAATCCCGCTTAAGACGGGTTTAAAAAATCGTTTTTCCCACAAGGAACACGCATGGCATTGTTTCAGATTTCTGAACCTGGAGAATCCGCCGCGCCGCATCAGCACAGGCTGGCGGCGGGCATTGATTTGGGTACGACGCATACTTTGGTCGCTACAGTGAAAAGCGGCATGGCGGTTACGTTAAATGACGCGGAAGGCCGGTCGCTTTTGCCTTCCGTCGTTCGTTATCCTCCGGAAGGGGGCGTGACGGTAGGTTATGAGGCGGCGGCTTTCCGCGCCTGCGACGCGAAAAATACCATTGCCTCTGTCAAGCGGTTTATGGGGCGCGGCTGGCAGGACGTCGCGCATAATGAAACGCTGCCTTACGATTTTATGGAGCAATCTGGTCTGGCGCGTTTAAAAACGCGCGCCGGGGAAAAAACGCCGGTGGAAATTTCCGCCGAGATTCTGAAGGCGGCCAAAGCGCGCGCGGAGGCGCATTTGGGCGGAGAGCTAACCGGCGCGGTCATTACCGTTCCCGCCTATTTTGACGACGCGCAGCGGCAGGCTACGCGGGACGCGGCGAAGCTCGCGGGCATTCATGTGCTGCGCCTCTTAAACGAGCCTACGGCGGCGGCGATTGCCTACGGTCTTGACAACGCCAGCGAGGGTATTTACGCCATTTATGACTTGGGCGGCGGCACTTTCGACGTCTCTATCCTGAAATTGGCGCGCGGTGTTTTTGAGGTTCTTGCCACCGGCGGAGATTCGGCTTTGGGCGGCGATGATTTTGATCGGCGGATATTCTGCTGGGCGCTGGAGGAGGCAAAGCTGCCGCCGCTTTCTCCAGAGGACGCGCAGATTCTCATGACGCGCGCGCGCGAGGCGAAGGAATATCTTTCGCGGCACGAAACCGCGCCGCTGACCGCGCGGCTTTCCGGCGGCGCGACGGTTGATCTTGCGCTGACGACGCGCACATTTACGGAAATTACCGGGCATTTGATTGCCAAGACGATGAAAGCGGTTCGGCGCGCGCTGCGCGACGCGCGGCTGACCCCGGAGGATGTGCGCGGCGTAGTCATGGTTGGCGGGGCGACGCGCATGCCGCAGGCGCAGCGGGCGGTCGCGGAGTTTTTCCGGCAGGAGCCGCTCAACAATCTTGATCCGGATAAAGTGGTCGCGCTGGGCGCGGCAATTCAGGCCAACCTTCTGGCGGGAAACCGGACGGGAGAAGACTGGATCTTGCTGGACGTCATTCCGCTTTCCCTGGGAGTGGAAACGATGGGCGGTCTCGCGGAAAAGATCATTGACCGGAATCTGCCGCTGCCTTGCGCGCGCGCGCAGGAATTCACGACGTTCAAAGACGGGCAAAGCGCGATGGCGATTCATGTGGTGCAGGGCGAACGGGAATTGGCGCAGGATTGCCGAAGTCTCGCGCGCTTTGAGCTGAAAGGCATTCCGCCGATGGTGGCGGGCGCGGCGCGGGTGCGCGTGACTTTTCAGGTAGATGCCGATGGCTTGCTTTCCGTATCCGCCCGCGAAGAGACGACCGGCGTGGAGACGGGCGTTACGGTCAAGCCTTCTTACGGGCTTTCCGACGATGAAATCGCCGCGATGCTCAAGGATTCTCTCGCGCACACGAAAGAGGACGCGCAGCGTCGCGCCCTGAAAGAGGCGCAGGTAGAGGCGCAGCGCATCATTGAGGCGACAGAGACGGCGCTGCAAGAGGACGGAAATCTGCTTTCTGAAGAGGAGCGCGCCCGCGTGCGCGCAGCTGCCGCGCGGCTGCAAACGCTGATGCTTACGGATAACCGCCGTCAAATTTCCCTGGCGATTGACGACCTTGCCTATGAAACCCAGGAATTCGCGCGGCGGCGCATGGATCAGGGGGTCAAACGCGCGCTGACCGGAAAAAGCGTGCGGGAACTGGATGACCTTGCCGCAGGGTTTTCCCGCGAAGGAAGCAAAAGAAATCCCCTGGAACAAAACAAGAGGGAGGGGGAATGACCAGAGTGACCGTATTGCCGCACGCGGCGCTGTGTCCGGAGGGGACGTCTTTTGAGGCGGATCCGGGCAGCAACTTGTGCGAGGCGCTTTTGGAGCATGGCGTCGACATTGAACACGCCTGCGAAATGTCCTGTGCCTGCACGACCTGCCATGTCATCGTGCGCGAGGGGTTTTCATCGTTGGAACCCGCCGATGATTTGGAAGAGGATATGCTGGGAAAAGCCTGGGGATTGACCGCGCGTTCCCGTTTGGCCTGCCAGTCTCGCGTGGCGGAAACGCCGCTTACGCTGGAATTGCCGAAATACACGCTCAATCAGGCGCGAGAAGGAAAACACGCATGAAATGGACGGATATATACGAGATTGCCGCCGCTCTATCCGAGACGCGCGCGGAACAAGACCCCGCCGCGGTCAATTTTGTAGACTTGCGCGCCTGGGTGCTGGCGCTTCCGGGTTTCAGCGACGATCCTTCGCGTTCCAACGAAAAAATTCTGGAAGCGATTCAGGCGGCCTGGCTGGAAGAAATCGCCTGACAAAATCCGGCGGGGCCGGTTGATTTCGCGCCCCGCCGAATACGCTGGTTTTACAGTTTGAAAGCCTGAATGGAGGTGTTGGCGCTTTCCGCCAATTCTTCCAGGCTTCGCGCGTTGGAAGAGACTTCTTCCGCCGCGGCGTTGTTTTCGTCCGTCATCTGCGCGATATTTTCGACGTGTTTGGCGATTTCCTGACTGGCTACGCTCTGTTCCTTGAGCGCGCTGGAAATTTCCGTCACGGCGGAAGATACGCGGCCAGCCCCTTCCTGAATCGAGGCGATGCGATCCCCCGCCTGTTGCGCGAGCGCCTGACCGGAATTCACCTGCTCCACGACATGCTGCATTTTTCCGACCGCTTCCGTGGCGGAAGTTTGTATTTTGCCGATCATGCCGCTGATGTCGCTGGTAGATTGCGCCGTGCGCTCGGCAAGTTTTCTCACCTCGTCCGCCACGACGGCGAAGCCTCTTCCCTGCTCCCCGGCGCGCGCCGCCTCAATCGCGGCGTTCAGTGCCAGAAGATTGGTTTGATCCGCCACTTCCTTGATCACTTGCACCACGCTGGAAATTTGCTGGGACTCTTCGCCCAGGGCGTGAATGACTTCGCTGGCCTTGCTGACGCTCTCGGCGATTTCGCTCATCTCGGAAGCGGTGCGGCGGATGATTTCGCCGCTCTGCGTGGAAAAATCCGCCGCTTCCGTTGTGGTTTGCTGCGCTTCGTCCGCGCTGCCGGAGACTGTGCCGATAGAGACCGTCATTTCTTCCACGGCGGCGGCCATGGACGAAGTCGCGCTAGACTGCTGGGAGGAGCTTGAGGCAACCTGCGCGGACGCCCGGGAAAGCGCGTTGGCGGTAGACAAGACGCCGCTGATGCTTCCGCGCACGCAGTTCAGGGTTTCCTGCACATGAGCTACAAGGTTATTGAAGCTCTTGACCATCTGTCCGATTTCGTCGGCGCTGTCAATCGGTACGCGCCGCGTCATGTCGTTGCGCGTAGAGATGTCGTCCATGGTTTGGCGCGAGAGTTCCAGCGGCGTGATCACGGCGCGGATGGTGAGCCAGGAAACCAGGAGGATGACCAGCGCCGCCAGGATGAAAGCCGTGATTTGCAGACTTCTGAAGAAGGAGGCGGAGCTGCGGCTGTCCTGGCGCGTTTTTTCCGAGAGGGCGGCTTCGGCCTTGATCAGTTCCCAGAATACGGCGTCTTGTTTGTCATAGGAGTCGATTTGTTCCCGGAAGATGGGAAAGATTTGCGCCATCAGGGCGCGCTGATTTTCCACGTCGCCCGGAGGGAGTCCCGTGAGCTTTTCCAGCAGCGGGCGGATTCTGGCAATGTCTTCTTCCCAGGCCGCCCAGGTTTCCCCGAAGCGCGCCCGGATGGGTTTCAGCTCCTCCACGACTTCTGGAGGACGCGCAACGCCGCCGTAATTCTTACGCTCGGTATGCGCGATTTCTATTTGGGCGTCGTAGCGTTTCAGAATATCCAAAAACTTCTGCCGGGCGTTGGCGGAATAATCGGTTTCCCACAGGCCAATCTCGGTCATGGCCTGACGCGCTTCCATTTTTGCGTATCGGACTCTATTCATGGCGGCGCGCGCGGGAATCTGCGCTTCGGTTACCCGCTCCAGGGAGTCCCCCAGAGCGTCGCTGCCATAGAACGCCAGACCGCTTATGATGAAAAGGGCGAGCAGCGAACAAGCTGCCAGCAGCAGCAACTTTGTTTTAATCGTCATTCGTGTCTCCAGAAATGGCTTTTTTGATCTCACGCCGCATTTTTCACGACGCAGTCATATAGGTATGCCATGAGATTATAACTGCCCTTCCGCCGGGAAATATGCGGCGGGCATTATTTTTCCCCATTGGGCGGCCTTGCGCCTCGGCAGACAGAAGATTCTGGCTGACGGAAAGTCAGGAAATTTCCCGCAGCCGCGCGACCGCCTCGTCAATGCGCGTCACGCCAATGGTCTCCATTCCCGGCGTCGCTTGCCGGGGCAGATTTGCCGCCGGAATGAGCGCGCGGGAAAACCCCAGCTTGGCGGCTTCTTTCAGGCGTTCCTGTCCCCGGGGCGCGGGGCGGATTTCCCCGGCAAGCCCCACTTCGCCGAACACCACGAGTTTTTGCGGCAAAGGACGGCTGGTCAGCGAGGAAACGATGGCCATAATCGCCGCGAGATCGGCGGCCGGCTCCTGAATGCGCACGCCGCCCACGGCATTCAGAAAAACGTCTTGATCAAAGCAGGCGATTCCCGCGTGTCGGTGCAGTACGGCGAGCAGCATGGCGAGCCGCTGCGCGTCCAGGCCGACCGTGAGACGCCGGGGCGCGCCGTGCGCGGTATCTACCAGCGCCTGTATTTCCACAAGCAAGGGGCGCGTTCCTTCCTGCGTCACCATGACTGCGGAGCCGGGTACTTCCTGCCCATGCCGCGACAAAAACAAAGCGGAGGGATTGGAAACGCCTTTTAATCCCTTTTCCGTCATGGCAAATACGCCCAGTTCATTGACCGCGCCAAAGCGGTTTTTGAAAGCGCGCAGCAGCCGGAAGCTGGAATGGGCGTCGCCCTCAAAATACAGCACGGTATCCACGATATGTTCCAGCACGCGCGGCCCCGCCAGGGAACCGTCTTTGGTCACATGCCCGACCAGGAAAATGGCAGTACCCTGCTGTTTGGCCAGACGAGTCAATTGCGCGGCGCACTCGCGCACCTGGGAAACCGAGCCGGGCGCGGAAGAAAGCTGTTCTGTCCAGAGCGTCTGAATGGAGTCAATGACCGCGACCTGCGGACGCACGCCGCGCAGCAAGTCCAGAATTTTTTCCAGGTGGATTTCCGTCGCCAGCGGCATTTCGCTGGCGGCGAGATCCAGTCTGCGCGCGCGCAGCGCGATCTGCTCTCCGGATTCCTCTCCGCTCGCGTAAAGCGTGGAGCGCGTATGCGACATCCCGGCCAGCGCCTGCAAAAGCAGCGTGCTTTTGCCAATTCCCGGATCGCCGCCAATGAGCGTGACGCCGCCCGCGACCAGGCCGCCGCCCAGCGGACGATCAAATTCCCCAAGGCCGGTGGGGATGCGTTCCAGTTCCCGCGCCTCAATTTCCGCGAGCCGCGTGAGTTTTGCGCCCGGAGCGAGCGGGTCAAAGCGGCGCGCGCTTTTGCTCCCGGTCTCAAGCGTCTGCTCGGAAAGCGTGTTCCACGCGCCGCAATCCGGGCATTGCCCCTGCCACTTTGGAGAGGACGCCCCGCATTCGCCGCATACAAAAACTGTTTTTGTTTTGCTCATCTCTCGCTTTGTGCGGGCGTCTCAACCCTGACGCTCTTTCTGGATTTCCCGCAAGAGTCTTTCCCGCAAAACCGCCAGCGCGGCCCCGCGGTGCGAACGCTGGTTTTTGATTTCCGGCGGCAGTTCCGCCGAGGCGCAGCCCATCTCCGCGTCAAAAAACAAAGGATCGTAGCCAAATCCCGCCGATCCGCGCGGGGCTTCCAAAATTTCTCCGCGCCATTCTCCTTCCGCAATCAGGGGCTGCGGATCCTCCGGATGGCGGACGAGCGCGATCAGACTGACGAAACGCGCCCGCCGATCGCGTACTCCGGTCAGGGCGGCGAGCAGTTTTTCGTTATTGCGCGCGTCGTCGGAGGGTTCTCCGGCATAGCGCGCGGACAGCACGCCGGGCGCGCCCGCGAGCGCCGCGACGCAAAGCCCGGAGTCGTCCGCCAGCGCGGGCAGACCGGTGATCCGGGAAGCGTGCCGCGCTTTGGCGAGCGCGTTTTCCAGAAAGGTCGGGTGCGGCTCTTCTGCCTCCGGTACGCCCAGATCGCTTTGCGCGAGTAGGCGAATGCGCAGAGGCGCGAGAATCGCGGCAAGCTCTTTGAGTTTCTTCGCGTTATTGGAGGCAAGCACCAGAACGTCCATTGCGCGCCTTTCTTTTTCTTACGCCGCGAGCGCTGTTTTTTGCGCGGCAATCAGGCGGGCAATCCCGGAGGCCGCCAAATCCAGCAGCGCGTTCATTTCTTCGCGCGTAAACGTTTGTCCTTCCGCCGTGCCTTGTATTTCCACAAAATTTCCGCCGCCGGTCATGACGACATTCATATCGGCGTCGCAGGAAGAGTCTTCGGCGTAATCCATATCCAGCACCAGCGCGCCGTCCACAATTCCCACCGACACGGCGGCGACGTGATCCAGAAGCGGCATGGCGGCGATTTTCCCTTCCGCGAGCAAGCGGGCGCAGGCGTCGTGAAGCGCGATCCAGGCGCCGGTAATGGAGGCGCAGCGCGTGCCGCCATCCGCTTGCAACACATCGCAATCCAGCAAAATCTGCCGTTCGGCAAGCAGGGAAAGATTCGTGACCGCGCGCAGGGAGCGGCCAATCAGGCGCTGGATTTCCTGTGTTCTGCCCGTTTGTTTTCCTTTGACCGCCTCCCGCGCGGAGCGGCTGTGCGTAGCGCGGGGCAGCATTCCGTATTCCGCCGTGACCCAGCCCCGTCCCTTGCCGCGCAAAAAGGAGGGGACGGTTTCTTCCACGCTTGCGGCGCACAGCACGCGCGTGCCGCCCGCCGCAATGAGCGCGGAACCTTCGGCGTGACGGGCGTAAGCGCGCGTCAAGGTCAGCGGGCGCAGTTCATCGGCTTGTCTTTGGGAAGGGCGCATGGCGGCTTTCTGAAAAAGGGAAATGGAGAATGCGCGCGCGGTCAGCGTCCGGGCACGTATTTGTCAATTGCCGCGCGGATTTCCTCAATGGCGCGTTCAATTTCGTCGTCGGAAAGTTCGGCGCGCGGCGGTTTGCTGAAAGGCTCCACGCAAGTGGCGATTTCCGTAACGCTCATATCCTGCGTGGAAACGCTGGAGGTATCAAAATCCGCGTAATTTTCTTCCCAGCGCACGGCGACGAGGGAAAGATTGTCGCTTTGCGCGCCGCAGATGCGCTCCAAACGGTCCATGAAGCGCGGAACGGCCTGAATCAGGTTTTTATCCTCCAGCGCTTGCGCGATCATGACGTCGTTGGGCAGCGGCCCCCAGACTCCGTCTGTGCAGAGCGCCAGAACGTCTCCGATTTGCAGCGGCGTTTTGTGGGAAAAATCAAGCTCAGGTTTTTGCGGGCCGCCCAGGCAGCTGTAAATCCGGTTCCGATCGGGATGGCGCTTTGCTTCATTGGGGGTGATGCGCCCTTCGTCGAGCATTCGCTGGACAATGGAATGATCGCGCGTGCGCGCGGCAATTTCGCCGTCGCGGATCAGATAAAGGCGGGAATCGCCCGCGTGCGCCCAGTGCGCGACGCCATCCTGTACGAGGCAAGCCACCAGCGTAGTGCGCGGCGCGTCCGGGAAACGCTGCTTCCTCGCGTATTCCAGAATGGCGTCATGCGCGTCTAGGGCGCGCGCGTGCAGAAAAGCGAACGGCTCGGAAACGCGGGGCTGCGCTTCTTTCTTAAAGGCGTCGACAAACGTCTGTACCGCGATTTGCGAGGCAATTTCACCAAAATAATGCCCGCCCATTCCGTCCGCGACGATGAGAAGCAAGGCGTCGCGCGAGTAGCAATGCGCCAGCCGGTCTTCGTTATTGGAGCGTCCGCCTCGGCGGCTTTCTTGATAAATAGTGAATCTCATGGCGTGGGAGATTTGATTCTTTTCAGGATTTTTTCAAATTTCTGCCCAAGCTCCAGACGTTTGCCGTCCCAGACAGACTTTTCGGGCGGCACGGAAATGTCGGACAGTTCAGTGGATTCCGCCAGCATTTTTTGTAAACTGTAGGCGCTCTGCGGACGCAGAAGGTGATTCAGCTTCAGGCAGTCGTCAATCGCGTTCAGAAAATGTTCGGAATGTTTTCCTTCCCAGCGCTTTGCCGCAAGCTGCATGGTATCGCGCGTCTGGCGTTCGTCGGCGGGCGGCGGCGGCGAGCCGGCCAGGCAGGTATAAAGCGAGGCGCCGATACTGTAAATATCGCTCCAGGGGCCGAAATTCTTGCGATCGCCATAATGTTCGGGAGAGGCGAATCCCGGCGTATACATCGGTTTGAGAACCGGCGAATCCGTATGCAGCACTTGCCGCACCGCGCCAAAATCAATCAGCACCGGCGTATTGTCCTGGCGCAAATAGATGTTGGAAGGTTTGAGGTCCAGGTGCAGGAGCTTATTGCTATGCACGACGCGCAAACCGTTCAGAAGGCGCACGAAAATTCCGCGCAGAAAACGCTCGGAAATATGTCCTTTATGCTTTTTGATGAATTCCTGCAGCGTGCGCCCCTGCTCATACTGCATGACCATATAGACGGTTTCGTTGGCGCGGAAAAAATTAAATACGCGCACGACGTTGGGGTGCGACAGGCGCGCCAGGGCGCGGCCTTCCTCAAAAAAACACTTGAGACCGTAGCGAAAGGAATCCTGATATTCCGGCTTGATAATCGGCGTGATTTCGCCCCTGCGGCGCAGGGCAAGCGAATTGGGCAGATATTCCTTGAGCGCGACGTTTTGTCCGGAGGGGTCTTTGGCCAGATACACAATGGAAAAGCCGCCAATGGAAATCTGGCGGATGATTGTATAGCCTTCAATCTGAAAGCCATCTGGCAGCGCAGTATTGGCTTGTTGCCCCATATTTTGTTGTCGCGCGCGTCGGGGAAAATCCGTATTGTCCAGACTTGCGCGCAAACTGTAAAGGCGCAAAACTTTCCGTTTGCGGGACGTTCAAAAACATTGCGCCGACATCGTATAATTTGAATAGGGCGAGAGAGGGGGAATCCTGCGGATTCCCTATAATTTTGGATAATGTACGCAAATTGAATACTGGCGCGCGGCGCGCGGAAATGAAAGAAAATCCTGACGCGGCGAATCAAGCGGCGCATGAGACGTCGGGAAAAACCGCGCGCGCGTCTGACCGGGAACCTATCGCCGTCTGGGATTCCGGTCTGGGCGGGCTGACGGTGCTTCTGGCTTTGCGCGCGCGGTTGCCGAACGAAGATTTTGTCTATTTTGCGGATACGCGCCATTTTCCCTATGGCGATAAGCCGGAGGATTTTTTGCGCGCGCGCGGTCGCGCGGTGGCCGCGGCGCTGTGGGCGCGCGGCGCGAAAGCGCTGGTTGTCGCCTGTAATACCGCGACGGCGGCGGCGGTATCGGATATTCGCAAAGAAACGCAAAAGCCGGTGATCGCGCTGGAACCCGCGCTGAAGCCCGCGGTGGCCGCGAGCAAAACAGGCGTTGTCGGCGTGCTGGCCACGCCGCGCACGCTGGAGAGCCAGCGCTTTTCCCGGCTTGTCGCCGATTGCGCGAAGAACGCGACGGTGATCGCCTGTCCCTGTCCGGGGCTTGCCGAGGTCATTGAGCGCGAGGGCGCGCAAAGCGCGGCGGCAGGCGTCTTGCTGGATCGGTATCTTGCGCCGCTCAACGCGGCGGGGGCGGACGCTGTCGCGCTGGGCTGTACGCATTACCCGTGGGCGCGGAAAGAAATCGCCGCGCGGACGCCCGCCGGGACGATCATCGTGGATAGCGGCGAGGCGGTGGCGCGGCAGACGGAAGCGCGGCTTTTGCGGGAAAGCCATTTGGGCGGGCGGGGGCGGCTGATTTTCGCGGCGAGCGACGACGCGGAGCGTTTTGCGCGCGCCGTTACCCGTCTGCTCGCTTTTTCTTGTCCCGCGGAGGTCTGGCCGGTTTGAGCGGGCGCGGATTTTTGTGCCGCGCCGCGCTATACTGCAACGGTTTTTTAAGATTGGACGCTTCTTATGGGAACCCTTTCGGATTTGCTGCGGTTGGCGCGCGAACGCGCGGAAGCGCGGAAACTTCCCTTCGCGGGCGCGCTGACGCCCAAGGAAGCGCATTATGTCTGGAAGAACGCGCCGGGCGCGCGCCTGGTGGATATTCGCACCCGCGCGGAACTGGATTTTGTCGGGCGCGTGCCCGGCGCGGTCGAAATCGAGTGGGCGCGCTATCCCAGCGGCGAGGAAAATCCCTATTTTCTGCCGCAGCTGCGCGCTCAGACAGACGCGGAGTCCCTGCTGCTTTTTTTGTGCCGCAGCGGCGAACGCTCGGAGCAGGCCGCCGTTGCCGCTGCCCGCGCGGGATACACCGCCTGCTATAACGTTCTGGAAGGCTTTGAGGGGGAGCATGACGCGAACCGGCAGCGCGGCAAAGTTGGCGGCTGGCGTCTGGCGGGGCTGCCCTGGTTTCACGGCGAATCGCAATGACCGCCTCTGCCGCGCCGCTGCCCTTTTCCGCGTACCGGGACCTTTCCGGGGCGCAATGCGACGAACGTATTGTCGCGGCGCGCCGCGCGCTGGGCAAGGAAGTCGTTCTGCTTTGTCATCATTATCAGCGCGCGGAGGTTTACCGGCACGCGGATCTGACGGGAGATTCCCTGAAACTCGCGCGTCTGGCGGCGCAAACGGATGCGCGTTTCCTGGTTTTCTGCGGCGTGCATTTTATGGCGGAAGTCGCGGAGATGCTTTCCCGTCCGGAGCAGACCGTAATTCTTCCGGATTTGGCCGCCGGCTGTTCTATGGCGGATATGGCCAATTTGGCCAAAGTGGAACGCTGCTGGCGGGAGCTTGCGGAAGTATGCGACGCGAACGAAATCTTTACGCCCGTCACCTATATCAATTCCGCCGCGGATCTGAAGGCTTTTTGCGGTGAACGCGGCGGGATCGTTTGCACCTCCAGTAACGCGGGGGAGGTGGCGCGCTGGGCGTTTCGCCGCCGGCAGAAAATTCTTTTTTTCCCGGATCAGCACCTGGGGCGCTGGACAGGGCACAGTTTGGGCGTCCCGCTGGAGGAAATGCGGGTTTGGGACCCGGACGTACCTCTGGGCGGGCTTTTGCCGGAAGAGATTGCGCGCGCGCGCATCCTGCTTTGGAAGGGGCATTGCGCCGTGCATCAAATGTTCAGAAAAAGTCAGATTGACGCTTTCCGCGCGCAATACCCGGAGGGGCGCGTCCTTGCGCATCCTGAATGCGAGTTTGCGGTGGCCGCCGCCGCGGACGAGGTAGGCTCGACTGAATTTATCGTCAACCGCGTCAAACAGGCCGCTTCGCCCGGACATTGGCTGATTGGCACGGAGCTGAATCTTGTGGAGCGTCTGGCGCGGGAAGTGGCCGCGGAGGGGAAAATCGTGCGTTTCATGTCGCCTTTGGTCTGCATGTGCTCGACCATGCAGCGCATTGATCTGCCGCATCTGGCCTGGACGCTGGAGAATCTTGCGCAAGGCGCGGTGGTCAACCCCATTTCCGTGCCGGAAAAAGAGGCGGAAAGCGCGCGGCAGGCGCTGGCGCGTATGCTGGAATTATCCTGATTTTCTGTTGTTTTGCGGAATTCTTATGCCGCGCGCGGGGAACGATCGTTTTATTGGCGGGCATCATGTGGAGCTTTTGCGCTGCGGCGCGGAGTATTTTCCGGCGCTGCTGCGCGCCATTGGGGAGGCGCGGCGGGAAATTTTTCTGGAGAGCTATATTTTCGCGGATGACGCGGTGGGCTGCTCGGTAGCGGACGCGCTGTGCGCCGCAGCGCGGCGCGGGGTTGCGGTGCGGGTGCTGGTGGATGGGTTTGGCGCGCGGCATTTTCCGGAAAAGTTCGGCGCGCGGTTTCTGGAGTCTGGGGCGCGTTATCTTGTGTATCGCGCGGAAATCGCGCGTTTTAGTCTGCATCGTTATCGTCTGCGGCGTTTGCACCGCAAGCTCGTGGCGTTGGATGGGCGCGTCGCTTTTATCGGCGGAATCAATATTATTGATGACGACAATACGCCGCCGGGAATGGGCGCGCGTTTTGATTACGCGGCGCGGGTGGAGGGGCCGATCCTCGCGCACATTCTTGCCGCCATGCGACGTACCTGGGAGGCTGTGGCGCTGGCCAGCTTTCAGCGGCGTCTGCGGTTGCCGGGGTTTTCGTGGGCGGAATCCGTCGCGCCGACGCCTGAGTCCGCGCAGGGACAGAAAGTCATGTTTTTGCCGCGTAATAATTTTTACCGGCGCGGCAGCATTCCCAATGCGTACCTGGACGCCTTGCGCTGGGCGAAGCGTTCCGTCACGCTGGCCAACGCTTATTTTCTGCCGGGATGGCGTTTCAGGAACGCGCTGCTGGCCGCGGCGCGGCGCGGGGTGCGGGTAACGCTGCTGGTGCAGGGCAAAAGCGATCATCCGCTGTTGCATTACGCGACGGAGGCTTTGTACGACCACTTGATCGCGGCGGGCATTCGCGTTTTTTATTACCGGAGCGGATTTTTACATGCCAAAGTCGCGGTGGTGGATGAGCGCTGGGCAACGGTGGGCTCTTCCAACATTGATCCTTTGAGTTTATTTATGGCGAAAGAGAGCAATATCGCCGTGCTGGATGAAGCGTTCGCGCGGCAGCTGTCGGAAAGTCTGTGTCTGGCGATACGGCATGACACGACGGAACGCGCCTTTGGGCGGCAGAGTTTTTTTTCTCGCTGCGCGGGCTGGTTGTGTTATGGACTGGCGCGGCTTTTGGCGGATTTGATTGGCTATGGGCACTGGCATAATTCCGCCGCGAAAGCGCCGCGCGTTGCGTCTGAGCCGGAGCGTTAAAAGGAAACCATGCGCAAAAATTCTTTTACGAACAAAATCCGGGACGACGCGGAGGAAGAGGCGCGGGAGCGTCCCTCAAAGACGCGCGTCAAGGCGGAGACGCACGCGCTGGAAGCGCTGGGCGAGGATTTGACGCGCCTGACGCGCGAGCAGATTACGCGCGCGCCGCTGCCGGACGCATTACGGGAGGCGGTGCTGGAGTATGGGCGAATCCGGAAGCTTTCCGCGCGCAGACGGCAGCTGCGGTATATCGGGCGTTTGCTGCGCGAGGAGGGGGACGCCGCGGCGATTCGCGCCGTGCTGGCGGATCTATCGGGAGAATCCGCAACGGAGATTGCGCGTCTGCACCGGATAGAGACGCTGCGCCAGCGGCTTTTGGAGGACGAAGCGGGGGCGCTGGCGGAAATCGCCGCGAATTGTCCGGATGCGGATGTGACGCGCTTGCGGCAATTGCGCCGCGCCGCCCTGAAGGACGCGGCGGAGCAAAAGCCGCCGCGAAATTTCCGCGCGCTGTTCCATGCCTTAAAAACTTTGGGGTTATAGCTCTTGCGGCGGGAGGTTTTGGGGCGTGGGTGTGCGGGGAGGCGCTTCGATTTCCCCGCATGGGCGCTCAACGCGGTCAAAACCGTAGCGGTGCGGCGAACACAATTCGTTGTAACGCGGATTGAGAGGGCAGCATTTTTGGCACAGGCTGTAACCGCCGTTGAGCATATCTTGGCGCAAGGTTTTCATCTGCTGCGAGTTAAACAGGCGATTCCAGTCAATGGCGCCGTTTTGAATCCAATTGTCGAGACGGATGCGGGGCGTAATCCAGCCGCAGCATTCTGCGGCGTGATGAGGATAAATATCCAGCATCTGGTACGGCGCGGCGCAGATTGTTTGGCCGCCAACTTGGGTTTGCCGGATGGTGGGCGTCCAGTCCTCGTCCCATGTATGGATTTTCTTGCCCCGTTCGGCGCGGATGCGCTGGCGTTCTTCATGCTCGCGCAGCATAGAGCGGCCTTGCGCGCATACCAGAATGTCGGCGTATTCCGCCTCTAATTCGTGTAACGGGATGGCGTCTATTTGGGGTTGTAAAAGTTCTGACTCTTTCAGCGGAATCCAGAGGCGAAAATAAATAAAGAATTTTTTCGCCAGCACTCTTTCCAGTTTCATCAATTCGGCGAGTGCCGGACGCGATGTTTCGGGGCGTCCGAAATACGGCGACGCCATGTTGTTTTCGGTATAGTCGAAATAGAACAAACAGAAACGCACCCCCATTTCCAGACCTTTGCGTACAAATGCGCGGACGTCTGAAGCGGTATCTTTATTGATGACCATTGAAATATCGGGCGCGAAAACCTCCAATCCGCTTTGCCGCAATAAGGCAATATACGATTCAATATGCCCTAACGTTTTGTTGTAAGCCTTTCCTCCGGGAGAAGCCCAACAGCCCGCCTCGTATATTTGGGCGCTGCTGCCGTTGATGGAAAAGTGCGTGGTGCATAGATTATCTTTGGCAAGTTCCTGCCATTTTTTGGTGAAAGCAATACCGTTTGATTCCAGAAAAAGCGTGACGCGGGGATAGTTTTCGGAAATAAAGCGCGAGAAATTAAAACCTTCTTTTGCCGCAATCGGGTCGCCCCCTGTCAGCAGCAAAATTTTTATTTTTTCGTATAACGGTTTGCAGTATTCGTACAAAACGGTCTTATCCATTGACATGGATTGCTCATGCTTTGGCCATGCTCTGATTCCGCAAAAACGGCATTGGGCATTGCATTGATTCGTAATGCGAATGCGGAGCAGCCCATCCTCCATACTTGACTTCAGCGGGGAATCGCCGCCGCATTCCATCTGGATTTGCAGCAAGGTTTCCCGAATGCTCGTTTGCGCGGCAGAGGGAATTTGCGCGACGGATTGCAGGATGGCTGCGGCTTCCTCATGGCGTCCGCAAAGATGCAGGCTTTGCCCTAATGCCGGGTAGGCGGCGTATAAATCCGGCTGTTTGCCAATGGCTTTTTCCAGATATTCAGCGGCAATGTTGGCTTGCTCGGCCTTGAGCAAGGTTTCGCCGAAAGCGGCGATAAGGTCGGCGCGGTGCGGCGCAATTCTTTCGCATTCGGTAATGAAATCACGTGCTTCTTGTATAAGCCCTTGATGGGCGGCCACAAAAGCAAGGTACGCAGACGGGAGCGGGTTGTCCGGTTCCTGTTCTAAGGCGGCGGCTAGAGGTTCAAAAGCTGCGGCGTAATCCCCGGCGTT
>JAIRPW010000018.1 GCA_031256795.1 Zoogloeaceae bacterium | reverse complement strand
AAAGAGCAGAAACACATCCCGATGCTTTTCTGGTTCTCGGAAACGATGAAACGCCTGGATCGCATCGACGAAAACTGCCTGCGGCGCAAGGCGGCGGATGAGACGGTCTCGCACGACGTCCTGTTTCATTCCGTGACGAGCCTCCTGGAAATCGAAACGACGCTGTACCGCCCGGAACGGGACGTTTTCAATGGCTGCCGTTATTCTTTGCGCGCGGACAAACCGTAAAAATATATCCTTCTGATTCAGCTTTTCCCGGACATGTCCCATTCCGACGTTCCAGAAACCTCCTCGGAAGGAACGGCGCGGCCAAACAACCGCGCAAGCGCCTCTCCCGGCTCTTTGGCGCGCATAAACGCCTCTCCCACCAAAAAAGCATGGACGCCCGCGTTTTCGAGCGTTTCCACATCCGCCCGCGTATGAATACCGCTCTCCGCCACCGCGACGCGCCCCGGCGGCATGTCGCGCGACAAAGTCAGCGTTGTGGATAAAGAAACCGTAAACGTCCGCAAATCACGATTGTTGACGCCCATCAGCGGAGTCTCCAGGCAAAGCGCGCGCGCCAGCTCCTCGTCGCTATGGCTTTCCGCCAATACAGAAAGGCCGACCTCCCGCGCCAGTCCCTCAAAATCCCGCAATTGCCCATCCGTCAGCGCCGAAACAATCAGTAAAATCGCGTCCGCGCCCATCTGCCGCGCCTCAAAAATCTGATAGGCGTCCACAATAAAATCCTTGCGCAGCACAGGCAGCGCGACAGCGGCGCGCGCTTCCCGCAAATACGCGCTACAGCCCTGAAAATACGGCGCGTCCGTCAAAACCGAAAGACAGGCCGCGCCATGTTCGGCATAAGACGCGGCAATATCCGCCGGATAAAAATCAGGCCGGATCACCCCCTGGGAAGGACTGGCCTTTTTGATCTCCGCGATAACCGCCGCCTCTTTCTTTCTCACGCGATCCACAATCGCCGCCGAGAAATTCCGCGTAGGCGGCATATCAAAAGCGGCGGCGCGCAGCTCCGCCAAAGGCGTTTTTGCGCGCCGCGCCCGGACTTCCTCGTGTTTGTCCGACAAGATACGGCGCAGCAAATCGCTCATGCCGCAAACCGTTGCGTGAAGCGCACGAATTCTTCCAGCTTGGCGCGCGCGGCGCCGCTTTTGATCACCTCCCGCGCGCGCTCCACCCCATCGCCAATATTGGATACCTTGTTCGCGGCATACAGCGCGACCCCCGCGTTGAGCGTCACAATGTCCAGCGCGGGGCCTTGCGTATTCTCCAGCGTGGAAATCACGATCTGCTTCGATTCCTCCACCCCCGCTACTTTGAAATTACGCAGACCCGCCATGCGAATCCCGAAATCCTCCGGATGAATCTCATATTCAGAAACAACGCCGTTTTTCAGTTCGCCAACCATTGTGGACGCGCCCAGGCTCACCTCATCCATGCCGTCCATGCCATAGACCGTAAGCACGTGCTTCGCGCCCAGCCGCTCCATAACCCGCACCAAAATCCCGACTAAATCAGGATGAAACACGCCCAGCAGAGTATTCGGCGCTTCCGCCGGATTCGTCAGCGGCCCCAAAATATTGAAAATGGTGCGCACGCCCATTTCCCCGCGCACCGCCGCGACATTCTTCATCGCGCCATGATGGCGCGGCGCAAACATAAAGCCAATTCCCAGAGTATCAATACACTCCGCCACTTGCTCCGGCGTCAGATCCAGATTGACGCCCAGCGCGATCAGCGCGTCCGCGCTGCCCGACTTGGAGGAAATGCTGCGATTGCCATGCTTGGCCACGCGAACGCCCGCAGCCGCTGCGACAAACATGGTGGCGGTGGAAATATTGAAGGTAAACGATCCGTCCCCTCCCGTTCCCACCACATCCAAAAGATCGTCGCGCGCGCTATGCGCCGGTACTTTGCTGGCAAGCTCGCGCATTACCGTCGCTGCGGCGGCAATTTCACCCACCGTCTCCTTTTTGACGCGCAATCCCGCCAAAATAGCCGCGGTCATCAGAGGAGAAACCTTGCCCGCCATAATCTGACGCATCAGGGAAATCATCTCGTCATAGAAAATTTCCCGGTGTTCAATAACACGCTGCAACGCTTGCTGAGGAGTAATCATCATCCATCCTTAAAACAAAAAACGCGGCAAAACAGCAAAAGGGCTACGCGCCCCGCAAAAAGTTACGCAAGAGCGCGTGTCCTTGCTCGGAGAGCACCGATTCTGGATGAAACTGCACCCCCTCGGCCAAAAATGTTCGATGCCGCACGCCCATAATTTCACCGTCGTCCGTCCAGGCGGTCACGGCCAAACACTCCGGAAGGCTTTCGCGCTCCACTGCCAGAGAGTGATAACGCGCGCCCGTCAGCGGTTCCGGCAGACCGCGAAAAACGCCCGCGCCGTCATGATGAATCAAAGACGCCTTGCCGTGCATCATGCGTCGGGCGCGGACAACTCTGCCTCCAAAAGCCTCCCCAATCGCCTGATGCCCCAGACAGACGCCCAGTATGGGAATTTTCCCCGCAAAGGCACGAATGCCTTCCAGCGTAATTCCCGCTTGCGCCGGCGCGCATGGGCCAGGAGAAAATACCAAATAGTCGGGCGTCAAAGACGCAATTTCGGGAAGCGTAATCGCGTCGTTGCGGATCACCCGCACCTCTTCGCCCAGCTCGCCGAAATACTGCGCCAGGTTATAGGTAAAAGAATCATAGTTGTCGATCAGCAACAGCACGTTTTTTCTCTTTCCTTCCGCACAGGGTCGTCATTATCTCTGTCCTATGCCCTCGCGTCCAATCATGACCGGAAAGGCAAAACCCGCCATTTCCTTTTTTTGCCGCGATTTTGGCGGGAATGATGCGGCTATCCCGCAGATTTTACAAAGGAAATTTGCGTTATAATGCGGCTTCCAGAGA
Source organism: Zoogloeaceae bacterium (assembly GCA_031256795.1). Lineage (GTDB taxonomy): Bacteria > Pseudomonadota > Gammaproteobacteria > Burkholderiales > Rhodocyclaceae > Azovibrio. Next base: position 62,037 of record JAIRPW010000018.1, on the reverse strand, counting down.
CATTTTCATGTCATTAAAAATAAAACGCAAAAGGAGTCTGTCATGCCTAAACGACCGCGTTTTCTGCCTCTTTTTTCCGTCTCCTCCGGCATGGCGCTCGCGTCTCCCATTATGCTGTCAGAGCATGGCCGCGTGGTGCTTAATCTTCCGGTTGAACACACGCTGACACAGGCCAATCTGGCGCAGCTGCGCGCGCATCACGCCCAATATGTCTGCGTAGCGGAAGAAGATACGCGCGGACAGCTGGCGCGAGAGCAGTTTGAGACAGAGCAAATCCATCGTCTGCAAGCCATTTTTTCCGGCGCGGACATGAGCGACCCGGACGTCCGCTCGTTTTTCGACGCGGTGCTTTCCTACCGCGCGGCCTGAGAAAGGAACTCCCATGCCCACGATTACTTCCGAAGATATTGTCCGGCAAGTTGAGAGTTTGCCGGCGTTTCCGCAAATTGTGATTGAGCTGATGGCCGATCTGGAAGACGATAGCGCCAGCATGATGACGCTCGCGCGTCATATTGAGCGCGATCCGATTATTACCGGCAAAGTGCTCGCTGCGGGAAACCGGCTGCTTCGGCACGAAGGATGGCCGGAAGCGCGGGACGTCTATACGGCGGTCTCTCTCATCGGCTTTTCCCGCGTCAAAAAAATCGTGCTGGCCGCGAGCATCGCGGACTTCACCGTTAATTTTGTCGGCAAGCACTTTCACTGGGCGCACAGTCTCGCGGTAGGCATTGCCGCGCAGGAACTCGCGCTCAGAGTCAACGTTAACCCGGATTGCGCGCTGGTCGCCGGAATGCTGCATGACCTGGGGCAGTTTTGGCTCGCCTACTCGTATCCGCTGGAATTTCAGCAGGTACGCCTAAGCGTGGAAGTACACGGCGCGGACGTCTGCGCCGCCGAGCAAGAGCGCTTCGGCATGGACCACTGCGAGATTGGCCGGATTGTCGCGGAATATTGGCGTATTCCCGCCGATCTCGTCTCCGCCATTGCCAATCACCACGCGCAAAACGAAAAAGCGCTGACCGAAAAAATTCCCGCCCTAACGCATATCGCGGACGTCATCGTCCAGGCGTTGGATCTTCCGCGCCGCGAATTCAACCGGGTAAGCCGTATCTCCAGCCTCGCCTGCCGCACAATGGGCATTAACTGGAACGACGAGGAAAGCATCCAGATATTGGGAGCGATTGACGCGCGTTACCAATATGCGTCCGAAATTTTTTCCTGATGTGGTTGAAACTCGAACGCGCTTGTCTTTCTTTCGGGCATACCGCCCTGCTGGATCAAGTGGATTTCTCTCTGGACGCGGAGGAGCGCGTCGCGCTGATTGGACGCAACGGCACAGGAAAATCGTCCATGCTGTCGGCTCTGGCGGGACAAGCCGCTCTGGACGACGGCATTGCCTGGCGGCGCGATGGCGCGCGTATCGCTCACGTGCCGCAGGAAAATACGTTTGCGCCGGGAATGACCGTCTTTCAAAGCATTGCCGAAGGGATGGGCAACCCCGTCCGGCAAATCTCTGAATACCAGAACATCACGCAAACGCTTGCCCAAAGCCATGCACAGGAACAGCTCCTCAAACTGGACACGCTCCAGCGCGCGCTGGAGACGGAAGGCTCCTGGAACTGGCGGGCAAAGGCCGAGCGGCTGGTCGACCGTTTTTCCCTCTCCGCGGCCATGCCGGTCGAAAAACTTTCCGGCGGGGAGAAAAAACGGCTGGCGCTGGCGCGCGCTTTTGCTCTTGAGCCGGATGTTCTGCTCCTCGACGAACCGACAAACCATCTGGACACTTCCTCCATTGACTGGCTGGAGGCGCTGCTTCTGGAATCTCATCTCGCCCTCTGCTTCATTTCACATGACCGCCATTTTCTGGATCGTTTGGCGACGCGCATTGTGGAACTGGATCGCGGTCGGATCCTGAGTTTTCCGGGCAATTTCGCGGCCTATCAGAAGAAAAAGGAACTGCTGCTCCAGGAAGAAATTGTCACGGAACGCAAGGCGGACCGGCTGCTGGACGCGGAGGAAGCCTGGCGGCGCAAGGGCGTGGAAGCGCGGCGGACGCGCGCGGCTTTTCGCGTCGCCCGTCTGGAAAAATTACGCGCCGCGCGAGAGGAACGCCGCGCGCGTCTGGGGCAGGCGCGGTTTCGTCTGGACTCGGGCGGAAAAGAAACGCAAAGCGGGCGCTTGATCGCGGAACTGGAAGCGGTTGACAAAGCGTTCGGAGAAAAAATCATCGTGCGGAACTTTTCCGCGCGCATTCTGCGCGGCGACAAAATCGGACTCATCGGCGCGAATGGCGCGGGGAAAACCACGCTATTGCGTCTTATCCTGGGCGATCTTTCCCCGGACGCAGGGCAAATTCGGCGCGGCACGCGACAGACTGTCGCCTATTTTGATCAATTCCGCGCGGCGCTTGACCCCGAAGCGCGGCTCATTGACGTCATCTCCCCCGGTTCCGACCATATAGAAATCGGCGGGACGAGAAAGCATGTCATTGGGTATCTGGAAGATTTTCTGTTCGCGCCGGAGCGCGCCCGTTCGCCAGTCAAGACTCTGTCTGGCGGCGAGAAAAACCGGCTTTTACTCGCGCGGCTTTTTGCCCGCCCCGCCAACGTGCTGGTGCTGGACGAGCCGACCAACGATCTGGACATCGAAACGCTGGAACTTTTAGAAGCGCTGTTGCAGGAATATTCTGGCACGCTTTTTCTGGTCAGCCATGACCGCGCCTTTCTGGATCAGGTTGTCACGCAAACGCTGGTTGCGGAAGGCGGAGGGCTATGGCGCGAATACGCGGGCGGTTACAGCGATTGGCAAGCGGCGCGCGCGAAAAGCGCCGCGCCCGAAACGGGAAAAGCAGACGCCAAACCGCCCGAAAAAAAGCCAAGAAAAAGAGAAACCGCGCCAAAAGACCATTCCAACGAACGCCTAAGCTGGAAAGAGATCCGGGAACTGGAAGCCCTGCCAGAGCGCATCGCGCGTCTGGAAGCAGAACAGTCCGCGCTGCTGCGCGACCTGGAAAAACCGGAAACCCACCGCGCGCCCCATACGGCGCGCGCCCTCGCGGAACGCGCCTCGTCTCTGGAAATGGAATTGCTGGAACTCATGACACGCTGGGAAGCGCTGGAAACCCGCGCCGGACTTTCCTGACGCGCCTTGCCCAATTCTCCCCGTCCGGCGATCGCGCAATGGAATCGGCTCGCGGTTCTGCCATCGTCCTTATCCGAGGCGTTGAAGCATTTCGGCGCAAAGTGTATAAACGGCGGCCAAATATTCCTTTTCCGCGTCGGCGCTCCTCTGTCCGCGCCACGCAAACGCCAACATCGCAAGGAATTCTGCCATGCCTATTTTTTTCTCCCGCCGCGCCCGATCCGCTTTCTTTGTCCTGCTTCTGTGCGGATTTTGCGCCGCGGAACTGCCCGCCGAAGCCGCCCAAGCGAAAAAACCCGCGCGCAAAGAAACAAAGGCCGCAGTCGCCCCCGGCGGCGAAGCCGCCAACGAAATTGAATTCGCGCACGCGCTTTCCTCTGCCAACGCGATGCGGCTCGCGGCGCTTGTCGAGCGTTTTAATCAACAAAATAGCTCGGCGCCAGACGCCATGCGTATCCGCCTCATCCAGGAAGCCCCCGGTCGGAAAAAACCCGAACCGCTCAATTTGGCTACGCCCGGCACAATCGCAAGTTTTCTCGCCAACAAAACCGCCTTCAAACCGGTTCATCAGCTTCTGCGGGAAGAGGGCTTCGCGCTGCCCTCCGGGGGATTGTCCGCCAACCTGACCAGCGAATCTGGCCGCGCGCTTCCCATGGCTCTGCCGCTTGCCTTTTCCACGCCGGTATTGTTCTACAACAAGCGTCTGTTCCGCCAAGCTGGGCTGGACGCCGACGCGCCGCCCGCCACCTGGCAGGAAATGCAGCGGGTCTCGGACGCTTTGATGGATCGGGGCGTCCTCTGTCCCTATACTTCTTCCTGGCCCGTATGGGTGCATATTGACAATCAAAGCGCCATTTCCGGCGCGCCGATTGCCAGCGCGAAAGGCGTGTTTTCCTTCAACGGCCTGTTTCAGGTCAAGCATATCGCGCTTCTGGCCTCCTGGCACAAAGCGGCCTACTTTCAGAATTTTGGCCGCGCCAATGAAGCGGATAGCCATTTCTACAGCGGCGAATGCGCGATGATCACGACCAATGCCGACGCGCAGACCTACTTTGCCGACGCGCCCGGAATGGAACTGGGCGCGGCTCCCCTGCCTTTTCACAACGATCTTCCGGGCGGCGCGCGCCACACGCTGGCTGCCGGCGCTTCGCTCTGGGTTGGTCAGGGGTACAAACCCAAAACCTATCGGAATATCGCCCGCTTCCTCGCGTTTTTACTCGCGCCGGATACGCAAATTGAAATTTCCCGCACGGGCGGTTTTCTGCCGCTCACGCCCTCCGCGCTGGACGCTGTCAGAGGTACGCTCCTGAAAGATGAAGAACAAACGCTGAATACCGCCATCTCGTCCCTGAAAGGCCGAGGGGCAGCCTTGCCTCTGCGCGTTTCTCTGCTGGATCCGATCAGAATCATCGCGGATGAGGAGCTGGAGCAGGTCTGGGCGGGAAAAAAACCCGCCAAAGCCGCGCTGGATACGGCAGTCAAGCGCGGAAACGCCGTCCTTTCCGCCAAACCCGCGCTGCGCCGCGCCATCATGCCCTGATCCGCTTCTGACAAACCCGCGCGAAAACAACGGCAAAAGCGTATCATTCCATGCTATTCAAACATGTCGCATTGCTTTTCTTCTCATGAAATAAAATGAACGCGCGCGGTGTTTTTCTCTTTGGCGTCTCCCGTCCCGGCAGTACACGCCCGACGCCGGAGCGCGGCTTTACCATGACAGAGCTGGTGATCGTGATGATCCTGATTTCCATTCTGGCGGGCGCGGCCATTCCCCGTTTTATGCAAGGCACGGAAATGTACGCGCAGCATGCTTTCCGTGATGACGTGACCACCGCTCTGCGTTACGCGCAAAAAAGCGCTGTCAGCCATCGGCGTCTGGTCTGCGCCGCGCTGAACACGGAAAACGTCATGCTGACCATCGCGAACGCGCATCCGTCCGTCACATGCAATCTGCCTCTGCAAGGGATCAAGGGCAAGCAAGGCGCAGACGCCCTGAGCGGCCATCCTTCCGCGCGAATCACAACCACCGGAACTCTCTATTTTCAGCCAGACGGCAGCATCACCGCGAACAGCGCGGGTACGGCATACTGGAATACCAATATCGCCGTCAGCGGAACCGACGCGATTGAGGTCGTTGGAGAAACAGGCTATGTCCGTTAAACAGCCGCTCCGTAGCCGCGGATTCAGCCTCCCGGAACTGATCATGGCGATTGTGATTATCGCGGTAGGTCTGGCGGGCATTCTCTCCGCGTACATGATCAGCGTCAGGGGCAGCGCCGATCCGGTCATCCACAAACAAATGGTCGCTATTGCCGAAGAAATGCTGGAGGAAATTACCGCGAAACCCTTTGAAACCCCGACGCAGTCTGAAGGAAATCCCGGGGGTCACTCCTGCGGGCGATCCGGCGCGGAGACATTGGACTGGTACAACAACTATACCAATGGCGCGCCCGGCGTGTTCTGCGACATTGACGGCGCCGCTACGACGCTTTCTCCCGTAGCGGGGTATCGCGTCGCGGTGCAGGTACAAAAACCCGCGAGCGCGCCAGGGGGAATCACCAATACGGACAACGCGCGCCTTATCAAAGTCATCGTAACGGCAAAAGGAACGGAAACTTTTGAACTGACGGCGCTGCGTATGCGCTGGGACGAGTAGGAAACGCTATGGGACGCGCCCGCATTCTTTATTCTTCCGCCCGTCGTTTTGCCCAAAGAGGCTTTACGCTTGTGGAGCTTGTCGTCGTCATCATTTTGACGTCCATTATCGCGGCTTCCGCCACCGTTTTTTTTCGCCCCGCTCTGGAAAGTTATTTTGATACCAGAAGGCGCGCGGAACTCACCGACATGGCGGACGCCACCCTGCGCCGCATGGCGCGCGACGTCCGCTCCGCCGTGCCGAACTCCGTGACCGCGCTCAACAGCGGACAATGCCTCACCTTTGTTCCCACGATCGCGGGCGGGCGTTACCGGATGGAGGATGACCCTGCCAACGCCGACAGCAGGTCTCTTGTCCTGCCCACTGCCGCAAACGCGGACAGCGAGTTTGATATTCTTGCGCTTTCTGAGATACAAAATCCTCTGAGCGCCCTGAAAAATCAGTATATTGTCATTGGCAATCAGGTGCGGGAAATGGTCTACGCAGGCGGAAACCGCGCGGAAATCAAGGACGTCCAGGCGTCAGGAACGGGCAAGTACCGGCTCGTAACAGGCTCGCTGACAGATGCCGGCCTCAATGGGTATGACGTCGGACGCTTCCTGGTCGTGCCGAAAGCGAGATCGAAAATCACTTATCTGTGCAGCGGAGTTGGCGTGAATCCGCAAGGAACAGGAACCGGAGTTCTGTACAAGGTGATTGAGCAGCTGTCCAATGGCGGCGCGCCGGATTGTCCGCTCGCCGTAAACGGCGTGATTGTCGCGCGGCATATCAGCCAATGCGGGTTTTACTATGACCCCAATCACGGAGCAACCCAGCAAAGCGGTTTTGTCAGCATGAATCTTGAGCTGAAAGAAGCAAATGAAGCCGTTGCCTTAAGCTATGGCGCGCACGTGAGCAATCTGCCATGAGAAGCCATCTTCATTCGGTACGCGGCCTGGGCGCGATCATGGCCCTGGTCATTCTTGTAATTCTGTCATTGCTCGCTGCGGCTCTGACGCGCTTTTCCTCTACGCAGCAGCTGACCAGCGCGCAGGATATTCTCTCGTCTCACGCCTGGAACGCCGCCCGATCCGGGAGCGAATGGGCGCTGTACGTCGTCATTGAAGAAAGCGCGGCAAACCGCGAAGCGGGTTGCGCGAGCGTGAATAACACAACGCCGAATCTCGCAGGTTTCATTGACTCGCGCTTTTCCGTGCGCGTGAAATGCGAGGTGGAACAATATACGGAAGGAGCGCGCCCCATTTCGGTATTCACCATTACCACGATTGCCTGCAATGCCGCTTCCTGCCCAAACGACGCCGCTTCCGCCTCCGCTGGATATGTGGAGCGTGTGCGCACGGTCATTGCCACTCCGGATATTTAGATGCAATCGCAGACGAAACCCAAAGCGCGATCCGGGAGCGGCGCATAGAATAATATTCGGATTTTCTTGTTTTCTGGAGGGGATACGGCTATCCTTTCCTAGGTTTTGTACCTCTTGTTTTATTTGTCATAGAAATTCAGCTGCGAGGTCAAACGTTTTGCCATTGCCATTTTTCAAATCCCAGACTTTAAAGAGCGGACGGGTTTCCGTTGTGCGATCCGGTTCGTTCTGGATGCTTGCGCAAGTTGAGAAATTGCGGAATCGGCCATGTGTCATGGCGGTAGCCGAGTTTCCGGCGTCTGAAGACGAAGCCGCGCAGAATGTCCTGGGCAATATCGGCAAAACCTCCCCCTGGAATACCTGCCCCGTCGCCTTTCTGTTGCCTGCGGGCGATTATCAGTTCTTTCAGCTTGAGGCGCCGCAAGTTCCGCGCGCGGAATGGAAAGCCGCGCTGCAATGGCCTTTGCAGGAAGCAATGGGGTCTCCCGTCGCGGAAGTAACCTACGATATTCTTGACATCCCCACTGCCGCGCACGCGCCGGGGCGTCCCAAAATGGTCTACGCGGTTACGGTGAAAAACAGCGTGGCGCTCGCCAATATGCTGAATTTCCGCGCGGCGGGGCTTCCTCTTTCCGTCATTGACGTCCCGGAACTTGCGTTGCGCAATATTTCGGCAATGCTGGAGACGGCGAACCGCGGGCAGGCTTGTCTGCATTTTGACGCGAGCGGCGGACTGCTGGTTATTACCTTTGAGGGCGAACTTTATTCCGCGCGGCGCATTGATCTGCCGCTTTCCTTGTTTTCCCAGGCAGACGCGGAACGCAAGGCGCAGTTATTTGATCGTGTCGCTCTGGAATTGCAGCGATCTTTTGATGCTTTTGAAAGACAATACGGTTTTATCACCCTGCGCAGTTTACTTTTGTCGCAGCAAGCGGAGCTTTCCGGCCTTGCGGCGTACCTGCGTGAAAACCTGTATATCCCGATAGACGACCTGGCTCTTAACGACGCGCTGGATTTTTCGCGTTGCCGGTCTCTGGAAAACCCGCAGCAGCAGGCGCGTTATCTTTTGGCCATCGGCGCCGCGCTGCGCGACGTGACCGCCGGACAGCCGCGGGAAAAACAAGCATGAGTCAGCAGATCAACCTCTTCAATCCCAGTCTCATCCCGAAGAAGGAATTTCTTTCGTTGACCAATGTGACGCTGAGCGCTGGCGCGCTGGCCGTGCTGGTGGGGCTTGCCGGGATGTATTTCTCCCATCAGGAGCGCATCGCGCTGGACAGGTTGCATGAATACGAAAGCGCAGTCAAAAAAATGAATGAGGATTTGACAGAGCTTGCGAAGCGGCAGGCAAGCCGCGTCGCCAATCCCGTCCTGGAAAAGGAACTAGCCCGGAAAAAAGAGCAGCGGGACGAGCGCGCGCAGATTCTTTCCTTGCTGAGGAACGAAAACCCGGCCAGCAGCGCGGAGGGCGGCGTGGGATTTTCTGGTCTTTTTGACGCGCTGGCGCGGCAAGCGCCCGCCAACCTTTGGCTCACGGGACTGGAAATTGAAACGGAGAGCAGCGCGATTATTCTGAAAGGCGGATCGGCGTCTGAGCAGCCGCTGCCGATTTTCATTGAGCGCCTCAATCAGGAAAAAGAACTCAAAGGGCGTCGCTTTTCCGCGCTTTCCGTTGAATTTGTTTCGCCCAAACCCGCGCCGGAGAAAAAGGACGCCCGGGACGAGCGCACGGCGCTGGAAAAAAATGGGTATCTTGCCTTTTCGCTCATCGGTGAAAAAACGCCGAAGCCCGCATCCGCCGTAAGCGAGAAAACCGCCGGGGATTCGGCCAGCGCGGAGCGGCGCGCGGAAAAGCCGGAAGAAAACCAGGTAGATCCGGGCGCGCCCGCGGCGCGGATTTCGGCAAAAACCAATGGCGCGGCCTTTGCCATCGGCGGCGGCGAGGTATCCGGAGGAGCGCAGAAAGCCTTGTCCGCGCTGGGCAAGGAAGCCTCCAGCACGCCGCCCGCGCGGAAAACCGCTGATGAGGACACGCCATGAGCAATCTCAAAACCTTTTGGCAGAATGGTCAGGCGCGCTTTGCGGCGCTGAATCCGCGCGAGCGGGTTTTGGTCGTAGCGGCGGTTCTGGGCGGCATTGTGTATCTGGGCGCGATTCTGTGGATAGAGCCCACCTGGCGGCGAACGCAGCAATACAAGACCCAGGCGGAGGAACAAGCGGGAGTCGTCGCCAATCTCCAGGCACAAGTGGAAGGTCTGCGGCAGATGATTGCCGCCGATCCGAATGACGCGCTGCGCGCGGATATCCGCAGCGTAGAAAATGAAACGGACTATATCGAGCAGCAAATCGCGCCCTATCTGCAGGCGATGGTCGCGCCCGACGCAATGCGAAAACTTTTAAAGGACGTCATTCGCAAATCAGGCGTTCGGCTTGTTGGTTTTAATGTGCGCCCCCCGGAGGGCTTTTTGGCCGCGAGGCGCGCGGCGGAGAAAAAAGGCAAAAAAAACGGCGGAGAGTCGCCGGTTGCCAATGACATTTACAAGCACGCGATTGAAATCCAGCTGCTGGGCGGGTATCCGGCGCTGACGGGTTATTTGAAAACCCTGGAGGCACTGCCCCAGGGACTTTACTGGCAGTCGGCAAAACTTGGGGTTCTGCAATATCCCGACGCCCTGCTGACTTTGGTCGTTTATACCTTGAGCCTGAACAAGGAGTGGCTGGAATTATGAGAATCCTTCCAGTTCTGCTTCTGACCGGCGTTTTGGGAGGCGCGTTTGCGCTCCCGGCAAACGCGGAGACAATGCGCGATCCGACACGCCCGCCCGATTGGCAAGAAGACGCGGGAAACGCGGATTCAGAAGCCGTAAAACTTGAAGTCATCTGGCAAAAAGGCAGCGGCAAAGAGCGGCGGCGCGTAGCTGTCATCAGCGGCGTCACGCTCAAAACCGGGGATGCTTTCCGCGATATGACCGTCAAAGCCATTCATGAATATTCAGTGGTGCTGGAAGGAGCGGAGGGGGAGATTGTTCTTTATCTCGCGCCATCCGTTGAAAAAATTACGAAACCTCCCGCGCCGAAAGCAAAAGGGAAAACGCCATGAAAACTGCCCGTACCTGCGCGACTTCCGCGCGCCCAAATTCTGGACGACGCCCCGCGCCTCTCATAATGGCTGCGCTGGCCGCCCTGTCTCTTTCAGCCTGTTCGCCCATGCTAAGCCGTGACGCGACTTACCAGAGCATTCAGGAAAGTTTGCGTTCGGATACGAAATCGTCCGCGCCCGAAAGCGTTGAGGCCGCGCTGACGCCAACGATCGTGCTGGCGGTTCCAGAGGCGGAAAAAGCGCCGGAGCCGCGTTTTGATATTTCTGTCAGCGGCGCGCCCGCCGCGCAGGTATTTCAGGCGGTCGTCAATGACACGTCCTATACGATGCTGGTTCCGCCGGACATCAGCGGCGTCATAACGCTCAATCTGAAGAACGTCACCGTTCCGGAAGCGCTGGAAATTATCCGCGACCTGTATGGCTATGATTTTAAAATCAAGGGGCGGCGCATTACGGTACAAAGCAATACCGCGCAGACTCGCATTTTCCAGGTCAGTTATTTGGCGAGTCGGCGCGGCGGCACATCCATGACGCGCGTCACGTCTTCGGGTACGCCGTCGTACGCTTCTGGAAGCAACAACAGCTCCTCTTCCAGCAACGGCAGTAGCGGAAGCATGGAAAACACCAATGTGCTGACCGTGCAGCTCTCTGATTTTTGGGCAGAGCTGGGAATGGGCATCGCTTCCGTGCTGGGTTGTGACTTCACGAGCAACAGCGGCGCGTCTGGGGATCTTTCCGCGCTGAAACAGAATTTTTCCAGCGTGAAATGCCCGGAAGGAAAGCGCTTTGTCATGAATCAGCAGTCTGGCGCCGTGCTGGTGCGCGCCCTGCCTTCTGAGCTACAGGAGGTCGCCGATCTTCTGAAGAGTATGCAGCTGAGCATTGATCGTCAGGTTATGCTGGAAGCCAAGATTGTGGAAGTTGAGCTGTCTGACGGTTTCCAGAGCGGCGTCAACTGGCTGGGTTTTGACCGGAAAGGACGCTATGGCGGAGTCAATGTCAATACGGACTATCCGCCGGGGACAACTACCGCCAATTTCCCGCGTGATTCTGGACAGTTGGACTATAGCGCGCTGACGGGGCCTACCGGTCTGCTGCACAACCTTCCCAGCGCCTCTTTGGGTCTGGCGTTGCAAACGCGCAACTTTTCTTCTGTCATTCAGTTTCTTGAGACGCAGGGAACGGTTTATGTGATGTCCAGCCCGCGTATTGCCACGCTGAACAATCAAAAAGCCGTGCTGAAAGTTGGCTCAGAAGACTATTACGTTACGCATGTAGAGCCTGGCGAAAACAACAATAGCTCTTCCAACAATAACTCCTATAACGCGCCGACGATTGAAGCGTCGCCTTTCTTTTCGGGCATTGCCCTGGACGTCACCCCGCAAATCGCGGAAGACGGCATGATTGCCCTGCATATTCGTCCCGCCGTTACGGAAGTGACTTCCCGCAACCTGGTAGTTGATTTCGGTCAGCAGGGCACCTATCAATTCCCCTTTGCTTCCAGCCGGGTTAAAGAAACGGATAGCATTGTGCGGATACGGGACGGCATGATTGTCGCCATTGGCGGGCTGATGTCGCAGGAGCAGAGCGCCGGAGAAGACCGCGTACCCGGCGCAGGGCAAATTCCGTTGCTTGGATCGCTTTTTAAGCAGGCGCAGCGCTCCATGAGAAAGCGTGAATTGGTCGTATTGATTAAACCCACGGTGATTAAGGATGAAACGGACTGGCAGGAAGACCTGGACGCGGTGCGCAACCGTCTGAACCGCTTTGATCCCAAGCAATGGCCAGCCCTGGGTTCTACACTAAGCGGGATACCGGAATAACGCGTGCATGAACGAGCAGGGCGCAAACCAGACAGAATCTCTTCCAGGGCCGGGACAAAAAAAACATCCGGGAACAGTATCGGCGCATCCGCCACAAAGCGCGCCGGGAAATTTTCTCGCCGCGCCGCCCTATCTTGCCCATTTTGGCCTAACGGAAGCGCCTTTTGCGCTCACCCCCGATCCCGCTTTTTCCTTTGCCACACGCAGTCATCAGGAAGCGGTCAACACTTTGCTCATTGCCATTAACAGCGGCGAGGGCTTCGTCAAAATTGTGGGAGAGGTCGGAACCGGCAAAAGTCTTTTATGCCGCCGTCTGCTCAACGCCCTAAAAGGCCGCGCCATTACCGCTTACATACCCAATCCTCGGCTTTCGGCGACGGAGCTTTTGATCGCGCTTGCGGAAGAATTTCAGCTGCCCCTGGAGTCCAGAGACAACACACACCTGATTACCAAACTTTTAAATGACGCGCTTTTGGAATTTGCCGCGCTGGGACGCGGCGTAGTAGTCTGCGTAGACGAAGCGCAGGCGCTGAGTCAGGACGCGCTGGAAACCTTGCGCCTGCTTTCCAACCTGGAAACGGAAAAAAGAAAGCTGATGCAAATTGTGCTTTTTGGGCAGCCGGAACTGGACAGCAAACTGGACGCCCCAGAAATTCGGCAATTAAAACAGCGTATCGCGTTTTCCTACCGGCTGGATATTTTGGACTCTGACGAAATCTCTCCTTATCTTGCGCGCCGCCTGAAAGTCGCGGGCGCGCGCCGCTCCCTGTTTTCCCGGCGCGCGGAAAACGCGCTTTACAAGGCGGGGCGCGGAATTCCCCGCCTGATTAACGTATTGGCCAACAAGGCGCTTATGGCGGCTTATGGAGAAGGAAAAGCTGGCGTACAGTTCGCGCACATCAAGGCTGCGGCGCAAGACACGGATGGCGCATGGCTCAGTTTTTGGTGGTAGCGCGACATTTCGCGGAGCATAGCCGATGAGTCTCATCAATCATATGTTGCAAAATCTGGACAGCCGTCAGGCTGCGGGCGGCGAGCCGCTTTTGCCAACCGCCTTCCCGGAAGGCGTGCGCCCTACCCTCTCCCGCGCTCCAAAAATCAGCGCGCGGCAACTTGTGAAAAAATCGCTTTTGCTTTCCTTGCCCGCGCTCCTGATTGCGGCGGCGGGATATGGCCTGTATAGCGCGTTGCAATCCTATCGCGCCGCGCCGGTTCAGAAGAACATCGGCCTGAGCATGAAAACTCCCGCAGTAGCCGCGCCTATCGCGCAGCCACAAACTACCGCCGCCGCAGAAATCAAGGCCGATGCGGAAGACAGCGATCCCGCGTCTACTCCCCAGGAAACCGGCGCGCCTCCGTCTGGCGACGAAACGGCTGTCAATCCGCCCCCAACAGACGACCAGCGTCTTAAGGAAGAAGCGAATGCCATGACGCTTCCCGCGTCTGCGGCGCGAGATTCTCTTCCCGCTTTGCCTTCTTCTGAAACGCCCGCAGTCCCGGTCACCGCGCTTTCTTCTCAAAAACCGCCTCCCCCTGCTTTCCAGGAAGAAGGAAGCGCTCAAAAACACGCGCGCGCTGCGGAAGAAAACCTTCCTGTCGCCACGCCGCTTCCCGCCAAAATTGACAGAACGCCGCGCGGGTTATCGGAAACAGAGCGGCAGGAAGCGCGTTATCGTGAAGCGGTTGCGCTGACCGCGCAGTTTCCGGACGAAGCGGCGGAGATTCTGACGGAGCTTTTGCGTCAGCGACCGTTGTATCATGCGGCGCGGCAAATGCTGGTAAAAATACGAATAGAACAAAACCGCAAAGCGGACGCGGAAACGCTTTTGCGTCATGGGCTGGAATTAAGTCCGCAGCAAGATGGCTGGCGCATGTTACTGGCAAAAATAGAGGCGGACGCGGGACAAAAGAGAACTGCGCTGGCCACGCTGGAAGCGGGATTGCCCGGCAGCGGCGGAGAGAATGTCAATTATCTCGCGCTGGCGGCGGCTTTGTGCCGACAACTGGGTTTGCCTGAGCGCGCTCAGTCTTATTACCGGCAAGCGGTAGCGCTCGCGCCGCGCGAAGGACGCTTATGGGTGGGCATGGGTCTGGCTCTGGAAGAACAGGGGCGTGCGGCGGAAGCGCGGGAGGCGTTTTTGCGCGCGCGGGAAAATGATTTGCCCCCGGAGCTTTCCGCCTTCGTCGCACAAAAAATTACGGAAAAAAAATAATTTGCCGTTTGCTCCGCGCTTTTGCTTTTGACGAAGAAACATGACGAGTCCTGTTTTAAAATATCGCGGCGGAAAATCCAGAGACATCCCGCGTTTCCTCCAATATATCCCAGAGCGTTTCAATCGCTATATTGAGCCGTTTTTTGGCGGCGGCGCGGTGTATTTTTACCTTGAGCCTGAAAATGCCATTGTGAACGACGTAAACGAGCGTCTTATGACGTTCTATCGCCAATTACGGGATAACTACCCTGAAATGCGACGGCAGCTTGATGAACTCCAACAGCAATATGAAGCGAATCAGTTTGCCTATACGCGGTTAAAGGCGCAAAACCCGGAAAATCGCGTCCCAAACGCCAATGAAGATTTATACTATCGCTTGCGCGCGTTATTCAATCACCCAGACGACGCCTATTTGGACGGCGTTTTGTATTTCTTTATCAACAAGACGGCCTATTCGGGAATGATTAGGTATAACAGCAGCGGGGAATATAATGTCCCATTCGGGCGCTACCCGAATCTTAATACACGGTTGGTAACTTTGCGGCATAGTGAATTACTGCAAGGCGCGGAATTATTCAGCCTTGACTATCGGCAAATATTCGATATGGCAGATGAGGACGACTTTATTTTCCTTGACCCGCCTTATGATTGCGTGTTCCATGATTATGGAAACATAGACATGAGGAACGGCTTTGACGAAACCGAACACCGACGGTTAGCCGCTGATTTTCGGAATTTGCCTTGCCGCGCCCTTATGGTTATAGGAAAAACCCCGCTAACCGAGGAATTGTATGGCGAATATATCTTTGACGAATATTATAAAAATTACGCCGTCAACATAAAAAACCGTTTCAATAACGACAAGATGCACATTGTCGTAAAGAATTATTAAGATAAGGGGGCAAGGTTATGGCGCGAATGGATAACCAGGCGTTGTTTCTCACGACGTCGCCACGAACCCCCGCAAAAATGATACCCGAAATCCGGCTTTTACACGAGCAATTCGAGGGACGCAGGTGGAATTCAACTACACAAGAGGAATTCATAGATAGTCTTGCTCAATCTGATTTTTTCGAGGGTACGGGTTCGCCAAGTGATAAGGCGTTTAGCGCGCGTGACCGCATAAACCGAGCGCCAAAAGCGTTAGGTTTTGTTGACCTGAAACCGCACATAGCATTGACGGACGCAGGGCAAGCCTTAATATCCGGCAAGCGACCGCAAGAAATATTCTTGCGGCAGTTATTGAAGTTTCAATTACCATCGCCCTATCATATCGAAAATTCGGGTATCGTCGGAACTTTTTATGTTCGGCCATATCTTGAAATAATGCGTTTAGTCCGCGAGTTGAATTTTATCACGTTTGACGAACTCAAAATATTTGCTGTCCAGCTTACAGACTATCGGAAATTTGAAACAATAAAGACGGCTATTTTGGCATTCCGCACAGAGAAAGAAGCCCATAAAGGTGAATATAAGCGTTTTGTCAACAACGTATGGACAGACGCAGTTATGAGCATTTACAGCGATAATATTAACGAGGGCAGAACACGAACGCGCGAAACAACCGACGCAAGTTTGAAAAAATTTATATCGACCAAGAAAAGCAACTTGCGCGACTATGCGGACGCTTGTTTTCGATATTTGCGTTATACAGGGCTTGTATCTATTGTCCATAGAAGCCGGACCATCGCTTTCTTTGCCGATAAATTGCAGGAAATCGACTACATACTTTCGACGGTTGAACGCAAGCCCGTTTTTGTTGACGATGAAACGGCATACAAGACGCACTTATTTTCAGCGACACAACCCGCACTTTATGTTGACATCAAAGAAAACATTGTTGATACTCTTATGCGTGTTAGTGTATATACAAGACGGGAACTTTCGGGGCGTACAATAGAGTCGTTGAAAGACTTGCGCGACAATATAATCCAAGAACGCAAAGAAGCCGTTATCACCGAGCAAGTAGAAAAAATAAAGTCTTATTCGCTGTATTCCGAAATTATGGACACATACAACGAGATTATTTCCAACGATATTTTCGATGCGCCTTTAATGCTTGAATATAATACGTGGCGGGCTATGACAATGCTTGACGGCGGCGAAATCAAGGGCAATTTCAAATTTGACGACGCGGGACAACCGTTATCAATCGCAGGCGGCAATATGCCGGATATAGAATGTGACTACGGCGATTTTGTTCTTTCGGTTGAAGTAACAATGCAAAGCGGGCAGCGGCAATATGAAACTGAAGGCGAACCTGTAGCGCGGCATTACGGGCAAATGAAAAGCAGGACAGGCAAAAACGCTTATTGCCTGTTTATAGCCCCTACCATAAACCCGGCGGCATTATCTCACTTTTTCGCCCTTAACCAGATAAACATAGTTTATTACGGCGGCAAAGTGCAAATAATCCCGCTTAAATTAGACCAATTTATGCGGCTTGTGGATACAGCGTATAACTATCAAAATGACAACCGTATACGTCCTAATCCCCTTGACGTGCAACGGTTTTTGAATTCAGCTATTGAACAGGTAACGCATTCTGAAAATGAGACCGAATGGAGCGAGCGCATACAGAATTGCGTTTCTAACTGGCTTACGTAAGACAAAATGACATGGCAGCGTAAGTCTTGTTTAAATTCGCCCTTCTATCCAATACAAATATTACGCTGATTTCTCAGTTTTCCCGCAACATAGAGCGATAGAAAGTTCAAATCGCGCTCAGAAGAAGTTGATTACTGTACGAAATTTAACACGGCGCGTTATGCAGAATATGCCGGAAATAGGAGTCGAACCTACGACCTTCGCATTACGAATGCGCTGCTCTACCAACTGAGCTATTCCGGCGTGGATGTGCATTATACTCTGCCCTTGGCTGGATGCGTCAAGCGCGTGTGCTGCCCGTCCGTTCCAATTTTTCGCGCCGCCGTCGCGCGGCATATTGTTTTCAAAGTGATTTTCATGAATTTCTGTGGTTTTACGCTACCCAATCCGCTTTTCCTCGCGCCCATGGCTGGCGTGACAGACCGCCCCTTTCGCCAGCTGTGCCGAAAAACAGGTGCGGGAATGACTGTCTCTGAAATGGTCACTTCCAATTCTCTTTTATATGGCAGCCTCAAAACCCGCCGCCGCGCCGATCACGAGAACGAGCCCGCGCCCGTGTCCGTACAAATCGCGGGCGCGGATCCCGCCATGCTGGCGGAAGCCGCGCGTTACAACGTGGAGCGCGGCGCGGACATCATTGATATCAATATGGGCTGTCCCGCCAAAAAAATTTGCAATGTAACGGCGGGTTCCGCGCTGATGCGGGATGAGCGCCTCGCCGCCCGTATTATGGAGGCCGTTGTCCGCGCCGTACCGGAAACGCCAGTCACGCTGAAATGCCGCACCGGCTGGGATAGTACGCACAAAAACGCCGCCGTTATCGCGCGCATCGCGGAAGAATCCGGCGTCCGCGCGCTTGTTGTGCATGGGCGCACCCGCGCGGATCAATACACGGGATACGCGGAATATGACATGATCGCCAAAGTCAAATCCGAGCGCGGCATTCCGGTGATTGCCAACGGTGACATTGATTCCCCGCAGAAAGCGAAATTTGTACTGGACTACACCCGCGCCGACGGCCTGATGATTGGCCGCGCGGCACAGGGACGCCCCTGGATTTTCCGCGAAATCACGCATTTTCTGGAAACCGGCGCGCTCATGCCCGCGCTCTCTGCCGCCGCAATTCACGCGCTTTTGCGCGCGCACCTTGACGCTCTGTATGACTTTTACGGAGAAAAAAACGGCGTCAAAATCGCGCGCAAACACATCGCTTGGTATACTAGAGGGATGTGTGATGCCGCTGTCTTTCGGCATTCCATGAACCAGCTTTCTGACGCGCGCGAGCAAATCGCGGCAGTAGAAACTTTTTTTTGCCGCGCATGAAACCCCGTCCCGCTCAAGCGCGTTTTTTCGTGAACACGCACCCAATACTGACGAACACGCTCTCTTTGCCTAACATCTCTCGCCAACCCATGACGCCACCCGCTCCGCCGCCTCCAGGAAACGCCGCCCAATTCGCCGACGTCACCGACATCGCGCATTGCGTACATAACGCGCTGGAGCGTTATTTTCATGATTTGGGAAGCGAGAAGACCACAAATCTGTACGACATGGTCATCAAGAGCGTGGAATCCCCCCTTCTGGAAGCGGTGCTCGCCAAAACAGGCAACAATCAAAGTCTGGCTGCGGAAATGCTTGGCTTGCACCGTAACACGCTCAGAAAAAAAATCCTTGAACACAAACTTCTTTCCGCTTCGGACTGACTGCTATGACCATTTCTCAGGCTCTTATTTCCGTTTCAGACAAAACGGGCGTTCTTGAATTTGCCCGGGGGCTATCTGAAATGGGCGTTCAGATTCTGTCCACGGGCGGCACAGCCAAACTGCTGCGCGACGCGGGATTGCCCGTGCGCGAAGTCGGCGAATACACCGGGTTTCCGGAAATGCTGGATGGGCGGGTCAAAACGCTGCATCCGAAAATTCATGGCGGCATTCTGGCGCGCCGCGATTTCCCCGCGCACAGGAAAGCCCTGGCGGCACAGGATATTCCTACGATTGATCTCGTATGCGTGAATCTGTATCCCTTCAAGGCGACCGTGGCCAAACCGGGCGTGACGCTGGAAGAAGCCATTGAGAACATTGATATTGGCGGCCCTGCCATGGTGCGCTCCGCCGCCAAAAATTACGCCGACGTCGCCGTGCTGACCGATCCTGAAGATTACGCGGAAGCGCTTGCGGAAATGCGCGCCAACGCGGGCGTTTTGTCACGCGCTACCCGCTTTGCGCTTGCCAAAAAAGCCTTTGTTCATACGGCGCGTTATGACGGCATGATCGCCAACTGGCTTACCGGCGAGCCAGAGAGCGCGGACGCAGACCCCGTCTCCCCCGCCCCCGAACCCGACGTATTCCCTGAGCGTTTGCATCTGGCCTTTGACCGCGTGGAAACCTTGCGTTACGGGGAAAATCCGCATCAAAAAGCCGCCTTTTATCGTGAGACTTTGCCCGCGGCGGGAAAAATCGCCGCGTATCGTCAGCTGCAAGGCAAAGCCTTGTCCTATAACAATATTGCCGATTCAGACGCGGCCTGGGAATGCGTCAAGACCTTCTCCGCGCCTGCCTGCGCCATTATCAAACACGCGAATCCTTGCGGCGCGGCCATTGCCGCGAGTCTCTCCGAAGCCTACGAAAAAGCGCTCATGACAGACCCGGACGCCGCTTTCGGCGGCATTCTCGCGTTCAACGAAGAGGTCGACGCGGACGTCATTGAGGTCATGATCGCAAAAAAACATTTCGTTGAAGTTCTGATTGCGCCCGCCTTTACGGAACAGGCGCAGGCTCTGCTGCAAACCCGAAAAAATCTGCGCGTTTTGGAAATTCCGACCGCTCGTGATTTTCCCGCGCTGGAAATCAAACGAGTCGGCGGCGGATTGCTTTTGCAAACGCCAGACGACTCCAGCCTCAAAGCGGAAGACATGAAAGTCGTCACGCGGAAACAACCCACGCCCGAACAAGTGGAAGACATGTTTTTTGCCTGGCGCGTTGCCAAGTTTGTCAAATCCAACGCCATTGTTTTTTGCGCGCGCGGCATGACGCTTGGGATCGGCGCGGGACAGATGAGCCGCGTCGACTCCACGCGTATCGCGGGCGTCAAGGCCGCCAACGCGGGACTATCGCTTCAGGGTTCCGTTGTGGCCTCGGACGCTTTTTTCCCGTTCCGCGACGGCGTGGATGTGCTGGCCGACGCGGGCGCGGCGGCGGTAATTCAGCCCGGCGGCTCCGTACGCGACGAAGAGGTCATCGCCGCCGCGGATGAACACGGACTGCCCATGATATTTACCGGCGTCCGAAATTTCCGGCATTAACGCGCAAGAAATCAGCGGCAGACAGTAGTTCTGCCGCCCCGGAGTCTGTCGCGCGAAACAGCCCCTCCTCCCATACCCCGAACGATCCGGGAAAATCCACTTTCTGAGAAACGGAATTTCCCGGTTTCGCGCCTGACGTCTGTCTTATTCCCCGTTACGCGAGTCAAAACTCACCCCGCCCCTTGTTTTTTCTTTAGCCTGTTTGCGGTATTCGTTCTGGATTGCGCGGCAAGCGGCAAGGCCGCTCTGCGTTTTTTTCCGGAAACCGGCGGCGCTCTAGTCTGCCCCCAATCGTCACAAAAACTTCATCCGAGCGTCACGGAAGTGAAATATTGACTGGCTAGTATGCGCAACGTTTTAAAGCATACGAAAAGGGAAAACTCATGTTCGCAACGCCCGCCGGCATGGCCATTGAAATTCGCGGTTTGAATAAAACCTTCAGTCATAAACCCGCGATTTCGCGCCTGAATCTTGAAATCGGCGCGGGAGAAATGGTGGCGCTGATCGGCGCTTCCGGTTCGGGAAAATCCACGCTGCTGCGGCATATCGCGGGGCTTTCCTGCTGCGATAAAACCCAGGGGGGACAGGTTCATGTGCTGGGACAAACGGTGCAGTCAAATGGTTTTTTAAGCCGTGACGCGCGCCGTCTGCGCGCGCGCGTAGGCTATATTTTTCAGCAGTTCAATCTGGTGGATCGCTTGAGTGTGCTGGAAAACACGCTGCTGGGTTTTCTGGGGCAAATTCCGCACTGGCGCGGTTGTATGCGTCTTTTTAGCGCGGAACAAAAAGAGCTGGCCATGGAAGCGCTTGCGCGCGTGGGTCTCGCGGAGATTGCCCGACAACGCGCCTCAACTTTATCGGGCGGACAGCAGCAGCGTGTGGCGATCGCGCGGGCGCTCACGCAAAAAGCGGAAATCATTCTTGCCGACGAACCCATTGCCTCTCTGGACCCAGAATCGGCGCGCAAAGTTATGGAGATTCTGGAAAGCATTAACGCGCGGGACGGAAAAACCATTGTCGTTACCCTGCATCAGGTGGATTACGCCTTGCGTTACTGCCGCCGCGCGGTCGCCCTAAAGAACGGACAGATTGTTTTTGACGGCGATACGGAGAACCTGAACGGAGCTTTCCTGGACAGCTTGTACAGCGTGACCGGCAGCGTACCGGAACTGCGCGCGTCTGGAAAATGGCGGATGCCGCCCGGTTCCGCCGGCATTGCCGCCAATGAAATCGCGCGCGAGATTCCCCATCAAAACTTGTTGCTGGCGGCGGGTTATCAGTAAAAACCTCCGCCTTTCTTTTTCTTTTGGAGAAATTCATCATGCTTAGACTTTCGCGTTGTATCGCGGCCATCGCGCTCATGATTGGCTGCGCGGGCATTATGCCCATTCGGGCGGCGGAAAAAACCGAACTCAATTTCGGAATTATTTCCACGGAGTCCTCGCAAAATTTAAGTTCAGTCTGGCAGCCCTTCCTGGAGGACATGGAAGAGCGTACTGGATTCAAGATCAAGGCTTTCTTTGCCACAGATTACACGGGGATTGTGCAGGGAATGCGTTTTGGCAAAGTGCAATTGGCCTGGTATGGCAATAAATCCGCCATGGAGGCGGTAGATCGCGCCGACGGAGAGGTTTTCGCGCGGGTGCGAATGGCGGATGGGCGCGAAGGCTATAACAGCGTCCTGCTCGCGCACAAATCCAGCCCCATTACCAACGAGCGGGAAATGCTGGATCGCGCCGGACAATTGGTTTTCGCCAACGGCGACCCCAACTCGACTTCCGGCTATCTTGTTCCGGGCTATTACGTATTTGCGAAAAACGGCGCGAATCCGGCAAAAATCTTCAAACGCGTCATCAATGGCGGACATGAAGTCAACGCGCTCTCCGTAGCCAACCGTCAGGTAGACGTCGCCACCTGCAACAGCGAGGTGCTGGAACATTTAGACGCTACGAATCCGGAAAAAAAGAACGAACTGAAAATTATCTGGACTTCGCCCCTGATTCCGACGGATCCGCTGGTTTGGCGCAAGGATTTGCCATCGGCCACAAAAAAGAAACTGCGTGATTTTTTCTTCAGTTATGGCGGCAATCCCAAAGAAAAAGCCATTCTGAAAGCGCTCCTCTGGTCTGGTTTCAAAGTTTCGGATAACGATCAGCTGCTGCCGATTCGTCAGCTGGAACTTTTCAAACAGCGCACGGAAACCGAAAACAACGCCGAACTGAACGATACGGAGAAACAAAAACGTCTGGCGCAAATTGACAAGCTCCTGGAAAAGCTCAACGCGAAAATGGCCGCGGCGGCCAAAGCGGGTGCGCGATAACTCGCGCGGCGGAAGACTTTCATGAACGCGACACGAACGGCCAAAAGTAAACCTGAAGACGGCTCATGGCGGAATCTCGTCGGCTGGGCGGTCTTTGCCCTGATTCTGGCCTGGGCATGGAAAGGCGCGGAAATCCGCCCTCTGGACCTCATTCTCGACAGCGGCAACATGCTGACGCTGCTCAAGGATTTTTTCCCGCCGGATTTCACAGACTGGCGTCTGTATCTGAATGAAATGGCGGTCACGATCCAGATCGCGCTCTGGGGTACGGTTCTGGCCATTGTCTGCGCCATTCCGCTGGGCGTACTTTCCGCCAGTAATGTCGCGCCCTGGTGGATTCTCCAGCCGCTGCGCCGGCTGATGGACACTTGCCGCTCCATCAACGAGATGGTTTTCGCCATGCTGTTTGTCGCGTCGGTTGGCCTGGGGCCGTTTGCGGGCGTGCTGGCGCTCTTTGTGCATACAACGGGCGTTTTGGCCAAGCTCTTTGCCGAGGCGGTGGAAGCGGTTGATCCCGGCCCGGTGGAAGGGGTGCGCGCGACCGGCGCTAGCGCTTTGCAGGAAGTCATTTTCGGCGTCGTGCCGCAAGTGCTGCCGCTATGGGTTTCCTATGCGCTCTATCGCTTTGAGTCGAATGTGCGTTCAGCTACCGTAGTCGGCATGGTCGGCGCGGGCGGCATTGGCGTGCCGCTTTGGGAAGTCGTGCGCGGGTTCAAATTTGCCGAAGCCTCGGCGGTGCTGATCGTGATCGTGATCGCGGTGAGTTTGATTGACATTTTGTCGCAATGGCTGCGCAAAAAATTTCTATAGAGCAAGAAAAAATGACGGAACATTCCTCAGCCTCAAAGGCTCTCAGTCCCGTGCAGGCCGCGCGCCAGCGCTGGATGGGAATTCTCGCGCGCGCGAAACGCGAAGATTTGGCCGCGCATGAACAAGAATTACAGAGCGGCGCGTATGAGATTTTGCGCGCCCCGGAAACAGGCATGGTCATGACGCGGGCGCGCGTGGGCGGCACGGGCGCGCCCTTTTCTCTGGGAGAGATGACGATTACCCGCTGCGCGGTGCGCCTTGAAAACGGCGTCATGGGAAGCGCCTATGTAGCGGGACGCGACAAGCGGCACGCGAAACTCGCGGCGCTTGCCGACGCGCGCCTACAGGACGCGGATGGCGAACGCTGGAAAAAAGAGCTGATTGAGCCGCTGGCCGCCGCAATCGCGGCCCGTCACCGGAAAGAGGCGGCGGAAACCGCCGCCACGCGAGTGGACTTTTTCACGCTGGCGCGAGGAGACGCTTAATGCGCGCGCAAACTTCTTCTCTTGACGGAACCGGCGCTTTTGCGCCCTCCGGCGCGGCGACGGTTCACGCTGCCTTTGCCCGTCCGGTGGCGGATGCGCAACAATGCTTTCGCGCCGCGCTCGCCGCGCTGTCTGAGCCGGGAATTCCCGCCTTGCTTGCGCAAGCGCCGCTTCACGCGCCGGAAGGTCTTTCCCCATGCCTTTACGCGCTTTGTTTGAGCCTGTGCGATATGGAAACCGCGCTTTGGCTCTCGCCGCGATTTTCCCATCCGGAGATTCGCGTCAATCTTTCCTTTCACTGCGGCTGTCGTTTTGCCAGCGCGCGGGAAGAAGCGGATTTCGCTCTCATGGCGGCGGAAGAACTAGAAGATATTTCTGGCTTTTCCATTGGCAGCGAGCGTTATCCCGACCGTTCCTGCACGATTTTGTGCGCGATTCCATCGCTTTTTGGCGGCCCGCGCATGTCCTGGCACGGGCCGGGCATAGAGAACAGACGGGACGCCCAATTGCCTATCCCGGAAATTTTCTGGCGGCAGCGGGCGGAGAAAAATGACTTTCCGCGCGGAATTGATGTTTTTTTCGCGGCAGAGGACGAATGCGCGCTGGTAGGCTTGCCGCGTACTACCCGCGCGAATCACCGGATTGAGGAGGCGCGCTGATATGTACGTCGCGGTCAAGGGCGGAGAAAAGGCGATTGATAACGCCCATCGTCTGCTTGCCAAAAAACGCCGGGGAAGTTTGGATCAGGATGAAATTTCCAGCGACCAAATTGCCCAGCAGTTTCCGCTTGCCGTTGCGCGGGTAATGGGCGAAGGGTCTCTGTATGACGAGGATCTGGCCGCGCTCGCGCTCAAGCAAGCGGCGGGGGATGTAACCGAAGCCATTTTTTTGCTGCGCGCCTACCGCGCCACTCTGCCGCGTTTCGGTGAAAGTCTGCCTATGGATACGGGGAAAATGCGCCTTTCCCGGCGCATTTCAGCCACCTACAAGGATTTGCCGGGCGGCCAACTGCTGGGGCCGACTTTTGATTACACGCACCGGCTGCTGGATTTTTCCCTGCGCGGCGCGGCAAAAGACGCGCCCGTCGCCGAGAGGGAAAAAACAGAACCGCGCCCAGACGAAATTCCGCTGGAGCAGACGCCCGCGTCATGCCCGCGCGTGTTTGATTTTTTGGTTCAGGAAGATTTGGCCAGCGCGGAAGAAGCGGCGGAAGAAAAAAGCGCCGTGCCGGACATTACGCGCGTTCCGCTCACGCTGCCCGCCTGCCGTGAAGAGCGCTTGCAAATTCTGGCTCGGGGAGACGAAGGCTTTTTGCTCGCGCTGGCCTATTCAACCCAGCGCGGGTATGGGCGCACGCATCCTTTCGCGGGCGAAATCCGCATTGGCCGTTGCGAGGTTTGGATTGCGCCGGAAGAGCTGGGTTTTCCGGTATTGATCGGCGAAATCGAGGTCAGCGAATGCGAGACGGTGAACCAGTTTTCCGCTCGCCAAGATGAAATGCCGCGATTCACGCGCGGCTATGGTTTGGCTTTCGGCTACGCGGAGCGCAAGGCCATGAGTATGGCGCTGGTGGATCGCGCCCTGCGCGCCGCAGAGTTCGGAGAGGAAATCGTTTCCCCCGCGCAGGAGGAAGAATTTGTGCTGGCGCATTGCGACAGCGTAGAGGCTTCCGGTTTTGTTTCCCATCTCAAGCTGCCGCATTACGTGGATTTTCAGTCCGAGCTGGATTTGCTGCGCAAAATCCGCCAGGGAGATATGGCGGAAAAGGAACAAAAAAGCGTCCGCGCGAATGGAGGAGAAGTATGAACGAGCGCATGAACGAAACCGCCGCGCCGCCACAAAGCGAAGATTCCTACAACTTCGCCTATCTGGACGAGCAAACCAAACGCATGATCCGGCGCGCCCTGCTGAAAGCGGTGGCGATCCCAGGCTATCAGGTTCCTTTCAGCGGACGGGAAATGCCTCTGCCCTATGGCTGGGGTACGGGAGGCATTCAGCTGACCGCCGCGATTCTGGGGGAAAACGACGTGCTCAAGGTCATTGACCAAGGCGCGGATGACACCACCAACGCGGTTTCCATCCGTCGGTTTTTCGCCCGCACCGCCGCTATCAAAACGACAACCCGCACCCAGGAGGCCAGCGTCATCCAGACACGGCACCGTATTCCCGAAACGCCGCTGCAGCATGGCCAGATCATGGTCTTTCAGGTGCCTATTCCAGAGCCGCTGCGCTTCATTGAGCCTTCAGAGCGCGAAACCCGCGCGATGCACGCCCTGGAAGATTACGGCGTCATGCACGTCAAACTCTATGAGGATATTGCCGCTTTCGGGCATATCGCCACAAGTTATGCCTATCCTGTGCGCGTAGCCGGACGCTACATTATGGACCCTTCGCCGATCCCGAAATTTGACAATCCCAAACTGCACAAAAGTCCGGCGCTGATGCTTTTTGGCGCGGGACGCGAAAAGCGCATTTATGCCGTTCCGCCCTATACCGAAGTGGAAAGCCTGGATTTTGAGGATCACCCTTTCGAGATTCCGCGCTGGGAAAGCTGCTGCGCCCTGTGCGGCAGTCAGGAAAGCTATCTGGACGAAATTGTGACGGACGATGAGGGCGGACGGCTGTTTCTGTGCTCGGATACCGATTATTGCGAGACGCGCCAGAACGCGATGAACATGACGAAAGGAGGCGCGTAATGACGCTGTCCGCAATCTCTTTTTCCCCGGAGACCGCCGCGCGGCAGTTTCTTCCCGTTTCCGATCCGGACGATTCCATGCCGATTTTGTCCGTGCGCGATCTCACGCGCCTTTATGGGCCGGAGAAAGGCTGTCAGAACGTCAGTTTTGATCTTTATCCCGGAGAGGTGCTGGGAATTGTCGGCGAATCCGGTTCGGGAAAATCCACGCTGCTTGCCGCGCTTTCCGGACGCTTTGCGCCTTCCGGCGGAACGGTGCGCTATTGCCAGACGTCCGGTGAATGGCTGGATATTTACGCGACGAGCGAAGCGCGGCGGCGGCAGCTATTTCGTACTGAATGGGGTTTTGTGGAGCAGAACCCGCGCGACGGGCTGCGCATGGGCGTCTCGGCGGGCGCGAATATCGGCGAGCGCCTGATGGCGCAGGGCGCGCGGCATTACGGAGACCTCCGCGCCGCCGGCCTCCAATGGCTTAGCCACGTGGAAATTGATCCCGCGCGCCTGGACGATTTTCCGCGCGCCTTTTCCGGAGGGATGCAGCAGCGTTTGCAGATTGCCCGCAATCTCGTCTCCAGCCCGCGTTTGCTGTTTATGGACGAGCCGACTGGCGGTCTGGACGTCTCCGTACAGGCGCGCCTGCTTGACCTTTTGCGCGGCCTGACGCGCGAATTCAGCCTTTCGGTCATTCTTGTGACGCATGACCTGGCGGTCGCGCGCCTGCTCGCGGACAGGCTCATGGTCATGCGCCGCTCGCGCGTCGTCGAAAGCGGACTCGCCGACCAGATTTTGGACGATCCGCAACACCCCTACACGCAGCTGCTTGTCTCTTCCATTTTACAGACTTAATCCGCAAGGACTTTTCATGCCTTCTGTCCTACATGTCAGCAATCTTGGCAAAACATTTACATTGCATCAGCAAAATGGCGTCACGCTCCCAGTGCTTTCCGAAATCAATTTCCAACTGGAGGCGGGAGAATGCCTCATTCTGCGCGGGCGCTCCGGAGCGGGAAAAAGTACGCTGCTGCGCGCCCTGTACGGCAATTATCTGCCGACGGACGGCAGCATCCGCGTCCGTCACGCGGGCGCGTGGCTGGAGATGGTCGGCGCGCCGCCGCGCAGCATTCTGGCCGCGCGGCGCTCTACGCTGGGCTACGTCAGCCAGTTTTTGCGGGTCATTCCCAGAGTGTCCGCGCTGGACGTCGTGACGGAACCCGCGCTGGCGCGGGGCGTGGATCCGGAAAAAGCGCGGCGGCGCGCGCGCTCTCTTCTGGACAATCTCAATATTCCAGAGCGGCTCTGGCGGCTTTCGCCCTCGACTTTTTCAGGCGGAGAGCGGCAGCGCGTCAATATCGCGCGGGGCTTCATGGTGGACTGGCCTATTTTTTTGCTGGATGAGCCGACCGCTTCCCTGGACGCCGCCAATCGCGGCATTGTTCTGGAGCTGATCGCGCACGCCAAAAAACGGGGCGCGGCCATGATCGGCATTTTTCATGACGAAGCCGCGTGCGAGGCGGTCGCGGATCGCTATCTGGAAATGGGCGCGCAGCCCGCCTATCAAAAAACTGGAGAAACAAAATATGCCTGCGGAACAAATTTTCAGTAACGCGCAAATCGTCACCCGCGACGCGGTCTTTCGCGGCACGGTAGTCACACGCGACGGACAAATTCTTGAGGTCAGCGAGGGGCGCAGCCGTCTGCCCCAGGCCGAGGATCTGGACGGAGACTACCTTCTGCCGGGTCTCGTGGAGCTGCATACCGACAATCTGGAAAAATACATGACCCCGCGTCCGGGCGTGGATTGGCCTTCTTGTTCCGCCGTGCTGACCCATGACGCGCAGATGGCCGCGTCCGGGATTACTACCGTATTTGACGCGGTATCCATTGGCGAGGTGGATCCCAAAACCCGGCGGATGGAGAAACTTTCCGCGATGCTGGAAGCCATTGAGAACGTTTCCCGGCAGAACGACGCCCGCGCGGACCACCGGCTGCATCTGCGCTGCGAGGTTAGCCATCCGCACACGCTCAATCTCTTTCAGGAACTGGTGGAACGCCCAATGGTGCGCCTTATTTCCCTGATGGACCACGCGCCCGGTCAGCGGCAATTCGTCAAACTGGAAAAATACCGCGAGTATTACCAGGGAAAATATCACCTGAATAACGAGGAACTTGAGGCGGTCATTGTTCGGCAAACCGCCAATTCCAAAAAATTCAGCTCGCCGACGCGCGCGGCCATTGCGCGGGTTTGCCGTCAGCGCGGCCTCTCCATGGCAAGCCATGACGACGCCACCGAAGCGCATGTGGAAGAAGCCGCGCGCTTCGGAATGCGCATCGCTGAATTTCCCACTACGGTGGAAGCCGCGCGCGCCAGTCACCGGCGCGGGCTGAAAGTGCTGATGGGCGCGCCCAATATCGTGCGCGGCAAATCGCATTCCGGCAATATCGCCGCCGCGGACCTCGCGCGGCAAGGCGTTCTGGATATTCTCTCCAGTGATTATTATCCCGCCAGCCTTCTGCACGCCGTCTTTCTGCTCGCCTGGCGGCACGAGGAAGACGGCGAAGAAAGCGCCCCCGCCAAACGTTACGATCTTCCGACCGCCCTTGCTACCGCGAGTTTGAATCCCGCGCGCGCCGCAGGTTTGGAAGACCGGGGGGAAATCCGCGCCGGACAGCGCGCCGATCTGCTGCATGTCCGCGCCGCGCGCTCGGACGTCCCGGTAGTGCGTCAGGTTTGGCGCGGCGGGAAGAGGGTTTTTTGATGCGCGGACAAATCATCTATCTGATGGGACCTTCCGGATCCGGAAAAGACGCTTTGCTGGAAACCGTCCGCCGCCTAAGCGATGGCCGCCTCCGTGTCGCGCGGCGAATCACAACACGCGGCGGCGCGGCAGAC
Source organism: Zoogloeaceae bacterium (assembly GCA_031256795.1). Taxonomy (GTDB): domain Bacteria; phylum Pseudomonadota; class Gammaproteobacteria; order Burkholderiales; family Rhodocyclaceae; genus Azovibrio. Next base: position 32,633 of record JAIRPW010000018.1, on the reverse strand, counting down.
GCGGAAACGCGAGAATATGAGGAGTCCGTTGATCCCGCGGATTTTTCCGCGCGGGCAAAGGCCGGGGATTTTTCTCTTTCCTGGAACGCGCACGGCATTGAGTATGGCATTCCCAAAGAAATTGACGCCTGGACGCGCGACGGTCTGCACGTGCTGGTCAATGGCTCTCGCGCGTATTTTCCCGAAGCCCGGCGGCGCTATCCGGATTTACGCGCGGTATTGCTGCGCGTTTCCGCCGAAGTATTGCGCGAGCGTCTGCGCGCGAGAAACCGGGAAACTCCGGAAGAAATATCCTCTCGCCTTGAACGGAACGAGCGCTTTCAAAAAGAGTTCGCGCCCCCGCCCCTGCCTTCGGAAGAGTTTCTGATTCTGGACAATTCCGGCCTTCTGTCGCACACGGCAAGGCAGCTGCTGGATTTTATTCACGCTCCCGCCCTCTTATGCGCCTGACTCTTCTCGGAACGGGCGCGGCGCGGCGAACGCCTGTTTACGGCTGCGATTGTCCGGTTTGCGAGGCCGCGCGCGAAAACCCCGCGCTGCGCAGACAGCCTTGCTGCGCCCTGATTGAAGAGGAGAACGGACGCTGGCTCATGGACGCGGGATTGACGGAACTCGGCGCGCGTTTTCCGCAGGGTTTTTTAAGCGGGATACTGCAAACGCACTACCATGCCGATCACGCGCAGGGCCTCCTGGATTTCCGCTGGGGAATCGGACGTCTGCCCGTTTACGGGCCGCCGGATCCGGAGGGGCTGGACGATCTGTATAAACATCCCGGAATGCTGGAATTCGCGCCGCCCCCGCGCCCTTTTCTCCCGTTTTCGCTGAAAGGCTTGCGGGTGACGCCGCTGCCGCTCCGGCATTCCCGCCCGACTTTTGGGTATTTTTTTGAATCTTCCGTTCTGCCGCGCCGTCTTGCCTACCTGACGGACACTGCCGGACTGCCGGATCAGACCCTGGATTTTTTGCGGGAAAACCCGCCCGACGCGCTGGCGCTGGATTGTTCCTACCCGCCGGACGAAATCGCGCCGCGCAACCACAATACGCTGGACATGGCGCTCTCAATTATTGAGGAACTCGCGCCCCAGGAGGCCGTGCTGACCCATATCGGACATGAACTGGACGTTTGGCGGCAGAAGGCGCGCCCGCTCTTGCCCGCCAATACGCGCTGGGGAGAAGAGGGAATGATTCTGGAATAACCTTCATTTCATCCTGCTTACCAGGCCGCCTCGTAAAAAACGCCGCCCGTGCTTTTCCGTCCGAAAATTAGTCCTTTGCTGCTTTTTCTATGATTTTATTGAGTATCTCACGCGGCCCAGACAAAAATGACGCGAAATCTCCGATATTTGTGTCTTTTATCCACAACTGTCCTTCGCCAATATTTCCCCTATGTTGACTTGCCGAATAATATTTGCTGCTTTGCACTTCCTTGCTGGATAAAACCCAATACTTTATCGCGTCACGCCAAACCGCGATCCAAATAAATACATCACAGCAGCCTGGCTTTACCTGTTGGAAATTCATATCAAATTTTTCGGAAGAATCCGTAGACAAGGCCTTTTCTATCAAAGAACCACCGCTGCGTTTTGCGACTGCTCTGGACGCCTTTACTTCAATTCGAGCGCCGTCATACCAAAAATCATATTGACCCGAATAATTTGAATCGAGCTGCTTTGTTGGGCGTTTCAACTCTGGTACGAGTTCATTCAAATGTCTTTGCGCCCATTCTTCCCCAAATGTTCGTGGAGCCGTTATCTCAAAAATATATAGATATTTATTACGTTCTAAATATGAGCTTCTCATTTGAATATACTGATCGAGATCAATGATATGCGCCGCGATCAAATGGCTGATTATATACTCGAACCGATTAAATGGAAAAACGGAATATAACCGCGACAAAAACTCTTCCGACAAGTCGTTCCGACATGAATATTTTCGCTTAAATTCAGCGGTATAACGCAGCAATTCTTTACGCAGTTGTTCCATACCCAATAACCTCTTTAATGTACTTGATTTGTTTGTCGGCGACATTATAGTAATTATAAACTTCCATATTAGCGTCATAGATCAAATCAGTATTGCCCGCGACAAGCTGCCGCGCAATAGAAGAAAACCTCATATCTTCTGCCGTTGTTAGATAAGGAAATGGAAGTTTTGATAAATTTCCTTTAAGAATCTTGACGCCGCCAAACAACCTATTATAAGCAAACTGAAACAGCTCTGAATTCAGGAAAAGAAGCGCAGATAAAATACTCATCGCGGGTATATTCGGGATAACAATATTTGCGCTGTTCAAAAATAAACTCCCTTTGTTATCGTAAGCAAAAACAAGTTTATTTGAGATAAACTTATACACAAGTTTTTCTTTTGCCCGATATATTTCTTCTTTTGCGGCTTGCTGGAACTGCGCGCGATCATAAACGATATATTTTTTATTCGGCAGCAGCCTGTACGGCAGAATCTCTTTCCCTGTGTAAATTGCCTCGCTTCTATCCACAGGTACATCCAATAACTTTTCGGCGTTGTTGCCAGTGACGATGCCGAGCGCCCAGACGCTATCCGCAAGCGTTGATTTCCCTTTATTTTTCAAAAGGTCAACAATAAATTTATCCTTGCTTGTTGTTGGTAAAAACATGAAATTAAAGGAATTTCTAAAAGTACTCGTTGGAATATATTCAACAGTATCTTTATCGCTGACGATTTGCGTTGTGCAATTGATTGATCTCGATATTGTCAGCGCGACAACTCTAGTCGTAACGCCCGTAAATAAATTATTAAGATAATGTAATTTGTCAACAGAATAGTTATCAAGCAGGTATGCGCGAAGCCGCGCGTGAGTTTTAACGTTCAGTACTGCCTCAGGCAAAAGAAACATCAAAGACCCATTATTTGATAACATTTTTGACGCGCGGTGCAAAAAACACGAGAAAGCGTCTCCATAGTTATGACTTATAGAATTATTTCTAATGATTGCGCCCCACGGAGGATTCGTATAGATATAATCATATTTTCTCCCCAGGATCATTCGTTTCTCATCAGTATCAAAAGCCTCTTGCTCTGATAAAAAATCAAAACAATATATATTGGGATAGAATTCAAAATATTGATACTGCAAGATCAAATTAGCCTTGCAAAGCATGACCGCAATCCGATCACAGTCAACGCCATATAATTGCGTTGGTCTCACAGTTTTTATGCTTCGTAAAAAACTGCCGCTCCCGCAGCACGGGTCAAAAAATGTTTGACTTTCTGAAAATATTAAATGAGCCGTTAACTTTCTTGTAATATGCAGCGGTGTGTAATAAAGTCCTCGCTTATTCTTATCGCCTTCTTTGCATAACGATTGATATATTAACCCCAGTAAATCCTCCTCGTCATTCGGTAATTTGTAAGACATAAGCTCTTTATTGATGGAAAGGCTTGAATATTCTGCAATGAATTTTCGCACGTTGGCTTTATCGGAACTTACCCCTTCCGCCAGCTTTTCCGAATTAAAAATATTCAGCGCTATAGAATACATTGCGCTAAACAAGTCTACATCAAGCTTATCAATCGTAGAAATTATATTCTCAATTATGGGAATATTTTCTATATTTGAGTAATATTCTGTCGGAACAATATTCCTGACAGAATTTGTTTTATTGGCGCGCCTCGTTAACTTGTGACCATTCCACTTGACATTTAGACGGCTCCAGTTTCTGCGTGTTGCCGTTGATACCAACGTTTCCATCTCTACCTCTTCCGCGGCAATCTCGCCATAAGGTAATTTATCTCGTGGATTACGGATCGCTGCATTTTATTTCACCCGCATTCCCGGCAGGGCGCCAGAGTCCGGAGCGAGCAGATAAATGCCCCCGGTTTTCCCTTCCGGGTCAGACGCGGCAAGCACCATGCCCTCGGATACGCCGAACTTCATCTTGCGCGGCGCGAGATTGGCCACCATCACAGTCAAGCGTCCGGTCAGCGCCTCCGGATCATAGGCGGATTTGATCCCCGCAAAAACCTGGCGCGGCTTTTCCTCGCCAACATCCAGCGACAAGCGCAGCAGCTTGTCCGCGCCTTCCACGCGCGACGCCTCTGCAATCCGCGCCACGCGCAGATCAACGCGCGAAAATTCCTCTATGCCAATGACCGGCGCCGCGGCTTCTTTTTCCATCGTTTTTGCGTCCATTTCTTTCCCTTTCGCTTTTTTTTCTGGCGCGGCAGGCGTTTCCGCGAGATTTTCCCGGTTGGCCTCGACCAGCGCTTCCAATTGTTTCATTTCCATCCGCGTCATCAAATGCCGGTAGGCGTGGATCACATGCCCTTCCGGCAGAAAAGTTTCCGCGTCCGCCCAGGTCAGCGGCGCGATATTGAGAAAACGCTCCGCCATAGAAGCCACAGCAGGCAGAACCGGTTTCAAAAACACCGTGAGCAGCCGGAAGAAATTCAGACTATTGCCGCAGGCTTGCAGCAACTCGGCGTCTTTCCCTTCCTGTTTGGCCAATTCCCAGGGCTTTACGCGATCCACATACTGATTGGCCGCGTCGGCAAGCGTCATAATTTCCCGCATGGCCTTGCCGTATTCCCGCGCTTCGTACAGGGACGCGATACGCGAGGCCGCGCCGCGAAAAGCGGAAAATACCGGTACATCCGCCTGCGCCGCAGGAAGTCTGCCGCCCGCGCGCGCATGAAGAAACCCCGCCGCCCGGCTGGCGATATTCACGTATTTCCCGATCAGGTCCGAATTGACCCGCGCGCAGAAATCTTCCAGATTCAGGTCAATGTCCTCCAGCGCGCCGCTGAGCTTCCCGGCAAAGTAATAACGCAGCCACTCTGGATTTAAACCGGCTTTAAGATAGCTTTGCGCGGTAATGAAAGTGCCGCGCGACTTGGACATTTTCGCCCCGTCGACGGTCAAAAACCCGTGCGCGAAAATGCCGCTCGGCGGGCGGAATCCTGCGTGCGCGAGTTCCGCCGGCCAAAAAAGCGCGTGAAAATACAGAATATCCTTGCCGATGAAGTGATACAGCTCCGCATCGGAGTCCGGCGCGAAGAACGAGTCAAAATCCAGACCCTTTTTCTCGCACAGAAATTTGAACGATCCCATGTAGCCAATGGGCGCGTCCAGCCAAACATAGAAAAATTTTCCCGGCGCTCCGGGAATCTCAAAGCCAAAATACGGCGCGTCGCGGGAAATATCCCAGTCTGACAGGCGGTGCTCCCCTTCCTCGCCCAGCCATTCCCGCATTTTGTTCGCCGCCTCCGGCTGCAAAACGCCATGTTCATGGCGGGTATATTGCCGCAAAAACCGCTCGCAACGCGGATCAGACAAACGGAAAAAATAATGCTCCGAACGGCGCAGTTCCGGCTTCGCGCCGGTCACGGCGGAGCGCGGGTTTTTCAAGTCTGTCGGCGCGTAGGCCGCGCCGCAAACTTCGCAGTTGTCGCCGTATTGATCTGCGGCGGCGCATTTGGGACATTCGCCCTTGATAAACCGATCCGGCAAAAACATGGCCTTGACCGGATCATAGAACTGCTCGATGCCGCGTTTTTCGATGAGACCCGCCGCAGTCAGACGCTCGTAGAAAAGTTCCGCCAAGGCGCGGGTTTCCGGGGAATGGGTGCTGTGATAATGGTCAAAATCAACAAAAAACCCGGAAAAATCCCGCAGATGTTCGGCGCGCACCCGCTCAATCAGCGCTTCCGGCGCGATCCCCTCGTTTTCCGCGCGCAGCATCACCGGCGTGCCGTGGGTATCGTCCGCGCAGACGTGCCAGCATTCATGCCCGCGCATTTTCTGAAAACGCGCCCAAATATCGCTTTGAATGTACTCTACAAGATGGCCCAGATGAATCGCGCCGTTGGCGTAGGGCAGAGCGGAAGTCATGAGGATTTTGCGCGGCATGGGAAATTCGTGAAATGGCAGAAGCCGCTATTTTAGCGCGTCTCTGCCGCGGCATGTTCCGCCGCGCGTTTTCTGTCGTACAATCGCGTCATGCTTAGTACCCCCCCCCCCCCGAAGAGCCGCACCGCATCCAGAACCCCGCGCAGACGCTCTGCTCTTCCCTCTTTTCTTCCAGAAGCCACGCCGTACCTGTAAGTTTTCCGCTCAAAGCCTTTTTCCGTTTGCGCGCGTAACGATCCGCGCGAAAAACGGGCTGCCCTGCCTTTTCGGCCATTCAATTTTTTTTGACCCTGCACGGGAGAACCTCATGCGCCATCATTTTATTAAAACGACCGCTTTTATGTTTTGTTTTGTGTGGATGTTTTTTGCTTTGTGCGGATGTTATCAGCCCATAACGTCTGGCAAAACGGAGGCGGCTGTTTTACGGGAGCTGCACGCCATGCTCGAAGAAGAACGTTTTAAACAGCGTAAATCATATATTATCGGATATATGAAAATGCAAAAAATCAGCGGGGAGCCGTTTATTTATAATATTGCTACGCTAGAACAGCTCCGCCCAATGTCAGGCGCAACTTCTCTTGAACCGAACGCATTTTATTCCTCCTTGGCGAAGGATATGAAACCCTTCAGCGTATCGTCATTGCCGATAGCGGTACACGATGACAAGGCGGCCGAAGACATCATCAAAATGATTGCGCGCAGGCAAAAAAATTTAGTCATTACCTCTTCTGATCCCGCATTGTCGGCGAACTCTCTGGAAGCGGCGCTGGATTCCATTGAGTACCAGAAAGAGCCGTTCGTCATTTATTTGCAAAGCAAATTTGCCTTTGCTCCCCCGCCTCCAAAAGACAACGAAACCGCAGCAGAAAAGATGACCAGAGAAATACAGGCGCAAGCATTTCGCAATATATTCCTCCAACGTGGTATTGGCATGAAAGCGGCAATGAAAAACATCACAATCATACCGATTCCGCATACTGAATGATATATGGGATAGTCTGGGCAAATCTGTTGATTTTGCCCAGACTTATTCTCAACAGAGAGGCGGGAAATTATTGTACCCCTTGCTTTCTTTTTCATTAAAAAGAAAAAGAAATGGTCTGAGACTTTTCAATGAACCTTTTATTATGATACGCAAATCTTCCTCCAGTTTCGTAAAAATTGAGTAAAATCTACGCTCCCTGCAAAATCGGCAGATCGCGCTTCAAGCCCGCCGCGGCGGCAAAGACAATCGTCGGCATATTTGCCGCATGCGTGCCCCGCAGCGTTTCCTGTCGTACAATCGCGTCATGCTGAAAAGAATTCATGCCCGAGATATTCGCCTGGGGATGTACATCCATGAGTTTTGCGGTTCTTGGCTCAGCCATCCTTTCTGGCGCACCCAATTTTTGCTCTCTGACCCGGAAGACCTGCGCCGCATTCAGGATTCCGCGCTGACCGAGCTATGGATTAACACAGCGCGCGGCCTGGACGTAGCGACCGCCCAAGCCATTGACGCCAGCGAATCCGCGCATCCGCCCCCGCCGCCGCCGCCGCCGGATCGCCCGCAGGTACAGCCGGTTTCCCTCAAAGAGGAACTCGCGCGCGCCGCGAAAATCTGCGATCTCGCCCGAAAATCCGTCACTTCCATGTTTCAGGAAGCGCGCATGGGCAGCGCGATTGAAGCCAATACCGCCATGCCGGTGATCTGCGAACTGAGCGATTCCGTGATGCGCAATCCGGGCGCGCTGATTTCTCTCGCGCGGCTCAAAACCGCAGATAACTACACTTACATGCACTCGGTTGCCGTCGCCGCCCTGATGATCGCGCTCGCGCGGCAAATGCAGCTGACGGAAGCGGAAATTCAAACCGCCGGTCTCGCCGGCATGATGCACGACGTCGGCAAAATGAAGGTGCCGCTCGCCATTCTCAACAAGAACGGAAAACTTACGGAAGAAGAATTCGCGCTTATGAAGCAGCATCCGCGTATGGGGCATGAAATTTTGAAGGCGGGGCAAGACGTCGCGCCGGAGGTTCTGGATGTTTGTTTGTCGCATCACGAAAAAATAGACGGCAGCGGCTATCCCAACCGGATCGGCGGCGAAGCCATCAGTCCCTTTGCGCGCATGGGCGCCATTTGCGACGTCTATGACGCCATTACTTCCGAGCGCCCCTATAAAAGCGGCTGGGACCCCGCCGAATCGCTGCACCGCATGTCTGAATGGCGCGGACATCTGGACATGAACCTTTTCCGCGCTTTCGTGAAACGGCTGGGAATTTACCCGAACGGCTCGCTCGTGCGCCTGAATTCCGGGCGGATCGGCGTCGTGACGGAACAAGGCGCTTCGCTGCTCAAGCCCACGGTGCGCGTCTTTTTTTCCACGCGAGGCAATCGCCGCATTCCCCCGGAAATTGTGCGTCTCTCGCATCCGCAATGCCCGGAAAAAATCATCGCGCGCGAAGAGCCGGAGGACTGGCATTTTCAGGACCTGCACGAACTCTGGGCCATTCCCGCTGGCTAGGCGCGGCGATACGGTCGCTGCAAATGGCGGATGCGGCGGGTCCGAATAAGGCGACGGGAACGAAAGGCAGCAAAAAAGCCGGATCGCGGATCGAATCCGCAAGGACGAAACAGGAAACGCTGCCGCAAATCATGCACGGCAGAATCCATGCCCGCGCGCGGGCGCTTAACAAGCGCCCCTGCACAACGCCCCTGCACAGCGCACCCTGCACAGCGTCCTCTGCGACGCGCAGCGCGCGCCGACGTCCCTACGTTCGTTTGCGTCTTTTCCGGCAAACGCCCTTGTCCCCGACAAACAACTGCGCCGTGCGTTCGGTCAACGCCTGATAGCGTTTCATCAAGTCTGCGACGATTTGCGCCTCCGTCGTTTTAGGCGAATACCCATAAAGTTTCATCACCGCGCGATCCAGCGCGGCATGCGCCTTGATGAGTTCCTGCGGCATGGTCAAGGGATCATATAAATCCGCAAGGCTGGAATCCGGGAACATCGCCCGCGCGTCTAACACCGCTTGCGCGAGTTTTTCAATTTCTTCTTTTTGTTTGTCCGTTTTATCCGCCCACACAAAATTGTTATAGACAATATCTTTGGAGTAACGGTAATCGCTTTTTAATCGCCCGCACACCGCCCGCATCCAAGCGTTGTGGACGTTGGAGGTGAGAATACCGAAATGGTAAAGCGTGGCGGAGGGAATGATAAACAATAAGTCGCTTGCTATTGTTTTCGATGTTAAGAAATCAATCGGAACATATTTCCTTTTTTCCGAAGAAACTTTTGGAATTACAATAAATTTATCAGGATTATTCGTTTCTCTGAATAAGGTGGGCGTCTGCGCGAGTTTTCTTCTTCCTTCGTCGGGACTTTCTTCGCGGTCTTTCCTGCATGCGGCAATACGTTTCATGACTTCCGGCATTTGCCGTAATTCTGACGCCGAAACATTGACCAACCACAGACACCAGCGTTTTCTATTGTTGATAAATTCCTCCGAGCCCATAAATCTTTTTATGTAGTTTTCCGCCTTTGGCTCTTTGTGTAGAAAGTCTTTTATTGCCGCGTCCTCAATAATCAAATGCCCGCCATCTGCCGGACGATTGCCGGTCATCATCTCCGGCACATCACCTAAGGGTTTGTTTCGGCTTTCAATAAATACACTCGGCGCGTCTATAAGATAACCGTTGATGTTTTGCGCGATGATTTTGTTGTCCCCGTCAAAGATGGTTTTTTTCTCGTTGCCGGTCAAGTGTGGGCGAAGCGAAGTTACGGAATCCATATCGCGTTTGTCGGGACGGGCAAGCCCGTCCCCTACAAATACACAAGGCGCGTTCCCGTCGGAAAACCCCACAATCACGCAATGCACCGCCGCCTTGCCTTTTGCCTCATTTGACCATTTAAACGTGCGATAGCCAAAATCAATTTGAAGACTAAAGGATTCTATCAAGGGCTTCCAAATAAGCGCGGCTTGTTCGCCTTGCGTAATACTATTGGTCGAAACAAACGCGGCGCGAATCTTAGTATCTCTCATCATTTGCGCGGCTTTGTAATACCAGCCTGCCACATAGTCTATTTTGCCCGCGCTTTTTAAGGATTTGCCCGCCGCGTCTACGCACACGGATAACATTTCTTCCTTTTGCTCTTTGTCTTGATAGGAATACCCTATAAACGGCGGATTTCCCAAGATATACGATAACTTTTCTTTGGATAGGATTTCCTCCCAATCCAGCCGCAAGGCGTTGCCGTGAACGATCGTGGCAGATGAGGTCAAAGGCAGACGCTCAAAGTATTGCCCAAACGCTTCCGACGCCAATAAATTCATCTGATGGTCAACCAGCCACATCCCCACCTGCGCGATCTGGCACGGAAAATCCTCAATCTCAATCCCGTAGAATTGCTCCACGTTCACGTTGACCAAGAGGGAAATATCCAACCCACGCTGTTGTTGATGGATGCTTTTTAAGACTTCCAGCTCCAGCAGACGCAATTCCCGATACGTGATCATTAAAAAGTTGCCGCACCCGCAGGCCGGATCCAGAAACTTTAAGGAGGCTATTTTTTGATGAAAATCCCTCAATTTCTTCAAATTAGACTTAGCCTTGATATTCTCAAATTCCGCTTTGAGATCATCCAAAAAAAGAGGCTTGATGAGCTTTAAGATATTTTCTTCGCTGGTGTAGTGCGCGCCTAAGTCTCGCCGCACCTCTTTATCCATCACACCCTGAAACATCGCGCCAAAAATCGCGGGGCTGATCTTGCCCCAATCAAACAAACAACAATCCAGCAGGGTATTGCGCATCTTGGCGTCAAAATCCGCCGTGCTAAGTTTGGCTTCAAACAATCTGCCGTTGATGTAGCGAAACGCTTTTAATTCTTCAGGTAAGTGCAGGCGTTTGGCGCGGACTTCATCGGGCATGTTCAAAACCTCAAACAGCCGCGCGATTCTTTCGGATAAATCAGTGCCGTCGCTTTTGGACTTTCCGACGTAGTTAAAAAAGGCTTCTTCGGGAAAAATCTGCGTGTCTTCCGCGAACAAACAAAACAACAAACGCACCAGATAAACTTCTACATCGTGTCCCTCGTAGCCGCTCGCCTTTAACGCATCGTGCAACTTCGCCATCTTCTCGGCGGCTTTCCTATTGACATCCACTTGCGCGTTGGCGTCTTGATTGGCATACCCTGCCAATTCCGCAAACCGACGAATATATTTATATAAGTCTTTGGTTTTGAACTCATACACATCTTTGGCAAAAAAGTCCTTCTCGGAGCGGCGATACAGGCGAATCGTCTCAAAATCGCACGCCATCTCCAGATCGGGCTTTTCGTCTCGGTCGAGCTGCGCGACGTATTCGCGCAATTGTTTGTGGGCGTCGTCTAAACTTTTGCCGCCGGACTTCATTTCAATGCCGATACAGCCGGAGAGAAAGCCGTCAATAAAGCCCTGACGCTTTTTATCAAAGTGAACCCGCCGCTCACGCTCATATTCCCGCTCGCCCACCCCAAACACCTTAAAGAAATCGTTGCAAAACGATTGCGCGTCCGATTTCTCGCTCTTCGCGCCTTCCCATTTTTTAGAAAACGCCAGCGCGTTATCGCGGATTTCATCCCAGGTTAAAGGCATGACGTCCGCCTCCCCATCCTCTGCGGATGGATTTTTCGCCATTCTCCGCCGGTTTTCAGAGACCGGCCGCTTCGCTTGCGTCCGCGCAAGCAGCGCGAGGTTTTGTCTGCTTTGTTCATGGCCGTCTAGTTTGCCCTCTGGATGTTCGCGCGCGGCGGCCCGCCTTGCGCTCCGGGCGGACGGCCTGCGGGCGGCCTTGTCTGCGGCGGCCTGACTTGCGGCGGCCTCGCCTGCGGCGGAGCCGCGGGAGAATCATGAAACGGCGGCCGCATCTGCGGCGGGCGCGGCCAGGGCATGGGATAGGGCAGATACAAAATATCCCGCCCCACGCCGCGCGGATCGTTCTCCTTCTCCGCGCGAGCCGCCTCTTCCGCCGCACGCTCCCGCGCCTTGCGTTTTTCCGCCTCCGCGCGCAAATACAATTCCTCCCGCGCCGCGCGCTCCCGCGCCATGCGCGCCGCGTCCTCCTTCATGCGCTCCGCCCGCCGCCGCGCCTCCTCCGCCGTCCGCTCTGAAATCGCCTCCACCTCAATTTCCCTGCGCTCCCGCGCGCCTTCCGGACAAGGCTCCGTAGAAATCGTCACCCGCTCTCCCGCAGCCCCCCTTTCCACGCAACGATAAATCTGCGCCAGCGCGCTCTCGCAACAAAAAACGCCAAACCAAAACGCCGGCGCCATCCGCCAAAATACTTTCATTTCACCTTTTCCTCCATAAAAACCCCGGAAGACAGGCGGAAAAAACGCCATTGGCCTGCACGGACAACGGCGTCTCTCACAATCCCAAAACCCCCGAAACGACCATCAGGCGGTAATCTGCGCGATAAGTTCCCGCAAAACCGCTTCCGCACGGTCATTTTCCACCTGGCAAGTCCCGGCGGCCTGATGCCCGCCGCCGCCATATTTCAGCATCAATTCCCCTACGTTGACACGGCTCGCGCGATTCAAAATTGATTTGCCCGTGGCAAAAACCGTATTCTGCTTCTGCACGCCCCATAAGACATGAATGGAAATCTCGCTCTCCGGAAACAGCGCGTAAATCATGAAACGATTGGTCGCGTAAATCGTCTCCTCATTGCGCAAATCCAGCACCACCAGATTTTTATGCGTCGACGCGCAGCGAAGAATCTGCTCCCTGGCCGGCCGGGCGTGTTCAAAATATAAATCCATCCGCTCCCGGACGTCTGGAAGCCGAAGAATCTCGTCAATCGTGTGCCGCTTGCAATACTTGATCAAATCCATCATCAGCGCATAGTTGCTGATGCGAAAGTTACGGAAACGCCCCAACCCCGTGCGCGCGTCCATCAAATAATTCAGCAGCACCCAGCCCGTCGGCTCCAAAATCTCATCGCGGGAAAACTGGGCGCTGTCAGACTTATCCACCGCCGCCATCATGTCATCCGGAATATCGGCAAACGCGGATTTCCCGCCGTAGTACTCATATACCACCCGCGCGGCAGACGGCGCGTCCGCGCGGATAATATGATTGGGACGCTCCCCCGCGTTGCGTATTGTCTCGGAAAGATGATGATCAAACGCCAAATGCGCCGCCGGAACATACGGCAGATTGGTCGTAATATCCCGCGGCGTGACGTCAATCTTGCCGTCCTGCATGTCCTTGGGATGCACGAATTTTATGTCATCGATCAAATTCAGCTCATTGAGCAGCACCGCGCAAACCAATCCGTCAAAATCGCTGCGCGTCACCAACCGGAATTTTTCATGACTCATGACGACTCCTTACCCTGAAAGCAAGAAACATAAAATCAGAAGCGCCCATTAAAGCACAAAGATTACGCCTTGAGGCGGCTTTCGCCGCCCTTTGGCCTTCCAGAAACGCTCCCGCCCATCAAGCGCGGCACAGCTTTTCCGTAACCACAAGCGCGGTCAGATTCACGATCCGCCGCACCGACGCGGACGAAGTAATCACATGCACAGGACGCGCCGCACCCATCAAAATAGGCCCAATGGTCACGCCGTCCCCGCCCGTCATCTTAAGCAGATTATAGGAAATATTGGCGGCGTCCAGGTTGGGCATAATGAGCAGATTGGCCTCGCCTTTCAGCGGCGAATCCGGATCGGCAAAACTCCGAATATGCTCAGAAAGCGCGGTATCCCCGTGCATTTCGCCATCAATCTCCAGCTGCGGCGATTTCACGCGCGCAATCTCCAGCGCCGCGCGCACCTTCCGCGCGGATTCCGACTGCGCGGAACCAAAATTGGAATGCGACAGCAACGCGACCTTGGGCGTAAAGCCAAAACGGCGCACCGTATCCGCCGCCATCAGCGTAATTTCCGCCAGCTGCTCCGACGTCGGATTCTCATTCACATGCGTATCGCAAATGAAAATCGCGCGCCCCGGCAGCATCAGATGATTCATCGCCGCCAAAGTCTTGTGCCCCGCCGCCATGCCGATAATCTCGTCCACCTCGCGCAAATGCTGATCAAAATGCCCGGAAAGACCGCAGATCATGCCATCCGCGCATTCCAGACGCACCATCAGCGCGCCCAGAACCGTGTTGTCCGAACGCACGCGGGTTTTCGCCATATCAATGGTCACGCCCCGGCGCTTCATAATCTGATGATAGGCGCGCCAGCAATCCTCATGCTGCGCGGCATTATCGGGATCAATAATTTCAAAATCCACGCCGGGAACAATCTTCAGCCCCGTTTTTTGCAAGTTGCCCAAAATAATCTGCGGACGGCCAATCAGCATGGGATGCGCAAGTTTTTCCTCCCGCACAATCTGCGCGGCGCGCAATACCCGCTCGTCTTCGCCTTCAGCATACACCACGCGGCGGCTGGGCATCTGCCGCGCCTCCTGAAAAATCGCGCGCATCCCCGCGCCCGTCTGATACACAAACTCCGATAGACGCTGCCGGTAAGCGTCCCAATCGGCAATCGGCCTTGTAGCCACGCCGGAATCCATCGCCGCGCGCGCAACCGCCGGAGCAATACGGACAATCAGACGCGGATCAAACGGCTTGGGAATCAGGTACTCGCGCCCGAACTCCAAATGATGCCCCGGATAGGCCAGCGCAACTTCGTCGGCAATCTCCGCCTCGGCCATCGCGGCAATCGCATGCACACAGGCGAGCTTCATTTCTTCCGTAATGCGCGTCGCGCCCACATCCAAAGCGCCCCGGAAAATAAAGGGAAAGCAAAGAACATTATTAACCTGGTTGGGATAATCAGAGCGCCCGGTGGCGATAATGGCGTCCGGACGCACCGCGTGCGCCTGCTCCGGCATAATCTCCGGCGTCGGATTGGCCAGCGCGAATACCAGCGGATCCGCCGCCATGTCGACGACCATTTCCGGCTTTAATACGCCCGCAGTGGAAAGCCCCAGAAAAACATCCGCGCCGCGAATGGCTTCGCCCAGAGTCCGCGCTTCCGTAACCTGCGCGTAACGCGCCTTGGAGGCGTCCATTTTTTCATCGCGCCCCTGCCAAATCACCCCCTTGGAATCACAAACCGTGACATTCCCTTTCTTCACGCCCAGATGACACCACAAATCAAGGCAGGAAATGGCGGCCGCGCCCGCGCCAGAGCAAACCACCTTGATCTCATCAATGCGCTTGCCCACGACTTTCAACCCATTCAGCATGGCGGCCGCAGAAATAATGGCCGTTCCGTGCTGGTCATCATGAAAGACCGGAATATTCATCCGCTCCTTCAGTTTCGCCTCAATATAAAAACACTCCGGCGCTTTAATGTCCTCCAGATTGACGCCGCCCAAAGTCGGCTCCAGAGAGGCAATAATCTCGATCAGTTTGTCCGGGTCTTTTTCCGCCAGCTCAATATCAAAAACATCAATCCCCGCGAATTTCTTGAAAAGACAGCCCTTGCCCTCCATGACCGGCTTGGCGGCCAAAGGGCCGATATTGCCCAGCCCCAGCACGGCCGTCCCGTTGGTCACGACCCCTACCAAATTGGCGCGAGAAGTATATTCAGCGGCCAGCTGCGGATTTTCCGCAATCGCCTCGCACGGCACGGCAACGCCCGGAGAATAGGCAAGCGCCAAATCACGCTG
Organism: Zoogloeaceae bacterium; assembly: GCA_031256795.1. Classification (GTDB taxonomy): domain Bacteria; phylum Pseudomonadota; class Gammaproteobacteria; order Burkholderiales; family Rhodocyclaceae; genus Azovibrio. Next base: position 17,107 of record JAIRPW010000018.1, on the reverse strand, counting down.
ATTGGTCAGCCCCTTGGTAGGACGCACGGAAACCTTGCCGGGAGTCGGGTTACGGTGATAATCAAGCGCGGCGTCGCGCAAATCCTTTTCCATGTTGATCCTCATTGTCCGAAATATCCCGCTCGCAAGCGCGGAAAGCTTATAAGGGTACTGTAATCGCGGCCGCAAGTGAAGAGAAAAACGCCCTTCTTCAAAGCACGCCCTGCGGATTTACCTTGCCGTCCGGCGCGCGCAGTTTGTTGAGCGCGTTGAGATACGCCTTGGCCGAAGCCACCACAATATCGGTGTCCGCGCCCTGCCCGTTGACAATCCGGTTTTCGGCGGCAAGCCGCACGGTGACTTCGCCTTGCGCGTCCGTTCCCGTCGTAATGGCATTGACGGAATACAGCAGAAGTTTCGCGCCGCTTTGCGCCACCCGCTCAATCGCCTTAAACGCCGCGTCCACCGGCCCCGACCCTTCGGCTTCCGCCGTTTTTTCCTCACCCTCCACTCCCAGAATCACCCGCGCGCGCGGCGTTTCCCCTGTTTCCGAAGTCACGCGCGAATAATTCAGCCGGTACGTTTCCCGCGCGGGTACGGCCTCATTGGAGACCAGCGCCTGCAAATCCTCGTCGAAAATCTCGTGCTTCTTATCCGCCAGTTCCTTGAAACGGGCAAAAGCCGCGTTCAAGGCGTCCTCGCTTTCCAGCACTACGCCAATCTCAGCCAAACGGCTTCGGAAAGCATTCCGGCCAGAATGCTTGCCCAGCACGAGTTTGTTTTCCTTCCAGCCGACGTCCTCGGCGCGCATAATTTCGTAGGTTTCGCGGTGCTTCAGCACACCGTCCTGGTGAATCCCCGACTCATGCGCGAAAGCATTCGCGCCGACAATCGCCTTATTGGGCTGCACCGGATACCCGGTAATCTGCGAAACCAAACGGGAAGCGGGAACGATCTGCGTAGTATCAATCCAGGTCGTCACCGGGAAAATATCGGCGCGGGTGCGCACCGTCATCACCACCTCTTCCAGCGCGGCGTTGCCCGCGCGCTCGCCCAAACCATTGATCGTACACTCCACCTGCCGCGCTCCGGCAAGCACCGCCGCCAGAGAATTGGCAACCGCCAGACCCAAATCATTGTGACAATGCACCGACCAGACCACTCGCTCCGCTCCGGACACGCGCTCAATCAGCGCGCGCAGCGTGCGGGAAAATTGATCCGGCAAGTTGTAGCCTACCGTATCTGGAACATTGATCGTCGTCGCGCCCGCCTTGATGGCGGCCTCAAATACGCGGCAGAGAAAATCCAAATCCGAACGCCCCGCGTCCTCAGCGGAGAATTCCACGTCATCCGTATAACGCCGCGCCCAGCCGATCGCCTTTACCGCCTGCGCAATCACCTCCTCCGGCGCCATGCGCAGTTTTTTCTCCATGTGAATCGGACTGGTCGCAATAAACGTGTGAATGCGCCTTCTTTCCGCCGGACGAACGGCCTCGCCCGCCCGCTCAATATCCTGCTCGCTCGCCCGCGCAAGCGAACAAACCGTGGACTCGCGGATATTCTCGGCAATGGCGCGGATCGCCTCGAAATCTCCCGCGGAAGCGGCGGCAAAGCCCGCCTCAATTACGTCCACCCGCATTTTTTCCAGCTGCCGCGCGACCCGCAGCTTTTCCTCGCGCGTCATGGAAGCGCCGGGGCTTTGTTCGCCGTCGCGCAGAGTCGTATCAAAAATAATAAGGGATTGTTCAGCCATGAAAAAACTCCGCGAAAAAATCAGGACGCCAAGGAAAAAAGAGGATGCCGGGTAAGCCCCCGCGCAACGCCGCCACGCCAATCGCCCGGAAGGCGCGCAAGAAAAGCGCGCGCCGTAAGCTCTTCCGCGCACTCGGCAAATACTGTCGCGCCGGAGCCGCTCATCCGGCAAATGATGTTCCCGCAGCCTTCCGCCTCAAGCGCGCGCGCCGTCTCGCCAAGCCAGCGCAGAGCCTCCGCTACCGGAGGATAACGCGCGACGACCGCCGCCTCCAAATCATTGCGCCCAAATCCGGGAAACCAGTCTTCCGCGCGGACAGGCGGCGTGCGGCGCGGAAGCTCCGGCGCGCGGAAAATACTGGCCGTCGGCACGCAAACCGGCGGGAAAACAAGAAAATACCAGCGTTCAGGCAGAGAAACCGCGCGCAGACGCTCGCCTACGCCTTCGGCAAACGCATTTTCCCCAAAGAGAAAAAATGGCACATCCGCTCCCAGCGGCAGGGCGATTTCCCGCAGCCGCGATCGGGACAGCCCGGTTTGCCACAGAGCATTGAGCGCAAGCAAGGTGGTAGCCGCATCCGAGCTGCCGCCGCCCAATCCTCCGCCCAGCGGCAAATTTTTTGTCAGGCGGATCGAAACGCCCCGCCGAACCCCGGTTACCTCTTGCAAAAGCCGCGCCGCGCGAAAACACAAATGATCCTCCAGAGAGACGCCAGGCAAATCGCTTTCCACGCGCACCTCCCCATCCTCGCGAAGGGAAAACGCAAGACGATCCTCCAGATCAATCAAACGGAACAGGGTCTGCAAAAAATGATACCCATCCGCGCGACGCCCTGTGACATGCAAAAAAAGGTTCAGCTTCGCGGGCGCTGGCCAAACGCGCAAAAACGCCTGATCGTCATGAAAAATCTCAGCGCTCATGGCGCGCCCCTGGGATTGTCCGGCGGCGCGTCGTTTTCTTTCTGGTCAAATATCTGGCGCTCAATCACCAATTTCAGGCGCAGGGTATTTTCCAGAGCGGCCTCCACGCGCCGCGGCAAAACCGCCCCCTCCATGTCATCGTAAAAATAGTCAATCCGCCAGCCCCGCGATTGCAGCCGCGTCACGCGCCCTTGCGCGTCGCGCGCCTCCAGAACGCCCACGTCAGAACGCGCCAGAAGCCAATCCGGCAGGGCCGCAAAAGGAATGGGCAATTCCAGCGCCGCTTCCAGCTCCGCGACACCGGCGTAACGCGCGTCCGGTTTTCCGGCCTGTTCCAGCAAAAAAGAGCCGTCAGAAAACCGGGAAAGCCGCGCTTGCGTCTGTCCGAAAGGATCGGCAATCTGCCATTGTTCACGCAAAGTTTCATGCCGCCAGGTCAACCTTCCTGCCCACTGCCGGGATACAGCGCGGGAATCCGGCGCGGCGTCCGCCTGGAACGTCAGAAAAAATCGCGCATCCAGCAAAAAATCACGGGGATCCGCGCCAGAAACCCGCAACGCGGGCGCGGGCTCCCCTGGCGGGGAAGAGGGCGCGGGCAGGAGCGTACAGGCCGAACAACAAAGCGCCGCCCAAAGCGACGGCAAGAACCAGCGCCGCAAGCAGCGGCGGCTCATGGCGTAAAACGCTGACGTGTCGCGTTCAATACCGCGTGACCCGGCGATTTTTCCGCCTCCTTCTGCCAAAGTTCCCGCGCTTCCTGCTCGCGCCCCATCTTCCAGAGCACTTCGCCCAGATGCGCGGCAATTTCCGGGTCTGGAAGACGCTCATAGGCCGCGCGCAGCGCGGTCAGCGCGGCAGACAATTGCCCCCGCCGGTACAGCACCCAACCCATGCTATCCAGAATCTGCGGACTTTGCGGATCCAGTTCCAGCGCCTTATTCACCAGTTTCTGCGCCTCTTCGAGGCGCAGATTGCGCTCGGCAAACGAGTAACCCAGCGCGTTGTAAGCGTGCGCATTGTTTGGCTGCAAACGAATCAGGCGTTGCAGATGATTCTCCATCTCTTTCCAGCGGCGCAGCTTGTCCGCCGCCAGAGCGGCGTCATACAGAAGTTCGGGATGATCCGGCTGCGCTTTCAACGCAAGCGAAAGCACCGTGTACGTTTCCGCGTCAAGCCCCTTGTCGCGCAAAAGGCCAGCTTCCATCCGCGCAAAACTCGCGCGGTCTTCCGGGGTATTCATCACGCTCTCGCGCAGGAAACGCCGCGCGCCCTCCATATCCCGCTCCGCCATTTGCATGGCCGTCATCAACCGCGCGAGCGAATAAAGTTTGGATTGCGGCGAAATTCGCGCAAGCAGAGAAATCGCCCGATCCATATCTCCCGCTTTTTCTTCCGCGCCCGCAAGGTAAAACGCGACGGTCTCAAACGCCAAGGACGGCGACACTTCCGCCAGACGCTCAAAAAGAAGCCGCGCCTCTGGCAAGTCCCTTTCCTCTATCGCCAGCAAAATGACCGCGTTGAGAATTTCCGGGTTGTCAGGATGCCTCTCAATCAGCCACGAAAAATGTCTTCGCGCGCCCGCGTAATCCTTAATCACAATCAAAAACCGCGCGAACTGCAAACGCAAATATTGATCCTCTGGATGCTGCGCCAGAAAAGTCTCCGCGCCCTGCCGCGCGTCTGCCGCCAAAAGCGTGCTCAAAAGCGCGTTCTGCCCCTTTTTTTGCAGGTCCTCTTTAATCCATTCCATGCGCGTAATGTACGGAAGATTCCATTCCGGCTTGTGCGTCTGCGCAAGCGCAAGCTCCGTAAGCGCCGGAATTTCCTGCCCGGCGTCGCGGGAAGCCAGCGCCGCGACATAATGCGCGGCAGCTACATTCGCGTATTTTCCCGCCAGACGCTGAAAAAGCGCGGCCAGCGCACCGCGCGCCGCGCCATCCTTCTCATTGGGCGTATTCAGAAACCGGGCGAAATTGAAAAAAACCTCTTCATGCTGCCCCGGATTCTCCAAAAGCAGCCTTGTGAGCGGCTCTTCCATCTCCGCGATACGCCCCAAACCCAGAAAAATACCGGCCTCAATCACCGCCGTCTCAGAAGGATCAGGCTGCGCATAGGTTTTCCATAAAGGCAAAAGCTCGCTTGCCGTCACGAATTCTCCAGCCGCGCTCAAAAGTTTCAGGGCGCGCTCAATCACTTCTGGATCGTGAGAACGCAACGCGAGATCCAGATAAACCCGCGCGGCCAGCGGTATCTGCTGGCGCTGCACCGCCAATTCTCCCAGCACGACCTCATAGACCGTCTGCGCGTCCAGCGCGGAACTGTCCGCATCCGAATTGCCGGCATTCTCCTCGTTCGCCGCTTTCGCGCTGATTGCGGGATCCGCGGCGTCAGGAGCCTCTTGCGCGCCCGTTTGCGCGCGCGCCAACGGCGCAAGCAGCGCAAAAAAGCACAGGAAAGGAAAAACAAAGCGTATAGAGTTCAACATAAGGCGCTCAACATAAAAAATAACGCAAGAACAAAGCGCGTTACGCCGCGCGGGAAACCGCAAGAACAAGATGCTATTGCGCTTTGCCCGCGTCCGCAACCGCGCGGGAAAAATCAGCGCGCCTTGCCCGCTTCGTCTTTTTCCGCATACCAGTCCAAAACACGCATTACCGCCTCCTCAATGCCGAGCGCGTCCGTATCCAGCAAAACCGCGTCTTCCGCCTGAACAAGCGGCGCGGCGGCGCGCGATCTGTCCCGCGCGTCCCGCGCCTCCAGATCGGCGCGAATAACGGAAAAATCGGCGATCTCCCCGCGCTCCCGCAGCTGCGATACCCGGCGCTCCGCGCGAATCTCCGCGCTCGCGGTTAAAAAAACTTTCAGCGCCGCGCGGGGAAATACGACGGAAGCCATATCGCGCCCATCCCCCACCAGGCCCGGCGCGCGATGAAAAGCGCGCTGACGAAAAAGAAGCGCCGAACGCACGGCGGGCAGCGCCGCAACTTTTGAAGCGCCGACAGAAATGCGCTCCTCACGCATAATCTGACTCACATCCTGTCCACGCAAAAAAACGCGATCGCCGCGAAAAGACACATCCAGCCGCTCCGCCAGCTCCGCCACCGCCGCTTCGTCCGCCCAATCTACGCCCGCGTTTCGCGCCTCCAGAGCGGTCAGCCGATACAGCGCCCCGGAATCCAGATAATGAAATCCCAGCGCGCGCGCCACCCTGGAGGAAACCGTCCCCTTGCCCGAAGCGGTAGGCCCATCCATGGCAATCACCGGCGCGGGGCGCGTCACACGCTCCAGACACTCGAAATACTTCGGAAACGTCTTGGCGACGCAGCACGGATCAAGAATGCGCAGCGGCGCAGCAAAAGCCGCCAGCGAAAAACACATTGCCATGCGGTGATCCTCGTAGGTATGGATCAAAGCGGGTAAAACAGGATGTTCGGCGTCCGGCGGAATGATTTTCAGAAAGTCCGCGCCTTCTTCTACGCGAACATTCATTCGGCGCAATTCAGCGGACATCGCCGCAATCCGATCCGTTTCCTTGACCCGCCAGCTGGCAATATTGGCAAGCTCGGTCTCCCCTTGCGCATAGAGCGCCGCTACCGCCAGCGTCATGGCCGCGTCGGGAATGGCGTTGGCGTCCAGACGAATCCCCGTAAGCGGCTTGCCGTCCGCAGGTTTCGCGGCGGAAATCCAGTTTTCGCCCCACGTAACGCGCGCGCCCATTTCCGCAAGGACTTCCGCAAACTGCGCATCGCCCTGCAGGGCGTTTTTCCCCACGCCTTCCACGCGCACAGGCGAATCCGCCGTCGCGCCAATCGCCCCCAGGGCGAGAAAATAGGACGCCGAGGATGCGTCTCCCTCCACAAAAAACCGCCCAGGCGCGCGATACCGCGCTCCTGAAGGCAGCGAAAACGCCCGCCCGTCCTCCTGCGCAACGGTCACGCCAAAACGCGCCATCAAATTCAACGTCATGGCGACGTAAGGCCGGGAAATGAGCGTACCCTCAACCGCAACGCGCGTTTGCGCCCCGGAAAGCGGCAACGCCATCAAAAGCCCGCTCAGGAATTGGCTGGAAACATCTCCGCGGATTTTTACCACGCCGTCAGGTCGGCCCGCGGACGGATAAATCCGTAGCGGCGGAAACCCTTCTTTTTGCGCGTACTCAATACGCGCGCCGCAGCAACGCAAAGCATCCACCAAATCGCCGATAGGACGCTCGCGCATTCTGGGAACGCCGTCCAGCGTATATTCTCCGCCGCAAAACGCCAGCGCCGCCGTAAGCGACCGAAAGGCTGTGCCCGCGTTGCCCAGAAAAAGCGACGCCTGCCGCGCGGGAAAACGCCCGCCACAACCCGTCACCCGCAAAACACCGTTGTCCGCGATCATTTCCACACCCAAAGCGGAAAGCGCCTCGCGCATCCGCGCCGTGTCGTCAGAATCCAAAAGGCTATGCAATTCCGTCACGCCTTCCGCCAGCGCCGCCAGAAGCAGCGCCCGGTTAGAAATGCTCTTTGACCCCGGCAGCGTCACGCTGCCGGACGCGGAAATCATCTGCGGAAGATCAAGAAAACGCATGACTAGGATTCATCCCGGACGGCGGAATACCAAAAGTTTCGAGACGAGCTTCTGCACCTGCTCCTGCCTTTGATTGAACGTATCCGTTTGCAGAGTGACAAATCCCCGGTCAATTTTGGATTTGGAAAAGACAATCCCGGTAATGACGCTTTCGGCATGCAGCGCGTCGCCCGGACGAACAGGGCGCGGCCAGGAAATCTCCACCCCCGCGCCAATCAGCCCGTCCGAAAAAGGTACGCTCTCCACCATCAAACGCATGGTTATGGCCGCGGTATGCCAGCCACTGGCCGCCAATCCGCCAAAGAAAGACCTCTCGGCGGCAGTTTCCTCCAGATGAAAGGGCTGCGGATCGAAACTTTTGGCAAAAGCCTTGACGTCCGCCGCGTCAAGCGCGCAAGTCCGGCTGATGAAACGATCTCCAACCGCAAGGTCATCCAGATACACGCGGCGTATTTCCTGTTCTGTCATGCGCGTCCTGCCAACGTGAAATTAAAGAATATCCCGCGCGTCGACAAAATGTCCGGCAATTGCCGCCGCCGCCGCCATGACAGGACTCACCAGATGCGTGCGCCCGCCCGGCCCTTGACGCCCCTCAAAATTGCGGTTTGACGTAGAGGCGCAACGCTCTCCCGGCTCCAGTCTGTCCGCGTTCATGGCCAGACACATTGAGCAGCCCGGCTCGCGCCACTCAAAGCCAGCCGCGGTGAAAATTTTGTCCAGACCTTCCTTTTCCGCCTGACGTTTAACGGGACCAGACCCCGGAACCGCCAGCGCCAGCTTAATATTGTCCGCGATTCGGCGTCCCTTCAGCACCAAAGCCGCCTGACGCAAATCCTCCATCCGCGAGTTGGTGCAGGAGCCAATAAATACCTTGTCAATTTTGATTGACTGAATCGGCGTATTGGCGGAAAGCCCCATATAGGCGAGCGCGCGCGAGAGCCCGTCGCGCTTTGCCGCGTCCTTCTCCCTGTCCGGATCAGGCAGAGCGGCGGTTACAGGCAAGGTCATTTCGGGTGAAGTCCCCCAAGTTACCTGCGGCAGAACAGACGCCGCGTCCACGTCAATGACACGATCAAACACCGCGCCCTCATCCGAACGCAAATTTCTCCAGGAAGCGACGGCCTGATCCCACAAGTCTCCCCGGGGCGCGAAAGGACGACGTCTCAGATAGTCAATCGTCACATCGTCGACGGCCACCAAACCCAGGCGCGCGCCCGCCTCAATGGCCATATTGCAAAGCGTCATGCGCCCCTCCATGGAAAGGGCGCGTATTGCGGTTCCATCAAACTCCAGCGCGAATCCCGTGCCGCCCGCCGTGCCGATCATGCCGATGACGGCCAGCGCCAAATCCTTGGCAGTCACGCCGCGCCCCAAATATCCGCCGACCCGGATGCGCATGGTCTTTGATTTTTTCTGCAAAAGACATTGCGTAGCCAGCACATGCTCCACTTCGGAAGTTCCGATCCCGTGCGCCAGCGCCGCAAACGCGCCATGCGTGGATGTATGCGAATCGCCGCACACCACGGTCATACCAGGCAAAATCACGCCATTTTCCGGGCCGACGACATGCACAATGCCCTGGCGCGCGTCACGAAAGGGAAAATACGCCAGCGCCCCAAATTCGCGGATATTGGCGTCCAGCGTCTCCACCTGCAAACGAGACACCGGATCCACAATACCTTCCTCCCAGTGGTTGGTCGGAGTGTTGTGATCGGCGGTCGCTACAATAGAAGAGACGCGCCAGGGTTTTCGCCCCGCGAGTTTCAGGCCCTCAAACGCCTGCGGACTGGTGACTTCATGCACCAAATGCCGATCAATGTAAATCAGCGCGGCGCCGTCCGCCTCTTCGCGCACCACGTGGCTATCCCACAGTTTTTCGTAAAGCGTTTTCGGTATGTTTTCGCAAGGCATTTGCAGTGTGTTCCAAGAGGAAGTTCGCGGCAGATATGGAAAATCAAGAAAGAGGTTATCCCAAAAAAGCCGCCTGAATTCTGGTTTCGGCGAAAGTATCATTATAACGGCGCCGCGCGCCGCGCATTCTACGATTCCTCCAGGCCTAACTCCTGAATCTTGCGCGTCAAGGTATTGCGCCCGATGGCAAGCGCCGCCGCCGCGTCTGCCCGCCGCCCGCCCGTAAAAGCCAGCGCGCGCGTAATCAGCACGCGCTCAAATACGCCGGAAAGTACGCCATGCAATCCCTGCGTCCCGGTCGCCAGCATACGGTCTGTCTCTTGCGCCAGCAGATTTTCCCATTCCCCCGCCGGCATTTCTTCCGCAGACGCCTCGCGCACATCCGGCGGCAAATCCTCCATTTCCACCTGCTGCCCCGGCGTCATGACCGTGAGCCAATGACACAGATTTTCCAGCTGGCGAACATTGCCGCTAAAATCCAGAGTCATTAAATAGCGCAGCACCGGTTCAGACAGGCGCTTGGCTTCCGTATTCAACGCGCGGGCATTCTTTTGCAGAAAATGCCGCGCCAGCAGAGGAATGTCCTCGCGCCGCTCGCGCAACGCAGGGATACGAATGCGAATCACATTCAGACGGTGAAATAAATCCTCGCGGAACAACCCTTGCCGCACCCGCTCCTCCAGCGTTTGATGCGTCGCGGCAATCACCCGCACATTGGACCTGAGCGGCGACGAACCGCCCACCCGGTAAAAATGGCCATCCGACAGCACGCGCAACAAACGGGTCTGCAAATCGGCAGGCATATCCCCAATCTCATCCAGAAAGAGCGTACCGCCATCCGCTTGCTCAAAACGTCCGCGCCGTTGCGCCTGCGCCCCGGTAAACGCGCCGCGCTCATGCCCAAAAAGCTCAGATTCCAAAAGCTCCTTCGGAATCGCAGCCGTATTGATGGCAACGAAAGGCGCGTCCTTTCGCGGGCTGTGCCGGTGCAAAGCCCGCGCCACCAACTCCTTGCCGCTTCCAGACTCCCCGGTAATCAATACCGTCGCGTGCGACGCGGCAAGCCGCCCGATCACGCGGAACACCTCCTGCATGGCGGACGCCTGTCCCAAAATCTCCGACATGACGTCCTTCGTCTCAGCGCAGTCATTCTGGCGCGGACTTTCCTCCATGACGCGCCGGATCAGCGCGAGCGCCTGATTTACGTCAAACGGCTTGGGCAGGTACTCAAACGCGCCGCCCTGAAACGCGGCTACGGCGGAATCCAAGTCGGAATAGGCCGTCATGATGATGACCGGCGTTTCCGGGCGCGTTTCCTTCACATGCCGCAAAAGCTCCAGGCCGGAAACTCCCGGCATACGAATATCGGAAATCAGCGCCTGCGGATCGCCGCCATCGTCCAGAGCGCGCGCGGCGTCATCCGCGCTAGAAAAGCTCTGAAAGGGAATATCTGCCCGCGTCAGGGTCTTTTCCAGCACCCAGCGTATGGAACGGTCATCATCAATAATCCAGATCGGTTTCATGATCGCGCGTAAAAATCAGATTCAGAACGACAAAGCGGGTAAAAACGACAGGGAGGGCGTTCCCGTCTCTTCCCGGCGATCTGTCACGGGCAGCCGCGCCAGGAATACCGTCCGCCCCGGCCGGCTTTCTTCACATTCAATACTGCCCTGATGCTGCTGGACAAAACTCTGCGCCAGCGTCAAACCTAAACCGGTTCCGCCCGGCCTGCCGGAAACCAGCGGATAAAACAGGCGCGCGCGCAAGTCCTCCGGGATACCGGGGCCATTGTCTATAATGAACACATCAATTGCCAGACGAAAACGGCGCTTATAGAGCGTCACCTGCCGCGCGGAGCGGGTACGGAAAATAATCTCGCCCCTTCCTTCCATTGCCTGCGCGGCATTGCGCGCAATATTGAGAAAAACCTGAATCATCTGCTCGCGGTCAGCAAAAAGCTCCGGCAAACTGGTATCGTAATCACGCTGAATGGAAAGTTTTCCCGGGTACTCCATCTCCAACAGATTTTTCACCCGCTCCAGCACCTCGTGCATACTCATCAGACTGGCTCTCAAATACGCGCGGTGCGGCGACAAAAGCCGTTGCATCAGGTCTTGTAAACGGTCCGTTTCCTGAATAATAACCTGCGTATATTCCCGCAAAGAAGGCTGGCTGAACTCATGCTCCAAAAGCTGCGCCGCGCCGCGAATGCCGCCCAAAGGATTTTTGATTTCATGCGCCAGATTGCGAATCAGCTCCCGGCTGGAACGCTGCTGTTCCAGAAAATATTCCTCGCGCCGCGCCTTAAGCTGGTAATCAATCGGCTGCAATTCCAAAAGCAGCTTTGCCGCCGGCGCCTCCGCGCATTCCACAGGCGTCACCGTGCAATTCAAATGCAGCGGCACGCGCGCCAAGGCAGTCTGAATCTCCACATTCTGGCCGGTATAGCTCCAGTTGTTGCCCAGCGCGCTCTCCAGCGCCTGACGCAAACTGTCGCTGTAGGAAAACGCGGCGTCCAGCCGCCGCCCCAAAAGCGCGCGCTCCGCCACGGCCAGCATGTGTTCCGCCGCGCTGTTGGCATAACGAATTTGCAAATCGGCATCCAGAATCAGCACGGAAGCGGCCAGATAATCCAGACCGACAAAGGCGGCGCGCAAGGTTTTCGCGTCGTCGGGAAAATTGGCGGGGGTTGCGCAAGACACGGCAGTCTTTCAGCATTTTTGGGAGAGAGCGGATTCTACGCCAATCGGATTGGCGGCGCATGTCGTCCCGTTTGCCTGGCCGCGCGCCCGTCCCTATGCCGCGTCAAAAAACCGCGCCGCCCTCGCGAACAGATTGCGCCTCCCTTGTTATATCACCACTGACTTCGCGTAATTTCTCGCAATATAAATCCGCCAGCTTTTTGCCGATGTTTTTGAACTCTGATTCACATAAATCAATGGCGGATTTATTTTTTCCATTTTCGCTCCCTAGCTTAAATGTGAAGCCAACAAGTTGTTCGCCTTCATTATGAGGAAAGAAGTCTTTATGCGCGCAGGCATGACGCAAGTATTTTGAAAACTCAAACGCATCTTTGACAACATGATCCTTGAGAGTTTCAATCTTCTTCTGACTTATATCAACAAAGAAAGAGGCTATTTCTTGTTTTTTTAGATTCGCCCTCATGGAATTTTTTGCCGCATTCTTTTTTTCCTCGTCCGAGGATACTTCGCTCTTTGATTCTTTGACGTCAATTTCTTGTATGACATAGGTCAGAATCGCCGTGCACAGCGCATATGTATGCGTCGCGTTGTATTTTTCGCGGCGTTCTTGAATCATTTCCCCCAAACGCTCTACCGCGGCGTATTTGGCGTGAACTCCAGTAATGGCTGACGTCTATCCTCCGTAAACAAAAAGTTGTTCAACATTGCGCATTTTCAGTGGCGCTGAACGCCAACATGAACGGCACACTAAGAGAAACTACTTGCGCGCGCAAAAAAGATTGTACTCACCAATAGCCGTTTTGTCGCCTTGCTCTGCCGCAAGACGTATGAGCGAGCAGCCTTTTTCCTGATCTTGAATTACACCGTTTCCCAATAAATAACTAAAACCCAACATGGCTTGCGCCTCCGCGTATCCCTGATCGGCGGCTTTTTTGTACCATTCCGCCGCACGGGCATCATCTTTCGGAACGCCATCCCCTGTTGCGTACTTGAACCCCAATTCAAATTGTTTTTGCGCGTCATGCGGCCCAGTCATCACGTACCAAATGCCGCCTGCGGCAACCAGCGCAAAAATCGCAATCGCCGCAACGACGCGCCCAAAAGCGCGTTTTGCGGGTTCAGGCTTTTTCCCCGCCGCGTCATGCAGCGGCACGGAAGACCGTTCTTGCGCAACCGTCTCCGGCAACTCCGGCGGCAGGTTTCGCGTCAATTCCCTCAATTCATCAATTTCCGCCAGCGGCGTCCAGCTTTCGCACCCCTCTTTCCATACCAGCGTCTGCCGCGTCATCCTCTCTTCCAACAGCAACTGCCGCAGCGCCTCAACAGACGCCGGACCCGTTTTGGTATTTCCCTCCGCCACATACCACCATTCTTCTTGCATGACTCTTTTTCCCGCAAAGATTCACAAAAATTTCCGTAAACCGCGCGCGTTTGCTGTCCGCACAAATCAAACCGCTCACTTCAGCCCGGAAAGTTCCTTGTTAATCTCGCTGATATTGCGCTCGCGCAACGAAACTTCCTCTTTATAAGGCTGCAGGCGTTCCTGATATTTCTGGAAATTTTTTTCGTTGCCCAGGCGCGTTTGTTCCTGCTCTTTCAACTTTTGCTGCGCCGCCGCGAGCTTTTGCCGCTCTTCAGAAAGCTCCTGTTCCAGAATAACGCGACGTCCGCTGTCGCGCGCCTTTTGCGCGTCGTCGCTTACTTTTGGAAAATCCGTCGGCGAAGCGGCTCTCTTTTTGGCGGGAGCCGGAATAGAAGACACCGGCTCCATTGGCAGCAGTTTGCAATTTTTGTTCAGCGCGGAAGTCGCGTAGGTCACATGTTCCTCCGCGTCCACGCAACGATAAATCTGCGCGCCGGCAGGCAAAGCAAACACAAGGGACAAGCAGGCACACGGAAAAATCAGATTCATGCGCATGATTCAAACTCCTAGAAAAGATTCGGCAAAGTGTAGCAATATTTTCACATCATCGGCGGTCTTTTGCGGTTTTCTGTCTCGCGCGGCGTATACGTACAGCGCGTCAGGCCGCGAGCACCATCCCTTCCAGCAACAAAGAAGGGGTGCGCAGCGCGCCATGCACTTCAACATCGCCGCCAATGGCGCGAATGCCGCGAAACATATCCTGTAAGCGCCCCGCAATAGTAATTTCCTCTACCGGATGCGCGATTTCCCCCTCTTCAACCCAAAAGCCCGCCGCGCCGCGCGAATAATCTCCTGTTACATAATTAACGCCATCGCCCAGCAGTTCGGAAAGCACGAGACCGCGCCTCATCTCGCGCAAAAGTCCGGGAAAATCCAACGCGCCCGGCTTCAGCGAAAGATTGTGACAGCCTCCCGCGTTGCCAGTACTGGGCAATCCCAGTTTGCGTCCGGAATAAACCCCCAGAAAATAGCCTTGCAATACGCCGTCTGTCACAACATCCCGTTCCAGAGTACGCACGCCGTCCGCATCAAATGGCCTGCTGGCAAGCGCGGCGGGTAGCGACGGCGTCTCGCGCAGGAAAAATCCTTCCGGAAAAATACGCGCCCCCAATTGTTCCGTCAAAAAACTCGTTTTGCGGTACAACGCGCCGCCAGAGGCCGCATGCACAAAATTTCGCAGCAATCCCGCCGCAAGTTCAGGCGGGAAAAGCACGGGGAAAACCCCGGAGCGGATTTTTTTCGCCCCCAGCCGCGCTACCGCCCGCCGCGCGGCAATATTGCCGACCGTCTCCGGCGTTGACAAAAAATCGGCATTCCGGCGACTGTCGTACCAATAATCCCGCTGCATCGCCGCGCCCTCTCCCGCAATAACCGAACAGGAAAGGTCATAGCGAGAAAGCGGATACCCGCCCATGAACCCCAAAGAATTGGCCAACACAAACCGCGCCATATGCGCCGATGCGCTCGCGCCCTCCGAATTGCGAATGCGCGCGTCATACGATCTAGCCGCAGCCTCGCAGCGGCGCGCGTTTTCTATGGCTGAACACGTAAGATTTTCATTTTCAAGCGCGGCTGGATAAAACAAATTCGGATCAGGCGCGCCCCAGGCCAAAAGCCCGGTATCGGGCAGCCCCGCACAGGGATCTTCTGCGGTGAAGCGCGCGATGTTAAACGCCGCTTCCACGGTATCCCGCACGGCTTCCGGGGATAAATCCGAAGTACTCGCACAACCAAGTCTCCGCCCCAAATAGACGCTGACCTCCAGGGATTTGTCACGAGTATGCTCAATATGCTCCACGTCGCCATGACGCACGGTGACAGACTGCCCGACGCTTTCAGAAACACGAGCTTCCGCCGCGCTCGCTCCTAGCGCCCGCGCGCGCGTCAAGGTATCTTCCGCCCGCTGACGCAACAAAATATCATCGCAGGAAAAATGTAATGCCATGCTCTTCTCTTTTACCATAAAACTCATCGTAAGCCTTTTAAATTATACACAGGAATGATTAGGAAAACTATGCGTCTGTATTCGTTATTCCCTTCACAATAATAAAATCCGCTTCTTGCCTTCAGAATCGGCAAAAAAAATATACGCTTCCCCGGCGTTTACTGCCTCGTTTCTTTTCGTTGTAATAAATCACTCAACATGATAATTTACGCAGGGAAAAGCATCTTTTTAAGCAAGAATAAACTTTTTACGAATACAATAAAAATATATACAGTACAAAAGCAAAACCATTCTGATATAAAAAATAGAAAAAGGACGCAGACAAAATAATCATAGTATGAAAAAATTGGTCAACTATTAACTCCTGAATAGAATTTCAGGATCATCCCGCACATATATAAACCCAATAGAATATAAAACATGTACACTCCTCAAAACACATCGGTTGGCAACGTTTCGCAACCAGAACAGAAACAACAACAAGATATTAACGCGCTCGGCAATTCTGGGCAAAAGCGCCCCGAAAATAGTTGATGCTTTTCCGGCATGGACGCGGAAAAGGGAGAAGAAATTTTGTCTTTATATTCTTAACTGGAAGGAAACAACATCATGGCGAAAGCAACAAATATTGCATTCGGCGATCCCGTTGCGATAAAGATACAGGCGGCAGAGGATTTCGCCGTCCACATGCAGAGGGATTCCACGCTTAACCGCTTGTCCGCGCCCATGCCGCCGAAAGGCACGGGAGAAGCAGAAGCTACGTTACGCGAGCAGACCAGCAAACATATGCCGATTGTTCGCCGTCGGGACTTGAGAAAAGGAAAAGGCGACGAAGTGGAATTTCATTTGATCAATCCTGAAAAATTAAAGGAACGCGTGATGGTATGCGTGAATCAGACACGCTTCTCCAGAGAGTCTCCCATCCTCAACCCAGTGGAATTGAAACCGATAGTGCGAGCGCGCATGGATAAATACGGCGACCAGTCGCTGCTTGTTCACATGTGCGGCGCGCGCGGATTCCATAAAACATGGAATGGGAATTGCCGCTCGATGGCGACCCTAAATTTAATGACTTTATGGGGAATCCGGTTCTCGCTCCCTCCAAGAACCGGCACTATCTCGCCTCCGGATCCGGCGTCCAGTCATTCAGAGTGAACGCTGGCGCGATGGATATTCTCTCCACTGACCAGTTTTCCATGGACGTGGTGGACAGTATGCGCACGGTTCTTGACCAGATTGCGCTGCCGCCTCCCGTGGTGAAATTCCCCGGGGATATTGCTTCCGAAGATTCGCCGCTGCGCGTCTGGCTGACGTCTTCGGCGCAATATAGCAAATTTGCGGCCTCTCCGAACTTCCGGCAATTGCAAGCCTCGACCTCGACAATGGCGCGCGCAAGCCAGATGAAAACGCATCCGTTCTCTGCCTATCTCTCTCGTGGAGACGCCGGATTGTGGAACGGATTCTTGCTGCTGAAACTTCCGCACCTGATTCGCTTCTATGCGAGCAACCCCGTGAAGTACTGCGCGGACGCCTCTTCCAACGTTGAATCCACAGCAAATGTCCCAGACTCCTTTGGGAACAATTTCGCCATTGACCGATCCATCATCCTTGGCGGACAAGCGGCAGCGGAAGCGTTCGCCGCGTCTGAGCATTCCGGGATTCCGTTCTTCTGGAAGGAATAGGAGTTAGATCACGGCGACAAGTGGGAATCGCTCCTTGGGGTAATTCGTGGGGTTTCTAAAATTCGCTTTGGCGTAAAGAAATCTGACACGGAAACAGAGAGTACGGATTGTGGGGTGGTAGTTGTGGATGTTAGATAGTGGCGTAGGGGGGTATGGATCTGTGTTTTGTGGTTGATCGGGTTTGTGCGGATGAGGGAGACAGATAGGGCAAAGCCGCCCGGTG
>JAIRPW010000019.1 GCA_031256795.1 Zoogloeaceae bacterium | reverse complement strand
AGGGCGACCAGCGGCTTGGCGACGGGACTGACCAGCAGCAGGCTGAAAAGCCAGACGAAAAGGACGAAAACCAAGATCGGCAGCGAAACGGCGAACCACAGCATCGCGCCGTTCGTGATATCGATCCGCTGCGCGATGAAACGCCAGAAAGACAGATTCAGCGCGAAAGCGAACCAGGCCGCCAGCAGAAAGATCAGGCGTCGGCTGGAAACGCGCCATTGCGAAAACGGACGGAAGCAACGGCGCGCGAAAGCGGGAAAAAACACCACGCGGCATCTCCTGAAAAAGACGCCGCGATTTTTTTCTCCGGGCCATCAAACAACTAGGAAGAGCGCGTGAAGAAAAAGTGAAACACGAAATGTTTTCTTATGTTTTTGTCTATTTGCGGGGCTTGTTTTTTCGGAATACCGGTGAAATTTCGTCCGGTAGAAGAAGTTGCCTTTTGGCCGGTGCGGCAAGCTATTTTCGGATCGCGTTGAATAGAATTCCAATGGTGCTGCTGTTGTGCAATACGCTGGTTGCCGTCGGCGTGAGCAAGCCAAAAGCGGCGGCGGCGAGAATGGCGGTGTTTACCCCTACCGTCAGCTTATAGTTGTCCGAAACGCGCTTGAGCGCGGCAATTGCCAGCGCGCGCGCGTCGGCGACGCGCGCGAGATTATCCTCAAGAAGCGTAATATCCGCCGTAAGACGCGCTACGTCCGCGCCTTTTTGCATCGCGATGCCAATATGCGCGCCTACGAGCGCGGGAGCGTCGTTGACGCCGTCGCCCACAAAGGCGATCTGCGCGCCTTTGTCTTTCAATGACTGAATAATGGCCGCTTTTTGATCGGGTAAAAGGTTCGCGTGTACTTCATCCATACCAAGCCGCGCGGCAAGTTCCGCCGCGCGGCTGGCATGATCGCCGGTCAGCATGACAATTTTTTTTACGCCCAGAGCGCGTAAACGCGCGATGACTTCCGCAGACTCTTCCCGCAGGGTATCGCGCAGCACCAGCACTCCCAGAAGTTTTCCGCCAAACCCAATATAAAGTAGCGTTTTGCCTTCGCGGCGCAGAGGATCCAGCGTCGCGTCAAAAGAAGAAAGATCAATCCCTTCGTCATCTTCAACAAAATGGCGTGAACCCACGACAATCCGCCGCCCGTCCACGATACTTGCCACTCCATGCGCGACAATAAACTCAACTTCTTTATGCTCAAAATGCCGTCCGTTGGTTACGCGCGCCGCTTCCACGACCGCCATCGCCATCGGGTGAAAATAATGTTCCTCGACGGACGCGGCAAGGCAAATGAGCTCTTCAGCGCTGAAGGAAGCGTCAAAAACGATGGAATCCGTCACCGTGAGCGTTCCCGAAGTCAGCGTCCCGGTTTTGTCAAAAACGAAGGTATCCGCCTGGGCAAGACGTTCCAGTGCGTCCGCGCCCTTGACAAGAATTCCGTTTTTCCCGGCCTTATACATGGCGGCCTTGAACGCGACTGGCGTCGCCAGCTTGAGCGCGCAGGCGTAATCCGCCTGCAAAACCGCCGCCGCGCGCTGCCAGTCGGCTGAAACGGCAAGCGTGACGCCCGCGAGCGCGAGGATCATGGGAACCAGACGGTCGGCAAGGCGCGCCGCTTCAATTTGCGCGGCGCTCCGCGTCAAAAGCGATTGCTCGACGTAATCGGAGATGCGCGCTACCGCCGTTTGCGCGCCGACCCGTTCGGCATAGATACGAAGCCGTCCTTCTTCCACATGCGTACCGGAGGTCGCGGCGTTCCCGCGCGTTTTCATGACGGGAGCGGATTCTCCCGTCATGGCCGCTTCGTTGACCATTCCCTCGCCGGAAAGCACCGTGCCGTCCACGGGAATGATCGCGCCCGTGCCGACGATGACCGTATCGCCCACACGGACGTCATCCGCAGAGACGGAAAATTCTTGTCCGTCGCGTTCAATCCAGACTTCACGGTCAAGCGGGTTCAGGAGCGTTTTTAAAAGTTCGTCAGAACGCCGAACGATGGATTCCTCCAAAGACTCGCCCAGTCCCAGCATAAAAACGGTCGCGCTGGCGGAAGGAATATCCCTGCGCAAGAGAGAAATGGCTACCGCCGCGGCTTCCAGGACATGCGAGGTAAGACCTTCCCCGGAACGTAAATCCCGCCAGCCGCGGGCGAATGTCGGCTGCGCGCAGCAGGCAAGGGCAAAAAGACGCGCGGACGTCGGAAGCGCGTTGCCCGATAGCAGCACAGCCAGACTGCCGCTCATTCCGTTCAAGCGAACAGGTTTCCGAACAGTTTTCGGCGCGCGCCCGGAAGGGGCGCGATCTTCACTCAGGGGGAGCGCAAGCAGATCGGCGCGCAACCTCTCGCTATCGGTGATTTCTGCGTTAAAAAGAATAACGAGAGAAGCGGCGCGGCTGTTGATGCGCGCTTCCAGAACGCCGGACATGCCGGAAACGCGGCGGGTAAGGTCGGCGATTTCCTCCGCCGCGAAACGCCGCGGCGCGGTATAGCAAAAGCGCGCGCGCCCTCGTGTTTGACTCCGCAGGCAGAGAGTCGAAAAGGCGCGGGTCGCGCTCATGCCGAAGCGTCGGGGAAAGCCTTTTCCGCTTCTACTTCCGCCATGACGTCCGCGATTTGCTCACGAAATTCCGCGAAATTGCACGCGAGAGCGCTGTAGAGGTTGACTCCGCCCTTGATCGCTTTTCCGCGCAATTCGTCATTGGAAAGCACATAGGCGGCTGCCGCGCCTAGAAGAATTCCGGCAAGAAACTGCTCGGAGGGATGCTTGCTCAGCCAGACGCCAAGATTGCCGAAAAAACCAGGCGTCGCGTTGCCAGCGGCGGCAACCGTTTTCTTGGCCTTTTTGTCTTTTTTCTTGCTCATGAGATTTTCCTGAAGGATGAAAAAATTGTTAACGAGAAGAGGCTTCGGAAGTTCTTTCTTCCGGGGGAAGCCAGCGCGTCAGCGCGTAAACGCTTGCGGCTGCGCCAATCGCGGCCAGAGCGGCGCGGGCATAGCGTCGTTGTTGCAATGCGTCCGCTGCCACAGTCAAGACAGCCAGCGCGACGCCATTTTGCAGGGCCGCGCGCGCGACCGCGCGATTTAACGCGGCGCGGTTTTCCCGCGCAAGCCGATCCATGACTACGCTGAGGAGCGCGCCGCGTGCGAAGTCGTTCACGAAGGAACGCGCCGAAAGCGCTTTTTGTTTCTTCTTCTTTTTCATACGGGAGCTTTCTTGCTGCGGGACGCGGCGTGTTGGGCTTTGCTTCCAGAGGGCGCTTTCCGCATTTTACGCGCAGGTTGCTGCACAGGCGCGGCGTTCGCATCGGAAAGAATCTGATCCTGCCACTGCGCGCTTTTTTGCTGGACGGCTTTTAAACTGCCTGCCGCCGCCGCGCGGAGCTTTTCTCGGGCGCGAACAGTCGTTTCCTCCAGACGCGCGTTGATTTTTGTCTTGCGAATCAAGCCAGGGATTGCCGCGCCAGCCAACAAACCGGCAAGGAAAGGGAAAACGGGGAACATACGATTCTCCTTCTTAAAGGGTAAATCAGGGACGCGCGTCTTGCAGGCGCGCCATAAACGCGAGCGCTTCCGGCGCGGCGGGAGGGGAAAGCAAATTCGGCCAAAACTGATCCGGGATAACTTGATTATCGTATTCCACGGTGATGGAACGCGCCAGTTTGTTCAGATGAATGCGGCGCACTCCGGATACGGAGGAGAAAAAGTCGTCCAGCGCATCAGGATTGAAACCGGAACGCTCAAGATCGCGTAAATCCTCCGGTTTGACATTCAATTTCAGGCGAACCCGTCCCGGCACGTGGTGCGCGATTGTCGCAAAATCGGCGGCGCGGCGCAGAAAGTCCGCAGGGGGCGTCGTTTTTTCTTTCATCTTATGCAAACAGTCTTTTGCGATACAGGAAAAGGTGCGCGCTTACACTGGCCGCGAAAAGCCAGCCGGCGACGGCGTGCGCTTTCCGCGTATCCCGCCGCGCCAAAGCAATCGTTGCGGCAAGGCTAAGCAACATGCAGTATTTGACGGATCGGTGAATCGCGCGGTACGTTTTTCGCCCTGTTGCCGCATGGACAGACAGCGGCTCCGGAGCGGGTTTAAGTTTGGCGCGCGCAAGGCCGCGAACCGCATTTTCCATGTCTTTAACGGAAACAGCGGCGGGGTCGTAGCGCACAATAAGCGAAGCGGCGGCCAGACGAGACTCAACGCGCAAAACGCCATTTAGCGCG
Source organism: Zoogloeaceae bacterium (assembly GCA_031256795.1). Lineage (GTDB taxonomy): Bacteria > Pseudomonadota > Gammaproteobacteria > Burkholderiales > Rhodocyclaceae > Azovibrio. The sequence goes on along the minus strand of JAIRPW010000019.1, from coordinate 14,052 downwards.
AGCAGGGCGGCGCGCCAATCTTCACTATGACGAAGATGAGTAAAGAATTCATGCCGGATGCGGATGCGGCCCGGAATGGAGGCGACAATGAACAACATGAGAATGACAATCAATAGAGAATGATAATTTCTATCATTGTAGACAAAAATCGGCGGGCAGGCAAAGTGCGAGAAATGCGTGCTGCGGCGCGCAAGCCTAAAAAGCTCGTATTTTTATCCAAGACAACTCCGGGGATTTTTACGGAGAAACGGGCGCGAGAAATGCGTTTGTCTTTGCCGGTTTCCTGCGGGGAAAGGTATTACAATGGCAGTCTCGTTTCCAAAGCGCGTTGCTTTCTATTGTTGCTGGACATGCCGTTTAACCTGCCCATCTTTTTGACGTGGCTGCGCATTGTCGCAATTCCTGTCCTCGTCGTGCTGTACTATCTGCCGCAGGGTTGGCTGACCATTCCCGAACGGGATTTTATTGCCTCCGCGCTTTTTTTGACCGCGAGTTTGACGGACTGGGCGGATGGTTATTTGGCGCGGAGACTGAATCAGACTTCCGCGTTCGGCGCGTTTCTTGATCCGGTCGCGGACAAACTGATCGTGGCGGCGGCGCTGATTATTCTGGTGGCGCTGGGCCGCGCGGACGCGGTGGCCGCGATGATTATCATTGGGCGCGAAATTACCATTTCCGCGCTGCGCGAATGGATGGCCAAAATCGGCGCGGCCAGGAATGTCGCGGTTTCCGTTTTGGGCAAAGTGAAAACGATCGCCCAAATGGCCGCGATTTTGCTGCTGCTCTATCAAAGGCATGTGCCTTTCATGCCGCCTGGCTGGAGCGCGCAAAAAGTCGGCGGAATTCTGCTTTGGGTTGCCGCGCTGCTGACGTTGTGGTCCATGGCCTACTATCTTTATAAGGCATGGCCGGAAATCGCGGCGCGGGGCGACGGGAGTCCTGAAAAGTTTTAAGAGGCAAAAAGAAATTTTGGAAGCACGGAGAAAATGATGCGTCAGGACGAGTTAAAAAAGGCGGCTGCCGATGCGGCGGCGGCTTATGTCCGGGAAAATCTGCCGGATGGCGGTATTCTTGGGGTGGGAACCGGGTCTACCGCCAATTTTTTTATAGACGCTCTGGCGGATTTCCGGGGGAGAATTCGTGGCGCTATCGCCAGTTCCGAGGCAAGTCGGCGGCGGCTTCTGGCGCTGAATATTCCGGTCGTGGATTTGAACGAGACGGAGACGCTTTCTCTCTATGTGGATGGCGCGGATGAAATTGACGGGAGCTTTTCCATGATGAAGGGCGGCGGCGGGGCGCTAACTCGTGAAAAAATCGTTGCCGCAGTGGCTGAAACTTTTGTGTGTATTGCGGACGCCGGCAAGCGGGTAGAGCGTCTGGGCGGCTTTCCCCTGCCTTTGGAAGTGATTCCCATGGCGTTGCGGCATGTCGCGCGCCAGGTCGCTCTTTTGGGCGGAGAGCCTCGCCCGCGCGAAGGCTTTGTGACCGACAACGGCAACGCGATTCTGGATATCCGGGGGCTTTCTATTCAGGATCCGCAGATACTGGAAGCGGAACTGAATCAAATCGCGGGTGTAGTCGCCAATGGTCTTTTTGCGCGGCGCGGCGCGGACGTTCTGTTCCTGGGTACGGAAACCGGCGTGATTTTCTCCCGGAGGAGCGGAGCTTGCCCATGAGCCGTTTGCCGCTTCCGGCGGGCGCGGCGAGGCGCGCCGCGCACTGGCTCGTGTGCGCCTGGTCTTTGTACAGGCAGGCGTTCCTGCGGATTGCGCTGGCGGTTTTTCCCTGTGTCTTGCTGTTTTTGGGGATGCTGCAGGTCGGGTTTGCGCGGCCTTCTTTTTTTACGTTGATGTTTGCCTTGTTGTTGTTGCAGTTGCCAATTTGGTATGCCGCGATTTTCGCGTGGCTGCCGTTTTCCCGTGATATGTCTTTTTATACGGAGCGGCGGACCAGGTTCTCGCCTCAGGGCGTTGCGCTTCTTGCGTTGTCTGAGGAACAAAAAATCGCGTTGCGGCGGCTGGGAAAAGGACTGGGGATTTATTTTCTGGCGACATCCGGAGCGGGATGGCTGGCGCGGTTTTTCTTGCCGCCAATGATGTGTAACTTTTTGCTCGTGTGCGCGGTTATTTTTTTCTGCGCGGCGTTTTGTTTTGCCCCGCAGTTGGTGATGGAGCAAAAGTATTCGGCGGGGAAGGCGGTATTTTTCAGCTTTATGACGCTTTGGCGCAACAAAGGGGCGGTGGCGCTCGCGCATGTTCTGGGCTTTGCCATGCTGATTCCATTCTTTTCTTTCGGCGCGGTTATGGCGGCGGCATTTGTCCTTTTTGCGGTTTTGTTTTTGCCGGGGCTGTACTTTTGTTTTTTATATATCCTTTTCCGAACGTTTTTCCCTTTGCCAGAAGCTATTTCCGAGTATGCCTGAAGCGTTGACGCCCGCGCCGCTGGGACTTTTTGGCGGCACTTTTGATCCCGTGCACAATGGACATCTCGCGCTGGCGGCGGCGGCGCGCGAGCGACTGGGTTTGAGCGCGGTGCGCTGGTTGCCGGCGGGGCTGCCTACGCACCGCGAGAAGCCCGTGGCCGCAAGCCATCATCGAGTCAGGATGCTGGAGTACGCGCTTTCCGGCCATCCGGGGTTTGAGCTGGAGACCGCGCTCGCGGCGGAAGATTGCGCGGCTTATACACTGGATACGCTGGCGCATGTCCGCGCGATGGAAGGAGAGAGAAGACCGCTTTTCTGGCTTTTGGGCGTGGATGCGTTTGCGCGCTTTCAGACCTGGCGGCGCTGGCGCGAGGTGGCGGATCAATGCCATCTTGTCGTTTTTAATCGCCCCGGATTTTCTCCAGAAGACGTACCGGCTGAATTGACGGATTTTTTTCAGACGCGCCGGACAGCGGATATTGCGGAATGCAGCGCGTTACCGGGAGGACGGCTGCTGGAAATCGAGACGCCGGAAACCGATATTTCTTCCTCGGCGGTCCGCGCTTGTCTGCGGTCCGGGAAAACGGTTCGTTCTTTGCTTCCCGGCGCGGTGGTTGAGTATATTGTTCGGCATTCCCTTTATCTGGAGCGTGAGATTTGACATGAAACCGGCTGATCTTAAGAAAATCGTGATTGCCGCTTTGGAGGATATTAAGGGCAAGGAAATTGAAGTGCTGGATACCCGGCGTCTTACGCCGCTTTTTGAGAACATGGTGATTGCCAGCGGCGATTCCACGCGACAAGTGAAAGCCTTGGCCAGAAACGTCATGACAAAAGTGCGCGAGGCGGGGGGAGAAGTGCTTTCCTGCGAAGGCGAGGAAGGCGGCGATTGGGTGCTTGTGGATTTGGGCAGCCTTGTGGTGCATGTGATGCAGCCTGGCGCGCGCCGCTATTACAACCTGGAAGGTTTGTGGCGGGAAATGCCTGCTGCGGAACGCGCGCGATCTTTTTCCGCGCTTGCGCGCTGACACTTTTTCCGCGCGGCGGGATGAAACTGACGCTCATGGCGGTGGGGCACAAGACCCCAGACTGGATTGAGGCGGGATGCCGCGAATATCTGCGGCGTTTGCCGCGCGGGATGGACGCGCGGCTCTGCGAAATTCGTCCGGAACCGCGCGAGGGCAAGCGCCGCGAGCAATTGCTGGCGGCGGAAATGGCGCGCATTCGCCAGAACCTGAAAGCGCTTTTTCCGTACAGACTGGTCGTGCTGGACGAAAAAGGCCAAAATCTAACGACGCTGGAGTTTGCGGAGCGATTCGCCGAATGGCGTGTTTCAGGCGACAATATTGTTCTCTTGATTGGCGGGGCGGATGGTCTGGACGCGGACCTGAAGCGGGAAGCGGCAGAAAGCCTTCGTCTTTCCAGCCTGACGTTCCCGCACCATTTGGCGCGGCTTGTGCTCTGCGAGCAGATATACCGCGCTATGAGCGTTCTGGAAGGCCATCCTTACCACAGGGAAGGCTAAGACGGGCTTTGTGAAAATAAGACAAATTTTGAAAACAGGGCGAATTTTATGAAGCGAGTGATTTGTTCTGCCGAAGACGCCAATACGCAGGCAAGACGATTTCGCCGGTTTTATCTGGCCTCTTCCAGTCCGCGCCGACGGGATTTGTTGCAGCGGGCGGGCGCGCGGTTTGATCTTTTGCCTTTCCGTTCCGGCGTGCGCGGCGACGCGGAAATTGAGGAATCTATTCGGGGCGGCGAGGCGGCGGAGAACTATGTGCTGCGTCTGGCGCGCGCCAAGGCGGAGCATGGCGAACGCTTGCTTGTCTGGCGGCGTTTGCCGCTTCGCCCTGTGCTGTCGGCGGATACGGCGCTGGAGGTAGACGGAGAGATTATCGGTAAACCTGTCAGCGAGGCGCACGCGCGGGATATTCTGCGTCGGCTTTCCGGACGGGAACATCGGGTGCTCACCGCCGTCGCGTTGGTGAATTCGGGACGTCTGGAGACGGCGCTTAGCATTTCCGAGGTTTGTTTTCGTACGCTTTGCGCGGCGGAAATCCGCCGTTATGTTGCCAGCGGGGAGGCGATGGACAAGGCTGGCGCCTATGGCATTCAGGGGCGTGCGGCGCTTTTCATTGCGCGGATCAACGGCAGCGATACCGGCATTATGGGATTACCCATGTGTGAAACTGGCGTATTGCTTCAGCGCTTTGGCTATGGTTGGTAGGAGAGGATATGCGCCGTGTTCTTGGTTTTTTCCTCTGGATTTGTTTGCTTTTGCTCGCGGCGGGCGGCGCGGCGGCGCATTATTGGATGACGCGCCCCCTGCCGCTGCGTGAAGCGCTGGAAGTGCGCGTGCGTCCGGGCATGGGCGCGCGCGATACCGTTCACGCTTTGATTGCCGCGGGGGCGGGGCGGCAACTGCAAAAAGAGGACGTATGGCTTTTGAGACATGGTTTTTTCTGGCTCGCGCGGCTTTATGGCCGGGAATGGCGCATTCGTGCCGGTACTTATGGCGTTACGCCGGGAATTACGCCTTTGGGATTTCTGGATTTGCTGAAAAAGGGCAAGGCGCTACAGGTCGAGGTGCGGCTTATCGAGGGCTGGACTTTTCGGGAATGGCAGCGGAAAGTTACCGCGCATCCTGGTCTGGAGCACGACGCGAAAGATCTGACTGAACAGGAGTTGATGGCGGAAATTGGCTTTCCTGGCGTACCGCCCGAAGGGATGTTTTTTCCTGATACATATTATGTGGATAAGTATTCCGGCGAGCTGGCGCTGTATCGGCGCGCGGCGCGGGAAATGCGCGCGCGGCTGGAGCGGGAGTGGCAGAGCCGGGCGCGGGGGCTGCCGTATCGTTCCCCTTATGAAGCGCTGATTATGGCCTCTATCGTGGAAAAGGAAACGGGCCGCGCGGAAGAGCGCGGCCTGGTGGCGGGGGTGTTTGTCAATCGTCTTGCGATCGGGATGCGCTTGCAGACGGATCCTGCGGTTATTTACGGCGTGGGCGCGTCTTTCGACGGCAATCTAAAAAAATCGCATCTTTTGACCGACACGGACTATAACACTTACACTCGCGCTGGATTGCCGCCGACGCCGATTGCGACGCCTTCGCTTGCCTCCATGAAGGCCGCGCTGCATCCAGAAAAAACAAACGCCCTGTATTTTGTGGCAAAAGGGGATGGCAGCAGTTTTTTTTCCGAGACGCTGCAAGCGCATAATCAGGCGGTCAATCAGTATCAGCGGCGCGCGCCTCGCGCTGCACGGACTGTGGAGCGGCGGATTGCGGCGGACAAAAAACCGCGTCGCCGCTATAAACGAAGCTGAATTTTTCATGAACAGAGAACAGCGCATGGATGAGGCATCAAGAAAAGAGGGACGTTTCTGGCCGGGGCGGTTCATTACGCTGGAAGGCATTGATGGCGCGGGAAAAACCAGCCACGTAGAGTGGATGGCCGATTTTTTGCGGGCGAAGGGCAAAACGGCGCGGATGACGCGCGAACCCGGCGGAACGCTGCTGGGAGAGCGGCTGCGAGAGATGCTGCTTTCCTGCCCCATGCGACCGGAAACGGAAACCTTGCTGATGTTCGCGGCGAGAAGGGAGCATCTGACAGAGCTGATTTTCCCCGCGCTTGCCAATGGGGAATGGGTGATTTGCGATCGTTTTTCCGACGCCACATATGCGTATCAGGGCGGCGGCAAAGGGATGGATCGGCGGCGTCTTTCGGCGCTGGAGCAATGGGCGCTGGAAGATGACGGGCGCGCGGAACCCTGCTGCCCGGATTTGACGCTGCTTTTTGATGTGCCTTGCGAGATCGCGCGGCAGAGGATTGCGCTGGCGGGGCGCCCGCTGGACCGTTTTGAACAGGAGGACGCGCAGTTTTATGACAGGGTGCGTCATGCCTATTTGGATCGGGCGCGTAAATATGCCGCGCGATTTCGCGTGCTGGACGGGCAATTGCCTCCGGAAGTTGTGCGTCGGAAGATTGCGGAATGTCTTTTGGCGCTGGATGAAACGCCATGCTGAAAATGTCCGAATTGCATTCCGAGGTTTGGAGTCGGCTTTTGGCCTGGCGGGCGCGGTTGCCGCACGCGTTGCTGATTTCTGGCGTCAAGGGTTTGGGCAAGACCGATTTGGCGATGGAGTTTTCCGCTTCGCTTTTGTGCGAGGCGCTGAAGGCGGACGGCGCGGCGTGCGGGCAATGTCCGGCGTGCCAGTGGTTTTTGAAAGGCAACCATCCTGATTTTCGCGTATTGACGCCCGCCGCGCTTGCTCCTGCCGCTGAAAAAACGGATAAAAAGGCAAAAGAAACGGATGCGGAGGCGGAGGAAAAAAAGAGCAACCGCAAGGGGCAGGATATTCCTATTGATGAAGTGCGCGCGCTGGATGATTTTTTGTCAGTAGGCACGCATCGGCAAAAGCTGCGCGTTATTTTGATTTGCCCTGCCGAAGCGCTCAATCAAAACGCGGCGAACGCGCTTTTGAAATCTCTGGAAGAGCCGCCGCCGGATACTTTGTTTTTGCTGATTTCTCATGAGCCGATGCGGCTTTTGCCGACCCTGCGCAGCCGCTGCCAAAATTTGCCGGTACCCTTGCCTTCCATCGCCAGAGGCGAACGTTTTCTGGCGGAAAAAGGCGTCAAGGAAGCCGCTTCCTGGCTGGCGCTTGCGGGAGGCGCGCCCAAACGCGCGCTGGCGCTTGCGGAAAATTGCGCGGCCTGGTTCGGAGAATTTCTGGAATGCTTGCAGCAAGGAGAACGTCTGGAGGTGCTGGATGCGGCGGCGCGGCTGGAAAAAAGCCTGAAAGCCGTGAAAGGGGAAAACCCCTTGCCGCAGCTGGTGGAATGGGCGCAGAAGTGGACTCTTGATCTTTCTTTGTCCGCGCAAGGGGCGTCTGTCCGTTTTTATTATGCGCAACGCGCTAAAATAACGACGCTCGCGGAAAAGTGCCAGACAATTCTGCTTTCCCGGTTTGATCGGTATTTGCTGCGCCAGAAACAGGTCAGTGCCCATACCCTCAATACGCGGCTGTTTCTGGAGCAGCTTTTATTTGAATACCGCGCTCTTTTTATGGCGCAAAGTCCTCGTTTGGAGTGAACGATCATGAGTACGAAACCCGGCGCGCGTCCCAGTGTTCTTTCCCTCAATATTAGCTCCAAGTCCGCGTTATATGCGGCTTTTATGCCGATGCTCAAAAACGGTGGGATATTCATTCCTACCTCGCGGCCTTACGCGCTGGGCGATGAGGTTTTTATGCTGCTTTCTCTGTTGGATGATCCGGCCAAAGTGCCTATTGTCGGCAAGGTGGTCTGGGTAACGCCTGTGAACGCGCAAAATAATCGTCCGCAGGGGGTGGGGGTGCATTTCAACGCGGACGATAACGGGATTGAAGCCAAGCGCAAGATTGAAGGGTTGCTGGCGGGAACGCTGACCTCTTCGCGCCCCACGAATACGATGTAATCAGGCGGGTTTATGCCGTTACGCTGTCCCGATTTGCCGGGAGATTCTGGCGGGGCGTTTCTTGTTGATTCGCACTGTCACCTGGATTTCCCCGAACTTTCCGCGCGTTTGCCGCAGGTGCTGGAGCATATGCGGCAAAGCCGTGTGGCGGGGGCGCTGTGCGTCGGCGTCAATCTGGAGGATTTTCCGCGCGTGCTGAGAATTGCGGAGACATATCCGCAGTTTTTCGCCAGCGCGGGTCTGCACCCGGAATATGCTCCAGAAAACGAGGCGGGAGAGGCGCGCGCGGAGCCTGACGAGACAGACCTGGCGCGGCTTGCCGCGCTGCCTCGCGTCATTGCGATCGGCGAGACGGGCCTGGATTACCATTGGCATAAAGATCAACCGGAATGGCAGCGGCAGCGGTTTCGCGCGCATATCCGCGCGGCGCGGACGGCGGGCAGACCTTTGATCATCCATTGCCGCGACGCGGCGGATGACACGCTTGCCATTTTGCGCGAGGAAAAGGCGGAGACTGCGGGCGGGATTTTCCATTGTTTTTCCGGAAACCGGGAAATGGCAAAGCGTGTGTTGGAGCTGGGGTTTTATCTTTCTTTTTCTGGAATCGTCACGTTTAAGAACGCGCGAGAATTGAAAGAGGTCGCGGCATGGTCGCCCCTGGACCGGATACTGGTGGAAACAGACGCGCCGTACCTTGCCCCGGTTCCCTTTCGCGGGAAAGCCAATGAGCCGGCCTATGTCCGGTATGTGGCGGAAGAAGTTGCGGCGCTGCGCGGAATGACTGTCGCCAGCCTGATGACGGAAAGCAGTGAAAATTTCTTCCGGCTTTTCCCGGAGACGCGGGCGGCGCTGTGCGAATCGGCGCGCTCGTGGAGTGCAATACCGCATGGTTATTCAGAAAGCGCGCTTTGATTTTGCGCGGCAAGCTCCGGCAGGAGAGCTTCCGCGTTTTTTCGGGTGACTGCCGCAAGATGTTCCGGCGCGACGTTGCGTAGCGCCGCCAGACGCCGGCCAATGCCCGATAGTTCCGCTGGAGTATTGCGTGGCGCGGCGCGGGCTTTTTCTTTTTCGCGCAGCCAGCGCGGCGGAAGATATGGCGCGTCGGTTTCCAGCACCAGAGCCGTTTCCGGGAGCGCGACAGCCATTGCCCGGATACGGCGGCTGCCGGGGTAGGTCAGGACGCCGCCAAACCCTAGGCAAAATCCCAGACGCAGCAGCTGCCGCGCTTGTTCGCCGCTGCCATTGAACGCATGCGCAATGCCTCCTTTTACCCGCGTTTGGCGCAGACAGGCGAGCGCTACATCCAGCGCACGCCGCGCGTGCAATAGTACCGGCAAGTCAAATTGCCGCGCCAGACGAAGCTGCGCCAGAAATAACGCTTTTTGCCGCTCCGGATCAATGTCTTGTCTTATACCGTCCAGGCCAATTTCTCCCAGCGCGCAGGGACGGTCGCGCTCCAGCAAAAAAGCCAGTCGCGCCAGATCGTCTTCATCCATCTGCGCGGCATAAAAAGGATGCAGGCCATAGGCGGGTAAAACGCCAGGATAACGCGCGGCACATGCCGCTGCCGCCGCGCAATCATCAATATCTACGGCGGGCAGAACAAGCGCGGAAACTCCCGCCTCGCGCGCGCTTTTCCAGAGTTCGTCACGGTCCGTGTCGAACTCTGGCGAGGAGAGGTGACAATGCGTATCAACCCACATAACAGGATCGCGTCAGAACGCGGAAAGACAATGGCGACGAAGAACTTTATCCGTTTTTTTGTCCTTTTGAATTTTTTTACGAACTGCGCAGAGGCTTTCGCCGCAGATGGCGCGTACATTCTTTCTTTTTTATGGCGCGGCAGATATTCGGCTTTTACATGCAAGGGCGCGCTGGCGTATAATCCGCGAGCTTGGTTTCACCAACACTTTAGGGACGTGCTATGAGCAATCAAGAAAAAATGAGTTGTGAGCGGCGACGGCTGATTGCCGCGACCGCGGCAGTAGGCGGGGTTGGAGCGTTGGCCGCTGCCGTTCCCTTTGTTTCTTCCATGTTGCCTTCTGAACGCGCGAAAGCTGCGGGCGCGGCGGTTGAGGCAGACATTAGCAAACTCGAAGTCGGGCAAATGATGACGGTTGAATGGCGCGGCAAGCCCGTCTGGATTCTCCGGCGTTCCCCTGAAATGCTGGAGTCGCTCGCCAAAGTGGAGGGAGAACTTTCTGACCCGGCCTCAGAACGTAAACAACAGCCGGAGTATTGCAAAAACGCGACGCGCTCCCTGAAGCCGGAAATCATGGTAGCGGTTGGCATTTGCACACACCTGGGGTGCTCTCCTTCCTCCAAGTTCAAGCAAGGCGCTCAGGAAGGTATGTCTGCGGATTGGAAAGGCGGTTTTCTCTGTCCCTGCCATGGTTCCACGTTTGATTTGGCGGGGCGCGTTTTCAAGAATAAGCCCGCGCCCGATAATCTGGAAGTTCCGCCGCACCGCTATCTTTCCGATACGCGCATTTTGATTGGCGAAGACACTCAAGGGGCTTAATGATGGCTAACGTCGTATACGAAAAATACAAATCCGATGGTTCCTTTCTGGGCAACCTTCTGGAATGGGTCGACGCGCGCTTTCCGGCGACGTCTCTGTGGCGCGCGCATTTATCGGAGTATTACGCGCCGAAGAATTTTAATTTCTGGTATTACTTTGGCTCTTTGGCGTTGCTGGTGCTGGTGATTCAGATTGTGACCGGGATTTTTCTCGCCATGAATTATAAGCCGGACGCTTCGCTGAACGCATACGGCGTTCCCGTCGCTTTTGCCAGCGTGTCTTACATCATGAATGACGTCTCGTTCGGCTGGCTGATTCGCTATATGCATTCCACGGGCGCTTCCGCTTTCTTTATTGTGGTGTATATGCACATGTTCCGGGGGATGCTGTATGGTTCCTACCGCAAGCCGCGTGAATTGATCTGGATTTTCGGGATTATGATTTTCCTCTGCCTTATGGCGGAGGCGTTCATGGGGTATCTTTTGCCGTGGGGGCAGATGTCCTATTGGGGCGCGCAGGTCATTGTCAATCTGTTTAGCGCCATTCCGCTGATTGGCGATCCGCTGTCGGTTTGGGTGCGCGGGGATTTCGTTATTGGCGACTCTACGCTGAACCGCTTTTTCGCTTTACATATTGTGGCGGTTCCGATGGTGCTGATCGGCCTTGTGGTTGCGCATCTGCTTGCGTTGCATGAAATCGGCTCAAACAATCCGGATGGTGTGGAAATCAAGAAACTGAAAGATGGGAAAGGCGTGCCGCTGGATGGGATTCCTTTTCATCCCTACTATACGGTGAAGGATATTGTCGGAGTGGCGGTGTTTTTGATGATTTTCTTCGGCGTGGTGTGTTTTGCTCCGGAGGGGGGCGGCTTCTTCCTGGAATATAACAATTTCTTTCAGGCGGATTCGATGAAAACGCCGCCGCATATTGCGCCAGTGTGGTATTTCACGCCGTTTTATTCCATGCTGCGCGCCATGGTTTGGGATTTCTTCTGGCTGGACGCCAAGTTTTGGGGCGTAGTGGCGATGGGCGGCGGCGTGGTAATTCTGGGCTTGCTGCCTTGGCTGGATCGCGCTCCGGTGAAATCCATTCGCTATCGCGGCTCAATTTTTAAAACGTTGCTTGTCATTTTCGTGATCAGTTTTTTGATTCTGGGATTTTTGGGCACGAAGGGGCCAGAATATACATTCTTCGGTGTTTCCTGGCTGCCCGGAACTGTCATCGCGCAGATTTTCACCGTCTATTATTTTCTGTTTTTCCTCACCATGCCTTGGTGGTCGCGGATAGATGCGTGCAAACCTGAACCGGAAAGACTTACCTGGAAATGAATATCATGCGTACACTGAAATTTTTGCTGGCGGCACTGATTCTTGCTCCTTCTGTAGTTTTGGCTGCTGAGGGCGCGCATTTGGACCGCGCTCCGGACCGTAGCGGCAACAATGCGGCCTTGCAAAATGGCGCGAAGCTCTTCGTCAATTATTGTTTGAGCTGCCATGGCGCAAGCGCGATTCGTTATAACCGTCTGACTGAGATTGGGTTGAAGCCGGAGCAGATTGAGCAAAATCTCATGTTCGCCGCGGAAAAAATTGGCGATCCGATGGCTGTGGCGATTCATCCTGCCGAGGCGAAAAAATGGTTTGGCGTAACTCCGCCGGATCTTTCCTTGGTAACGCGCGCGCGCGCGTCAGAAAGCGGCAGCGGCGCGGATTGGGTGTATACCTATCTGCGCAGCTTCTATCGGGATGCGGAGCGGCAAACCGGCTGGAATAACCATGTGTTTGCCAATGTGGGGATGCCGCATATTTTATTCAATTTGCAGGAATCCCTTTCTGCGGCGGAATATGATGAGCAGGTTGGCGACCTGGTGGGTTTTCTCACATGGCTCGCGGAGCCGGAAGCTGAATTTCGCAAGCGTTTGGGGGTGGGGATTTTCCTTTTCCTGATTGCGCTTTTTGTTGTTTCCTACGCGCTGAAAAAGGAATATTGGAAAGACGTGCACTGATTTTTCGTGGCCTTGCTGAACGGCGTCGCGTTTTGGTCCAAACGAAAGTTTGGCCTGTAAAGTGTGACGCCGCTTTTGCTTTATTGCCGCAGTCATTTTGCTAAACATAACAGGGTAGACCATCATGATGAATCTTTACTCCGGAACGACCTGTCCATTCAGTCACCGTTGCCGTTTTGTTCTCTATGAAAAGGAGATGGATTTTCAGATCATTGATGTAGATATGTTCAACAAGCCAGAGGAGCTTTTGGCCATCAATCCGCACAATCGCGTACCGGTGTTGGTGGAGCGGGATTTGATTCTTTATGAGCCGAATATCATCAATGAGTATATTGATGAGCGTTTTCCGCATCCGCAGTTGATGCCGACGGACCCCGTCATGCGCGCGCGCGCGCGGCAATTGTTGTCTGGCATGGAGCGGGAAATTTTTTGTTTTATTGAACCGCTGGAAAAAAATAGCAAGGCGGCAGAGCGCGCGCGGCAGGAAATTTCTGCGCGTTTAACGGAATTGTCCGCGATTTTTGTCAAAAACAAATTCATGTTGGGCGAGGAGTTTTCCATGCTGGACGTCGCCATTGCGCCCTTGCTGTGGCGTCTTAATCATTATGGAATTGTTTTGGGCAAGTCTGCCGCTCCGCTCATGAAGTATGCCGAGCGTATTTTTAGTCGCAGGGGTTTTTTTGACGCGCTGACGCCGTCGGAAAAAATCATGCGCAAGTAGTCGGTTTTTAAATTCCCTGTGTCGAATAATAGATGACGCCCACCGTTACGCCTTCGATTCCATCTACAAAACCGTATTTATTGCGCGCTCTTTGGGAGTGGTGCTGTGATCATGGCTTTACGCCATATTTGGCGGTAGCGGTGGATGAGTATTGCCGTGTCCCTCAGGAGTTTGTCAGGGATGGGCAGATTGTGCTCAATATCAGTGAGGAAGCGGCGCATGGTTTGCAGCTTCAGAACGATATGGTGTGTTTTCAGGCGCGCTTCAATGGCGTCGCGCAGGAAGTTTCCGTGCCGGTCGCGCGCGTCGCGGCTTTATATTCGCGGGAGAATGGCGTGGGGATGACTTTTTCTGTGGATCTGACGGAATCGAGTACGCAGGAGCGCGCGCCGTTTCGTCAGACGGCGAAAGTATATTCTCTTTTCCCTTCCGGGGATTCTGTTGGTGCGGAGGAAGAGGGGCATGATGAGCCTCCGCCTGCTGCGCCGTCTCCTGAAGGAGGCGGGAAAACGCCGTTTTTGCGTCGGGTTAAATAAGCGCTTTTCCCCCGCTAAATTGAATTTTGTCCTTGCTGTTATGGGCGAAAAAACGTGGAACGTCTAAAACACAAGGCGCGCATTGCTCTGGTCTCCTATCCTTCTCTTGGGGACAGCCTGATGTATTTGCTCATGGCGGAAAATCTGCGTCTCAATGGGTTTTCCGTCACTCTTTTCAGTTCGGTCGTTTGGCAATTGCGATCCTGGCTGCCGCAGGTTTCGGTTTTCCCCTCTCCGGATGCGGAAAACCTGGAGGCGACGCTTTCCAGCTTTGATTTGGTTATCCTGCATCCCTCGCAATCGGTGTGCGGCGCGCTTGATTTGGGGAAAGCGGCACAAAAATGGCTTTTGCTGTCGCAAACGGAAAAAGCATCCGTGCAGAAGGAT
>JAIRPW010000029.1 GCA_031256795.1 Zoogloeaceae bacterium | reverse complement strand
CTCGCCTCCCTCATGACCGCCGCCGACCTCCGGCGCAACCAACCATAAAACCATGCCCCCAGCCTCCCGCTCCACCCTCGTCACCGGCTCCGCCGGCGCCCTAGGAACCGCCATCTTGCAAGAATTGGCGGACGCCGGGTATACAAATATCCTCCATCCCGCAAAAAGCGAGATGGACTGCCTTGACCCAACCTCCGTAGACCGCTGGTTCGAGGAACACAGACCGGAGTATGTCTTTCATCTGGCCGCCGTGGTCTACGGCCTTCAGGGAAATCTGGACAACCAAATCCGCGGACTGCGGGAGAATGTCCGCGTTGCGGATACCGTGCTTTCCGCCTGCGCCCGCTTCTCCGTCAAAAAAGTGTTCTACGCCGGCACCGTCGCGGCGTATGGCTATCCCTACGTCTCTCTCCCCTTGCGGGAAGAGGACGCATGGAAGGGCGAGCCGCACGGCGGCGAATATGGCTACGCATCCGCCAAGCGCTATGCCTATGCGCTTCTGCGCGTCTTGCGGCAAAGCGCGGGACTGGATTTCTCCTATGGCCTCTTCACCAACCTCTATGGGGAAAACGACCGCTTCAACACGCGCAGCGGGCATGTGATCCCCTCCTTGCTCGCCAAGGCCGAATGCGCGGCGCAGACCGATAAAAAACTCCACGTCTGGGGACGCCCCGACGTCACCCGCGATTTCCTTTATACCCGCGACGCCGCCCGCGCCGCCATCCTCTGCATGGAACACAACCTGCCCCTCGTCAATATCTCCAGCGGACAGGAAACCAGCATGAACGAACTCGTAACCATCATCAACCAGCACTACAACAACGCCCTCAACGTCGTCTGGCAAAAAAATCAGCCCGTCGGCATCCCGCGGCGCTCCGTCGACAACTCCCTCCTCCGCTCGCACGGATTCTCGCCGCAAACCACCCTGAAAAACGGAATCCAAAATACCATCCAGTGGCTAAAAAACCATAAAACAAATATACGGGAAAATTGACTAAAAAGATAAGGGGAAAACTATGATTTCATCTGCGACTAGATACAAAATTTTCGGTATGAAAGTGTATCGGAGTGTTTCAAATAACGGGAATGTATGGTTTTTGCTTTTAAACATACCCATACTTTTAAAGAGCAATAGAAAATTTTATTTATTTGGGATAGTTTATTTATCACGCGCTTTAATCGAGGTGTTAGCGCTCTGGATGTCTAATAGACAAAATTCAACGGGGCTGTCTGCGGGGTTCTATGAAATTCTGCGGACAGATTACCCAGCTAACGCTGTTTTGCTGATTGAGGCGCACGTATTTGCATCTCATGCTGAATTTCTTCCTTGTTACGCAAAATATTTTCGTTCTATAGGATTTAAGGTTGACGTGCTTTTTAGGCAGGAACACCTGCTATTGCATCCTCTGACTCAGGAAATAACGAATAGCATGGAGGGCGTAAGGTTTTTTTGCGTGGACTTTCATAATGATTATGAAAGGTCGTTGTTATTTGAACTTGCTGTGAACTACGAATTTATTTTGTTGACGACTAATGATTACAGCCTGCTTCGTTTCGAGGATTTTTACTATAACTATGTTATTCAAAAGAAGAAAAATAATTTTTACGCGATAAATCATAGCGAGACGTACCGCGCGGCAGAACTGAAAGCGATGAAGGATGACGCGGATCGCGTTTACTATGATCGGCATGTGTTTAATTTTGGCGTGATGCAAAAAAGCGGGCCGTTTATCTGTCCCGTCAGCGAGATTTATCCGTGCGGAGGCGCTGTCAAAAAAAACACGCAGACAAGATTTTTATCAATTGGCGCGTTGTTGCGCAAGAACAGAGACTATGATTTGCTGATTTATTCCATGCGTGATCTTATAAAAGACGGGGTAACAAATTTCCACGTGGAAATTATAGGCGCCGCGAATGAAATCACGCTGGATGATTTTAGGGGTCTTGAACCCTGGATAACAGTAGCCGGAAGTACTTCTTACCCCAAAATGTATGATAAAATAAAAAAATCCGACTTTTTTTTGTTTTTGTCTTCTTATGACAAGCAAAATCATTATATTGATAACAATCCAAGCGGAATATTTAATCTTGGCCTGATGTTCGGTAAGCCGCAGCTCGTTCAGGAAGAATTTGCCAAAGCGTATGGCTACGATAATGAGAACTCTCTCATTTATTCCGAAAAAAATTTAACAAAGAGTATGAATGCGGCCATAGATATGGATAGCAGCGCATATACTCTTCTTGTAGCCGGGGTGCATAAAATGAGGGGAAAGATTCAAAATCAGTCAATTGAACACATAAAAAAATATATGCTGCATGAAGAGGGGTTGTTTGACTTGCACGCGCAAGATTTTTCAAAAAGTTAATACAAGGAGAATTCGTCATGTCTGTTCATAATAGCACAACAGATGAAAAGTTAACCGCGCACTATACGCACATACACGAAACAAATATGTCGTATGGGGCGGGGGGGACAGGCTACTTAAAAATACTCAAAAGTATAATTGATTTTATGGGCGCAAAAATAATACTGGATTATGGTTGCGGAAAAGGCGGTTTGGTTTACGCATTGCGTGAGATTTATCCTGAACGCGAAGTACACGGGTATGATCCGTCCAATCCGGAATTTGGCTCGCTTAATATTGAGAAAGCCGACTTGGTAATTTGTACAGATGTGCTTGAACACATCCCAGAAAATATTCTGCCTTCGGTTCTTGAAAAAATCGCAGATCTATCGTCGGCCTGTTTTTTTAGTTTGCATCATGGAAAGGCCGCGACCATTCTGCCAGATGGCAGAAACGCGCATTGCACGATAAAAGACAAGACGTGGTATGAGCAGTTAATCCGAAAGTATTTTGGGTTTGCAACTATGCTTCCGCTGCATATCCCCCGGGAAAGCATGGCGCTAACATTTTGGATACCGGATGAACTTTTGGAATCGTTCTATGGAGAAACACAAGATTTCGCTCCTGTTGAAATAATGATTAAACGCATTTGGAGGTCGCAAAAGCAAATGGAACGGCAGATACCGATCCTGCTTGGCGCGACGCGAGATATGGAAGCGTTGAAAAACAGTCGTTTATTCCGTATTCTTGTTTTGCTGCGCAAATTGTTTTACTTCGTTGCTGGTAGATTTACGCGCAAGACGTCATGACTATCATGACTAAAATAAAACCGTTCAATATTCTATTTTTTTGCGACCCGGTAACGTATCTGGAAGAGAAAACTTTTTTCTCGTATACTTCAAAGAAATTTTGGGAAAATATCGTACAACCCCTCCATAAGGTCGCGCCAGATTCAAGATTTGTTGTTCTTGTTGGTGAAGATGTAGTAAACATAACCCCAGGAGATTTCTGGGAAAAAATTATCGTCCCAGAAAAACTGATGACTAGACCATTTAATGGCCGCACACTGGATGAATTGAACGCGAGGTATATAAATAAATATGACCGCGAGCAGAATAAATATTATTTAGATATGTTTAGAAATATTGTTCCCGCTGACTTCACCCCAGATATTTTAATATTGTCAACGCCATGTCCAATGCTGGAGCAGGCTTTTCCAGAAGCGGCGGCGTGCGCGTTCAATACACATTTGGATATTGACGGATATTTTGGTAGCAGAGCATTTTCGGATCACTATGATGAAATATTTAGTGACTACGCAATTACACCAGAACAGGAACGGAATGTACGATTATTCAAACTGATGAAGCGCAAACAATTTCTTAATAACCCGCATAAAAACTGGCTGGCGCCGCTGCGGGAAAAATGGAAACGAATCGTCCTTTTGCCTCTCAGCATATCCGGTTCTCCAATGTTTGACGCAATGTGTAAATACCAGACACAACTTGAATTTCTTGAGGACGTTATGGCGCATGTGTCAGAAAACACTTTGGTGATTGCAACTTTCCATCCGCTGACATTAAAGCATTGGTCATTTTCGACTGTGAATTTTTTACGAGAAAGATACCAGAATCTTCTTCTTGATGATCGGCTATTTGATTTTTTACAGGCTTCCATGTGGGTTATGCCTTATGCCGATATTGTGGTAAATAGCACCTCTTATGTCGGAGTTCTGGCAAAACTTCATTGGGATAAAAAAGTTATTGGTGTGGCCCCAAGATATTATACTCCTCTGTGGGACAGTAATAATCTTAATGATATTGAAACTTTGCTTGACGCCCCCTCCGTAAAAGAACGTAATATTGATCTGCACTGGATACAGAATCGTCAGTTAATCCATTCATTGCTTCTTAATAATCCACAAGATCTGGCGGACTATCTTCGCAATTTTGCTTCCGCTGTAAAAAATAGAGACTATAAAAATCTCTACCCGCCTCACAACTATGGTGATCTCATTGCCAAATCTGTGGCTAATCCAACCGCACTAGCTGTTTTTACTCCGGTAAGATCAGAAAGCTATCCCTGGCGTTTAGTGTTCGCGAAAGCGCGTGAAGTCGCTACCGCAGAGGCAGATAAAGTTATTTATCAAATGCGCGTAGAACACGCAAACCAGATTAATAATATTTTGGCGGGGAAATACTTTCCCATTCGCGTAAAAGTCTATTTCGCGGTTAAGAGCGTTATCGGGAGAATTTTGACGTGCAAAGTCAAAAATATCGCGCGGAATATTCTACCGCGCCAGACATATGATTTTGCGCGAAACTTACTTCGTAAAATGGGGATATAATGAGAAATCTTTACATTCATATCGGACTCCCGAAAACCGGGACTACTGCCATACAACGATTCTGCTACAATAACAGATTTATATTGGCTGAAATGGGCTTATATTATCCAAATGTCGGCATTCAAAGTGATCGAGACCCAGGCCATTATAAAATTCTACGAATCAACCCGGAAAACGCTATGTGGGATTTAGATATAGACGAGTTGAAAAAAGTAAAAATTGACTGCGAAAACGCAAACGAAAGAAACATCGACAATATTTTGTTAAGCAACGAACATATATATTCCTATCTTTGCTCTCCGCATGGCGTCAGATTCTTTGACGAAGTCAAAAAATATTTTCCCGACGCCGAATTAAAATTAATTATTTATTTACGCCGCCATGACGATTATATAAAATCAAGCTATAACCAACTATTCAAAGGTTGCGCTAGTAACTTCCGTATGTTTCACTTGAAATACTCTAATCGTGAAATAAAATATAGCAGCTATATAAAATCCGCTGTTGGTCATTGTAAAAACCTTACAAGCGTATTGGCATTATGCCATCAGCACTGTTCGTCAGAAAATATTATATACAGATTTTACAGACAGAAACAGAACAATGTTATTGACGACTTTCTTGATATTTTTTACTTATCCGCAACCGGTATGAAAATAAATCATACAAGAGACAATGTAGCATTGCCTTCTTCGCTACTCCCTATCCTGAGCAGCATGGTTGATTTGCGTCTTGGCTATGAAACAACGCAACAACTTAGCGTCAAAATATTTGAATCATTCGGTGAAAAGCAGATAAAACTTATGGATGACTCAGATACAACCGCTATTGAGGAATCAATTGAGCAAATAGATTCTTTTTGTCCCGGCTATAAAGACTTGTTTGCCAATCATCCTCTTGATTTAAGCTGGCCGGAAATGGATTTGCCAGCCAAAGAACATCTGACTTATCGGCTTCTCTTTTCGCTTTATGCACAAAACATGGAACTGGTGAAAAGATTAGATGCACTTTACGCGAAGAAAGCGGAAAATTCTATTAAACTAAAAATTAGACGCGCACTTAAGCAACCTCTGATATACATTCTGCGCCGCTTTCCCGAACGCTGGCAATCTTTCCTGCGCCGCACTTGGACGCGCCTGGTCCGCTAAGGCGTTTTCGCAAGAGTACTGGTCAAAATTGCGGAAGGGTGGGGGATTTTTTGGAATTACAGCAAACCAGGTTCCCCCCTCTGTCGCCATCCTAGGATAGCCTCTGCCCCAGCTTCATCCTGTAATGCGCTTTGCGCGGCACTTTCTCTCAAAACCCTTGAATCACACGGCGCGCCCTCAGTGCCGTCTCCTTAAACAGCCGCAAGGCGTTCGGCGGTATCAGGAAATTTTTCAACCATGCGGATGAAAAGAACCGCCTGTGCGTTTGATTTTGCTCGCCCCTGTTCCCAATTTCCCAACGCGCGCGGGTTTGCTCGCGGCGTTCGGGCGAAAACCGCCTGCGAAAGCCTTCCGGCACGAGCCGACAAGGGATTCCAGCAAGGTAGATTATAGCTATCCGGGGTAAGGAGAGGGACTGCGACTGCCTGAACATTTGCGCGACGGCGGCGGCAATTCCGCTTGCGGCAATTTCTGAAGCGCGCAAAGCCAAAACAAGCGCGAGGCGAAATCCAGCAACCCGCCTCCCCATTATAGCGGCGCGGCGTTTTGCCTGACGGATGGTTTCGGTGATAGCATCTGCCCCTTGCGGGAACATTGCGCCGTCCGCGCTCCGCTCCATAGGATTTCAGCCGCCATGACGAATCAACTGACCTTCAAAATCCTGGAAGACATCGCCCAGGACCTTTCCGGAGACGAAGTCTCCTTTCCCACCTTTCTGGACGTCACCTTCAAAGTCCGCGCGGCGCTCAGAAACCCCAAACTGAACATCGAGCAACTAGCCAAACTCGTCAGCGTTGAACCGCTGATGAGCGCAAAAACCATCCGCATGGCCAATTCCGTCGCCCTGAACCCCACCGGACGCCCCGTGGCCGACGTCAAAAGCGCCATCGTGCGCGTCGGCATGGAAGCCGTGCGCACCGTTTCCTTCGCGGTCGCCATGGAACAACTGATTCAGTCGCGCCAAATGAAAGCATTCGCGGATATTTCCCGCAAACTCTGGGACCATATCGCGCACGTCGCCGCCTTGTGCCGTCTGCTCGCGCCGAAAATCGCGCCCAAAGTCAACGCGGACGAGGCCATGTTCGCCGGCATGGTGCATGACATCGGCGTGTTCTACCTGCTCTCCCGCGCCGCGCAATTCCCCGAAATGGTAGAAGACCGCCCCGCCCTCTACGACCTGCTCATGGGCTGGCACGACAACATCGGCCACGCCCTCCTCTCCGCCCTGGGACAACCGGAAGCCATCCTCGTCGCAGTGCAGGAACATGAACAAGACCGGGAAATCGGAGAAGAAAAAAGCCTCTCCGACGTACTCTTCATCGCCAACAAAATCGCCAACACCATGAGCTGCTGGCACGACGGCGGCACAGACGCCGACGAAATGGAACGCCTCACACGAATCCTCGGCGAGAAAACCCTAAAAGAAATCCGCGAAGAGTCCGAAGAAGCCGTAATCTCCCTGAAACGCGCCCTGGGCGCATAAAACCAAACGAACGGCGCTCACGCCGCCGCGCCCCCCAGCATCCGAACCTCTCTTTGCGGAAACGGAATTTCAATCCCCTCCGCGCGAAAACGCCGCCAGATTTCCAAATGAATCTGCGAGCGCAGCCCCCCCGTGCCATTCTCCGGATCGTTAATCCAAAACCCCAATTCAAGATCAATGCCGCTGTCCGCAAAGCGCACAATCTGCGCGCCAGGCGCAGGATCCGCCAGCACACGGGGATGCGCGCCCGCGATTTCCTCCAAAAGCGCCAAAACACGATCCAAATCACTGGAATACGCGACGGATACGCAGGCAACGACGCGCGCGCGGTTATCCGAAAACGTCTGATTCTGCACAATATTGGATACCAGCGCCTCATTGGGAACAATAAACTCCAGCCCCACCAGATTTTTCAACACCGTATACCGAGTCGTAATCTGCGTCACCCTCCCGCCCGTCGCGCTATCCACCTGAATGATGTTCCCCAGACGAATGGAACGATCCAAAAGAATGATGAACCCGGAAACATAATTGCTCGCGATTTTCTGCAACCCCATCCCCAGCCCGACGCCCAAAGCGCCCGTAAATACGGAAAGCGCGGTAATGTCCAGACCAATAATGGACAAACTCACCAGCAAGGCCAGCACCACAAAAACCGCCTTGCACATCCGGGAAAGCACAATGCGCAGCGAAGTGTCCATATTCGCCGCGCCCATCAGACGGTTTTCCACCAAACTGGAAAACCATAGGGAAAGCAAAAGCGTCAGAACAATTACGACAACGCCGTTCACCAGCATCCATAAATTGACGTCCTGCGCGCCAACCCGCACGCCCACCGTCTCCAGCGCCGCGATAACCTCCGGCGCGGCCCCGGATAAAAAAAGCGCCAGCCACACCCACACCAGCACAGAAAACGACTGTCCGGCGCGCTCCAGCCACCAGGCGCGCGGAAAACTGCGCCGCAGCATATGACGCAAGGCGCGCACAACCGCCAGCGACAGCAGCAGCGGAATCACAATGTTGAAAAGATGCGCCGGATACCGCGCCAGCGCCACCCCGCGCACTACGCTTAAAAACAACACCGCGAGAAGCGGAAAAGCCTGCTCCGCCAACGCCTCCAGCAAACCCATCCCGTCCAGGGAAAACGCCGCGCGCGCGCGCAGCTGCCGCGCAATCACCCACGCCAGAGAAAGACAACCCCCCAATATCAAAAGCTGCCAGTAAAAAACAGGCGACTGAAAATCCTCCAGTACCTTCAGAATGCGGGAAGAATCATTCATGACCAAAATCCCATCCCTCACGCGAATTTCGGCAGCCGGGCAAGCGCGCGGGCAACCTCTTCCTCCGGATGCTCATGATCCTCCAGTCTGCCCGAAAAATACCCCTCAAAAGAACTCATGTCGAAATGCCCATGCCCGGTCAAATTGAAAAGAATCACTTTTTCCTCCCCGGTTTCCCGGCATTTGAGCGCCTCGTCCATGGCCGCGCGAATGGCATGACACGCCTCCGGAGCGGGAATAATCCCCTCCGCGCGCGCAAACCGCACCCCGGCGTCAAACGTCGCCAGCTGCGGCGCCGCCACCGCCTCAATCAGCCCCGCGTGATACAGCTGCGAAACATATTGCGACACGCCGTGATAGCGCAGCCCGCCCGCGTGAATTCCCGCGGGAACAAAATCATGCCCCAGCGTGTACATCTTGATCAGCGGCGTAAATCCAG
Organism: Zoogloeaceae bacterium; assembly: GCA_031256795.1. Taxonomy (GTDB): domain Bacteria; phylum Pseudomonadota; class Gammaproteobacteria; order Burkholderiales; family Rhodocyclaceae; genus Azovibrio. The sequence goes on along the minus strand of JAIRPW010000029.1, from coordinate 79,354 downwards.
AAGCGTCCCCATAGTCATAGGTATAGCTTCCTTTGGTCAAACTCGGACAGGAACAAGGCTCCACCGCGACCGCGCGCAAATTGGCCGCGCGCCTGTCCCCCGCCGCCTTGTCCCCCAAAAAGGGAAACGCCAACCCGCCAAAAGAAGAACCGCCGCCGCAAGGCGCAATCACAATATCCGGATACAAGCCTATTTTGTCGAACTGCTTTTTCGCCTCCAGACCAATAATGCTTTGATGCATCACTACGTGATTTAGCACCGAACCCAGCGCGTAATTGGTATCCGCGCGCCCCGCCGCCTCCTCCACCGCCTCGGAAATGGCAATGCCAAGCGATCCCGGCGTACCCGGATGCTCCGCCAGCGTCTTGCGCCCGCTTCCGGTATGCGCGGAAGGACTGGCAAAAACCTCCGCGCCCCAGGTCTGCATCATCAACCGCCGGTACGGCTTCTGCCCATAACTCACCTTAACCATATACACGCGCACTTCCAGGCCAAACATCTGCCCCGCCAGCGCAAGCGACGATCCCCACTGCCCCGCGCCCGTCTCGGTCGTCAAGCGCCGGATACCCGCCGCGCGGTTGTAATACGCCTGCGGCACGGCAGAATTGGGCTTGTGCGATCCGGCAGGCGAAACGCCTTCATACTTGAAAAAAATCTTCGCCGGCGTATCTAGCGCGGCTTCCAGACGCACCGCGCGCACAAGCGGACTGGGACGCCACAAACGAAAGATTTCACGCACCTCCCGCGGAATCTCAATCCAGCGCTCCAAACTCATTTCCTGCTCAATAATGGCGGGCGGGAAAATCGCGCCCAACTGCCCCGGCCCTGCGGGAGCGCCATCCGGCAAAAGCGGCGGCGCGGGCGGCGAAGGAAGATCTGCGGCAATGTTGTACCAATGCGTGGGAATTTCGTGGGCTTCAAGCAAAACGCGGGTAGATTCCATAACAAGCGGCAATCAAAAAAGAAAGAGACATAGGACTATAACGCGCCCGCGCGGAAAAATCAGACCTTGAAACGCTCCACCGTACTTTGCAAATCGTCCGCCAGCGTTTTCAAATTCTCAATGGTCAGAGCCGTATCGTCAATGGCGCGGCTGTTGTCCTTGGACATGGAAGCAATCGTCTCAATGCTGGAAGAGACCGAACTGGATACGGACTGCTGCTGGTTCGTAGCGTCCGTAATGACATTCAGCCCCTCGCCCACGCGCAGCACCGCCTCGCTCGTGCTTTTCAGAATCGTCGCGACGCCCCGCGCGGATTCATTGCTGCTGTCAATATGCGCGAGACTTTCGGTAATCGCGCGTTTCACCGCGTCAGACTGAACGCCCAGCTTTCCGGTAATCTCATCAATCGCGCTCGCCGAGCGCGAAGATTTCTCCGCGAGTTTTCTCACCTCATCCGCGACAACCGCAAACCCGCGGCCATGCTCCCCCGCCCGCGCGGCTTCAATCGCGGCATTTAACGCCAGCAGATTGGTGCGATCCGCAATGTCTTTGACCTCTTGCGTCATCTGCGTAATAACGCCGGTATTGCGCACGAAATCATTGACGGATTCCGCCATCCGGTTAAACGTATTTTTGACTTCGTCCATATTTTCCAGCAAAGCGTTCAGCCTTTCCGTCCCCGCAACCGCGCTCTGGCTGGACTCCAGAGAAAGCCCGCGCACATCTTCCGCGCTTTGCGCAATCGAAGCGATCGACGCGCTCAACTCTTCCGTCGCCGAAGCGACATGCACCGCCTGCTCATCCTGCATATGAGAATGCTCGCGCACCCTCTCGGCATTTTCCTGAATTTCATGCGCTTTCCCGGAAACATTCCGCGCCGTAGCGCTTACCCGCCGCACCAAATCGCTGAAATTTTCCATCAGATCATTGAAAACACGCGCGGTCTGCCCCAGTTCGTCCTCGCTGCGCACTTCCAGACGCCGAGTCAGGTCGCCATCGCCGCTCGCAATATCATGCAGCCCATTGCGCAGTTTCCCAATGGGCAGAGAAACCATACGCCTCGTCACCCAATAAATAACGCCCAGCACCACAAGACTAATAAGAAACGCTACGCCCACAATTTTGTAGCGCATTTCCATAAAGGCGTCCTGCACGGAGTCCAGGGAAATTTTCATGCTGACCACCCCCAGCACGACCCCCTCTTCCACCATATGGCAAATCACGCAATCCTTTCCCAGATAATCTTTGGAAGCGCGAGTCGGGTTAACCACCCTAAGCGCGGGATCGCCGTCCTCGTCTTCTATTACGGCAATATAAGGCTCGCCCGTTTGCATCACCCGCTTTTCAATCGCGTCCAACTCGCGCGTGGACTTGGAATCCGGCCCGTAGAGTTTGCTGACCGCCTCGCTGCGCGCGACCGTCAAATCCTTAATAATGGAAAGCTGCTTGATTTGATCCAGAAAAACTTCACGCTGCCCAATCGTCCCGGTAATCATCATGCCGGTCAGACCCGCCATAGTAATTTCATGAATATTGGCGGAAAAATCCTTGGCTTGATCCACCACCATATCCAGATTTTCCTCGCCCTCCCAGAGAATCAGCCCGCTCCAGCTTATTACCAGAAAAAGCCAGATCACCGCAGTCAAGCGAACCCAGATTTTCCAGTCAGAAACACGCTTGATTTGCCGCATGAACATTTTTCGCCGTCCCGACGCTAATTTATCGGCTTATTATAGATGTAAAGCCCATCGGACTTTAAGGTTTTATCATTTCCGCATCCCCGTACAAAAACAAACGCGCGCGCCGAACAGCGGCGCATCCGGGAAAGAGTACAATGCGGCGCGCTTGCTTTTGATCCCTTATTCTGCGGAGCCGCCTCCCATGTTTGCCGAACCTTCCGTCCAGGCCGCCGTGTTGGCCGAAGCGCTTCCTTATATCCGCAAGTTTCACGGCAAAACCATCGTCATCAAGTATGGCGGAAACGCCATGACGGACGAACGCCTGAAACAATGCTTCGCGCGCGACGTCGTGCTGCTGAAACTCGTCGGCATGAACGTTGTCGTCGTACATGGCGGCGGGCCGCAAATCGAACAGCTCCTGGCGCGCGTCGGAAAAAAAGGCGAGTTCGTGCAGGGAATGCGCGTAACAGACGCGGAAACAATGGACGTTGTAGAAATGGTGCTGGGCGGCCAGGTGAATAAAGATGTTGTCAACCTCATCAATCAGGCGGGCGGCAAGGCAGTCGGGCTGACCGGCAAGGACGGCAGCCTCATCCGCGCCAAAAAGCTCTTGCTCTCCAGCAAAGATACGCCGGGAGACCTGATTGACGTGGGACAGGTAGGCGACATTACCGCCATTGACCCTTCCCTGATCGGGCTTTTGGACTCCGGAGCGTTTATTCCCGTCATCGCGCCCATCGGCGTAGGCAAAGACGGAGAAACTTACAACATCAACGCCGACGTCGTCGCGGGAAAAATCGCGGAAGTCCTGAAAGCGGAAAAACTCGTGCTTCTCACCAATACGCCCGGCGTGCTGGATAAAAGCGGAAAGCTGCTGACCGGCATTACGCCGCGCGACATTGACGACATGCTGGCAGACGGCACGCTTTCGGGCGGAATGCTGCCCAAAATCGCCTCCGCGCTGGACGCGGCCAAAAATGGAGTGAAAAGCGTCCACATCATTGACGGGCGCGTGGAACACGCGCTCCTCCTCGAAATTCTGACCGACCACGGCGTAGGGACAATGATCCGAAGTCATTGAGCAAAGACGCACCAAGGGCAGCGGACGTCCGCGCCGTAAACGCTTACAGACAAACCCCTGCGGCCAACCCTGTGTTTCCCCGCAAAAAATCCGCGGCGTCCAAGCGCTTTCCGCCTGGTTTTTGCAGCTGCGTGATCAAAAGCGCGCCCTCTCCGCAGCGCACCAATATCCCCGCGCGGTCTGCCGAAAGCACCGTTCCGGGCGCTTCCGCCGCGTCAAAAGCCGCCGCGACCGGACGCGCCTCCCAGATTTTCAACTCCACGCCAGAAAAAACGGCGCGCGCGACCGGAAAAGGATGAAACGCGCGAACCTGCCGCTCCAGTTCGCCAGCGGAACGCCTCCAGTCAAGCAACGCTTCCGCTTTGTCCATTTTGCGCGCATACATCACGCCCTCTTCTCCTTGCGGCACGGCAGTAAGCGGCAAACGCGGCAGCGTGTCGCGCAAAAGCCGCGCGCCCAACTCCGCAAGGCGGTCATGCAGGCTGGCAGACGTATCCGTCGCCAAAATGGGAACTGCGGCGCGCGCCAGCACAGGACCGCTATCCAAGCCCTCTTCCATTTGCATCAAACACACGCCCGTTTGCGCGTCTCCCGCAAGAATCGCGCGCTGAATGGGCGCGGCTCCGCGCCAGCGCGGCAAAAGCGACGCGTGAATATTGAGACAACCCAAGCGCGGCAAAGACAAAATTTCCGGCGGCAACAAAAGCCCATACGCGGCGACGATCATAATCTCCGCCCGCGACGCCGCAAGCCGCAAACGCGCCTCCTCGTTCTCTTTCAGGGAATGCGGCTGAAAAACCTCCAGGCCATGCCGCTCGGCCAATCGTTTCACCGGAGAAGCCTGACATTTCATGCCGCGCCCGGCGGGACGATCCGGCTGGGTAAGCACAAGCGCAACCTCGTACCTTGACGTTTCCGCAAGCAGTCCGGCCAGACTCGCGGCGGCAAAATCCGGCGTACCGGCAAAAATCAATCTCATTACGGCAAACTCACAGATTGGCTTTCGCCTGTTTCGCCAGTTTGGTACGGATACGCCCCTGCTTTAGCGGCGAAAGATACTCGACGAATACTTTCCCCTGCAAGTGATCCAGCTCATGCTGCACACAAACCGCAAGCAGCCCAGATGCCTCCAAAACGCACGGTTTGCCTTTTATATCCACATAATCTACGCGGACAAGCGCGGCGCGCTCCACCTTATCGTAAATACCGGGGACCGAAAGGCAGCCCTCCTCATACACTTGCGCGCCTTCCTTGTGCGTAACGCGCGCATTGATCAGCGTCAAAAGATTGTTGCGCTCTTCTGACACATCCATGACAACAACTTGCCGATGGACGTCCACCTGCGTGGCCGCCAGACCAATCCCCGGCGCGGCGTACATCGTCTCCGCCATGTCGGAAACCAGCGCGGCCAGCGCGCGGTCAAATTTTGTCACCGGCACGGCGATTTTTTTCAAACGTGTGTCGGGATAATGCAAAATTTTAAGTAAGGCCATATCTTTGCTTGCTAAATCAGGTTTTTATGTGCAGAATCTCAAGCGGTTTCGAGAAACGAAATGGCATGAGGTTTCAGCGGAAAACGGAAACCGCCCAAGGCGGCCAGCTTCAGGAATCCCTTCCGTGCCCAACCTTCTTTCAAATCTTTTGCCAGGGAAGCGAGGAAAAGGAAATGTCTCGTATTATATGCGCCCTGTTCGTGGCGGCAGCGGCTGTTTTTTGCGGAGCGTCTCGCGCGGAAGCGCCCATCAATTTGGCGAAAAACGCGCCGGATCGCTATGTTGTCGTCAAAGGCGATACTTTGTGGGGAATTGCCGGAAAGTTTTTGCAAGAGCCTTGGCGCTGGGGAGAAATCTGGCAAATCAACAAAAAAGATATCAAGAACCCGCACCTCATCTATCCCGGCGATATTGTTTTGCTGACCTATGAAAACGGGCGTCCCCGTTTGCGCCTAGGGAAAAAAATTTCCGGGAACGCGGGAATGGACGTCGTGAAGGTAGAGCCTGAAGCGCATATTGAGCAGATCGCCGATTCAATCCCTTCGATTCCCGCGCATTTGATCGAGGCTTTCATCAGCCGCCCGCTCGTGGTCGGCCCCAATGAACTGCGCGGTTCGCCGCGTATTGTCGGCGTAGTGGACGAATCGCACGTTATCGCGGGAAACGGCGATGAGATTTTCGTGCAAGGCGTCAAGGAAGTGCATGACCAATGGTCAGTCTACCGTCTGGGCGAACCGCTCGTGAACCCTGTGGCTCCGCCTACGCCAGAAGATTTGGAAGGTTTAAAATCCGTGCTTGGCGGCAACCGAATCTATGCGCGCAGCACCACTGCGGCCATACGCCCGTGGCCTTGCGTGCAAAGCCGCTGCGATGACGATCCCGCGAGTCAATCCGCGATCCTGCCGCCCGGCGTCCTGGGCTATGAGGTCATCTATTTGGGCAACGCGCGCCTGAAAGAGGCGGGAGACGTGAGCATCATGGAACTCACAAACGTCAAGGAGGAAATCCGCCAGGGCGATTATTTGCTGCCCGCTCCGCCCTTAAGACTGGAATCTTATATTCCGCGCAAAATAGAAGAAAAGGTAGCCGGACACGTAGTTTCCGTCTACGGCGGAGTGCATATGGGCGGCAAGTTCTCGGTGATTTCCCTGAGCCTTGGCAGCGAGCAGGGGCTGGAAGTCGGCCATGTGCTCGGCCTGTATAGCAAGCGCTCCGTACGATACAAAGATGAGAACGGGAAAGCCCGGCAGGTAAATCTGCCGGAAAAACGCCATGGCCTTGTCTTTGTATTCCGCGTATTTGACCGCGTTTCTTATGCCTTGGTCATGGAAGCGGACAGGCCGCTGGCCATCGGAGACGCCGTCAATACGCCCTAACGCGCGGAAAGGAATGTCCATTACAGAGCGCGGGGAACTCGCGGCCTGGTTAAGGCTGACCCTGATTCCGGGCATAGGCGGTGAGTCACAGCGTAAGCTGCTCACCGCCTTTGGCTTGCCGGACAATATTTTTTCCGCCGGTTTTTCCGCGCTGCAAGACGTTATCGGCGGCAAGGCGTCCCTTTTGCTGAATACGGATGTTGAGGCAAAAGTCAATGCCGCTCTGGATTGGGCGTCTCAACCGCAGCAATGCATCGTCACGCTCGCGGATGAGGAATATCCGCGAGCGCTCCTGGAAACTTCTGATCCGCCGGTACTTTTGTACGCGCGCGGCCATACCGCGCTTTTGCAATCTCCGGCGCTGGCTATTGTCGGCAGCCGCAACGCGACCCCTCAAGGCCGCAAAATCGCGGAAGATTTTGCCGCGACTCTCGCGGGCGCGGGATTGGCTATCGTGAGCGGTTTAGCGCTGGGCATTGACGCGGCGGCGCACCAAGGAGCGCTGGCAGGCGCAAAAGCACGGGGACGAAAAGAAACCACCATTGCGGTAATCGGCACGGGCGCAGACCGTCTTTATCCCGCGCGCAACAAAGAACTGGCGTGGGAAATTTCCTTGCATGGCTTAATCCTTTCGGAGTTTCCTTTAGGCACGCCCGCGATGGCGGCAAATTTCCCGCGCCGCAACCGCGTCATTTCCGGGCTTTCGCGCGGCGTTCTGGTAGTAGAAGCCGCCCCGCAAAGCGGTTCGCTTATCACCGCGCGATTGGCGGGCGAACAGGGACGAGAAGTCTTTGCTGTTCCCGGTTCCATTTACTCCACCCTTTCAAAAGGATGCCACAAGCTGATCCGGCAAGGCGCGAAGCTGACAGAATCCGCAGAAGACGTCCTGGAGGAACTGAAAGAATTGCGCCCGCCCGCGACGTCCCCGGCGAGAAATCATGCCGCCCGCGCAACGCAGCCTGCCGACGCCTCCCAACCTCCCGCAGGAAGTTTGGAAGATTGCGTCCTGACTCTGCTGGCAGGCGCGCCCTGCACCTTGGATGAACTGGCCGCGGCAACAGCGCTATCGGCAGACGCTCTGCTCCCCGCGCTTTTGTCTTTGGAACTGGAAGGGCTGCTTGCGCCCCTGCCAGGAAATCGTTATCAACGGCTCTAAGCGAAAAAAACGCCAGAAAACCCGGAGTCCATCTTTGTCGGGCATAAGACGGCAAAGCCGAAAACGCGAGCCGACCTCAAAACCCGCCGCTGAACAGCGCGCCTGGGGATACGCGATTCCCTTTGCGTAAAGCGGAGAACGGGATTAATGTGTAGAATCCCTTCCTTATGCAATAGGAATTTGCGCAACAAATTCGCACCAAAAACCCAAGAAACTTTGGATACTTTTCTTAACCCTTACCCAGACCGCAAGGAACTTCAGGAGAAATTACCCATGAGAAAGGCACTGTTTTTCTTCGCGCTATGCGTTGTGTCTGCATCTGCCGGCGCAACAGCATACGCCGCGCCTTCCGGCTCCGAACCCCCAAAAACCTATACCAACAGTATCGGCATGGAGTTTGTGGAAATTCCCGCCGGGTCGTTTGAGCGCGAGCTGGAAAACGGAGAAGGTTTCCGTACCGAATTTCCGAACGACATCAACAAAGTCCTGTTCGGAGCGAAGGCGATCCTCAGCAAACCGTTTTATCTGGGGAAATATGAAGTGACCCAAGAGCAATGGGCGGCGGTGATGGGAAATAACCCCTCCACCTTCCAGGGACAAACCAATCCTGTGAACGGCGTATCCTGGAATGACGCGCAGGAATTCATCAAACGCTTAAACCAGAAAGAAGGACACAATCGTTACCGTCTGCCCACGGAAGCGGAATGGGAATTGGCAGCCAGGGGCGGAGCGGACGCGAAGCGAATGTACTTTTTCATGGACAACCCAAAGACGTGGAAGGAGGCGGCGCGGCCCCTGGACGCCTACGCCTGGTTTGCAGAAAACTCCGGCGGCAAAACACATCCCGTGGGAAAAAAGAAACCGAATCCCTATGGGCTGTATGACATATACGGCAATGTTGACGAGTGGGTGCAGGACTGGGACGCGGAGCTGCCCGCAGATACGGAAACACAAGACTATCGCGGCCCGGAGACAGGCGAGTTCCGCATTTTTCGCGGCGGCAGTTGGGACTCCTATGCCGAATACTGCCGCTCCGGCGTCCGCCTTAGCTTCGGCCCGGACTACAACGGCGACGACATGGGTTTCCGGCTGCTTCTCTCCTCGGAATAAGCGAGGTTTTGTTGTTAAAAAACTGAGCGTCGCGCCGCGACCGACGTATCAATTTGGATATTCGGAAACGGTTCCAGCTGCCAACGTGATATACGCAGAAAACATCAAGCCGGGATCGTAGCGGTCTCTAACAGACATGCAGATAGCCGCCGCGTTTCGGCGTACTTTTTTGTCAAAAATCACTTCGCCGTCAACAATCACACGTACTGGGCTCTCAAAATCTATCATCGCGTCATTCAGCCCAATACTCAGACTGCCATAGTCGTTCGAGATTACCGTAAAAGTATTCCCCGTTCTCTCCACGATTGCCAGTTTTCCGTTTTCAGCTTCGGACGAAGGAACGCGCAGCCAGTAAAACGAATTGTGCGGAACATCATCTTGCAGCCATATAACTTTTTCTGGCAGCGGATTCCGTCTGAACTGCGCCATCCAGGGCACGGCAGCTTTGTCCGCGCCATCCATCCAGTGTCCCTTGCCCCGCACAATACGGGTTTCGTGGATGTAGCCATCTCCCTCCTCGGCTTGCAGCCCATCCATCAACTGCCCGAACTTTCGCGCTTCGTCATTACGGTTGTAAGCGCTGTCATTTTCGCCCATCCACACCATAAAGCCTATGTTGCGCAGAGTCACGGGAGAAACCTCGCCCGGATGTCCAGCCATCATTGAGGCTGCCGCCCAGCGATCGGCAAGGCGCGGCCCAAGGCGGTACACTCCGTCGCCGCCGGCGGAATAGCCCATGAGATACACTTTATCGGGATTCACTCCCAGGGCGGCCACCGAGGTTTGAATGATTATGTCGAGCAAAAGATCAACATGAGGCAAAAACCACATATTCCAGTCGTTCACCGCAGCCCGGGGGGCAAAGTAAACCCCTTCGGCGGGACTGTATAAATCAATTTGATTTCTCCACTGCTGGTCGTTTTCCTCTGCGGCAGTAGCGCCGCCCCCGTGCATGGAGATATACAGAGAGCGTCCGTCTGCGGGTTCTTTGCCAAAAATTTTGTACGCGAAGGGCATAGAATACTCGTCCAGGACGATTCTTTTCTCCCGCGCCATTTCTTCCCATACTTCCCGCAGCAGGCTCTGCCTGTTTTCCGAAACAAGGGATACGGCAAGCGCGGCGTCATCTTCTGAAAGGGACCTGGCGGCAAATTCCCCGATTTCCATCCCGGAGGCGTCCATCTTGTCTTTCAGCATGGCGAGTAGCTCGCCGTCCGGATAAAGTTCTGTCTCAGCGTCTTCGCCGCCGCTATTGTCCTCGGCGTCCGACGAGACAAAACGAATGACGACAAACAGCGCCACAATGACGATCAGCAGCGCCAAAACCAGTTTTTTCGCCCGTTTTATTCTGGAACATGGGGAAGCGCTTGTTTCCGGAGTCATAAGATAGCGTCCTCTTGAGGGAATTAGACAAGACTGTCTAAAGTTTAATTCTATGTCATATTCAATCCGCCGTCACCGGCAAGCAAGGGAGGCAGCAACAGGCCGATCTCCTTCCTCACAAACGCCGTGACTTGTTTCAAAGTTCGCAGCCTCCCGTTTATGGCGGAAAGCATGAGCGGACTATAACCCCATCATTTTCCTGAATCCTGAAGATAGCGCTGATTCTGCCGGATATGCCACGCCGGGGACAACACACGCCATCAATGCTCCAGTCGTCCTTCTTTCATATGTTTGTCCCGCTGCTCAAATCCGGTTTCTGTCTTTGCACGCTTGGATAAGAATTTTTCCCAGGCGAGTCAACCTGTTTGGCGAACCTTCCCTGACCTCATTCGTTCTGATACTACGTGATACGGCGTCCCCTTACCGCAAACACCGAGAGGCGTCTGCCCCGGAAGAGGAAAAGCCGGAATTCTTGGCTAGAAAAGCAAAAAGCACTTATGAGGAGAAACTCATAAGTGCCTGACTTTTTCGGTTGCGGGGGCAGGATTTGAACCTGCGACCTTCGGGTTATGAGCCCGACGAGCTGCCAGACTGCTCCACCCCGCGACGTCTATTCTGACTCAAACCACTGTTCCTGTCAATGTTTCAGCGTTTTCCCCGGAAAAAAGAAACTACTGTCGCCCCAGCAACAGATATTCCATCAGCGCTTTTTGCGCATGCAGACGATTTTCCGCCTCATCCCAAACCACCGATTGCGCGCCATCAATCACATCAGAAGTAACCTCCTCCCCTCGATGCGCGGGAAGGCAATGCATGAAAAGCGCGTCCGGAGCGGCAATTTTCATCATTTCCGCATCCACGCGCCAGCCGGAAAAAGCGCGCATCCGCTCCTCGTTTTCCGCCTCATAGCCCATAGACGTCCAAACGTCCGTCGTGACCAGATTCGCGTTTTTACACGCCTCCATCGGGTCGGCAACCACTTCAAAATGCGCGGAATCACGCAAATCAGCGCATTCAGGCTTAACTTCATATCCCGGCGGCGTTGAAACGCGCACGGTGAAATTCAACGCTTTCGCCGCTTGCAGCCAGGTATTGCACATATTGTTCGCGTCTCCGATCCAGGTAACCGTTTTGCCTTCAATGCTGCCGCGATGCTCAATAAACGTGAAAATATCCGCCAGAATTTGGCAGGGATGATATTCATTGGTTAGTCCGTTAATCACCGGCACACGAGAGTTCGCGGCAAAACGCTCAATAATATTCTGCTCAAACGTGCGAATCATCACGATGTCGCTCATGCGTGAGATGACCTGCGCCGAATCTTCTACGGGTTCTCCGCGCCCCAGCTGCGAATCACGGGTATTGAGATAAATTGCCGATCCGCCCAGCTGCTGAAAACCCGCTTCAAAAGAAAGCCGGGTGCGCGTACTGGCTTTCTCAAAAATCATGACCAGGGTGCGGTCAAAAAGCACATGGTGCGGCTCATAGCGCTTGAATTTTTCCTTGATGAGGCGCGCGCGGGCAAAAAGATAATGCAATTCCTCACGAGAAAAATCCTTGAATTGCAAAAAATGCCGGAGCGGCGGTTTACTCGTCGTGGTCATGGACGTTTCCCTTCTTGAATTTCGGAACCTAAAAATTCACGCAACAATGGCACAAGTTTTTGCAACAACTCATCCGCTTCCGCCGCGCCAAACACCAAAGGCGGAAGAAGGCGAATCACGGTATCATGCGTAACATTGAACAGCAGCCCCGCCGCCAGTCCTTTTCCCACCAAACCGCCCGCCGGGCGATCCAGCTCAATGCCAATCATCAAACCGCGGCCGCGAATATCCAAAACGCCGGAAACGCCCCGCAAACGCTCCGCAAGTTCGCCGCAAATCCGCTCGCCCATCGCAATGGCGTTGTCCAGCAAATGTTCCGCTTCAATCGTCTCAATGGTCGCGCGCGCCGCGACGCAGGCAAACGGATTGCCGCCAAAAGTTGACCCGTGATTTCCCGGCGCGAATAACCCAGAGGCTCTCCCGCCCGCAAGGCAAGCGCCAATAGGAACGCCAGACCCCAGACCTTTGGCCAAGGTGAATACATCCGGAAAAATATTCGCGTGCTGGTAAGCAAACCATTTCCCTGTGCGCGCCATGCCGCACTGCACTTCATCGCAAATCAGCAGCCATTTTTCAGCATCGCAGATTTGCCGCAACTCCTGAAGATAACCGTCTTGCGCGACATAAACGCCGCCCTCGCCCTGCACAACTTCCAGCATCACCGCAACAACGTCAGAGTCGCCGCGCCGGGCGCGGATAGCGTCCAGATCGTTATAGGGAACACGAACAAATCCATCCACGAGCGGTTCAAAACCTTTTTGGACTTTCTCGTTCCCGGTAGCGGAAAGCGTAGCGAGAGTACGTCCATGAAACGCGCCCTCCATAACCAGAATACGCGGGCGATCAACGCCGCGCCGGCGTCCGTACAGCCGCGCCAGCTTGATGGCGGCTTCATTGGCCTCGCAGCCAGAATTGCAAAAGAACGCTTCCGTCAGCCCCGAACGCTCCGCCAGCAGCGTAGCAAGCGCTTCCTGTTCAGGAATCTGGTAAACGTTGGACACATGAATGAGACGATTCGCCTGCCGCGCGAGAGCGGACGTCAGCGCGGGATGATTGTGCCCCAAGGTGTTGACCGCGATACCGGCCAGCGCGTCCAAATAGACTTTGCCGTTCGTATCGGTAAGATGGCAGCCCTCGCCATAGGCAAAGGCGACAGGCTGCCGCCCATAAGTGTTCATGAGATGTGACATCAAAACGCCTCGCTACAAAAGGCGTATTGCGTAAAAAATAGGTCACGGTCCATTTCGCCGCGCTCTGGACAAAAAAGCCCGCGACAAAAAAAGAAAATGGCGGCTGTTGCCGCCGATATTCCGCAATACGCTTGTGATATTTTCATTATAAATCTAAAGACTGAAGTTGCCAATTCCCGATAATTGGCCTATCCGCTACGTGATTGACGCACATTGCCTACCCGCTTATCTGGATTGCCACCCGCCCTCGCGGTAATTTTTTGACTTGGGCGCTAACGAGCGGCTGTTCGGAAAAGCCAGCCGCTTTCGAGGACAAGTCAGACGTCAGACGATCTGAAAAGAACGCAACAGCAAAAAAAGACGGAGCGCATCCGCGCCCCGTCTGCGAAAAGGGAAAAGAAATGCCGTCACTTACGCGGTTTTTTGTCCTGCCGCAACTTCGGCGCGTGAAAATCATCAAAGATTTTTCTTTGTCCCGGAGTCAGCACGGCATAAAAACTTTTCAGCGCGGAAAGGCGCTGCGTCATAAATTCTTGATGCCGACGGAGAAATTCCAGGCGCGCCTCCTCTCTCTCCGGTGCGTTCATTTTGGCAAAATCTTCCGGAGCAGGACATTTTTCCGCCTTGAAATCCGGAACCTCTTGCGCGGTAAACGCTTGCCAAGCGCTTTCCTGTTCAGGCGTAATTTGCAAATCCTTCTTAAGCCGCGCATGGCGCGCCGCCCTAAAATCCTGCCAATCCGCATCCTCCCAGTTCGCGCCGTGCTTGCCGAAAGACGCGCAGCCAGGGCCGAAACCATGCCCCGGCCCAAAATACCCATGCCCGCCAGCGCTGGCAACGCCCACGCCTAGCGCAAGACTGGAAACAGCAAGAAAACTCACAATGACGTTGCGAGAAATACTCATTTCAGACTCCTTTATGAAAATGAACCGGCAAAAGCGGAGCGCACATCCACCCAACCGCCGCAAGAACGCATTAAACCCGTAATTTGTAACAAAAGTATGTTTCCCGTCCGGCAATTTTATGCAAATTGTTTCAGACCGCTTTGAAAAACCCGATGCGCATACGCATCTGCTCAAAACAATTTTCCTGGATTCATCAGATTTTCCGGATCCAGCGCAAACTTGATTTTCCGCATAACCTTGAGCGCAGCAGCAGACTGATAACGCGGCAGAATATCGCGCTTTAACTGCCCGATCCCATGTTCGGCGGAAATGCTGCCGCCCAGTTCGTACACCCGATCATAGACCAAGCGGTTTGCCCGCGCCTCGCTCGACAAAAAACGCGCGTTGGCCGCCGCTTCCGGCATGGAAAGATTGAAATGCAAATTTCCGTCGCCCAGATGCCCGAACGCCGTATGCCGTACCCCCGGAAAAACGCGCGCAAGGCGCGCGTCAATATCAGAAAGGAATTCCGGGACGCACGCGAGGGGCAGGGAAATATCGTGCTTCACGCTCACCCCCTCGCGCTTTTGCGCCTCCGAAATATTTTCCCGCCACTGCCAAAGATTGCGCCGCTTGCGTTCTTCCGTCGCGGATGAGGCTACCGCCGCGTTTCTGACCGTTCCCGCATCTATTTGCGCCAAAAAAAATTCCCCCGCGCGTTCAGAAATCGCGCTTGCTTTCGCTGTTTCGTCCTTTTGAAAATCACACAGTTCGCAAAGCACGTGCCATTGCGCACACGGCGCGGCAGGCAAAAGCAGAGCGGGAAAATGTTTCCTGACCAGATGAAAACTCAACGGGCAAACAAGCTCAAAAGCCGTAAGCGCCGCGTCAAACACCGCTCTGACCTCTTTCAAGAGCGTCAGCGCCACAGCAGGAGAATCCACATTCAGCCAGCAGGCAAGACGCTCTTTGGGCGCGGGGAAAAGCTTGAAAGACGCCGCCGTAATCACTCCCAGCGTCCCTTCCGCGCCAATCAGAAGATTCCGCAAATCATAGCCGCGGTTATCCTTGCGCAAGGCGGAAAGACCGCGCCAGATTTCGCCATCGGGCAGCACCGCCTCCAGTCCCAAAACGAGATCCCGCGCGACGCCATAACGCAGCGCGTGAATACCGCCCGCGTTCGTAGCCAAAATTCCGCCAATCTGACAGGAGCCTTCCGAGGCAAGCGAAAGCGGCAGCAAAAATCCCGCCGAAAGCGCGGCTTCTCGCGCTTCCTTGAGCGTTACGCCCGCTTCTGCGGTAAGGGAGGCATTTTCCGCATCCACTTTGCATACGCTCCGCAAACGTCCCGTCTGAAGAACCAGCGCGTTGCCGCTTTCGTCAGGCGTCGCGCCGCCCGCCAGACCCGTATTGCCGCCTTGCGGCACCACAGGAATCTTCCAATCCCTGCAAAGGCGGATCAGCGCGGAAACCTCCTCCGCGTTTCCTGGCCGGACAAGCGCACAAGCGCGGCCATGGTAGCGCCCGCGCCAATCCGTCAGACAGGACGCAATATCTTCCGGCGCGTGAAACAGATGATTTTTTCCGACAATGGCCGAGCATGCGGCAAGAACATCCGCGCGGGATTCAGAGCGCTTCGGCATACAGATCGTGCGTGTCCGCGTCAATAATGCGCACCTCCAGAAAATCTCCGGGTTCGGCGTCAGAAAACCCATTTACGCACACCAACCCATCCACTTCCGGAGCGTCGCCATAACTTCGCGCCATTACGCCCTCCTCGTCCACCGCGTCGACCAATACCGTCATTTCCTGTCCGATCCGCGCGGCCAGCTTTTCCGCGCTAATGGTTTCCTGAAACTCCATCAGGCGACAGCGGCGCTCTTCGCGCTCCTCTTCTGGAATTGGGTCAGGCAGCGCGTTGGCGGTCGCGCCTTCCACAGGCGAATACGCAAAAGCCCCGACCCGATCCAGGCGCGCCTCCGCCAGAAAATCCAAAAGCAACTGAAAATCACGCTCGGTCTCTCCGGGAAAACCCGTGATAAAGGTAGAGCGAATGACCAGTTCCGGGCAGATATCCCGCCAGCGAGCAATGCGCGTCAGCATGTCCTCGGCCGCTGCGGGACGGCGCATGGCGCTCAAAATTCCAGGCGCGGCATGTTGGAAGGGGACGTCCAGATAGGGCAGAATTTTTCCTTGCGCCATAAGCGGCAAAAGGTCATCCACCGCCGGATAAGGATACATATAGTGCAAACGGATCCAGAGATCATCCGACAGCGTCGCCAGCGCTTCGCACAATTCCTTCAGACGCGACCGAACCGGTCTGCCACTCCAAAAGGCGGTGCGGTACTTGAGATCAAGGCCGTAGGCGCTGGTATCCTGGGAGATAAGCAGCAACTCGCGCACGCCGGCGTCGACCAGATGCTTCGCCTCGGTCAGCACATCATCGGCCGCGCGGGAAACAAGCGGCCCCCGCAAAGCGGGAATAACGCAAAAGCTGCACTGATGATTGCAGCCTTCGGAAATTTTGAGATAGGCAAAATGCCCCGGCGTCAGACGCACCCCCTCCGGAGGTACAAAATGCTCCAGAGGCGTAGCTTCGGAAGGCAGATGCTGGCGCACAATGGCCAGCACCTCTTCGGCGGCATGAGGCCCCGTAACCGCCAACACTTTGGGATGCGCTTCCATCACAAACGCGCGCCGCGCGCCCAGACACCCCGTCACAATCACCTTGCCATTCTCGCTCAGCGCCTCCCCAATGGCCTCTAACGATTCCCGGATGGCTTCTTCAATGAAGCCGCAGGTATTCACAATGACCAGATGCGCGTCTTTATAGGAAGGGGTAAACAAATATCCTTCCATCCGCAAAGCGGTAAGAATGCGCTCCGCGTCACTGGACGCCTTGGGGCAACCAAGAGACACCATGCCGATGCGAAAGGGGGAATTCATGAATGGGAAACAAAAAAACAGACCGCGCAAACATAGCACGAAACCCGGTAAAACACCGCGTAAACGCGAAAAACGTTACATCACGACAAACCTCTAAACGCAGTCGCGGATGCGAACCCCCGCGTTAACGCGCGAGAATGTTGACAAGGTTTGCCCCTTTCCAGGCTGATAACAGTCCGTTCCGGGCGCGGCGGACGTTAGCGCCTCAAGACGAGCGCGGGTATCACGGGAAAGAAGCGCGATACATTTCCCGTTGGTAAGATTCAGTTCCCGCGCGGCGCGCGCAAGATCCATAAGCGTCTGCCAGGCGACGCGAAGATTCTCTCCGGCTTCGCCTTCCTGCCGCGCAAGCCACTCCGCGACGCCGCTGGCCTCATGCGCGAAACCCAACGCATCCATACATTTCTGTCGGGCGTCTCCCATCCGGGCAAGCACGTCCGCCAAACGCTCTTTGCTCTCGGTAATAGATTCCAGCGCGGCTACATCGCCTTTCTGGAGCGCGCGGGATTCTTCCTCAAGCAGAGCGATGAACTGCCGGACGGTCTGAATTTCGTCCGCAACGCGCCGCGCGAAATCCCCGCCCGTCAGATCGCCCATAGTCAAGACTTCCTCTCCCATACAGGGCGCGTCAAACACGCCGCTCCGCATCAATCATTTCCTGCGCAGTACGAATCAGGCGATCAGCTATCGCCTCTGGATTCACGCGGAAACGACCCTCGGCAATTGCGGTCTTAATTTCCGCCACGCGGCTTTGATTGACCGGCGCGCTGACAGCCTTGCCCGCCTCCGCCGCTTCGGACAAAGCGACCTGCTCGCCGCCTTTCCCGACTCCGGAGGACTTCGCGGGTTGCCGCGTCAGTGCGGGCGTAAATGAATATGCGGTATCGACTTTCATGTTGTTCACCTTGAACGCTTGTCTGAAGAAGGTTAACTCTGTTATCGGAAAATTTCCGAAAAACTTGAGCGCTTTTTGACTCCATCAAGGACTAACAAGAACCGTGCCATCTGTCTGCGCAACACCGCTGACGACTATCCCTGAAGCAGTTTTCACTTGTACAACCTGTCCTGCGCCCGCGCGCAGCATGGCTTTTCCCTCGTTGCTCGCGGTAAATCCCGCCCCCTGAAAAATCAGGCGCACTGTCTGCCCTTGCTGGATGAGAATAGGCGCGGACAGCTGCTCCAGGCGCACAGGCTGCCCGGCCTGCAAAGCAATCTTGAGCGTTTTCCCAATCACATCCCCTGAATTGCTAACCAGCCCCGCGGGCAAAAGCGCGGGATCGCCTGTCATAAGCACGCAATCTTCAGGACGCAAAACCCGGCCAGCCGGAAGAGAAACGGCAGCGGCAAGATATGCGCGTTCCATGGCAATTTTTACCGGAATAAACACGCTCCAGCGCGCGGCGGCGTCCAGACAGCGCGCTCCAACGCGCGTCTGTCCCATCAGGCGGCTGGCGTCCATGCCATGCGGCAGAAAAAATTGCAGATGCTCGCACGACGGCAGACGAAGCCGCGCGTCCAAAGGACCGGCGGCAACACTTTTGAATCCCGCGTTCTGACTCACTTCCTGGCGCACAAAAGCCTCCGCCTGCCGCAACAACGCCGGATGCGAAATTTCCGCCGCCCATGCGGAAAAAACAGCCGCGCCGCATAAAAATACAAAACCGCGCGCCAAAAGCCGCGCCGGACAAACCGGCAAAAACACGCGCGACATAGAGCGCCTGCGCATTACCGCGCAATCCAATCCAGTAATTTTTGCCATTGCTCCACGTCACGTTTATTGCGGGCGCGCGGCGGATCAAAAATCGTCTGTCCCGCTGCGGCAACATTGACATAGTTCTGCGTATTGCGCAGGTAGGCCAAAATCGGAATATCAAAATGCCGCAAAAATTCTTCCAGCATGGAAGCCGCGCGGGTGCGCGGGTCAATGCGCATGGCGACGATACCGATTTTCGCCATACGCCCGCTTAAATCCTGCCGCAGCGCGTTTAAAAAATCTTCCGTCGCGGCCATATCGAAAACAGAAGGCACAATGGGAATCAGCACCCGGTCCACCGCGCGGAGAAAATCATTGAGCTTATAGCCCTGAAATCCGGCGGGAGCGTCCAGGACGACCCATTCGGACTCGCGCGGCAAACTAACCGACATCTGATTGCCGCCAAAATAGCCGACGATCGCGGGCAAGCCAGGATCGCGGAAAGCCAGCCAACGCAGGGACGATTGCTGCCGGTCCAAATCGCACAGACAAACGCTTTTGCCTTCATTGGCGAAAAATCCCGAAAGGTTGGTTGCCAACGTTGTTTTTCCGGCGCCTCCTTTGGGATTCGCCACCATGACCGCGCGCATAAAACTACTCCTATGGTTAGGATTGAGCCGGGAAATTATAGGCCGGAATACACGCCGCGCCTACAAAAACAAGGGGCTTTCGCTCCTGTTTTTCATGCGCGCATTGTTTGTATAGGAAAGCCAGGAAATGTTTATGTCCTCTAAGCAGCCCTTTATCTCCCCAAGAATCCTATACCCCGCGATCACTAATTTCTATATAAATAGCGCGAAGAGAATTGGCGTCAAGACCAGTGCCAAAATGGCTCAGTGAAAATATAAGAGTGAAAAATATAGTATAGAGAGCTCCTACTATAGCAGTATATTCTTCCAATACGAAAAAAGGACGGCATTCGGACTATCGCTGCAAGCGCAAAAACAAAAATCCAGAGGAGGCCGCCGACTTTTTGCCATTTTCTATTTTTAACCATGCTTCAATGACCTCCATGCCTTCTTTGGGTATTTGTTCCATCCGTCTATCCGGCAAAGAACGATATACAAAAGTACAATATAATATCCATGCCAATGAAAAATAAATCATCCTTTATTCCTCTTGCGCAAAAATACCGGACAGACTGCTCGCCCGCATCTTGCTTTCAGCGCTTCCCCTAGAATGAAATATGTGCGGTTGCTCCCCGCTAAATACGACGGTTTGACATAGCGAGTATTGACTGTTCTTTTGGCTTGTTGTTTATGCGTATGCGATCACATGCCATAGGCAGAAAAGCGTGCCGCGCAAAAAAACAGGAGCGAAACGCTCCTGTTTTTTCATGCGCGAAAAGCCGGTTTATTACTGCCCGAAAGGAATCGGGCGCGGCGTATTATCGGCAGAAGGCGGCAGAATCGGCAAATTAAAGCGCGGCTGCTCTCCGGTCAGCGTTTTCAGGAAAGCGACGATTTTCGCGTTTTCTTCTGGAGTAAACCTTCTGCCCAGCTGCAGCCGCCCCATAATATCCACCGCTTCCGTAAGCGTATTGACCGCGCCATCATGGAAGTAAGGATAGGTTAGTTCCACATTGCGCAAAGTCGGAACCTTGAAATTAAACCGTTCCGCGTCTTTCCCTGTGACCGCAGCACGCCCCTCCGCGCCATTTTTGGTTTGATACGGCTCTATCAGACCCATTTTTTGAAAAGAGTTCCCCCCCGCCGCCTCGCCGTTGTGGCAAGCGACGCAGCCGCTATTTTTGAACAGCGCGTAACCTTCCCGCTCCTGCTCGGTCAGTGCGTCCGCCTTTCCCAAAAGCCATTGGTCAAAACGGGCGTTGGGCGTCACCAGGGTTTTTTCAAATTCAGCGATCGCTTCCGTTACCTGCTCAATGCTGATGCTGTCTTTCCCAAAAATCTGCCGGAATTCGCGCGCGTATTCGGGAATGGTCTCCAGCGTCTGCACCGCGAGCGTATGCGAAAAGCCCATTTCTTTCGGATTGGCGATGGGGCCGCCTGCCTGCGCCTGAAGGTCTGCCGCGCGCCCGTCCCAGAATTGCGCGATATTCAGACTGGAGTTCAGCACCGTCGGCGCGTTAATTGGCCCTTCCTGCCAGCGATCACCAATGGATGTAGGCAGGTTGTCCGTACCGCCCATGGAAAGATTGTGGCAAGAATTGCAAGAAATAAACCCTGACTTGGAAAGCCGGGGATCAAAGTAGAGTTTCTTGCCTAGCTCTACCATCCCCAAATGCACACGGGCAGGCGGCTTGATGGGAGAAATAGGCTCCTCGGCCATCGCCGCGCCAGAGCGCAAGGCCAGGCAGGACAAAGAAAGCGCAAGAGCAAGGATCGTTTTATACATCATAGGTTTGTTCCTAAAAATCAAAGAGAAAAGGAAAGCCAAACGTTATTATGCCATGCTCTCTTGCGTTTCCGGGTACTCCCCAGGCTTTCCATTTTTGCGTCCCTGTGCCAGATATGGCAGAATGAGGGCAATCCATCTATTCATTTTAAGGAATTGTTATGCTCGACAGGGATGGTTTCCGCCCGAATGTCGGTATTGTTCTATGCAACGCCAAAAACGAAGTATTCTGGGGAAAAAGAATCCGCGAACACTCCTGGCAGTTTCCGCAAGGCGGCATCAAGCACGGCGAAACGCCGGAAGAGGCCATGTACCGCGAATTGCATGAAGAGATCGGGCTTTCCCCCGAACATGTCGCAATCCTTGGTCGCACCAAGGAATGGCTGCGCTATGAAGTGCCTGTACAGTGGATCCGGCGCGAATGGCGCGGCTCTTACCGGGGACAAAAGCAAATATGGTTTTTGCTGCGCCTCGTGGGACGCGATCATGATATTTCTCTGCGCGCCTGCGCGCGACCGGAATTTGACGCCTGGCGCTGGCATGATTACTGGATTCCGCTGGATACGGTGATTGAATTCAAGCGCGAGGTCTATCACAAGGCGCTGTGTGAACTGGCGCGCTATATCGGCGTCGTTTCTCCCGCGCCGACGCTGGAAGAGGCGCTGGCGCTGTCCGCTGCGGAAGAAGACCGGATTTCGGCCCGGTTTGAAAGCGGGAAGGCGGCAATACCGTCCCTGCGCGGCGCGACGGTATGACGCAACGCGGGACAATCGCGCGGTTTTTGCTGCGCGCGTTCGCGGGATCGCTGCTTTGGATTTGCGTCTTGCCGGGCTGGGCGCGGGAAAATATTCTGAATACCCGCCCGGAAACTTACACCAGCGACGAAGACGAAAACCCGGCCAAACCCTGGGCAGAGTCTGCGGTTGAATTGCCGGAATATCCGAATGACGCTGATTTTTATAGCTTTTATGTAAGCGCGGGAACCACGAGCCGGTTTTATCTTGACGCCGCGCGCCTGCGTTTGGACAGCGATGGCGTGGCGCGCTATACGTTGCTTGTGATCAGCCCTTCCGGGGTGCGCAATGTCAGCTATGAAGGGATGCGCTGCCAGACGCGCGAGCGGCGTATCTATGCCTTGGGGCGTCCCGCGCAGAAAACCTGGAGTCCGGCGCGCGGCGCGCGTTGGTCGCCGGTACGCGAGACGCCTGTTCTGCGTCATCACGCGGCGCTTTATCAGGATTTTTTATGCCCCGACGGCATTTTGGCCTCTCGCGTAGACGAGGTAACGCGCCGGATACGCAAAGAGGGAGAACCGCTGGAAGCCGCGCCCTGACGCTCTTTCCATGATGGAATTCTTTCCCTGGCTTTTCGATCTCGTTCTGCACCTGGATCAGCATTTGGCGGATTTAGCGGCAGCTTACGGCGGCTGGGTTTATCCTGTGCTTTTTCTGATTGTTTTTGCGGAAACCGGTTTTGTGGTGACGCCTTTTCTGCCGGGGGATTCGCTGTTATTTGCCGCGGGGGCGCTGGCCGCCCTGCCGGTCGCGCCGGGGGAGAACGCCGGACAAAGCCTTGATTTCTGGCTTTTGACAGGAACCTTGTCGGCTGCCGCGATTCTGGGTAATACGATCAACTATCAGATTGGGCGCTTTTTGGGGCCGCGCGTGTTCCAGTGGCCGAATTCCCGCTTTTTCAATCGTAGCGCGCTGGAAAAAACGCAAGCGTTTTATGTGCGGCACGGCGGGAAGACCATCGCGCTTTCCCGGTTTTTGCCGCTATTGCGCACGTTTGCGCCTTTTGTCGCCGGGATTGGCCGTATGGCCTATGGCCGGTTTGTTTTTTTTAATGTTTGCGGCGCGCTGGCCTGGGTTTTTCTGCTGTGCGCCCTGGGCTATTGGTTTGGCAATCTGGAATGGGTGCGCAGGAATCTTGCGCTGCTCATGCTGCTCATTGTCGTTGTATCCCTTTTGCCGATTATGGCGGCTTTTTTGCGGCGGGGGAAAACCGCGCCGCCGGACTAAATCGTATGTCCCTCATGGGATCGCCTTTCGCGGCGGACTCTTCCCGGCGACGCTGGCTGCAAGGCCTTGCGCGCGGTTTTTTTCTGTCGGCGCTCTCCGGCCTCTCGGCCTGCGCGGTTCGGCGAGACCGCTCTGGGCAAAAGGAAACCCGCGTCGCGCCCGAATATTTGGCCAAAACGGACATTGACCGGATTTTTGACAACAGCCGGGAAGAAATCATGATTTCGCTGTTTCTTCTGGCGGAAAAGCTGTACCGGCGCAATCCGCGTGAATGGCGCAAAGCGGCTGCGAGCCTGGAAGAGGCTCTGGGGCGGCTCAAACGCTTTCGGGACGCCGCGCCGCAAGGAATAGGAGAAGCAAAAGAAAGCGCGGCCATTTTGCTGGCTTTTACGCCAAATTACGCTTTTGACCGGGTCGCGGCGTTTCTTTATGGCTTGTTGAGCATGGTAGACGCGGCCTACGAGCATCGGGAGGAATTTTTTTTCCTAGACTCACTGGAGGCGCAAAAGCTATACAACTGCGCGCGGAATGTGGAAATCGCGGCCTGGAAACTCGCCGAGATGAAAAACGAGGCGGGCGAATCGTTTCTTCTGTCCAACGCGCTATCCGCGAACGCGCGAAATCTTTCCTTTGAACGAGAGTTTGGCAAGATAATCGCGCTTCTGGATTTTGTGGCCAGAGTAGTGGAGGACCGTAATGGCCGCGCCATCAACCGAGTGGCTCAATCGCTGGCGACCGCGGTTTTTTTGCCTGTAGGTTTTTTGAAATGAAGAAAATCGTTATTTTAATTTCCGGGCGCGGCAGCAATATGGCATGTCTGATTCGCGCCTGGCGCTCCGGACTGCTGGGCGCGGCTGATATTGCCGCTGTGCTTGCGGACCGCAACGCTCCGGGGCTGGATTTCGCGGCGGCGGAAGGAATTTGCGCGCGGATAATTGACGCAAGCGCCTGCGCGGGAAACAGCGCGCTGTTTGACGCGCGCCTGACAGACGCCATGGAGGAATACGCGCCAGATTTAATTGTGTTTGCGGGCTTTATGCGCATTTTGGGCGAGGCGTTTACACGGCGTTATGCGGGAAAAATGCTGAATATTCATCCGTCGCTTTTGCCGTCTTTTCCGGGTCTGCATACGCACCGCCGCGCTCTGGAAGCGGGAGTGCGCCTGCATGGAGCGACCGTGCATTTTGTAACCGCCGATCTGGACGCCGGTCCTATCGTCGCGCAGGCCGCCGTTCCGGTACTGGACGAGGATGATGAGGCCAGTCTGGCCGCGCGGGTACTGGCGGCTGAACATCAAATATTTCCGGCTGCCGTGCGCTGGTTTGTGGAAGGGCGTTTACGTCTGGAAGGCGGGCGGGCGCGGCTGCGCGGGAAAGCGACAACGGCTGACGCGCTTTGCGCTCCCCGGCTTTTGCCGGACACGTCTGCGGACTGAATACTATGGCAACGGAATGGAGGCCGCGCGCCGCGCCGGCGAAAATCCGCGCTTTTTCCGTATTTCCCCGCTTGCTCGCGGTATTCCCGCGTTATTCGTTATTTGCGGCAGTGTTGCTGTCTTTTTTGCTGCATATCCTGCTGCTGGAGGCATGGAGCGGCAGCTTTCTTAAGCTGCTGTTTGAACCTGCCAAGCCGCAGTGGCGAATGTCGGCCAATTTATCTTCTCCGCCGCGCCGACAGGTAGAAACGCCGAAGCCGAAAGCGCCGGAACCGGTAACGCCAAAGCCGAAACAGGAAAAGCCGCAGCCCCCGGAAGAAACGGTTTCCCCGGAACTTCCGCAGACTGCAAAAACAAAACCCGCGCCGGAGGAAGCCGCGCCCCCGGATGAAAAACCCGCTGCGCCGGAGACGCCCCCGGAAGAATATCTGGACCCGGAACACAGGGAAGATGATTTTGCCGAAATCGCGACGATGTGGAATGATCGCGGCATTGACTTTCTGCGCGAGCATAAACCGGCAAATCTGCTTCTGCCGAACGGAGGAGAACTGCACTGGCGGGGAAACGTTGACTACAACGTCTATCGCGGCGAAAAATCCCTGGAAATTGGTACGGCGTTTTTTTTCTGGGAATTCCGTTCGGGGTACTATCGTCTGGCTCTGCATCTCAATACAAGCGGGCTGATCTCGCTGATTTACCCGATCCGCATGGATATGGAAAGCACCGGCGTCACGCGCCCGGAAAGCGGATTTCATCCGCTGCGCTATCAGGTGGCGCGGAATGAGGAAATCCGGGAGATCACTGAGTTTCAGCGCGCGGAGCAAACTTTGACGATCCATCTCTCCGGACGGCAGAAGCAATTTCCCTTGCGGCGCGCAAGTCAGGATATTTTAAGTCTTTACGGACAAATGCTGGTCTGGGCGCACGGTTTTTTCAGCGTGGAAAAGGACGAGCAAGCGCTGCTGCCGTCGGAAATCCCGCAAAACTGGGAACGCGGCGGTTCTTTGCTTTCTCCTGAACGCTTGCCGCTAAATTTACGGGTATGGGTCGCTACGGGCAAAAATTATGAAGAGTTCCGCGTGGAGATTGTGGGCGAAGAGACGCTAAGCACGCCGGGCGGTGAATTTCAAACGCTGCACCTGCGGCTTTCCGGGCGCGGCGCGCTGGATTTTTGGCTGCGTCCATTTATGCCGCCGTTACAGTTTCGTTATATTGACCGGGAAGGCGACGCCTATGAATTGCGCTTTGTCTCCTGGAATGCCGAATCCGCCGAAGAAGCGGCAGATTCGGAACCCGCGCCGGAACTTGATTCCGAACTCGCGCTCCCTTGATCTTTTGACTGCCATGATGACTGCCGCCCTAAAAACTGCCGCGCCCAAAGTTTCGTTGCTGAAACCCGTTCTTTTTCACCGCGCGGAAGCGGCGCTGGAGATATTGCTCTCTTTCGCCTATCCCGCGGACACAACTTTGTCGCGCTATTTCCGGTCGAATCCCGGCATGGGGCATACCGAGCGCGGCATCGTGGCCGAAGCGAGCTTTTCTGTCCTGCGTCATTTGCGGACTTTGCGCGCCCGCGCGGAATTGGAGGGAGGACGCGCAACCCCGCGCCGCCTTTTGCTCGCGGCGCTCTCCTGCGAGGGGCGAAATCTGCGCGAATTGGAGCCGCTGCTGAAAAAAGACGAGGCAATCTGGCTGGCGTCCGTCAAACGTTTTGACGACGCGGCGCTTTCGCCCGCCGCGCGGCGCAACCTTCCCGATTGGCTCTCCGAACGACTGGATGCGGAATACGGCGAGGCAGCCGACGCACTGATCCGCGCCCTGAATCAATCCGCGCCTTTGGATATGCGCGTCAACCTGCTAAAAACCACGCGCGAGGACGCGCTGGCCGCGTTTGCCGCGGACGGAATTTTGGCGCGCCCTGGTGAACACGCGCCTTTTGCGCTGCGTCTCACGGGGAAGCCGGACGTCTCCCGGCATCCTTTGTTCCTGCAAGGACAGGTGGAAGTTCAGGACGAGGGAAGTCAGCTGCTGGGATTGCTGCTCGCGCCCCGGCGCGGCGAGGCCGTAGCGGATTTTTGCGCGGGCGCGGGCGGGAAAACCTTGCTGTTGGGCATGTTGATGCGCAATACCGGAAGACTTTATGCCTTTGATGTTTCCGAAAAACGGCTGGAAAAATTAAAGCCCCGGCTCGCGCGCTCCGGGCTGTCCAATGTCCATCCGGTGCGGATTGATTCCGAAAGCGACGCGCGGCTGAAGCGTTTGCGCGGGAAAATGGACCGGGTACTGGTAGACGCGCCCTGTTCCGGGCTGGGCACGCTGCGCCGCAATCCCGATCTCAAGTGGCGGCAAACTCCGGAAAGCGTAACGGAACTGGCGGCGCGCCAGCGCGGAATTCTTGCCGCCGCCGCCCGTCTTGTGCGTCCGGGCGGAACGCTTCTGTACGCGACATGCAGTCTGCTGCGAGAAGAAAATGAAGCGGTGACGGAATCCTTTCTCGGCGAATCCGCAGATTTTTCCTTGCTGGAGACGCGCCGCTCTCTGCCGCACACTCACGGTACGGACGGCTTTTATGCCGCGCTGATGCGCCGCGCATAAAGCGATCTGGCGCGAGCGCGGGCGCTTTCCCTGCTACACTTTTGTTTTGCCGTCGTCTTTTCAACGTTCCGTTCATGCGCTTTTTCCGTCTGATCAAAATCCTTTTCACCGCCAATCGTCATGGCCTAGACGTCATGGCGCTGACGCTGGCGCATTCTGGCGCGGCGCGTTTTTTGGCCGCCTTGTGTTTCTGGCGCGATTTTTCCGCGCCGCGCGCCCAACGTTTGCGCTGCGCCCTGGAAGAATTGGGGCCGATTTTCGTGAAGTTCGGGCAGATGCTCTCCACGCGCCGCGATCTTTTGCCGGTTGATCTGGCGGATGAACTGTCGCGTTTACAGGATCAGGCCCCGCCCTTCGCGCCGGAAACGGCGCTTGCCGAAGTTTTCCGCGCTTACGGGCGTCCGGCGCATGAGGTTTTTACAGCCTTTAACCCCGTTCCGGTCGCGTCCGCCTCGGTCGCGCAGGTGCATTTTGCGACCCTGCCGGATGGACGCGAAGTTGCGGTCAAAATTCTGCGCCCGGACGTCGAGACGGTTATTGAAAAAGATCTCGCGCTCATGGATACGGCGGCCAATCTGCTGGAGCGCGTATGGGATGACGGGAGACGCCTGAAAGCGCGGCAAGTCGTCGCGGAATTCGCGCGCTATCTGCGCGATGAATTGGACCTTATGCGGGAGGCCGCAAACTGCGCGCAGCTGCGGCGGAATTTCTCTGACTCTCCCCTGCTTGTCATCCCGGAAGTGTATTGGGAGTGGTGTTCCCCGTCGGTCATGGTTATGGAACGAATGCAGGGAACGCCAATTTCCCGGATTGCGGCATTGCGCGCGGAAGGGCATGATTTATCCCGGCTCGCGGCGGCGGGCGTAGAAATTTTCTTTACTCAGGTATTTCGGGATGGTTTTTTCCATGCGGACATGCACCCCGGAAACATTTTTGTGCGGGACGACGGGCGCTACGCGCTGCTGGATTTCGGCATTGTCGGAACGCTCACGGAAAATGACAAGAATTATCTCGCGCAGAATTTTCTTGCCTTTTTTCGCCGCGATTACAAAAAAGTGGCGGAAAACCATGTGGAATCCGGCTGGGTTCCCGCTGGAACGCGCGTGGAGGAATTCGAGGCCGCGATTCGCGCGGTGTGCGAGCCTATTTTTGATCGCCCGCTGATTGAAATTTCCTTTGGCAAACTTTTGCTGCGCCTTTTTCAGACCAGCCGCCGTTTCAACGTGGAAATTCAGCCGCAGCTCATCATGCTGCAAAAAACCCTGCTGAACATCGAAGGGCTGGGGCGGCAGCTGGATCCTGGGCTTGATTTGTGGCAAACGGCCAAGCCGTTTCTGGAACGCTGGATGAGCGAGCAGGTCGGCTGGCGCGCTCTCATGCGAAACATTCGGGCGGAAGCGCCGCGCTGGGCGCGCGAATTGCCGCGTCTGCCGCGCCTCTTGCATCAGGCGCTGGCGGCCATTCCTTTGGCGGGTTCCTCGGAAATGGAGAAAACCGTGCGCGCGCTGAAAACGGAGCGGCGCCGTCTGCGCCGTTTGCTTTGGATGGAAGGAGCGGCGTTGCTCGCGCTGTTCCTATGGCTTGCCGCGCCCTGGGCGCGCGGATAGCGAAATCATGCCAAAGCGCGCGTCGCGGCGCGTATCCCCGCCGCCGCTTTTGGAGGATCCGCCGACTTCGCCTGGCGTGCGCGCGTGGATCGCGGATTTGCGGCATTTCAGCGCGGCGGTTTCCAAAAAGCAAACCGGCGCCGCACGGCAAGGCCAGCGGGCGCAAAAAATTTTTTATTGCCTGGATCAGGTTGAGACGCGCGACGGTTTGCCTCGCGCGCGAATCACGCTCCTGAAGGGCGCGGATTTAGACAGCGCGCGCGCCTGGTCGTTCACGCCGCGCGCGCTGATTCCGCCGCCGCGCTTTCTGCGCGAGGAGGACTTGCGCATCCTGTCGCGCCTGTCGTCTTTCCCCGCCGCGCCTTCCGGAGCGGCGGGTTCTCGTCACGGGCGCGGCGCGATTCTGCTGGAATCCCCCCTTTCAGAAGGCGCGGCTACTGCGGTTCTTCCCTCCGACCTTGGCGAGCTGCTGGAAAAAATACTGGCCACGGGACGGATGGCGGCGGGCTGCCCTTTCATGACCTTAAGCGAAGGCACGCCGCGATCGGGAAAAGTTTCGCGTCTTTCGTCCGCAAACTTACCCGGGCATACGCTGGAGACTCGCCCGCCCTCCACTTTTGTTCTGCCGCTTTCTCCGCCCTGGTATCTGGATTTGCAAAAGGGTTGCCTTGGGCGAGTGGAATGCGCGGAAAATTTGGAAGTCTGGGCAAAAAGTCTGCGTCTGCCGTTTTTGCCTCCGCTTCCAGACCTGCCCGCGTTTTTATCGAAAAATAGCCGGGGCGGCGCGCGGACAGCGCGGACAGAAAGTCTGGCGGAAATTGACGCGCCGCCGACAGGAGTTTTATCCCTGGCCTCGCTGCCCGCGCAAATGGTTGGCGCGTGGCGCGGCTACCGGCAGGACCTTACGCTTGCCGGCGGCGCTTTCGATTACGCGCAACCGCTTTTTTGCTACCGGGATTTTGTGTTCGCGGTGGAGGATCCGCGCCGGCAATTTCTTTTGCCAGAAGGCGGACGCCTGACGATTCGCCGAAGGCCAGAAGAGGAAAAGCGTCTGTTGCGCGCGCTGACCGCCGCCGGTCTACAGCCCTTGCCGCCCGCCGTCCTGCGCTGTGAACGACGGCCTTCCGGCACGCTTTATGGTCTTTTTTGCGAAGCGGATTGGGCGGATTTTCTCGCGGAGCGCCGTGCCTTGCTGGAGAAAGCGGGCTGGCGAATCCGCGCGGATGGGTTTCGGCGTCATTATCGCGTGGCGCAAAACTGGGACGCCGCGCTGACGGAAGAGTCCGACGGCGCGCTGGCGCTGGAGATGAGCGTAACAATAGAGGGAGAGCGTCTGCCGCTCGCGCCGCTTCTGGCGCGCTTGCTGCGCGAGGAGCCGCGCTGGCTGGACGCGATCGCGCTCACGGAAATTCCGGATGGGGAAATGGTGCGGCTTGCGACGGAAGACGGACGTTTTTTGCGGGTTGAAGCCGCGCGCGTCAAGCCCATTGCCCTTTTTCTGCTGGACTTGTTTGATCGTTACCGCGACGGGGAAACGCGGCTGAAACTTTCTCGTCATGACGCCGCGCGGCTTTCTTTTTTGCGGGAATCCGCGCGCTGGCGCTTTCATGGCGAGACCGCCGCCCTGGAAATCGCGCGGCGGCTCGCGCGCGAGGGCGGCGTGCGGGAAGTCGCGCCGCCCAGGGGGTTGCGGCTGGAGCTCCGCGATTATCAGCGGCAGGGGCTTTCCTGGCTGCAATATCTGCGCGAACACGCGCTTGCCGGCATTCTGGCGGATGACATGGGTCTGGGCAAAACCGCGCAGACACTGGCGCATCTTTTGGTAGAAAAAGAGGCGGGGCGGCTGGATTTGCCTTCGCTCGTCGTGCTGCCCACCTCGCTGCTATCCACCTGGGAAAGTGAAGCGCGCCGCTTCGCGCCGGACCTCAAAGTATTGCGTTTGCACGGTCAGGCGCGGCAGCGCGCGTTCGGGCGGATTCCTGAGGCTGACGTCGCGCTCACGACCTATCCTTTGCTCTGGCGGGACAGCGCGCGCCTTTCCGCGTACCGCTATCATTTTCTGATTCTTGACGAAGCGCAGAATGTCAAAAACGCGCGCAGTAAAAGCGCGGGCGTGGTGCGGCGGCTAAACGCGCGGCACAGACTCTGCTTGACGGGAACGCCTCTGGAAAATCATTTGGGCGAGTTATGGGCGCAGTTTGATTTTTTATTGCCGGGTTTTTTGGGCGATCAGAAAAGTTTCGCGCGCCTCTGGCGTCTGCCGATTGAAAAACAAGGCGATCTTTTGCGCCGGGATTTGCTGGCGCGGCGTGTGCGGCCTTTTATTTTGCGCCGCAAGAAAGACGATGTGGCGCAAGAGCTGCCGCCCAAAACGGAAATTTTGCGCACCGTGGAATTGCAGGGAGGACAGCGCGATCTGTATGAAACGGTGCGCGCCGCGCTGGATAAGCGGGTGCGCGCGGAAATCGCGCTCTATGGTTTTGACAAAAGCCGCGTGGTTATTTTGGACGCGCTGTTAAAGCTGCGGCAGGTATGCTGCGATCCGCGCCTTGTGAAATCCGCTCTCGCGCGCCGCGCGGCGGAGAGCGCCAAGCTCGCGCTTCTCATGGATATGCTGCCGGAAATGGTGGAGGAAGGGCGGAAAATTCTAGTATTTTCCCAATTCACTGCCATGCTGGCGCTGATTCGCCGGGAATTGGACGCTTTAAGACTGCCTTACACGATTTTGACGGGCGAGACCCGGAACAGGGACGCCGCCATTGCCTCGTTTCAGAAAGAAGGAATTCCGGTTTTTCTCATCAGTCTCAAGGCGGGCGGCGTAGGGCTGAATCTAACGGCGGCGGATACCGTGATTCATTATGACCCCTGGTGGAATCCCGCCGCGGAAAACCAGGCCACCGACCGCGCGCACCGCATCGGGCAAGACAAGCCGGTGTTTGTTTATAAGCTAATCGCGGCGGGCAGCATTGAAGAGCGGATTTTGTCTCTGCAAACGAGAAAAGCGGCGCTCACGGAAGGAATTTTGTCAGAGCGCCACGCGCACGCGGCGCGTTTTACTCCCGCCGACCTTGCCGCGCTTCTGGAGCCTCTTCCGAACACGACGGGATAGCCGTTACGCCTCCGCCGCGAATTGCATCGCGTGCAGCCGCGCGTAAGTGCCGCCTTTCGCCAGCAATTCCGCGTGCGCGCCGCGTTCGATGATTTTCCCCGCGTCCATCACCAGAATCTGGTCCGCGCGCTCAATCGTAGATAGGCGGTGCGCAATCACCAGCGTTGTTCGTTTTGCCGTGAGTTTTTCCAGGGCGGCCTGAATGTGCCGCTCGCTTTCCGTGTCCAGCGCGGAAGTCGCCTCGTCCAGAATCAGCAGCGGCGCGTCTTTCAGCAGGGCGCGCGCAATGGCCACCCGCTGCCGTTGGCCGCCGGACAGCATGACGCCGTTTTCGCCGATCAGGGTATCCATTCCTTCCGGGAGCTGATCAATAAACTCCAGCAAAAAAGCGTCTTCCGCCGCCTGACGCACCGCCGCGCGCGAACATCCCGCCAAATCGCCATAGGCGATATTGTTGGCGAGGGAATCATTGAACAGCGTCACTTGCTGCGTGACCAGCGCGATATGACGGCGCAGATTTTTCAGCGACAGCGCCTCAATCGGAATTCCGTCCAGCAGAATTTCCCCCGCGCCGCGCGTATAAAAACGCGGAATCAGGCTCGCCAATGTGGATTTTCCGCTCCCGGAACGTCCCACCAGCGCGGTCATTTGTCCCGGCTCCATCACGAAGCTGACGCCGGAAAGCACGTCCCGATCGGTTCCCGGATAGGCAAAGGCGACGTTCCGCGCTTCCAGGCGTCCTTCCGCGCGCGGCAGTTCCAGCGTGCCCGCGTCCCGCTCCGGCGCTTCGTCCAGCTGCGCGAAGACCGTCTGCGCTCCGGCGATCCCGCGCTGAATTTTGGAGCTTACTTCCGAGATTTGGCGGATGGGCTTGGGCAGCAGCCCCGCCGCCGTGATGTACGCCACCAAATCCCCGCTGCTGGCGTCTCCGCGCAGCAGCAGCACCAAAAACATGAGCGCGGACAACGCGGTATAAATCGTAATCTGCAAGAGCGGCGTATAAATCGCGCTTGTGCGCACAACGCGCAGCTGCCGGGAACGGCTGTTTTCGTTGGCTTTTTCAAACCGCCGCGACTCATAGGCCTCTCCGCCGAAACTGCGCACGACGCGATAGCTCTGAATCGTCTCGGAGACGACGTGCGTCAATTCTCCCGCCGCTTCCTGAATGCGATGGCTGTGACGGCGGAATTTCCGGCTGGCGATCCGCGCCATGACCGTGATGACGGGCAAAATCGCCAGCATTACCAAAGTCAGCTTTCCGTTCATCCACAGCAGATAGGAGAACAATAGAATGACAGTCAGCCCTTCGCGGATCACGATCTTGATCGCGTCCGTGATGGCTTCTGTCACCATGGTTACGTTATACGTGATGCGGGAAATAAGATGTCCGGAGTTTTCATGATCAAAATAGTGATTGGGCAGCAGCAGCAGATGGTTGAATAAGGCGCGGCGCAAATCCCGAACCACTCCCAGCGTGACCCGCGCCAGGAAAAAATTGCCCACAAAAGTTCCCAGACCCTGCCACAACGCGATCAGAATAATCAGGAGCGGCACGGCATGCAGCAAAGGCAGCGCGTTGAGCCACTCCACGCCCATACCGGAAAACAGCGCGGCTTCCGGATTCTCCAGACCGTCGACAAAGTATTTGAGAATGCCCGCCAGCATTGGCTGCGCCGAGGAAAAAATCAGAAACCCCAGCAGGCTGAGCGCAAACATGCCCCAGTAAGGGCGCATCCAGGTCAGCAAGCGAAGATACGTGCGCCAGCCGGATACCGGCGCGGCGGCGGAAGAAGGAAGGGCTTGTGGCGGCATGGGGGGATATTGTAACAGTATTCCCGCGCCGCTGTTTTTGGCGCAGTCCGCGAAACGCGCGGCTTTGCCTTTACGAGTCTGAAATCCGCGCGCCGCTATAATCCCTGTCCGCCAAAATCACCAGGCGGAAACCGAACAGGAACGGCAATACATGGGTACACTGAAACCACGAACCGCCAGCCGCGCGGGCGAGAAAAATTCGGAATGCGGAATGAAGAACGCCATGAACAAACTGAAAATGCAAACCAAAAATCTGTCCGATGAGAATTTTTTAAAGCTGGCAGAATTGTTCCCCAACGCCGTAACGGAGACAATAGACGAGAACGGCGCCGTCGTGCGCGCCATTGACAAGGACGTGCTGGCGCAGGAAATCAACGCCCATGTGGTGGAAGGCAGAGAGGAACGCTACCAGTTCACTTGGCCGGACAAGCGCAAGAGCGTCCTGCTCGCCAACGCGCCCATTGCCGCCGCGCTTCGCCCCTGCCGTGAGGAGAGCGTGGACTTCGACGCTACCGAGAATCTTTACATTGAGGGCGACAACCTCGACGTGCTGAAGCTGCTGCGGGAGACGTACCTGAACCGCGTGAAGATGATCTATATCGACCCGCCGTATAACACGGGCAATGATTTTGTATATGAGGACAACTTCGCGGAAGAGACGGGCGAATTTTTGCGCCGTGATGGTTATTACGACACAGAAGGTAATCGTCTTCGCGAAAATCGTGATAGCAACGGGCGGTTTCACACGGACTGGCTCAATATGATTTATCCGCGTTTGCGTGTCGCCCGTGATTTATTGACAGAAGATGGCGTAATTTTTATTAGTATTGATGATAATGAAGTTGAGAACTTAAAAAAGATTGCAAACGAGATTTTTGGCGAGGAACGTTTTGCGGCGCAAATTCCTTGGCGCAAGCGTACCGCAAAATCCGATGTGCCTTTTGGCGTTTCGCAGGACTATGAATGGATTCTTGTTTATGCAAAGTCAATGGAGTTTGTCGCTTGTTTGGAGGGCGGCACACGCAAATATTTTGAGACAGAGGATTTTCCAGATAGACCGTGGCGCATTCACGACTTGACGAAGCAGACAAGCGCGAGTGAACGTCCGAATAGTTTCTTTACTATAATTGACCCCAAAAATGGCAATGAATACCCCGCTAATCCTAATCGCACATGGGCAATTACAGAGGAAACATTCAAGCACTATTACGCCGAGAATCGCATTGTATTCCCTGGTGATTATGACTTTTTGAGTATATCAAAGCCGTGTCTTCGATACTGGAAAGAGGACGATATAGCAAAAGCGGGCGACAGATTCGGTTTTATCCCCGTTAGCACAAATCTACCGAGTGAAATTGGCATGACGCAAGACGGCACAAAAGAGATTGCGGAGTTATTTAAGAAAAAGGTGTTTGGTTTTCCAAAACCAGTTGCGTTGATAAAATACTTTTTGAAAGCGGCGACTGCCGCCAATCCAAACAATAACGACATCATCCTCGACTTTTTCTCCGGCTCTGCCACCACTGCCCACGCAGTCATGCAACTCAATGCCGAAGACGGCGGCAAGCGAAATTTTATTATGGTGCAATTGCCGGAAGTTTGCGACGAAAAAAGCGAAGCCGCAAAGGCGGGCTATTCCACCATTTGCGAAATCGGCAAGGAGCGCATTCGTCGCGCAGGCGCGAAGATTAAGGCGGAATTAGGAATGCGGAATGCTGAATTGAAAAACGAGCAACTTTCACTTGCGGATAATTCCGAATTGGACATCGGTTTCCGCGTTTTGAAACTCGACAGCAGCAACATGAAAGACGTGTACTACACGCCCGAAGAATTCCTGACGGCGGCAGAGAAACAACCGGACTTATTCGGTTTCGCGGATAACATCAAAGAAGGCCGCACCGACGAGGACTTGTTATTTCAGGTGATGCTTGAGCTTGGCGTCCCGCTCTCGGCGAAAATCGCGCAGGACGGCGGGGTATACTATGTTAATGACAACTACCTCATCGCTTGCTTCAAAGAGGTCGACACCGCCCTGATCACCGAAATCGCTAAACAGAAGCCTTATTACGCCGTGTTCCGCGACAGCAGTTTCGCGTCCGACTCCGCACTGGTCAACTTCGAGCAGGTGTTTAACACCTACAGCCCGAACACGATCAGGAGGGTGCTGTGATGGGAGATAAGAATTTGAGCAAAATCGAAAAAGAACAATTACAGCCCGACGGGGTAGACACGCAGGTTTACGAAGCCATTCGCGCCGCCCTTGCCGACGCACGGACAAAGGTCGTCGTCGCCGTCAACACGGCGATGGTTGGCGTGTATTGGGAAATCGGGCGGCAAATCGCCGAGGCGGTGGGTGAACGTGCCGAATACGGGCGCAGTCTGCTTGCGTACCTTTCCGAGCGGCTCACCGCAGAGTTCGGTAAGGGCTTCACAGTCGCCAATTTGCGTAATATGCGCCAATTTTATCAAGCGTTTCCGAATCGCTACGCACTGCGTAGCGAATTGAGCTGGTCGCATTACCGTTTGCTGATGCGCGTGGAAGAGCCGAACCGCCGCGAGTTTTACCTCACCGAAAGTGCGGAGTCAGGCTGGACTTCGCGCCAGTTGGAGCGGCAGATTAATTCGTTCTTTTACGAGCGTCTGCTTGCCACGCAAAAAGAAAGCCGCTCGGAAATCAAGGGCGAAATCGCAAAACTTGAGCCAAAGACCGACGCGGATTATATTCTCAAAGACCCGTATATCCTTGAATTCCTCGACCTGAAAGAAAATACCAAATACAGCGAGAGCGAACTGGAGCAAGGGCTGATTGATAAGTTGCAGGAGTTCCTGCTTGAACTCGGCAAAGGCTTTTCATTGGTGGCGAGGCAAAAGCGCATAACAACGGAACACGGCGAGCATTACTACATCGACCTTGTGTTCTATAACTACGTCCTGAAGTGCTTTGTTGTCATCGACCTCAAGACGGGGAAACTGACCTATCAGGACGTCGGGCAGATAGATTTCTATGTCCGCCTGTTTGACGAGAAAATCAAGCAAGCAGACGACAATCCAACGATTGGAATTGTGCTTGTCACGGATAAAGACGAGAGCATAGCCAAGTATTCCGTGCTTGCTGAAAACGAGAAATTATTTGCTTCCAAATATAAGCTGTATCTGCCGACAGAAGAAGAGTTGCGGTTGGAGTTGCAGCGTGAGCGCGAACTCATCGAGCGTGAGATTGAAAACAGCGGAGGTGAGGTTGAATGAAATTCCAGTTCAAGATTCAGCCGTTCCAGACAGAGGCCGCCGATAGCGTTGTGCGCGTGTTTGCGGGTCAGCCAAACGTCGGTATGTCCAAATATCGCCGCGACACGGGGGGGTGGAATTCGGAATTGGACTACGAAGCCGCCTACCGCAATGAGAATGTGGCGCTTTCCCGTGAGGAACTGCTCAAAAATATCCGCGCCGTACAGACTGCGAACAACATCAAGTATTCCTCCGACCTTGCCGCAGGGCTTGGCGCGGCGTCTCTTGACGTGGAGATGGAAACCGGTACGGGCAAGACCTATGTCTATATCAAGACCATGTTTGAACTCCACAAGGCATACGGGTGGAGCAAATTCATTGTGGTTGTGCCTTCCATCGCCATCCGCGAGGGCGTGAAAAAATCTTTTGAAATGCTCGAAGACCACTTCATGCAGATTTACGGGCAAAAAGCGCGTCACTTTGTCTATAACTCCGGCAACCTGCACCAGTTGGACGAATTTTCGCAGAACAGCGGCATTAACGTCATGATTATCAATACGCAGGCGTTTAATACCGCAATGAATGAAGAGAAAAACGTCGAAGGCAGAAGCGGCAACGAAGCGGCGCGGATTATCTACGCCAAGCGCGACGAGTTTGGCAGCCGCCGCCCGATTGACGTCATCAAAGCGAACCGCCCGATCATCATCTTAGACGAGCCGCAGAAGATGGGCGGCACGGCAACGCAAAACGCCCTGAAAAAGAACTTCAACCCACTGTTCAGCCTGAATTATTCGGCGACGCACAAGACAAGCCATAACCTTGTCTATGTTCTTGACGCGCTGGACGCATTCAAAAAGAAGTTGGTCAAAAAGATTGAGGTCAAAGGCTTTGAACTCAAAAACCTTGGCGGCACGAATCGCTATATGTACCTTGCCGCCATCGTCATCGACAGCAAGAAGCCGCCCCGCGCCCGCCTGGAATTTGAAGTGCGCCGCACGGCGGGTTCACCCAAAAGAGAAACCCATCTGCTGGAAGTAGGCGACAGCCTTTATACCGCCTCCAAAGGGCTGGAGGAATATAAGGGCGTCTCCATCGCCGACATCGACCCTATAAAGTCAATGGTTACGTTCAGCAACGGCGATACGCTTGCGGCGGGCGAAGCCAGCGGCAACGTCAACGAGGACGACATACGCAAAATCCAAATCCGCGAGACCATCAACTCCCATTTTGACAAAGAGGAGAAGCTCTTCGAGCAGGGCGTCAAATGTTTGTCGCTGTTCTTTATCAATGAAGTGGCAAAGTATCGCAAGTACGATAAGGACGGCGAGGAGACCCTCGGCGAATACGGCCGCATCTTTGAGGAGGAATACAGCGCCGCCTTAAAGGAACGGTTCCCCTTCTTCCCGACGAAATACCAAGCCTATCTGCGCGGCATTGCCGCCGCCGACACGCACAGAGGTTATTTCTCCATCGACAAAAAAGGCCATGCCGTCAACAGCATGGTCAAAAGAGGCTCAAGCGAGTCCGACGATATTTCGGCTTACGATCTTATTCTCAAGAAGAAGGAAGTTTTGCTTTCGTTGGAAGAGCCGACGCGGTTCATCTTTTCTCATTCCGCGTTGCGCGAGGGTTGGGATAACCCCAACGTGTTCCAGATTTGCACTTTAAAACACTCCGACAACGCCGCGGCGAAGCGTCAGGAGGTTGGACGCGGTCTTCGCCTTTGCGTCAACAGCGAGGGCGTTCGTCAAGACTTAGAGGTTTGCGGCGAAACGCTGGTGCAGAGCGTGAACATGCTCACCGTCGTGGCAAGCGAAAGCTACGCCGAGTTTGTCGCCGATTTGCAACGCGAAATCAAGTCCGACCTCTACGAGCGCCCAACCAAAGCAAGCGTGGACTATTTCAACGGCAAAACGGTCTATCTCACCGACGCGCGGCCGCACACCTTGACGATTACGGAAGCCACGGCAATTTACAACTACCTCGTCCGCAACGACTATGTGGACGACAACGGCGGCGTGACGGATACCTATCGAGCCGCCGCCGAAGCGGGCAGTTTCGCCCCGATGAAACCCGAAATCGCTCCGCTTGCCGAAAGCGTCCACAAACTGGTACAGGCAATCTTTGACCCGTCCATCCTCAAAGATATGGCGGGCAACGGTCACGAGACCAAAGTGAAAGACAACCCGCTGAACGAAAACTGGGCGGCGTTCAAAGACTTGTGGGAGCGAATCAACAAGCGGTACGCCTATACCGTGGAGTTTGACGGCGACGAACTTATCCAAAAATCCATTGCCGCCCTTGATAAGGAGTTGAACGTCGCGCGGCTTTCCTACACCCTTACCAAGGGGTCTCAGGAAGGCACGGACTTCAACGTGGAGCGCACCGAAACCAAACACCTTGAACGGGCGCGCGGCGGTCTTGCCGCCTACGACCTTATCGGCAAGATTGCCGAAGGCGCGAACCTCACCCGCAGAACGGTCGCGTCCATTTTGAACGGCGTCGAGAAGGAAAAGCTGCGGCTGTTCCGCGAGAACCCGGAAGAGTTTATCGCCAAAGTCGTGGTATTGATAAACAAGCAGAAAGCCTCTGTGGTCGTGGAGCATATTACTTATGCTCCAAGCGCCGAGGAGCCGTATTCGCAGGACGTCTTCCATATGAGCCGCGCCTCCGACGAGTACGCCAAGGCGTTTAAGGCAAAACGCGCCATTCAGGATTACGTCTTTACGGACGGTTCGGCAACCGACAGCGTTGAACGCCGCTTTGCCGAGGACTTGGATACAGCCTCCGAGGTGATTGTCTACGCCAAACTGCCAAAGGGACCGCGCGGTTTCTATATCCCCACGCCCGTGGGCAACTATTCGCCGAACTGGGCGATTACTTTTAAGAAAGATAAGGTAAAGCATATCTTCTTCATCGCCGAGACCAAAGGCACGATGGACAGCCTGGAACTGCGCCCGATTGAACAGGCGAAAATCAGTTGCGCCAAGAAACTCTTTAACGAGATAAGCGCCGCCGGCGTGAAATACCACGAGGCGGACAGCTATCAGACTTTGTTGGAAGCAATGAATACGCTATGAGCGGGAAACAACGCTAACATTCTCCCGCGCGCGGTTTCCCTTCAGGAAAAGCGGGCAGAATTTCCCGCAAAACGGCGTCGACGCCTTCCTTCCAGTCCGGGCGGGAAAAACCAAAAACCGACAGCGCGAGACGGTTGTCCAGAAGGGAATTCTCCGGGCGCGCGGCGGGCGTTTTATATTCCCGGCTCGTCAGCGCGACAAGATTTTCCGGGCGCAGCCGCAACGCGACCCCTGCCTGTCTCGCCCGGGAAAAAATATGCGCGGCATAATCGTGCCAGGTCGTTTCTCCCGCCGCCGTGAGATGGTAAAGGCCATCCCGGAAGAGTCCGCCCTGTCCCGCGCGTTGGCTTTCCCGATAACGCCGCAGCATAAGACGCGTTACTTGCGCCAGCCACGCGGCGGAAGTCGGCGCGCCGCGCTGATCCGCCACTACGCCCAGCGTATCGCGCTCCCCGGCCAGCCGCAGCATGGTTTTCAGAAAATTCCCGCCGTGCGCGCCAAATACCCAGGAAGTCCGCAAAATCAGACTCCGCGCCCCAGAGGCGAGAAGCGCCCGCTCGCCTTCCAGTTTCGTTTGTCCATAGACGTTCAGCGGCGCGGGCGCGTCGCTTTCCCGGTACGGGCGCGCGCTTTTGCCGTCAAAAACATACTCCGTCGAATAATGCGTCAGCAACGCGCCCGTCCGGGCGGCAATCCCGCCCAAGACGCCGGGAATTTCCGCGTTGACCGCCCGCGCCGTTTCCGTTTCTGATTCCGCGCGATCCACGGCGGTATAGGCGGCGGCGTTGACGATAAGCCAGGGACGCCTCGCTTGCGCAAAGGCATTGATTTTCTCCCGCGCCGCCGCGGGATTTGCGAGATCGCAGTCCGCGCGCGTCCAGGCCGTCAGCGATCCCAATTCAGGAAGGACGCGCGCCAGCTCATATCCCAGCTGCCCGCCCGCGCCCAGAAGCAGAATATCTCCGCCCGCGCCGCCGGAAAGCGGGGTCATAGCGCTTTCCCATACTGTTTTTCCACCCAGGCGCGGTATGCGCCGCTCTGCGCGTTCTTGACCCATTGCGCGTGTTCCAGATACCAGCGCGTCGTTTTTTCAAGGCCGCTGGCAAAGGTTTCCTCTGGACGCCAGCCCAAATCGCGCGCGATTTTCCGCGCGTCAATCGCGTAGCGGCGATCATGCCCCGGACGATCCGCGACATGGGTAATCTGCCGCGCGTAAGAAACGCCGTCCGCGCGGGGAGAAAGCCGGTCCAGCCAGGCGCAAACCTCGCGCGTAACGCTCAAATTATCCATTTCATTCCATCCGCCAACGTTGTAGGTCTCGCCCGGAATCCCCGCTTCCAGAATCCGACGGATCGCCGCGCAATGGTCGCCCACATAAAGCCAGTCGCGGATTTGCGCCCCGTCCCCGTAAATCGGCAGAGGCTTTCCGGCCAGCGCATGGACGATAAGAAGCGGAATCAGCTTTTCCGGGAAGTGAAAAGGGCCATAGTTGTTTGAGCAATGACTCACCGTGACAGGCAGCCCGTAGGTTTTGAACCAGGCGCGCGCGAGATGGTCAGAAGCCGCCTTGCTCGCGGAATACGGGCTGTTCGGCGCATAGGGCGCTGCTTCCGTGAAGGGCGCGTCCTCCGGTTTCAGCGCGCCATAGACTTCATCGGTGCTCACGTGATGAAAGCGAAAGGCGGCGCGCCGCTCTTCCGGCAATCCGGCGCAATAGGCGCGCGCCGCTTCCAGCAGAGTAAAAGTGCCTTCCACATTGCTTTTCAGGAATTCAGCCGGTCCATGAATCGAGCGGTCCACATGGCTTTCCGCCGCGAAATGCACAATGGCGCGCGGCTGATGTTCCGCGAGAAGCCGATCCACCAGGGCGCGGTCACAGACGTCGCCGCGCGCGAAAAGATAGCGCGCGTCGCCTTCCAGCGCGGCGAGATTTTCCAGATTGCCCGCGTAAGTCAGTTTGTCCAGGTTGAGCACCGGCTCATCAGAACGCGCAAGCCAGTCGAGAATGAAATTGGCGCCGATGAACCCCGCGCCGCCGGTCACAAGCAGCATAAGACAATCCTTTGTCAGGACAAGGAAGAGGATTATTCTAGCGCGTCCGCGCGCCATGAATTGCCTCATGTCTGAATTCCGTTTATCTTCCTCTTCCCGCAACACTCTTACCCTGTTCTCCGTCCTGTTATGAGCGAATGTTCTGAACGCTGGCAACGCTTTTTATCCTCCGCGCGTCCGGGCGCGGCTGCCGCGCCTGTCGGCGGAGAAAGGACGCCGTTTCAGCAAGATTATGACCGCATCGTCTTTACTTCCGCCTTCCGGCGGCTGAAAGACAAGACGCAGGTTTTCCCGCTCTCCAAAAGCGATTATGTGCGCACGCGCCTCACGCATAGTCTGGAAGCCAGCTGTGTCGGGCGCTCGCTGGGCGGCATTGTCGGGCGCGAGATTATCGCGCGGCACGGGCTAACGGACGTCGAGTCCGCCGATTTCGGCGCGATCACCGCCGCCGCCTGTCTTGCGCACGACGTCGGCAACCCGCCTTTCGGACACGCCGGAGAAGACGCGATCCGGGAATGGTTCAAGACGTCCGGGCTTTTGGAACGGTATGCGTTTTCCGCGGCGGAACGCGCGGACTTCATGCGCTACGAAGGAAACGCGCAGGGGTTTCGCGTATTGACGCGCCTGCAAAACCCTGACAATCCGGGCTTGCAGCTCACCGCCGCAGTGCTGGCCGCGTTTTCCAAATATCCGCGCGCTTCGGAGCTTCCGGAAGGAGACAAGGAGGATCGCCAGGGAAAATTCGGCTTTTTTCAGGACGACGCGCACGCTTTTGCGGAAACCGCATACGCCGCGGGACTGACCGAACGGCTTCCCGGCGCGCTGTGGCAGAGACATCCGCTCGCGTATCTGGTGGAAGTAGCCGACGATACCTGTTATTTGATTGTTGATCTGGAGGACGCCGCGCGTCTGGGATTTGTACACGCCAAAGACGCGGAAGAGCTTTTGTCCAACCTGGCGGGCGATAGTCTGGACACGAAAAAATTCGGGCGCATGACGGACGACCGGGAGCGCATCAGTTACTTGCGCGCCAAGGCAATCGGAAAACTTCTGGAGGACGCGGCGGCGGTTTTTTTGGACCGCGAACGCGAAATTCTCTCCGGGGAATTTCAGGGAGATTTGCTTTCCGCCTCGCCTGCCGCCGGTTTTTTGGAAGACGTCAAAACGGTGGCGCGCGATCGCATTTATGTCGCGCGCCCCGCGCTGGAAATTGAGACAGCCGGCTTTGAGGTATTGGGCGGCCTGTTGTCTTTATTCATTGCCGCCGTGGAGGCGGGCGCGGGCGAGCGGGCAATGACCACCCGCGAACGGATGCTGCTGCGCCTTCTGCCCGCCCAATTTTTGGAGAAAGGGCAAAAGCCCGCCGCGTCCGCGTACCGGCGTTTTTTGCGTGTCGCGGATTTTGTCGCGGGCATGACAGATTCCTATGCCGTCGGACTGTACCGCAAACTGAAAGGCATGGATCTGCCGACAGAATGACCGCGAGAAAACAGGAAAAATCCGTGTCTGCCGCATCCGTTCCCACGCCCTTGCCGCTTGTTGATTTCGTCCGTCAGGCGCGCGAAGGCGCGGACTTTGTTCTTCCTTTTTCCCTTGTCCTGCCGGACGCGGAAACGCCGCTGGAAATCCGCGCTTTTTTGCGCGTCCTGCCGGGACGCCGTTATTCCGCGCTCGCGGACATGCGCGCGGAAAGCCGCCGCTTGCCGGTTTTTTGTAAGTTTTTTCTGGGCGCGGAGGCGCAAAAACGATGGCGGCGCGAAGAGCGCGGCGCGAAACTGCTGGCGGCGCAAAACCTGCCTACCCCGCGCCTGTTGCTCAGCGGCTTTGCGGAGGGAAAAACGCCATCAGAAAATGTCGGCTGGCTTTTTTTCGAGGAACTTGTAGCCGCCGTACCTTTATCCCTGCGGCTCAACGAAATCTTGGCGCT
Organism: Zoogloeaceae bacterium; assembly: GCA_031256795.1. Taxonomy (GTDB): domain Bacteria; phylum Pseudomonadota; class Gammaproteobacteria; order Burkholderiales; family Rhodocyclaceae; genus Azovibrio. Next base: position 35,538 of record JAIRPW010000029.1, on the reverse strand, counting down.
GCCCGAGCCGGAAGCGACAACCGCGGCGCGCGCGCTTTTCCGCCGCCTTGTCCCGGCGCTCGCCAGACTGCATGCGCGCGGGCTTTGGCATGGAGACCTGCATCTGGACAACGCGCTGGAAAAAGACGGGGAACTCTATTGGATTGACGGCGACGGCGTCCGCGCGGAAATTCCCGGCCAGCCGCTTTCCGCGCGGCGGGCGCGGGAAAATACCGCCATGCTCTGCGCCCTCTTTCCCCTGCGCGTTTTTTTGCCAAACGATACGTTGGTTCGCTGCCTGGACTACTATCGGCGCGTCAATCCCGTTTCTACCGCGCGCTGGTCACTGCCCGCGCTGTCCAGGGCGCTCTCGCGGCAAAGGTGGGTACGGATGCGCCACTGGCTGCGTAAAATCGGCCGCGAATGCGGCGCGTTCATCCGTCAAACGCGAGGCTGGCGCGGCCTTTTCGGGGTTCGGATTCTGTGCCGCGCGGAAGAAAAAACCCTTCGCCCTCTGCTGGACAATCCAGACGAATTTATCGCGCGCGGCCATCTCTATAAAGACGGCGGCGCTTCTACCGTGGCGCGCGTGGAATATAAAGGCCGTGTTCTGCTCGTCAAGCGCTACAACATCAAAAATTGGCGGCACGCGCTTTCGCGCGCCTGGCGTCCCAGCCGCGCCTGGGCGTCGTGGCGCGCGGGGCATCGGCTGATGATGCTGGGAATCACAACAGCGCGCCCGCTGGCGGTCATTGAGGAGCGTTTTTGGGGTCTGCGCGGACGCGCCTGGATGATTGCAGAACATCTGGACGGCGAAGACGCGCTCACGCGCTTTGCCCGTCTCGCGGACAACGTCGTCATGACGTCGGAGGAGCTGGCCGGCCTGAAAACGCTTCTGGCGGAACTTTCCGCAGCGCGGCTGGGGCATGGCGACCTGAAAGGGCAAAATCTAATCTGGCAGGAAACCGCGCGGCGCTGGGCGCTGATCGACCTGGACTCCCTGCGCGCGCACCCGTGTTCCTGGCTGGCGGCGCGCGCCGCCCGACGCGACGCGGCGCGGTTTCTGCGCGACTTTCCCAAAGACTCCCCTCTGCGAAAAGCGCTCGCGGCGCAATATTTCCCGCGCGAAAACCTCTGACGCCCCTTTTGACCCGGCCATGTCTGCAGCTCCGCTTTGTCCCGCTCGCCTGACGCTCAACGCGGAAGGCGTTCCGTATTCGGAAACCTATCGCGACGTATACCACGCGCGGCAAGGCGGCGCCGCGCAGGCACGGCATGTTTTTCTCGCCGGGAATGGTCTGCCGGAACGCTGGCGCACGCAGCGGCTCTTTGTCATTCTGGAAACGGGATTCGGCCTGGGACTCAATTTCCTGGTGACCTGGGCGGCATGGAAAAAAGCGGGCGCGCCCTGCTCTTTGCATTTTGTAACGCTGGAAGCGCATCCTTTTTCCGCCGCGGATCTCGCGAAAGCGCATTCCGCCATTCTGGAACATAACGAGGAACTAACCGCGCTCGCGGCCAGTCTGCGCGAAAATTGGCCGATGCTGACCCCGGGTCTGCATCGCGTTGCGCTGGAATCGGGGCGGCTGACGCTGACCCTGGCTTTCGGAGATGCGCGACAAACGCTGCGCCGCCTTGTTCTGGCGGCGGACGCGCTCTATCTAGACGGCTTTTCTCCCGCGAAAAATCCAGAGCTGTGGTCAAAAGATATTTGCCGCGGCCTCGCGCGCGCCGCCGCGCCCGGCGCGACGCTCGCTACCTGGACCGTAGCGGGCGCGGTGCGCGAAGCCCTTGCCGCAGTGGAATTTGATCTGGAAAAACGCCCCGGATTCGCGGGCAAACGCGAAATGCTCGTCGGGCGGTATCGCTCCCGAAAACCCCAAAGGTTTTTAGAGGTCGCGCGCGCGCGGCAAAAAGTCCTTGTCATTGGCGCGGGCGTGGCGGGCAGTTCCGCCGCTTTCGCGCTGGCGCGGCGCGGCTGGCAGGTCACCGTACTGGAAGCGCGCGCGGCGCCGGGAGAAGGCGCTTCCGGAAACCTCGCGGGCATGATGCGCCCGCTGCCCTCGGCAGACGACAATCCGCTCGCCCGACTGACCCGCGCCGGATTTTTCGCGGCGATCCGTCACCTGAAAACTCTGGAAGCATTGGGCGCTCCCGCGCGCTGGAACACGACCGGCGTTCTGCATGTGGCAAGAGACAGCGCGCAGGAAGCCGCGCAGCAAAAAATAGAACGTCTGCAATTTCCGCCGGAATTCGCGCGTTACGTGGATAAAGAAACGGCGCGCGCGATCCTTGGCTGGCCTGTTTTGCGCGGCGGATGGTTTTTTCCGCACGGGGGATGGGTCTCCCCGCCCACGCTCTGCCGCGCCAATCTCGCCGCGTTTGCGGAAAACGTTCGGCTGCGAACCCATGCGCCCGTTGCCGCGCTCAATTTCCTGGAAACTTCGGAAGGCGCGCTCTGGCAGGCGCTGGACGCGCACGGCGGAATCATGGCGGACGCTCCCTTTTTACTCATGGCCAGCGGCGTGGCGGCGACTCGCTTTTCTCCGTTTGCTTTTTTGCCGCAGCGCGCCGCGCGCGGCCAGGTGACCTGGCTGCCCGCGCGGGAACTTCCCGCCCTACATTGCCTGGTGTGCGGTTCGTCAGGCTATCTCGTCCCGCCCGTGGACGGCATTCAGGTGGCGGGAGCGAGCTTTCATCTGGAAGAAGAAACGGAAGCGGGCTACGCGCTCCGCGCGGAGGACGCGCGGGAAAATCTCGGAAAACTCGCGGCGCTCCTGCCGGGATTCGCGCCCGAAAACTGGCAGACGCGCGCATTTCCGGGGCGCGCGGGATTCCGCCCGACGTCATTGGACCGTCTGCCTATGGCGGGCGCGCTGCCGCTGTCCGGCAAAACGGCGCGGACACGAACATCCTCCCGTTATCCGCCCTCATGGCCGGGGTTGTTTTGCCTTTTGGGGTATGGATCGCGCGGAATTGTCTGGTCGGCGCTCATGGCGGAATTTCTCGCCAGCCGGATGAACGGCGAACCCCTGCCTCTGGAATACGATCTCGCCGCCGCCATTGCGCCGGAACGGTTTATGCGCGGCGCGAATTGACGAGGGCGCACCAAAACGTGTCGGCGCATTCCCAAAACGCGCCATTTCGGTGCATGACAAACCGAAAAAGATTCCGGTCTGCCCGTTTTCCCGCGCGCTTCCTTGTGCCACAATGCGCGGCGCGTTGACGATTTCGGGCATAGTTTCTGCTAGTACTGTCGGCGCAGTTTTTTATCCGCCGGAATTCCCCGGCTTCCGTTTGGAGATTTTGCAAGATGGCTACTGTTCAGGACGTCCTGAAACTTATGAAGGACAACGAAGTCAAGTTCGTCGACTTCCGCTTTACCGATACGCGCGGCAAGGAGCAGCACGTTGGCGTCCCTGCTAAATGCGTAGATGAAGAGAAATTTGAAAAAGGGCACGCTTTCGACGGTTCCTCCATCGCGGGCTGGAAGGGAATTCAGGCTTCCGACATGCTGCTGATGCCGGATCCCAATACCGCCTTCATTGATCCTTTCTTTGATGAACCCACGCTGGTGCTGACCTGCGACGTGACCGAGCCGACCGACGGCAAGGGCTATGACCGCGATCCGCGCTCCATCGCGCGCCGCTCCGAGGCCTATTTGAAATCCTCCGGTCTGGGCGATACCGCCTACTTCGGCCCGGAGCCTGAATTTTTTATTTTTGACTCCGTCGAATGGAAGTCGGATATGTCCGGCTCTTACGTGCGCGTTACGTCCGAAGAGGCGGCCTGGTCTTCCGGAGAAAAAATTGACGGCGGAAACATCGGGCATCGGCCTGCCGTCAAGGGCGGATACTTCCCCGTTCCCCCGGTGGACTCCTTCAACGACATCCGCGCCGCCATTTGTCTCGCGCTGGAAGAATGCGGCGTTGAGGTGGAGGTACACCACCATGAAGTCGCTACCGCCGGACAAAATGAAATCGGCACCAAGTTCAATACTTTGGTGCGCCGCGCCGACTGGACGCAAACGCTGAAATACGTTGTGCACAACGTCGCGCACCAATATGGGAAAACCGCGACTTTCATGCCGAAACCCATTGTCGGAGATAACGGTTCCGGGATGCACGTGCACCAGTCCATCTGGAAAGACGGCAAAAACCTGTTTGACGGCAACGGGTACGCAGGGCTTTCCGAACTCGCGCTGTACTACATTGGCGGCGTTATCAAGCACGCCCGCGCCTTAAACGCGATCACCAATCCAGGCACCAACTCCTACAAACGGCTGGTTCCCGGTTTTGAAGCGCCGGTCAAGCTCGCCTATTCCGCGAAGAATCGCTCCGCGTCCATTCGCGTGCCTTTCGTTACTTCTGGCAAGGCGCGCCGGATCGAAACGCGCTTCCCCGATCCCATCGCCAATCCGTACCTCGCGTTTTCCGCGCTGCTGATGGCGGGTCTTGACGGGATTCAGAACAAAATTCATCCCGGCGATCCCGCCGACAAAAATCTCTACGATCTGCCGCCGGAAGAAGACGCGAAAATCCCGACCGTCTGCTCCAGCCTTGAACAGGCGTTGGAATACCTGGACAAAGACCGTGAGTTTCTTACCTGCGGCGGCGTATTCTCAAACGATTGGATTGACGCCTACATCGCGCTGAAAATGGAAGAGGTCACCCGTTTCCGCATGACCACGCATCCGGTGGAATTCGAGCTGTATTATTCCTGCTGATTTGCTGGTTGCAGAGCCAAGCAAAAGCCCCGCCCGCGTATTTTCGCGGACGGGGCTTTTTTAGGGGTATCGTCCAAGAGCCAAACGGCGTCCCCCCCTTTCTTGCCTATTGCTGCCGTCCCCCGATCAACTCAAGATAGCGTTTCCGGTCACGGTCATAACGCTGGCGCACCTGATTTAAGTCTTTGCGCTTGGACGCCAGCAGGTCTTCCAGTTCCTCAATTTCCTTATCCGCGATGCGGAGTGATTTTTCATATTCAGACAGAGATTCAGCCTCTGATTTTTGCTGTTCCATTTCGCGGCGTTTCTTTTGCGCCGAGCTGATTCGATTGAATAAATCCGTAATATCTTTTTTGATGTCGCTTTGCGCCCTGTCTTCCATTTGGTCAATATCTCTGACGCTGCTATAGGTATCCAGAAGCGCCTGATCCTTGCGCCGCTGCTCTTGCACCGCAAGGCGCTCTTCTTTTTCCTTTCTCTCTTTCGCGGCGATTGCCGCTTTTTCTTCCTGCGTCATGCGCGCGGCAATCGCGCGGATTTGCAGCCCCTGCCGGTTATAAATCTGAATGGCGCGTCCGTTGCACTGATCCGGGAACGTATCCCCGCACACGCGCACTCCGGCGTCCGTCATGCAACAGGCCGTTTCGTTGGGTTTCAGCAAGGGCTTGGGAGCCGCGTGGGCTGTCATGCCCAGAAACAGTGAAAAAACGCACGTACCCGCCAAAAACCGCGCCCACGGAGAAGAGAGGAAGGGAAAAACCGTGTTTACTCGCATATCAGACTCCAGGTTTTGAAGGTGAATCCGCCTACGCGCTTTGGCTTGTCCCGTAGCGCGCCCGATAGGCGGATACCGCTTCCAGGCAGGAAGCCAGCTTCGGGTCAGAGCCTTCAGCCAGAAAGTTTATCAGGTGATCCAACGTGGCCACCGCAATGACAGGGATATTGTACCGCTGTTCGACTTCCTCCACAGCGGACGCCATTCCCGCGCCGCGTTCCCTGCGATCCAGCGCAATCAGCACGCCTGCCGGAATTCCTCCTGCGGCGGTAATCAACTCCACCGACTCCCGCACGGAAGTGCCGGCGGAAATCACGTCGTCCACGATTAGCGTCCGCCCCGCGATCGGCGCGCCGATCAAAGCGCCCTTTTCTCCATGATCTTTCTCTTCCTTGCGGTTATAGGCGAAAGGCAGGCAAAGACCGCGCGCGGACAAAGCGACCGCCAGCGCGGATACCAGCGGAATGCCTTTATAGGCGGGGCCAAAGAGCATGTCGAACGAAAGTCCGCTCGCCAAAAGCGCCTGGGCGTAAAATTGGCTGAAACGCGCGAGCGAATCGCCGTCGTGGAAAAGCCCCGCGTTAAAAAAATAGGGAGACTTTCTGCCCGCTTTGGTGACAAACTCCCCAAAGCGCAGCGCTTGCCGCTCAACGGCAAAACGGACAAATGCCTCGCGGAAATTTTCGCGTCCCTGTATTTCCATCGCTTAAACTTCTGGACAAAACAAAACGTTATGGTACGCATCCTAACCCTGAATCTCAATGGAATTCGCGCCGCCTGGAAAAAAGGCGCGGAACATTGGCTTCTCGCGCAAAATGCCGATGGCGTCGCTTTTCAGGAACTGAAGGCGGCGGCACCTGATCTGGACGATTCCATGCGCGCCCCCGCGAGCTATCACGCTTATTACGCGCACGCGGAAAAAAAGGGCTACAGCGGCGTCGGCCTATGGACGCGAAACCGTCCCGTCTCCGTACTCTCTGGCATGGGCGCGGAGGAATTTGACGCGGAAGGCCGGTATCTGCGCGCAGACTTTGCCGATTATTCCCTGATTTCGCTTTATGTTCCTTCGGGTTCCGCTTCTCCGGATCGTCAGGCCGCGAAGTTTCGTTTTATGGAATTTTTTTACGGGCACCTTGCCGCGCTCATGGCGGAAAATCGCGCGACCGGGCGGGAATTCATTCTCTGCGGCGACTGGAACATCGCGCGCCAGGAAATTGACCTGAAAAACTGGAAAGGAAATCTGAAAAACTCCGGATTTCTGCCAGAGGAACGTCAATGGTTTTCCCGCGTTCTGGACGAGTTGGGCTGGGTAGACGTGTTTCGGAGCCTTTATCCCGACGCGGGCGAGAGCGCCTATACCTGGTGGTCAAACCGCGGGCAGGCGCGCGCGAAAAATGTGGGCTGGCGCATTGATTATCAGATCGCCACGCCAAAAATCGCCGCGCGCGCCCTTCGGGGCAGCGTCTATACCGCGGAGCGCTTTTCGGATCACGCGCCTTTGCTTCTTGAATACGCTTAAAGCCGCGCGCAAAATCGGGGCAAAAATTATTCTTCGCTTTCGCGCGCGCGCAGAAAATCAGGCAATTGCGGCTCGCGCCCCGCGAGATCGGGAAAAAATTTATCCAGCGCCGATGCGTCAGCCGGAACGCTGTTCGCAAGAACGCAGTCCAGCGCCTCCAGCGCGGCGTTGATTTTTTCCGCGTCCGCTTCCGTGAGCAATTCCCGCGCCGTATCCGCGAAAGCCAGCAGCCAATCGCCTTTTCGCGGCGGGTCAATCAAGCGCGTATCCAGCCAGCATTCGCCGTTTCTGCCCCGGCAGCGGGCATGAAACGGCCCGGTTTCCAATACTTGCATGGGGACGCCGACGCACATACGGAGCGCTTTCTGAAAAATCGGCTTTGCTTTTACGCGCCGCCGGGGCGGGTGGGCGGAGGCGCGAAAAAGCGCGCGTCCCCGTGCCGCCAGACTGCCGCAGGCGAAGGACGCCCTGTTTCGTATGCCGGAAGCGCCAGCGGCGCGCCCAGAAACGGCGGCGCGCTCTCCCCTGCCTTTTCGGGGGAAACAGGCGTGCCGGGAACCCCCCAGCGGGCAAGCCAATCCAACCCGCGCGCCGCCGCCGCCGGCAATTTTTCCCGCGCCGCAGGCGTCAGACTGCCGCCGTAATCTTCCAGATTTTCCGCCTGCACTCCAAGCAAAACCAATTCGCGGGGCAATCCGCCCAGGAGAGAGGCCGCAGCCAGGACTTCCTGGAAGCCGGTTTGATGCAGACTCATTTTTTTCACGCCCATGAAGCGCGGCACGTCCTCGCCGGTGATTTCGCGCAGAGTTCCGGGAGGATCGCCATAATCCAGCGCGTCAAAGACGAGGAGCGCGTCCGCTTCCCGCACATACGGCAGAAGGTAAAGCCCTTGCGTACCGCCGTCCATAAGGGTAACGGACGCGGGAAAACGCCAGCCTTGCGCCAAAAATTCCACGCAGCGGACTCCGAATCCTTCGTCGGCCCACAAGAGATTGCCGATTCCCAGAACCAGAACGCGCGCGGGGGAAGAAAGACGGGCTTCTGTCATGGATCAATACAGTTCACGCACATGGAGGCGGCGGCGATCGCGCGCGGGAGTGCCAAAAGTGGCGCGCGCGGAAGGGTCGCGCCCCCAGTCGCTGTCTGCGGCGGGCGCGGCGGAATTGGCGCATCCCCAAAGATAGCGCAGCCAGCGCGATCCCGCGCCGTAATTCGAGACGATCAGCGGGGAAAGGCAGGCGTTATCGTTCCCCGCTTCCGCCAGTTCCAGTTTTCCGTCCAGACGCACCGCGACGTCCACGGAGCCGGTCTTGTTTCCTTTGGAGCGCAGACAAATCTTAAAGACGCCGTTTACGCTGACGGTCTCCGCGTCGCTTTCTGCGGCGGCGGGCTCGCAGTCTCCTGTTGGCGTAGCCGCCTGACAGTCCACGCACAGTCCCAGGGTATTGGACAGACTGCCCGAACCGACGTCATGCGGGATAATTTCGCGCCCGTCCTGGTGCAGCTTTGTCAGGCCATCGGTTTTGCTGACGCTCCAGCCCGCCCCGTCAAAATATTGCAGCGCGCCTTCCATCAGCAGCGCGGATTTTTCCGAGCCAAAGACGTTCGACAAACGCAACCGCCCGCGCGCGACGGTCACGCCCGCTTCAGGAGAAGGGAGGATCGGCGTAAATTCTTGATTGCCGCGGCTTGTCGCGTCGCCGTCATACGCGCGGAAGTACACTTTGGTGGGCGCGGGCGGAGGATCGCCGGCATTCAGCGTATAGGTGATCGTAGTTTCCGCCTCTCCGCCGGAAAAATCGGCGGGGGAAATCTCCGCGGGGGAAAGCGCGCCGTTCGGGTTGTTCGCACTGTCGCTGCCCGCGTCGTCCCATGCCTCCAAATGGACGTCGTAGGCATATTTCCCGTTGTGGTAATTCGCGAGTCTGCCGCACGCAGGAGAAACATCGAGAAAGGCGCAGGGCTGCGCCTTTAGCGTGAAGGGTCTCCCGGAATAAATAAATTTTCCGCTTGGCTCCACCGCCGCCGCCGCGCACCCGGAAACGCCGCCCGCATCGGGCAGCGGGCAATCCATCACCGAAATCTCGCCAATCTTTGTTTGGAAATGATCCGGATAAAAACGCCCGATTTTCCCTACGGAGCTTTTCACGATCCGGTGTTCGCCCAGATCCACGCCAGGAGCAAAGAGGTATTGATTCGGAAAATCCGCGCTGGGCTGCACGGCCTGGACTTGCAGACGCCCCACATTCAGCCACGCGCATTCCGCGCCGTACGCGCCCGAACCCGCGCTTGTCTCGCGGGCGTAGTCGCAAACGTCGGGGGAGGGCTTTCCGCCTACGCTGTCATCCCGGTTTACTTCCCGCCATTCCAGAGGAATTTCCGGGGAGAATCCCTTAACTGCGCTGCCTCTGCTGGAGCACCCGGCGCTGCCGATCGTAGCGCAGTTGTTCGCAAGCGTCCTTGCCGAAAGGCCAAGGGTAAACGGCTCGTTCGCGCGGCAGAAAGTATTGCCTGAATTATTGGCCAGGCTGCCCTGGCTGACTCCGATGTTCCTGCTGCCGCATTTCGCTTGCGTGTAATCCATGTGATCCGGCAGAACGACAAAGTATTCTTCCGCCGCGGCGTTATTCTGCTTAAACACGCTGCGGCTTCTCGCGTACTTCTTGTCATCGATCGCGTTTTTTTTGCGGAGCCTCAGGACGGCGCGCGGATCGGCATGGCGAAAGCTAAAATAGTACGGGCCAAAACTAACCGTTCCCGTTCCCCCGGTCAAAGACTTTGCGCTCCAGCCCGTTTCAGGAGGATTGCAAGACATCCTCACGCCATCCAGCTGCGCCTCCTGTCCGCCTTGCTGCTGACAGAACACCGCGAATTCGACGTCTTGCGCCCCTCCCGTGACGGCGGTAAGTTCCGCGGTGACATAGTTTTCCACACTGGTCAGATAAAACTTTTGCCGCCCGGTTTGGCTGCCGTCGCTGGCGCTTTCCGGGTAATCGCCGCCGCTCCTGTAGTCCGTGGCGACAAGGCCGGGTTCGTTCCAGTTGACTTCCCGGCATCCCGATCGAGGCGCGCCCGCCCTGACCTTTTCCAGCTTATCGTTGGACGAGCATTCCCCGTAGGTGAAAACGAACTCGTCCATAGAATCGCTCTCCGGCTCCCATTCCCCGCAGTTGTTGTCGGAATCGGGATCGGGAACAGAGCCAACCACGCAAGCCGTATTCTTGACATTGGTGTTGAAGCCCTCGGGAATCCAGACTTCCAGAAAGAGCGACGGCGCGGTCGCGCCCGGCGCGAATTCCCCGCCCCACTCGCAGGTCACGGTTTCCTGGCTGCCCGAAGCGGACGAGGTACACCGCCAGCCATCTCTGACAGACGCCGTGCCGACGCCGTAAAAAACCATGCCGGGAGGCAAGGCGTCCGTCACCTGCAGCGCGCCCTCAAAAACGTCGCCGCCGGGCGGGTTGTTGTTCAGCACCCGGATTTCATAGGTATTGACGCCTTCCGCCAGCTGCTGTTTGCCGCCGACAAGCAGTTTTCCTTTGATGGCGTCTTTCATGGTCAGATCAACGGTTTCTATGGTTTTATTGACGCACACGTCGTCAATGCCCCAGTAATCGTTGTCATTGATCGCGCCGCGCCCGCCCCGCTGCTTGAAACGCAGACGAAACTTTTCCAGGTTGGCGTTGGGCATGACCGTATTGTTAATGGGAAACGTAAAAGGCTTGACCGCTCCCCGGCCATACGTCTCGCAATAATAATTGCCGGGATTGACTGCGGCCAGCGTCGCCCAGGTCTTGGCGTTCGTGTAGTACTGCACCTCGAAACTTCCGCCCTCTCTACCGCCATTCAGTGGGTTGGAGCTGCTGTTCCCCGGAGAAAGGTTGTTGGCGCTGGCGGAATTGCTGCGATCCGTCCGGGCGCTGACATTGGAGCCGCATTTCAGGAAAAAAGTGACATTGCCATTCGTGTGCGCGCTAATGTCTGTGCTGATGCTGGTTGCCGTCACATACCCATAGCGGGTAAACAACGCCGCGTCCGGGGAAGGCAGTCCGGCGGTAAGGTTGGTGGTCAAAATCGTCGCTTCGCCCACTTGCCGCGTCGGAAGCCCGGCGGCATTGGTCGGAATGCCTTCGTTGGCGACGCTCCAGCGGGCAAGCCCGGAGGAAAAATTGTCGCAGAAAGCATCCTTGAACGGGGCCCTGGCCAATTCGCGCACAATGACGTTGTCAATAAACCAATAGTCCGAACCAATCACGCCGTTATAAAAAGGATAGCGATACTGATTCACCAGAAGTCCTGATCCGCCCAGCATCCGGAAACGGATGCGGAAATTCGCGTGCAGCGCTTCCTGCGGCAGCTCGACGCGCATATCGTATTCCTTGCCGGCAAGGAGGCAGTTCTCCGGACGGCAGTCGTTATCCACGCTGTAGGTAGGCGTAACGGTCGTCAGCAGCAGCCATTTTCCCGTCGCGTCCAGATATTCTATGGTCAGCGGCCAGTCCCAGTCGTCCGGGTCCTCGCTGAAATAGTCCGCGCCGCGCCTGACCCAAAAGCGCAGTTCCGCGCCGTCTTTTCCGCCCAGATTAATCACCGGGCTTCTGACTTCCACCCTTCCGGAGCGGGTATACATGGAGCGGGTGGGATTGGCGCGGATCACGTTGGCGGGCTTTCCAGAGCCATAGTTCCAGGCGGACGGATCCTTCCAGGGCGGCGTATCGCTATCAATTCCCGCGCAGCCGTACTGCGCCGCAAGACCATAAGCCCCTCCACCCGGAAGGTTGCAGAGAGAGTCCGTAGAAAACACTTCCCATCCGCCGCCTACTTTTCCGGGCCGGTGCGAGGGCTTGGTCGGATCCGAGACAATGCGCTCAAAGTCATCGCAGAAAATCTGCGCCGGATCCACCGTGGTGTCGCAGACCGCGCGGACAATGGTATACATCTCGCCCTCCGTCGCGCTGCCCGCGCCCGCTCCATTGAGCGGCCTTCTCGCCGTGCCGCCCGCGCCGTTATTGACCGGAATGCTGAACACCGTGCCGTTATCCAGCAAATCCAGACGCAGCTTGCCGGCGGCGTACCGCTTGGTTCGGACCGTGACCACGCAAACCGCCCCGGAACAGGAAATGTCTTCTATCGTGCCTTCCGCCGGCGTACCCAGAGCGTCGACGGAAAAATCGCCCGCGTCCAGCGTCGACGCGTCTACCGCCATATTGAAGGCGAGTTCCCAGCGCACCGCGTTGCCCGCCGAAGCCGGATTGCTGTCCAGGCGCCGGAGATAGCGCACCTTAAAGACCGGCATGATAAAAGCGTTCTCCAGCGTAAACAACGGCGCGCGCGCGTAAGGAGAGGCGGGACTGCCGCAGCAGTCATTGGCTTCCAGGTATAAATTAGAATCCACCGCGACGTCGGACGCGGGCAGGGTGAGCGTAAAGTCCCGCCAGACGTTGTTATAGGCGGATTCCCCGGAAGAAGGGCCGGAGCGGTAAGTCAGCGGAACGTTTGCGGCAAAGGAATAGCGCGTGTGATCCCAGGAAGGCGAGACGCTGCTGGTATTGTTGCGGAAGTTGCACCGGACCTGCACCGCCTGTCCGGGCGTAACCGTCATGGAAGGCGCGTAGGTCCCGCTCCCGTTCGGGCGCACCTCGCAGGCAAGCAGCTCCATCGCGTATTTGATGGTGATGAGATTGGTCGCCTCCACGGGCGTATCCCAGGCGGTAACCAGACTGCCGGTGCAGGCCGTGTCTCTCATCCCCTCGTCGCCTGAATAGCTCCAGTTGGTATAGCCGCCGTTGAGAGAAAGTCTGTACTGACCGGGCGGCAAAGTCTCAAAAAGATCGTTCTGCGTCCAGCGGATATAGCCGTCGTATCCCATGACGTAATTGCCGTCGCTGAAAGTCGCGTTGCTCGCGGGGTTAATTGCGTGATAGGGAACCCAGGTGCAAAAAGTGGCGGATTCCCCGCTCGCGGTATTGGTCAGCGTAAATTGCGTATGAGTCCAATCATGCCCGCGCACCGAGCCGTTATACGCTTTTCCGGCCAGCGACAGCGTCGGCCGGACGCTCACGGCATTATTGGTCCAGAAATTGGCATAGCTGCGCGGGTCGGTGATGGTGTGCGTCAGAAAAAGCGTGCGCGAGCTTTCGCCGTTTGTCGTACCGCTGCCGTTTTCCACGGACGCGGAAGTGAGCGTAATGCCCGCGTTGACGATGTTGAAGGCTTCCGGAAGCTGAAAAGGCTGCGAATTACTCTCGCTGTCGCAGTTGTCTTCCGGCGAAGCGATAATCCACAGATCATGCAGGCCGCCGCTGCGTTTATTGATATGGTCGCGCACACTCGTCAGGGAAAGGTTGCCGCTCCCTTGCGTCGTGCCGCTCGTGCGGTTCGTCGTATCCAGGCATATGTAACTTTCTGCGGAAGGCTGCGACGCGTCTTTGGGCACGATGGCAATCAAGACGCCGCGCCAGCGCACATCTGCCGCAGTGGTCAACGCCGAGGCGAAGGTAAGGCTCAGCCCGAAAGCGGTCGTGTCATATTCCTGGGTGCGGCTATAGAGCGTACGCGGCTGGCTGACGGTCAGCGCCGCGCCGGTAATGTCCGGCGTAGCCCGCGCGGCTCCGCCGCCCAAAATCATCCCCGCCAGAGAAAGACAAAAAACGCCCCGCCAGACTCTCTTCCGCCCCAGGACGCCACTGAAAAATTTTTTGCCCGCCATCATCTTTCCCTCCAGCCGCCCGCTTGCCGACCAACCAATCCGCGAGGCGGAAAGAGCGCCGCGAAATTGCCCGCCGCCATTGACACAAGGAAAGATATTCTAGTCCAACGCAAAAAAATAAAAATGATTAAATTTCCCGGTCAAAAAAGCTCGCGCGCATGAATACGGCGGCGGTCACGCGGCGGGACGCCAAAAGTGGCGCGCGCGGAAGGGTCGCGGCCAAAATCGCTGTCCTCCGCTGGCGCGGCAGGATCTCCGCAGCCCCAGGGATACCGCAGCCAGCGCGCCCCCGCGCCATAATTCGCGGCGAGAAGAGAAAGGCAGGCGTTGTCATTGCCCGCGTCCGCCGCATCCAGCTTTCCGTCCAGGCGCGCCGCCACGTCTACAGACCCCGCTTTGCCGCCCTTCGTTTTCAGGCAAATCTGAAAAATTCCGTTGACGGCGTTCGCGTTCGTATCCGCCTCATCCGGGGCAAGAATACAGCTGCCGCCCGGCTTGGCTTCCCGGCAGTTGACGCACAAATCCAGACTGCCCGCAAGGCTGACGGGCGCGACGTCGCGCAAGGTGATTTCCCGCCCGTCTTTATTCAGCGCGGTCAGACGGTCGGTTTTGCTGACGCTCCAGCCCGCCCCGTCAAAATATTGCAGCGCGCCTTCCATCAGCAGCGCGGATTTTTCCGCCCCGAAACTATTGGACAACCGCAGCCGCCCGCGCGCGACCGTCACGCCCGCTTCGGGGGAAGGATCAAGCGGCGCGGATTCCTTGTTGCCGCTGCGGCTTGTCGCGTCAGAGTCCTGCGCGCGCACATAAATATTCGTCGGCGCGGGCGGCGGATCGCCGCCATTCAGCGTGTAGGTCAGCGGCCAGCTCTCCAGATTCACCCCGTTGACCACTTCCGCCGCGATTCCATCCTGAAACGCGCTGGCGGGAAAATTCGTCGGGGAAAGCGCGCCGTTCGGATTTTCCGTTCCCACCTCCCCCGCTTTCTCCCACGCGCTCAAGGTCACGTTGTCCGCGTATTTCCCGCCGCTGTAATTGAACAGTCTCGCGCAGCCCGGCGGCGTATCCCCCAGCGCGCACGGCTGAACCGAGACCCGGAAAGGCTGCCCGGAATAAACGAATTTCCCGTCCGGCGCGACAGCGGATACGGCGCACCCGGAAACGCCAAACGCCGCGTCCGGCAGCGGGCAATCCATCACCGAAAGCTCCATGAGCTTCGTCTGGAAATGATCGGGATAAAAACGCCCGACTTTCCCCGCAGAAGATCGGAGTACGCGATGATCGCCCAAATCCACACCCGGAACAAAAAGATAGAGGTTGGGATAATCCGCGCTCGGCTGCTTCGCCTCCAGCTGCAAACGCCCGACGTTTGTCCACGCGCAGCTTGCCGTAAACACGCCCTTTCCATCATTTTGGGCAGATTCGCACGTAGGCGCGTTTCGGATCGGCCGGTCGCTATCTACAGCGCCGCCTTGGGAAATCTCCCGCCATTCCAGCGGAAATTCAGCGGAAAATCCCTTGACCGGCAATCCCCGGTCCGCACAGCCGCCGCCGCCAACGCTGTTACAGCCAACGCCCAACGTCAGCGCCGCCAATTCCAGCGTAAATTCCTCGTTCGCGCGGCAAAATAACGGGCGCGCGTCACCGGACAAGCCGCCCGCGCTGATCCCCAGCGCCTTTCCCGTCCCGGCGCATTCCGCCTTCCGGTAATCCATATGATCCGGCAGCACGACAAATTTCTGCCCCGCCCCGGAACCAGAAAACACGTTGTAGCTTCGCCCATATTTCCTCACGTCGGTTTTCCCCTGCTCGCGGACATACAGCGCGACGGACGGATCGGCATGACGAAAACTAAAGGCATACGGGCCAAAACTGATTTTCCCGCCCCCGGACAATGAAACAACCGCCGAAGTCACCGGGCTGATTCCGGTATTGCAGGACAGTCTGGCCCCATCCAGCTGCGCTTCCTTGCCGCCCTGCTGCGTACAGACCGCCCAAAATTCCACCGTGCGCGAAGCGGAAAGAGGATTGAGCTCTACCGGCGCGGCGCTGCGATCTCTCACGCTGGTCAGATAAAACTTCTGCTGCCCGGTTTGGCGGTTGTCCCCGGCGCTTTCCGGATAGCCGACGCTGCCGCCGCGATCCTCCGTCGCCACCAGACCCGGCTCGTTCCAGTTTACTTCCCGGCAGCCTTTGCGCTCCGCGTGGGGAACCCCGCTTCTGGCCAAAATTAAGGCATCTCCCGCCTTGCATTCGCCATAGGTGAAAACAAACTCGTCTATGGAGTCGAGTTCCGGCTCCCACTCCCCGCAGTTATTGTTCGGATTGGGGTCCGGAACAGACCCCGTCACGCATGCCTCGTTCTTTACGATGGTATGAAAGCCTGCGGGAATCCAAACCTCCAGAAAAAGCGACGGCGCGGTCGTTCCCGGCGCAAATTCCCCGCCCCATTCGCACACCACTTTTTCCCGGCTGCCCAAAATAGAGGAGGCGCAACGCCAGCCCGCCGCCACGGATTGCGGCGTCACGCCGTAATACACCATGCCCGCGGGCAAAATATCCTCCACCCGCAGCGCGCCCTCAAACATGTCGCCGCCGGGCGGATTATTGTTCAGCACCCGGATTTCATACGTATTCACGCCCTCCGCCAGCTGTTGCTTGCCGCCGACAAGCTGTTTGCCCTTGATCGCGTCCCGCATGGTCAAATCAACGCTCTTCATGGTTTTGTTGACGCACACGTCGTCAATGCCCCAGTAGTCGTAGTCATTGACCGCGCCGCGCCCGCCCCGCTGCTTGAAGCGCAGACGAAATTTCTTCTTGTTCACGTTATTCATGCCGCTGATGGGCAGCGTGAAATTCTTGACCGCGCCCCGGCCATACGCGCTGCAACGGCTGCCCGGACTGATCAGCATATGCTCTGGATTGGTTACAGTCTCCCAGGTATTGGCGTTCGTGTAGTACTGCACCTCGAAATTTCCGCCCTCGCCGCCGCCATTGAGCGAGTTGTAATACGGGCCGGGAGAAAGATTGCCATAACTGGCGGGATTGCTGCGGTCCGTGCTGGCCCTGTCTCTGGAGCCGCATTTCAGGGAAAAAGTGACATTGCCGTTCGCCTGGGCGCTGACGTCCGTGCTGATGCTGGTCGCCGTCACATAACCGTAGCGGGTAAACAAGGCCGCGTCCGGCGTGGGAAGGCCTTTCGTGATGTCCGTGTTCAGAATCACCGCCTCGCCAATCTGCCGTATGGGCAGTCCGGCGCCATTGACCGGAATTCCTTCATTGGCGATGCTCCAGCGCGTCAGCCCTCCGGAAAAATTATCGCAAAAGGCATGATTGAACGGCGCTTTGGCCAATTCGCGCACGACGACGTTGTCAATGTGCCAGTAATCGTATCCTACCGCCCGGTTGGAGGACATCCTTCTCGCGCCAGAGCCGCCCAGCTGCCGGAAACGGATACGAAACCCCGAATGCAGCGCCTCTTCTGGAAGCTCAATCCGCACATCGTATTCCTTGCCGGAAAGAACGCATCGCTCTGGCTGGCAATGGTTATCCGCGTTGTAGGAAGGCGTAATCGTTGTCAGCAGCAGCCATTGTCCCGCCGCGTCCAGATATTCCACGGTCAGCGGCCAGTTCCAGTCGTCCGGGTCCTCGCTGAAATAGTCCGCGCCGCGCCTGACCCAGAAACGCAGCTCCGCGCCGGTTTTTCCGCCAAGGTCAATCGCCGGGCTGCGCACCTCCACGGCGTCCCAGCGGGTATATAGAGACCGGGTCGGGTTGGCGCGAATCGCGGTCCGGGTATTCCAGGGCGGCGTGTCGCTGTCAATGCCCGCGCAGCCATATTGGCCGTGATACGGCCCCGCGTTGCAGTACGTCCTGCCGGAAAAGACTTCCCAGCCATTGCCCACCTTGCCCGGACGATGCTCCGGTTTGGTCGCGTCCGAAACCGAACGCTCAAAGTCGTCGCAGAAAACCTGCGCGGGATCAATCGTCGTATCGCAAATCGCGCGGACCACCGTATAAACCTCGCCCTGCAGCGCGCCGCTGCCCGCGCCGCCCAGCGGCTTTCTCACCGTCCCGCCCACGCCGTTATACACCGGAGCGCTGAAAACCGTACCGTCATCCCGTAAATCCAGACGCAGCTTGCCGACGGCATACTGCTTGCTTTTGATCGCGATCACGCAAACCGCCCCCGCGCAGGAAATATCCTCGATCGTGCCAGACGCCGACGTACCCAGGCTGTTGATGGAAAAATCACTCGCGGTCAGGGTCGCCGCGTCCACCGCCATGTTGAACCCCAATTCCCAGCGCGCCACGCTGCCCGCCGTAACCGGATCGGAATCCAGACGCCGAAGATAGCGCGCCCGGAAAGTCGGCATAATGAACGCGCCTTCCAGCACAAACAGCGGCGAACGGGTATACCGGGAAGGACAGCCCGAGTCATTTACCTGCAAATACAGGCTGGAGTCCACTTCCGTCTCCGAAGATGGCAAAGTCAGCGTGAAATTCACCCATTTATCGTTATAGGCGGCCTCACCGGAAGCGGGGCCTGATCGGCAGGTTAAATCGCTGTCCGCCGCGAAGGCGTAGCGCGTATTGTCCCAGGAAGGGCCGGCATTGCTGGTATTGTTGCGAAAATGACAGTTAACCTGCACGACGTGTCCGGGCAAAACCACCATGGAAGGCGCGTAGGCATTATTGCTTCCGTTCGGGCGCACCTCGCAGGAAAGCGCCTCCATGGCGTGCTTGATGGTAATAAGATTGCTGGCCTCAAACGGCGTATCCCAGGCGGTGACCTGATACCCATCGCACGTGTAAGGACGGCGCCCATCCGCGCCATTCGCGTCCTGACTCCGGGAGGTATAGCCGCCATCAATGGAAAGTTTGTACTGACCGGGCGGCAGAGTCTCAAAAAGTTCGTGATAGTTCACGCGATTGATGGGCAGCTGAAAATTATTGTTCTGGCCAATCGCCGCGTTGGCGGCTGGATTCAGCGACGTGCTGTCCACGCAAAAAGAAGCGGATTCCCCGCCGGCAATATTGGTCAGCGTCACCTGCGAGTAATTCCAGCCATGCCCGCGAACACTCCCGTTATACGCTCTCCCGGTCAGCGACAGCGTAGGCCTTGGATTCAAAACCGTGTTGTTCCAAAAGGCGTTATACGCGGCGGGATCTTGGTTTGTATGGAGTAAAAAAAGCACGCGCGAACGCTCCCCATCCGCGCGGGAACCGTTCTCGACAGACGCGGAAGTAAGCGTAATGCCCGCGTTGACAAGGTTGAAAGCGGCGGAAAGTTTGAAGGGCTGGGAATTGTCCTCGCTGACGCAGTCGTTCTCCGGCGAAGCGACAATCCACGCATCATGCGCGCCTTGCGCAAGCCCATTGACAAGATCGCGCACCGTCGCCTGGGTAAGGTTCCCGCTCCCTTGCGTCACGCCGCTGGTATGGCTCGTCGTATTGAAGCACTTGTAATACGTGTCCGCAGGCTGCGGCGCGTCTTTGGGCACAATGGCAAGCAAAGTGCCGTGCCAGCGGTCATCCGCCGCGTTGGTCAGCGCCGAGGCGAAGGTAAGGTTCAGTCCAAAGGCGGGAGAGTTTTCCTGCGTGCGGCTGTAGAGCGTATGCGGCCGGGCAACGCTCAGCGTCGCGCCGACAATGTCTGGCGTCGCCCGCGCAAGGTGCGCAAACAAAACCATTGCCGCCGCAATCAGCGAAAAAATACCTTGCCGAAATTCTTTCCGCGCCAACACGCCGCCAGAAAGATTTTTGCCCGTCATGATGACTTTCTCCCTCTGCCCGTCAGCAAGCCAACGGAAAAAGGAACACTCGCCGCTGCCCTGCCTCTGCCATTTACGCGCCCCAAGGCATTCTAGACGATTGGCGAAAAAATTTCAGCGCCGGGATCGCCGCGGCGATGACGCGCGGATTCTGATTCCGCGCGTTTTGACGGCAGACAGGGCTTTTCACGGCAGCGCGCCGCCTTCAGCGTCCGCGCATTCCTCAATGCGCAACTCCGCGGACTCAACGCCCCGGAAAGCGTTAACCTCTAAAGCGTACGCAAAAGACGCCCTGGGCGGCGGCGAAACGGCGCGGTTAAACCAAACCGCGTTAAAGGGACGCCCCTCCCGCGCCAGCGTCAGCCGCAAATGCTTTTCTTTCAGCAAGCGTTCGCCGCGCACCTCAAATGCGTCATAAAACAGGGGGGGCGGAAAACCTTGTCCCCAAATCTGCGCGCCCAGAACCTTCGCGGCGGCAAGGTTGCAAGAGGATAAATCCAGCGAGCCGTCCGTATTCAAGCGGCGCGTCAGGTCTTCCGGCGCGATCAGTTCAGCGGCGATCTCGGAAAAAAGCGCGGAAAAGCGCGGAAAATCCGCCTCGCGCATCGTCACGCCCGCAGCCGCCGCGTGTCCGCCAAAACGCAGCAAAAGCCCCGGCACGCGCTTGCTCAAGCTATCCAGCGCGTCCCGCAAATTCAGACCGGGAATGGAACGCCCGGAACCTTTAATTTCCCCATTCTCGCCCCGCGCGAACGCGAAAACCGGACGATGCAGCTTCTCCTTGACGCGCGAAGCGAGAATCCCCACCACCCCTGGATGCCAATTTTCGGCAAACAGGGCTACTCCGGGCGGCGTGTCCGCCATGTCAATTTTATCCAGCAGCGTCTCCGCCTGTTCCCGCATCCCGGCCTCAATGTCGCGCCGCTCGCGGTTCAGCCGATCCAGCTGCCGCGCCAGCATCAGCGCCCGATCAGGATCGTCCGTCAGCAAGCATTCTATGCCGATGCTCATATTTTCAAGCCGTCCGGCGGCATTGAGGCGCGGCCCCAGCAAAAAGCCAAAATCAAAAACAGAGGCCGTCTCAGGCCGCCGCCCCGCAGCCGCCAACAGGGCGGAGATACCCGGAGAAGATCGCCCGGAGCGCATCCGCGCCAATCCCGCGCTGATCAAAATACGGTTGTTATAGTCCAGCGGAACGACGTCAGCCACCGTTCCCAAAGCGACCAAATCCAGGAGCGACGCCAAAGAAGGCTCCGCGCGCGCGCAAAACCAGCCGCGTCGGCGCAATTCGGCGCGCAGCGCGATCAACACATAAAACATCACGCCAACGCCCGCCAAATGCTTGGAAGGAAACGCGCAGCCCGGCTGGTTGGGATTGACGATACAGTCCGCGTCTGGAAGAGAATCGCCCGGCAAATGGTGGTCGGTAATCAGCGTGGCAATGCCCAAGGCGCGCGCGCGCGCGACCCCCTCCAGGCTGGCGATCCCGTTATCCACCGTAATGATCAGATCCGGTTTCTCCCGCGCCGCGAGATCAACAATGGCAGGCGATAACCCATATCCCAGCGTAAACCGGTCAGGTACCAAATAGCATACGCTCGCGCCGCAACCCGGCCTGGCGCGAATCAACCCCTCAAGGCCGCGAATCCCGACCGCGCACGCCGTCGCGCCGTCGCAGTCATAATCCGCGACAATCAAAAGCCGCGCGTTCGCGGCCAGCGCGTCCGCGATCAGCCGCGCTGCCTCTTCCGCGTGAAGGAGCGCCTCCGGCGGCGCAAGGCACTGAAGGCGGTAATCCACTTCCGAAATATCCGCCACGCCGCGCGCGGCATAAAGACGCGCGAGCAGGGGCGGAACTCCCGCCTGTTCCAGACGGTATCGGCGCGACGCGGGAAAAGAGCGAATCAGAAGTCTGGACATGGCGTACCAAAAGAAAACCGCGAAACCACGCGCCGCGCCATCAACCCCGCAGAAACAAACGGCTCAGGCGCGCGGCGGTAAAAAAGTATTGAGCGCGTCCAGCGCGCTTTCCTCCAGACCCGCGCGGATTTCCCGCTCAATCGCGGGCAGGGCGTTTTGCAGTGCGGCCTCCACCAGCGTAGGAATCTCCGCAGAAAGCCGCTGGCGCAGCAGTTCCAAAACATGCCGCCGGAAAAACATCAACTCCTTGTCCGCTGACGAATCTTGCGCGGCAGGTTTTGCGGAGACAGGCGATTCGGCGGGCTTTTCCGCCGCAGGCGGCGCGGCAGGTTTTACGGAAACAGGCGGCTCAACAAAGGGTTTCACGACCGGAGGCGGCGCGACCGCCTCTGGAAGGCGATCCGGATGCACCACCTCGGTCAGCACCGGAAGATCGTCATGAGCGGAGATCACGCGCCGGTTCCTTGGGAAAGATCAACATACTCCAACGGGGAAAACCCCGCGTCCTTATATTGTTTGGCGCGGGCGCGCCCCCGCCCCCGCTCGTCCGCGTCCGTAGTAATCGCCTCGATGAGCGCGGGAAAACGAGAAAAACGCGCCAGCATCTCTTCCGACAATTCTTCCGCCAAATTGAAAAGCCTCGCGGGACTCGGCACGGCTTCCAACGCGGCAAGGTCCGCCGCGAACAAAACGGGCGTTTCCGCCGCCAGCGGATCCGTCGCGGCGCAATGCGGCACAAAACTCGTCTGCGGCTGCATCCAGAGAACGCGGTCCAGCCACTCCGCGCGCCTGGAGTCCGGCGCGAATACGGTGACGCTCTTGCCCCGCGCAAACATGGAACACACGAGTTCCCGCGCGGTTTCCAGCCGATCCTTTGGCGCGCTATGGTAGAACAATACTCTCGTCATGAGGTTCTGCCCGTCTTTTCGGCAACTTTGACAAGTTTTGCGGATTTTCCCGGTTTTCCCGGTTTACCGGTTTTCCCTTTCCCGGCGGCAGGCAAGGCAGACCCGGAAAACCGCGCCGCGTCCGCCATCAGATACTGGCAAAGAAGCGCAACCGGACGACCGGTCGCGGTTTTTCCCTTGCCCTTTTTCCAGGCGGTTCCGGCAATGTCCAAATGCGCCCAGGGCGTAGCCGCATCCACAAAGCGCGAAAGGAACGCCGCGGCCGTAATCGCGCCGCCTTCCCGCCCGCCAACGTTGGCGAAGTCCGCAAAAGGGCTTTCCAGCGCCTTTGCGTATTCCTTCCAGAGCGGCAGACGCCAGGCGCGATCCCGCGCCGTCTCGCCCGCCGCGACAAGCTCCGCCGCCAGCGCGTCCGCATTGGAAAAAAGCCCATGCGCATGTTCTCCCAGCGCTATGGCGCAAGCGCCCGTCAGCGTGGCGACGTCAATGATGGCGGCAGGCCGCAGCCGTTTTGCGTAGGCCAGCGCGTCGCATAAGACGAGGCGGCCTTCCGCGTCCGTGTTAAGGATTTCCACCGTATGCCCGGAAAGAGTCTCGACAATGTCGCCCGGTCTTGTCGCCGCGCCATCCGGCATATTCTCGCAGGCGGGAATCAGCGCGACCAGACGCTGCGGCAAACGCATCCGCGCGGCTGCCGCCAGCGTACCCAGCACGGCGGCCGCGCCGCACATATCGTATTTCATTTCATCCATGCCCGCGCCGGGCTTCAAAGAAATGCCGCCGGAATCAAAAGTAATGCCCTTGCCCACCAATACAAGCGGCGGCAATTCCTTCGCGCGCCCATCCGATTCCCCCGGATATTCCAGAATCAGGAAACGCGGCGGCCTTTTGGCGCCCTGCGCCACCGCGAGAAAAGCGCGCATTCCCTCTTTCTCAATCTGCTTTTCCGTCAGAACAGAGCAGCGCATTTTGTGTGTTTTGGCCAGCTGCCGCGCAATATCCGCCAGATATTCCGGCGTACAAACATTGGCGGGAAGATTCCCCAAACGCCGCGCCAGCGCGATACCAGAGGCAATGGCTTCTCCCTCCTCCAGCGCGCGGCGCAACGCTTCCGCAGACAGATTCCGCCAGACTTCCGGCGGTAAAAGGAAAGTTACGCTTTCCAGTAAAAGCGGCGGAATTTCTTCCTTTTTGCGGCGCGGCTCCGTCCGGATGGCGGCGAATTCCGCCGCGGCGCGGACCGCCAGACGCAGTCTTGCCTCCATATTCTTCGCCGTCCCTTCCATCAGGAACGCGGCTTTTTTGACGCGGGAAGAGACAAGAGACTCCAGCGCGGCCTGTATGCCGCGCCGTGCGTCATCTTCCTCGCCCTTTTCCCCCAGGCCGAACAACAGTGTCCGCGCGGCCTCGGCGTCTGGCATGTGGTACAGCGGCAATAGACTGCCGGGTTTTCCGGAGAAATCCCCGGCCCGCAGCACCTCCTCCAGCGCGGCGCGCGTTTTCGGGCGCAGGGCCGCGTCCGGCACGGCAAGCTCCGGCGGCGTCTGGGCGTCCGTTCCCGCAAACGCGCCCAGAACCAGACAATCCACTGGCATACGCTCCGGCGCGTCCAGTTTTTTTATGCTAAATTCCACAAAATTTTCCCTTGCCCGAATGGCGTCAAACAGAAGGATTATCCCTGCATCCTTTCAGCAAAGTCAAAAGCCATTCCTTTGTAAGACTTCTTTTTTTGAATTGATTCGCATGATTTTTGAGCGCGCCGTCCGCCGTGAATTTTCCCAGGCCGCCAGCGGAATTTTTGTCGCGCTGTTCGCGATTCTTGTTTCCACGCAGCTGGTACGCCTTCTGAATGAGGCTGCGGGCGGCAAACTCGCGCCGGATGCGGTATTGGCGCTCCTGGGGTTTTCCGCCCTCAATTATCTGCCCGCGCTTTTGTCGCTTTCTCTCTTTATGGCGGTACTTCTGCCGCTTTCCCGCGCCTACCGCGATTCGGAAATGGCGGTCTGGTTCTCCTCCGGCCTGTCGCTGTTCGCCTGGATCAGACCGGTCGCGCGCTTTGCCCTGCCCATTGTTCTCGTCATCACCGCGCTTTCCTTGTTCATTTCCCCCTGGGGGGCGTCGCGAAGCGCGCAATACCGCAATCAAGTCGAGGCAAAGAACGCGAGTATGCCGATTTCTCCCGGAGTTTTCCGCGAGGTTTCCCATGGGGCGCGCGGTGATCGGGTCGTCTTTGTGGAAAAACTCGCCGAAGAAGGCGTCGCCGCGGAAGGGGAAGTATTTAGCAATATCTTTGTCAGCAGTTTTCAGGAAGGACGCCTGGGCGTGGTCATGGCGGATAGCGGACGCCAGGAAATCATGGAAAACGGCGACCGGTTTTTGATGCTGGAACGCGGGCAGCGCTATGAAGTAGAAGCCGGTTTGCCCAATTTTCGGGTAATGAACTTTGAACGGTACGGCGTGCGCATTGAAGAAGCGCGCGCGGAAGCAACGGATGAATCTCCCCGTATGCTGCCGTTGTGGCAGCTTTCCTGGCGCGGCGACGACCCGCGTCAGGCCGGGGAATTGCTGTGGCGCTTCGGGCAGCCCGTCGCGGCGCTGCTGCTCGCTTTTCTGGCCGTGCCGCTCTCTTTCGTAAATCCCCGTTCCGGGCGTTCCATGAACATGCTGCTCGCGCTCGTAATCTTTACGCTATACAACAATTTGCTTTCGGTCAGTCAAGCCTGGGTCGCGCGCGGGCTGCTCATTTTTCCGCTTGCCTTTGGCGCGCCGCACGCGCTCATGCTGCTCGCGCTCTTTTTGTTATTTTGCTGGCGGCTGATGCTCTTCCCGCCCTTCACCTTCGCGCGCGCGCGCCGACGGCGCCGCGCCGCGCCGCCGCGGGAACCGCCGCGATGAAACTCTACGAGCGCCATATTGGGCGCGAGCTTGTTTTCGCCATCTTACTGGTGCTGCTGGCGCTGCTGGCCCTTTATGCCTTTTTCGACACAATCGAAAGCCTAAAAGACGTAGGGCGCGGGCAATTCGGCACGCGCCACGCTTTCTTGTACGTCGGGCTGCGTCTGCCGGGACGTATCTATGAATTGCTGCCGATTGCCGTTCTGATTGGCGCGCTATACGCGCTCTCGGACTTATCCAGGCACTCCGAATTGGCGGTGCTGCGCGCCTCTGGGCTTTCCGCGCGCGCGCTCCTCGTTTTGCTCTTCAAGATCGCCGGAGTATTTGCGCTGTTCACGCTTTTGCTGGGGGAAATCTTGCTGCCGCCCGCCGAACGCACGGCCCAGGAAATGCGCGCGCACGCCATTCACAGCGTCGTCGCCCAGGAATTTATTTCTGGCCTGTGGGTCAAAGACGGGCGTTCCTTCGTCAATATCCGCTCGGCAACCCCGGACTCGCGTCTCTCCGGTCTGCGCATCTATCAGTTTGACGCGGAAAATCACCTGCAATATGTGATGGACGCGGAACAGGGGGAATTTGTGCGTACCGGGCAATGGCGGCTTTTCAACGTGGCGCGAACCTCGCTGCCAGAAATTCCCGGCTCGGAAACAGAAAGCGGCGGCGCGGAGCGGCGCGAGGCGCGAGTGGAACGGCAAACAGAATTTCTCTGGGAAAGCGCGCTGTCGCCCGACCTTATTTCGGTTGTCATGGTTTCCCCGGAGCGCATGTCGCTTGTGAGTCTGGTTCTTTATTTGCGGCATCTGTCCAGCAATCAGCAGAAAACCGAGCGCTACGCCATTGCTTTCTGGAAGAAGATTCTTTATCCCGCCGCGGCGCTGGTCATGGCGGCGCTGGCGCTGCCCTTCGGAGTGACGCATGGGCGAGCGGGCGGCGTCAGTCTTCAAATTTTTGCCGGAGTCATGATCGGCGTGCTGTTCCATATGCTGAGCGGACTGTTTTCCAGTCTGGGCATTCTGCGCGCCTGGCCGCCGGTTCTTGCCGCCGCCGCGCCCTCGCTGCTGTTCCTGCTCGCCGCCTTTGCCCTCCTGTGGCGGATAGAACGGCGATAGGGATTCCTCCCGCTCCGCCCTAAGCATTAGACAGAATTGAAAGGGCTTGCCGCCTCTATCCCGAATCAGAGCATTTTGCTGAGTACGCTTGGACTTCAGGAAGCCAAGGTTCGTTATGCGGGATATGGGCGTATCCAAGCTAACGGCGACTAGGTATCTTGATAAGCTCGCCGAAAGCGGTTTTCTGCGCAAGAAAAAACAAGGGCGTGCTTTCCGCCGCGCCAAATCCTTGAACGGATTGGAAACGACTCTTGAGGCCGCCCAAATTTCCCGATGCTGACGGCGGCGGCAAAGTTTTTCTTGTCCCCCTCCCGGATATTCTCGGCAGCACGCTTTCGACCCGACGAATTTCCGCCCGTGCCGCTTTCCAGTCTGGATACAGCCCGGAAACGATTTTCCAGAACATCGGGCCGTGATTCATTTCCAGCAAATGCGCGCACTCATGCGCGACAACATAGGCGATCTGCGCGGGCGCAAGATACAGAAGCCGCCAGGAAAGACGAATTTCCCGCCGCGTGTTGCAGCTTCCCCAGCGAGACTCCGCGCCGGAAATACGCAGGGACGGCGGCGGAACTTTCAGCGCGTTCACGTAAACCTGAATCTGTTCCGCAAAATATTCGCGCGCTTCCTGCCGGAGCCAGCGCACGAACGCGGAGCGAAAAGCGTCCTCTCCCTCCGGAGCGGCAATATAAAGCGCGCGCGCCGCCCCATCGCAATAACACTCCCCGCTTTCCGAACGGGTCAGGCGGAAGAATTCGCCCAGATAGGGAATACTCGCGCCCTCGCGTATCTGAAAACGACAATTTTCCCGCTCCCGCCATTTTTGGGCGGTTTTTTGAATCCAGTCCGCGCGCTGAAGAAAAAGCGCGCGGACTTCCTCGCGGCAAACTCGCCTGGGCGCGCGCACAGAAATGCCGCGCGCGCCAAAACGTAAGACAAATCCCCCGCGGCGGCCAAGCGTCACGCGGAAAGGAACAGAATCGTCGACGCCGTCGCCGAATTGCAGACGGCCTGAAAAAAGAGCGCCGCGCTTACGCATGAGGTTTGCTTAAATTCATGCGCGTTTCCGTGTTTTCCCATGTATACCGCCAGGGCGCAATCTGGCGCATTTCGCCCTCAATCCACGTTTCCACCGCTCGATTGACTTCCGCGTCTTTCAGTCCCTCCGTGGCGATAGGAGGGCCAACGCTCACCGTAATCAGACCCGGTCGAATCCGTAGCGATTTTTTCGGCCATACATCCGCCGCGTTGTGCGCGACCGGCACGACCGCCATTCCGCTTTTCATGGCGAAATAGGCCGCGCCCGATTTATAGCGCACAGTTTCCCCCGGCGGCACGCGCGTACCTTCCGGGAAAACAATAATCCAGATCCCCGCGCGCAAGCGCTGCAACCCCTGCTCCAGCATTTGCCGCAAAGCGGCTCTGCCCGCGCCGCGATCAATGGCGATCATATTGAGCGCGTACAGCCCCCAGCCGAAAAAAGGCACGCGCAAAAGTTCCTTTTTCATCACAAACACGGCGGGAATAAAAATATCCTGCAATCCGACCGTCTCCCAGGCAGATTCGTGTTTGGCAAGCACCAGCGTAGGCTTTTCAGGAATATTTTCACGCCCCAGCACCTTGACCCGCAACCCCAGAATACCGCGCGCAAATAGATTGAAACTCGCGCGCCAGCACCGGAGCAGCCAAAAGCGCGCGCGCAGCGGCAGCAGAATACTCAAGACAAACCCGGTCCCGAAAACAATGGTACTGGCGGAAATCAAAACCCAGAACACGAAAGAGCGCAACGCAATCATGCCGCGTCCTTCTGGAGGATCGCATCGGCGGCGGCGGCAAGATCGGGGAATTCCAGCGTTCCCGGCGGCAGATTTCCTTCCGCTTTGGTTTTTTCCCCCTTGCCGGTCAACACCAGAATCGGTTGGCATCCCGCCGCCGCGCCCGCTTCCAGGTCGCGCGAAGAGTCGCCAATCGCGGGAACGCCGGATAAATCAGCATTAAAGCGAGCGGCAATGCGGTGAAACATGCCCGGTTTGGGCTTGCGGCAGTCGCAATCCGAGTCCGCGGGATGCGGACAATAAAAAATGGCTTCCACCCGCCCGCCGACTGCGGCCAGCTCCCGCACCATTTTTTCGTGGATGGCATTCAGGGTATCCATATCGAAAAGCCCGCGCCCAATCCCGGATTGATTGGTGGCGACGACCACTCTGTAACCATGCTGATTCAGACGGGCAACGGCCTCCAGAGAACCGGGGATCGCCTTCCACTCCGCCGGATTCTTGATGTAGTGCGCGGAATCAACATTGATGACTCCGTCGCGGTCGAGAATAATAAGTTTCATGGCGCGCCAGAAAAAAGGAATCGAGAATTATAAAGCCGCGGCACGGCATTGCAGGGCGGAAAGCAGCCGGTTGTGAATGTTGCCGAAACCGCCATTGCTCATGACGAGCACGTGATCGCCCGACCGGGACGCGACGGCAATCTCCTCAACCATCCGTTCCAGGTCCTCAAATACGCGCGCGCGTTCCTGGAGCGGCGCGAGGCTTTCCGCCGCGTCCCAGCCCAAATTGGCCGCGTAGCAAAAAATCAGATCGGCTTGCGCAAGGCTTTCCGCCAGCCGATCTTTCAGAACGCCCTCCCGCATGGTGTTGGAGCGCGGCTCCAGCACGGCAAATACGCGCGCGTCGCCGACCTTCCGGCGCAAACCGTCCAGCGTGGCGGCAATGGCGGTCGGATGATGCGCGAAATCATCGTAGACCGTTACGCCCGCCGCTTTGCCGCGAATCTCCATGCGCCGCCGAACATTCTGAAAATCCGTAAGCGCAGCCAGACCGTCGGCGAACGGCACGCCCACATGCCGCGCGGCCAATAGCGCCGCGGCGGCATTCTGGCGATTGTGCGCGCCAATCAAATCCCAGCGCGCCTCGCCGATTGGCGCGCCGCCCTCCACGATCCGCAGAAAACCGTCCGCGTCTTCGCCTTCCGCGCGAATTCCCTCCGGATCGTTGAAGTATTCAACCCGCGTCCAGCATCCGCGCGCCAAAACCCGCGCGAGACTCTCTTCCTGGCGGTTGCAAACGATCAGGCCAGAAGCCGGCAAAGTGCGCACCAAATGATGGAATTGCCGCTCAATCGCGGCAAGATCGCTGAAAATATCCGCGTGATCATATTCCAGATTGTTGAGAATCAAGGTGCGCGGACGATAGTGAATGAATTTGGATCGCTTGTCGCAAAAGGCGGTATCGTATTCATCCGCCTCAATCACGAAAAAAGGCGCGCGTCCCAGCCGCGCAGAAACGCCAAAGTTACGCAGCACTCCGCCAATCAGAAAACCCGGACAAAGGCCGTTCTTCTCCAGAATCCACGCAAGCATGGAAGCCGTCGTTGTCTTGCCGTGCGTTCCGGCAACCCCCAACACGTGCCGCCCTTGCAGAATATGCTCCGCAAGCCACTGCGGTCCTGAAACATAGGGAAGCCCTCGATCTAGAATCGCTTCCAGCAAAGGATTGCCGCGCGACAAGGCATTGCCGATCACGTATAAATCCGCGGGAGTCTCCAGCGTTTTCGGGTCATAGCCTTCCGTAAGCGCGACGCCGTCTGCCCGCAGCTGCTCGCTCATTGGCGGATAAACCGCCGCGTCGCAGCCGCTTACCGCGTGTCCGGCTTCCAGCGCCAGCCGCGCCAAACCGCCCATGAAGGCGCCGCAAATTCCGAGAATATGGATGCGCATAGGCGTTTTCTGTCTTCGGATTTAGAATCGCGGAAATTTTACCTGAAGCCTTCCGCGATTCTGGCGTCTTGCCGAAAATTCCGGAAAATTCTCCTTGTGGAGCGCGTTTGCGCATTATGGCCAAAAATTCCCGACCGCCGCTTTCCCGTCCGCGCATCGCGGGTCTGGCCGCCCGCCTGATGGCGGAGGACGGACTTGCGGATATAGAATCCGCCAAAAAAAAGGCGGCGCGGCAGCTGGGCGGAATGGATCGCGCCGCCCTGCCCTCCGATGACGAGGTGGAAGAAGCGCTGCGGCTTTATCTCGCGCTGTATCAGGGCGGCGAGACCCCGGAACGTCTGCGCCGTCTGCGCGAAGCGGCGGCACGAGTCATGGAATGCCTTTTGCCCTTTCGCCCTTGCTTGACGGGCGCGGCGCTGGAAGGCACGGCTTCAAAGTATTCCGCTGTCGAACTGTTACTGTTTGCCGACAGCGCCAAGGATGTAGAAATTTTTCTTTTGGACCGGCAACTGGAATTTTATGCGGAACAGCCGCGCGACGAGCGCGCGGAAGCGCGGTTTTGCCTGAAATGGCCCGAAACCGACGTTTACCTTTCGGTTTTCCCGCTGCGCGTATGGCGGCAAGGCCGCGCGCGGCGCGACAGGCGCGCAAGCGTCCCGTTACCGCTAAAAGACGTATTAAAACTTCTGGAATCCGCGACATGAGCCTTTTGGCGAACACCAGAAACCTCGCTCCGATCATTTTCGCGTTGTGCGGCGTCCTGCCCTGCGCGGCCTCCTGCCCGGATTCCTTGCCCATGACCCATCCCATGTGGTCGCGCCCTTTCATGACGCTTGACGGCCAAACCACGACGCTCGCGGCATTCCGAAAAACGAACCCGGAAAAAATATTGGTACTCAACCTATGGGCAACCTGGTGCGCGCCCTGCGTAAAGGAACTGCCCGCCTTTTCGCGCTTGCAGAAAAAATGGAGCGCCAGAGCGCGGTTTTTGGGACTGGCGATAGATACGCGGGAAAACGTGCGCGCTTTCCTGGCGCGCCAAACTCCCGCGTTTCCGGTATGGCTGGGCAGCGCCTCCGATCTGGCGCTTTTCGCGCGGGAACGCGAAGCCGTTTCCGGACTGCCCATGACACTGGCGCTGGATCGCGACCTCCGCGTTCTGGCGCGGCATTCAGGCGCTTTCCCGGAAGAAACGCTGGAAGAGCTTTTGCGGAAAGACGCGCCGCGTCAGGCCAATCCTTGGGATTGCCGTTTTTTACGCGCGATCCGAACCCGGCAAAAACTGAAAATCGCGGAGAAAAAACATGGAATATGAAACAATCGCCGCCGTGGATTTGGGTTCCAACAGTTTTCGTTTGCAAGTGGGGCGCGTGGTTGACGGACAGATCTATCCTCTGGACTCCCTCAAGGAGACCGTGCGTCTGGCCACCGGGCTGACCGCGGAAAAGGCGCTGGACCGCCCCTCGCTGGAGCGCGGCTGGGCGGCGTTGCGCCGTTTCGGCGAACGGCTGCGCCATGTTAAAAAAGGAGCGGTACGCGCGGTAGCCACCAATACCCTGCGCGTCGCGCGCAATGCAGAAGAATTTCTCGCGGGCGGCGAAACGGCGCTGGGCTTTCCCATTGAAGTGATCGCCGGACGCGAAGAAGCGCGCCTCATCTATCTGGGAACCATTCACTCCCTGCCGCCCGCCTCGCACAAACGCCTGGTCATTGACATCGGCGGCGGCTCAACAGAATTCGTCATCGGCAAAAAGGAAGAGCCGTTGCTG
The DNA here is from genome assembly GCA_031256795.1 of Zoogloeaceae bacterium. GTDB lineage: Bacteria > Pseudomonadota > Gammaproteobacteria > Burkholderiales > Rhodocyclaceae > Azovibrio. Next base: position 3,728 of record JAIRPW010000029.1, on the reverse strand, counting down.
CTGGATTCGCTCTACATGGGCTGCGTAAGCTACACCCTGCGCTACTTTCCCGACGGCAAGATTGACAAAAAACGTCTGTACGCCGCGCAAGAAGCCGCCGCCAAGGAAATTGAGCTGATTCGGCACGACTATCTGCGGCAGGGCTGGAAAGAGGCCATCGGCTCTTCTGGAACGGCGCGCGCCATTTGCGACCTGCTGGAAACCAATCGTCTGAACCCCGGCAATGTGGCGGGAATTACCCGCGAGGGGCTGGATAAGCTCTCCGCGCTGCTCTGCAAAATCGGCGCGATTGACGCTTTCAACGCGCCCGGCTCTCGCGCGGATCGCCTGCCGGTACTGCCGGGCGGCCTTGCGATTATGCGCGCGATATTTGAGGCTTTCAGCCTGTCCCGCATGACCTACGCGGACGGCGCTCTGCGCCTGGGCGCGCTTTATGATTTGCTGGGACGCTTTCAGCACCAGGATATGCGCGCGGAAACCGTGCGCCAATTCGCCCGCCGCTATCATGTGGAGCGGCGGCAAACGCTGCGGGTGCGCGCGGCGGCGCTGAACCTCTGGTCGCAGCTTTCCGGGCAACCCTTGCCTGCGGAGGCGGGAGCGGAAAACGCCGAAACAGAGGAAAACGCGCTTTTTCTGGACTGGGCAGCCTGTCTTCACGAAATCGGAATTTCCGTCGCGCACAGCGGCTACCACAAACACGGCGCTTATATTTTGACCTATGCCGACATGCCCGGCTTCTCCAACAAGGACCGGGCGCGTCTGGCTACGCTGGTACTGGGACATCGCGGCAATCTGGGAAAATTTTCCGCGACTCCGAGAAATGATCCGGTCTGGCAGCTCATTTTCTGCCTTCGTCTCGCGGCGCTTCTGCATCGCAGCCGCGATGACCGTGAATTGCCGCATCTGCGCGCGAGACCGTTGTCAAACGGTTTTTCCCTCTCCATTCCGGAGCGCTGGCTGGAGGAAAATCCGTGGACTGCGGCGGCCCTGTCAGAAGAGTCCGGTATCTGGCGGCAGGCCGGGTTTGAATTCCGTCTGGACGTCCTCAGCGAAAAGAAGCCAAAAGAATGACCGCGCCCGATCCTCCCGTATTACGGCTGTCTGACGGCGAGGCCGCGCTCTCCGGCGCGTGGACGCTGGCGGAATTTGACATACTGGGACGGCGGCGGCGTCTCCTGTTCCAGGCGCTTTCCCAGGCGGGGAGCGAAGCGCGATCCTGGAATCTGGAGGGGATCAGCCGCCTGGACAATGCCGCCGCGCTCTTGCTGTGGCGTGCCTGGCGACAGCGCTATCCAAAGCAGATCATTTTGCCGGAGCGCTTGGCTGCCGCATTCTCGCGTATCGCGCGTCTGCCGGAGCAAAAAGAGGAAAGCGCGCGGCCAGTCCCTTTCCTGTGGCTGGAACGCCTGGGACGCTCCGTGCTTTCCATGTCGCGCCGGATGCTTTCCTTTACGCTGGACGTAACCGAACTGCTCGGCGCGCTTGTGTTAAGCGCATACTTTTTGTGCCGTCACCCCAAAGCCATGCCCTGGAAAGAATTTTCCGCCACGCTTTATAAGGCGGGTTTCGAGGCCATGCCGGTCACTTTGCTTGTGGGCTTTTTAATCGGGCTGACCATCAGTTATCTGTCCGCCCTACAGCTAAGACTTTACGGCGCGGATATTTTTGTGGTCAATCTGCTGGGGATGGGCATTATCCGTGAACTGGGGCCGGTGCTTGCGGCAGTGCTGGTCGCCGGACGCTCCGGCTCGGCCATGACCGCGCAGATCGGCGTAATGCGCGTTACGGAGGAAATTGACGCCCTGGCCGTTATGGGCGTTTCCGCAACCTTGCGGGTCGTATGGCCAAAAGTGGCGGCCATGCTGGTGGTCATGCCCCTTCTGGTCGTCTGGGTTTCGTTTTCCGCGCTTCTGGGCGGCGCGGTTGCCGCTTTTGTGGAACTGGAATTGTCCATCCCTTATTTTTTCCTGCGTCTCCCCGAAGTCGTCGCGTTTTCCAATTTGTGGATTGGCTTGTCCAAGGGCGCTGTTTTTGGCTTTTTGATCGCGCTTTTGGCCTGCCATTTTGGCCTGAAAGTACGCCCGAACACGGAAAGCCTTTCGCGCCATACTACCGCGTCCGTCGTCACCGCGATTACGCTGGTCATCCTTACGGACGCCATTTTCGCGCTCCTGACCCGGCAGATTGGGATATAGCGTGAGCCGCGCCCCCTCCCTTTCTCCCCTTCCGCAGCCCGCCGCCGACGCCAGCGGCGTCATCGAGCTGCGCGGCGTCTGGACGCGCTACCGCGAAACCCTCATTCATCGCGCGCTGGATTTCACGGCGCGGCAGGGCGAGGTGATTTCATTGATCGGCGGATCGGGCAGCGGAAAAACGACGCTGCTGCGCGTCATCCTGGGCTTGACCGCGCCCGCGCAAGGAGAGGTACGCCTTTTCGGCGAATCGCTGCATCACGCGAGCCTGGCGCAGCGGCAGGCGCTGCGACGGCGTTTGGGAATGCTTTTTCAGCAGGGCGCGCTATTTTCCGCGCTTTCTGTGTATGACAACATCGCCTTTCCTCTGCGGGAGCTTGGCTTTTTGGATGAGGGATGGATACGGGAAAACGTGCGCCTGAAACTCAATATGGTCGGCCTGGATTTCGGACAGGCCGCGCTGACGCCGGCGGAGTTATCCGGCGGAATGATCAAGCGCGTGGCGCTGGCGCGCGCCCTGGCGATCGAGCCGGAACTCTTGCTGCTGGACGAGCCGACGGCGGGGCTCGACCCGCCGCGCAGCCGAAGTTTTGTGCGCCTTATCCGGGAATTGCAGGAGATGCTGCGGCTTACCGTCGTGCTGGTAACGCATGACGTCGAAACGATTCGCGGCCTGGAAAGCTCGGTGGCGGTACTGGCCGAACAGCGCGTCCTGCGGCAGGGAAGCATCGCGGAAATCACCGCCTGGGATCACCCGGCCACACGGGAATTTTTTCTGTCCGCGCCAAATCCATAATTCACGGAACGCAGGCGCTCATCCAGCCAAAGGAATCTCCAGTGCCGCCATTGACGGCCTCTACTCCGCCATTCTCCGTAATCGCCCATGACGCGCCGGGCGCGCCGGAAAACTCCGTGCCGCTCCAGAACACATCACGGGGAATATCCGCAGGCCAGGAACCGCCATGGCTTCCGAATCCCTCAATGGAGTCGCCGGGATTCACATCTCCGGTCGAGTCTGAATAATTGATTTTGGGCAATTTTCCGCCTTGATCCGCGCAATAGCTTTTGGCGTCGCGCCAGTTTTTTACCGAATCCGACAGGGCGATAAATCCGGAGGGCAGGGGCGCGCCAAAAATCACTTCCACATCCGCGCTTAAAGCGTCGGCATAAAACGCCCTGACCCGCAGCGTCCGGTGACCGCCCCCGGCAATCTCCGCGTTTTTCAACGCCACCTCCGCCAAACCGGAAACGTTGGTAGCGTCCACGGCGACGGGAAAGTTACGCCAGACGTCCGTTCCTTTAACCTGCCATTGCAGCGTGACATTCTCCCCGGAGACCGTCTTGCCGTCCCGCGTGAGTTTGACCGACAAGACGCTGGTTTCATTGACCGCCGCGCTGGGCGGACTGGCGGTCAGCGTCAGCGTATGGCTTGCGTCTGCGCCGTCGTCACTTGCCGTTCCGCACAGCGGAACGGCAAAGAGAAGAGCGGCGAGAAAGGCGTTTGCGGCGCGCCCGGGGGGGGGGGGGGGGGGGGGG